>DBRH01000012.1:0-178100 GCA_002305955.1 Kosmotogaceae bacterium UBA1373
CCTTTTGTTTTTGCGCGTGACTTCAGCAACAGTTCTGCTATCTCGAGATCCTGGGGGCCGGTGATTTTCATATTTCTGGTGAGAGAGTCCAGCGTGACGATCTTGCATCCGTTGTTCAGCAGCAGCCTCGCATCGTCCGTGGAAGAGGTCAGGTTTTCATCTATGGCTTTGCGGTGAGCCGCAAAGATATCTTCGTATCTGAAGGTCTGCGGCGTTTCGGCGGCCCTGAGGTTTGCACGGTCGGGGATCCCCACCACCGATCCATGGTCGGTGATGTATACCGTATCGCTCAACGGTTCTACGACTACCACGCCAAGGCCCTTTTCGACCGTTTTGAGCAAATCTGGGATCTGGAAGGCCGAGAAAAGCGGTCTTGCCGCGTCGTGAATCAAAACGGTGTCGAACCCCTCGTATTCGATCGAACAAAGTCCCCTGTAAACGGATTCCTGCCTCGTCTCTCCCCCGGGGACGATGCCCACCGAATCTATACCGTATTTGTCAAGTATTCTCCCGGCAGCTTCCATCCAGTCTGGATGCATGACGAGAACGACTCCATCTATTAAATCAGATCCGTGAAATATCTCCACGGATCTGACGAATATCTCTCTATGTTGAAGCAACATGAACTGCTTGGGGATGGATGCCTTCATCCTGTCTCCCCGGCCGCCTGCAACGACAATCGCCACGGTTTTCATTTCAGAAGATGCACGACCAATCCACTGCGCAGTTTCGGTTCGAACCAGGTGGATTTCGGAGGCATTATCTTCCCGCTGTCGGCGACAGCCAGCAATTCCTCCATCGAGGTCGGGAACATCGAAAAAGCGACGGCCCAGCCGTTGGTTATTCTGTTCTCCAGAGCCTTCAAACCTCTTATACCTCCTACGAAGTCTATTCTCGGGTCCTTTCTGGGATTGTCGATTCCCAGTACAGGTCCCAGGAGGTTTCTCTGAAGGATATCCACGTCCAGACTTCCAACCGGGTCGTCCTCATCGAAAGTTCCGCTCCTGGCGGTCAGAACGTACCACTTTCCGTACAGGCACATACCGAATTCATGTCTCTTTACAGGTTTGTATGGGCTCTCTGGGGCATGGGATATGTCGAAAGCGGCCCCCACCCTATCCATGAATTCTTCCGGGGAGATTCCCCCGAGGTCTTTGACCACCCTGTTGTAGTCCATTATCCTGAGGTAAGAGTGTGGAAAGGCGACGGCCATGAAGTAATTGTATTCTTCCTTGCCTGTGTGGTCTGGATTTTGAGCTTTCATCAGCTCCCTGACCCTCGAAGAGGAAGCGGCTCTGTGGTGACCGTCGGCGATGTACATGTTTTCTATCTCCCCGAGCGATTGCCTCAACTCCTCGACTCTCTTATCGTCTTTGACTGCGTAGAGCCTGTGTTCCACATCGTTTTCGTCGATGACTCTCATAGAGAGTTCCAGCTCTTTCACGTATCTAGAAAGGATCTCTTCGAGTTTTTCACTGGACCTGAAGGTCAAAAATACCAGTCCGGTGTTGGCTCCAACGGTGTGGATATGTTTTACCCTGTCCTCTTCTTTGTCCTGCCTGGTGAGCTCGTGCTTTTTTATTCTCTCCCTTTGATACTCATCGACGCTGGCGCAGCCTACGATTCCTATCTGGACATGATCTTTCATCTTCTGCCAGTATATATAGTAGGCAGGTCTCTCTTCCTGTACCAGAATAGCATCGGAAAGAAGTTTTTCGAAATTTCCCTTCGCTTTCAAATAAACGCTCTCGTCGTAATGGTCGGTCTCTTCGGGAAGATCGATCTCCGATCTAATAACGTGCACGAAACTTTCCGGGTTTCTACCTATCTCTCTTGCCTCTTCGAACGAAATGACATCGTACGGCGGACAGTTGACCTTCTGCTCCAATCCCGCAGCCGGTCTAACAGCCCTGAAAGGTCTGAAATCAGACAAAGCCAATCACTCCTTTACCAGTTCTCGAAAGTATTTTTTCTGAAGAAGAAAGATCTCTTCGTCTTCGGTGTCGTACCCCTCATGGTCGTAGCCAAGGACGTGAAGGACTCCATGGATCGTAATGTAGAGGAGTTCCTCTTCGAAGGAGTTTCCGAATTCTTGAGATTGTTCGGCTATTCTCTCCAGCGAAATGACTATATCACCTATCGGCTCTTCTTCCAAACCGTATCCGAAGGAAAGAATGTCCGTTGGTTCTTCTTTGTTTCTGAATTGCTTGTTTATACTCGCTATTTCTGCGTCATCTGTAAGAAGGATGTTCAGACTTCCGATTTCGGTTTCGCCGAGTTCTTTCTCAATTACTTTCCTGGCTATGTTACTCACTTTTTTCGCGTCTATCGTCCTTTCCATCTTGTTTTGGACTATTATCTCCATTTGCCATCACCACTTTTTCTATCGTCTCTTTCGGATATTCAATTCTTGGCTGATTCATGCTCATCAGGACCCTCGTGAAGGCTTCGATTATCTTCTCGAGATCGTCGAGGTCCAGCCCCGTCTGATCGAGCTGTCTTTCGTTGTAAATGCCGTTGACCACTTCTTCTATCAGTTCCTGGGTCTTTGCGGGTGTAGGCTTTTTCAGGCTCTTGTAGGCAGCTTCAACCGAGTCGGCAAGCATTATGATGCCCGATTCCTTGAACCGGGGTTTCGGTCCGGGGTACTGGAAGTCTTCCTGGTGTTCTTCCTGACCACCGGTTTTGGCCTTGTGGAAGAAGAACTTCTTTATTCTGGTTCCGTGGTGTTCCTTCACGACATCTTCTATCAACAGAGGAAGACGGTATTTATGGGCCAGCTCGACGCCTTGCTTCACATGTTCGTTGATGACCAGGTTCGACATCGAAGGTGTGATATTGTCGTGCGGGTTTATCCCATCCTGCTGGTTCTCTACGAAGTACTGGGGTCTCTTGGATTTTCCGGCGTCGTGGAAGTACGCAGCCACTCTGGCAAGTATAGGGTTGGCTCCGATCTTTTCGGCGGCCGCCTCGGATAGATTTGCCAGAGAAATACTGTGGTAGTACGTACCCGGCGCATATATCGACAGATTTTTCAACAGCGGATGAGACAAATTCCCCAGCTCCAACATCCCCGTATCCGAATAGATTCTGCTCACATATTCTATGTAAGGCACTATGCCTATAACTATCACCGAAGAGAGGATTGGGTTTGCGAAGGCAACTGTAAGATCCAGAGCGCTGATCGGTTCTCCCTGGAGAGTCATTCTTACGAGATTCACGGCCGTGAAGATCAGACTGACCTCGAAGCCGGCCCTGGCAATCTCTATTCTCCTTTCGATATGCCTTGTTGTCAGTGCCGTTGAGAGAACGACGACAGACAGGAGTATGAAAGTCTCAAACGAGTTGTCGATATTGGCGGAGGCCAGAAATGACATGAAGAGACCGCTTCCTATTCCTTCCTGATAACCTATCAATATGGTCACCATCGAGACGCTCAGGAAGATGGGCGTCATCTCCGGCAGGAGCTTCGCATCGGCCAGCGAAGGCAGAAAAGAGTTTATGAACACACCGAAAGCAACCACACAGAAAAATGTCAATCTGTATGCCCTGTGTAGATGGAAGTATCTGTTATTTTTAACGGTTCTTTCGGCGAATATATACCACAAAATCGCAGAACCGATGAAATAGAGAAAGGGCTTCGACGGGAAGGAAAGAAAGGGAGCCCGGTTTAAAAGAGCAAGAAAAATCGGATAGATTATGAAATTGGTGAGATCCTTTATGTTGAAGAGTCTCTCAAAGGGAAATTGGATTTTCTTTTTCTCTTTATTCTTTTGCCTGCTTGTCTCTTTCATAGGTGTCGTAGGCCTTTATTATCTCCTTAACCAGAGGATTCCTTACCACGTCCTGATCGGTGAGATAGGAAAAACCTATCGATTCTATACCTCCAAGAACTTTCTGTATTACCACGAGACCCGAATTGGTGTCGCGTGGAAGATCTATCTGCGTTATGTCTCCTGTAACAACGACTCTGGAGTTGAATCCGATCCTGGTCAAGAACATCTTCATTTGCTGATAAGTGGTGTTCTGCGCTTCATCGAGGATTATGAAGGAGTTGTTCAACGTTCTTCCTCTCATGTAGGCGAGCGGAACGACCTCAACTATCGAATTTTCTCTGTAGTAACCGAGCTTCTCGGTGGGAATCATCTCCATGAGCGCATCGTACAGAGGTCTCAGGTAAGGATCCACTTTATCCAGCAGGGTTCCCGGAAGGTATCCCAGCTTCTCACCAGCCTCCACGGCCGGTCTGGTGAGAATAATTCTCTGAACCTTTCCGGCTTTCAAGAAATCCACCGCCATCGCAACCGCCAGATAGGTCTTTCCTGTGCCGGCCGGACCGATCGAGAAGACCATTTCCTTTTCTTTCATGGTTTCCAGGTATTCTTTCTGGCCGAGAGTCTTAGGCCTTATTCGATTTGAAAGCAGGGATGTTTCTCTTACTTCGCTGTAAACGCCCTTGAATTCCTCATCTTTTTCATCGTGTTGCAGGTGCTGATCGACTATGTATTCGAACTCGCGCCATTCCACAAAATGTCCGTCCTTGGTCATCTGGAGCAGCTCATCAACTATGTTCTTCGCAACTTCTATACCGTTTCCATCCTCACCCTTTATCCAGATCTCGTTTCCGATGATCGATATCTTCACGTTCAGTTTCTTCTGAATGAACTTCGCCTTCCGGTCGTATTCTCCGAACAGCTCGGCTACTTCTATCTCCTGTGGAAGATTGAGTTTTCTGACAGCCAAAAAAACACCTCCTACTCCTGAGATTATACATTAATTATCTACGGCGAGGGATTTTGCGCGAACCGCGCAACCATAAGGCCGATGAATGGGGCTTCAGGCCTATTGAGCTTCCAGCTCCGACAGAAGATCTCTTATTCTCCTCGGTGTGAGTCCAAATTCGCCGGCCAGTGCATTTATATCGTTATCGAGAACTCCGGCCCTCTGGATGAGTATCTCTCTGGATACACCTTTGTAGATTTCCTGAAGAAAGTCTTTGTAAGTAGTCCCTTTTACGACTCTGGCTACGAGAGCTTCTTCAGCGAGTATCTTTATATTCTTTGAAATCGATGAATCGACAGTTGCCTGTACAACATCGTTCAGAGCAAGATACTCCTCGACCATGTTCAACAATTCGCGGATGTTACCCGGGTAGTTGTACGAGAGGAACCTTTCCTTCAATTCTCTAGGGATGTTTTCAAACCTTACAAGGTATCCCTTTCTCTCAAGAACGCTGTCGAAAATTAGCGGGATATCCATCTTTCTCTCTCTGAGAGGAGGGAGATCTATCTTTACCGCTGAAAGTCTATATCTTAGATCGTTTCTCATCGCCGAGTCTTCGGTTCTGTTTGTGGCGGTGATAAATCTCACGTCAACTTTGGTCGGTTTTGTGGCTCCAATCTTGAAAAATTCCCTGTTTTCGGTGATGGCCAAAATCTTTGCCTGAAGATTCAGGGGCATGTCACCTATTTCATCGAGAAAGAGCGTTCCGTTGTCGGCTTGCTCTATGAGACCTATCTTTTCGCCGGTGGCACCCGTGAAGGCACCTTTTTTGTAACCGAACAGCTCGCTCTCGAGCAGTGTTTCAGGGATCGCGGCGCAGTTTATGGAGTAGAAGGGTTTGTTGCCCCGCGGAGACAATCTGGCGATAGTTTCGGCCAGAAGATTCTTTCCCGAGCCGGTCTCTCCGAGTATCATGATAGAACCATCGTAAAACATGGAAAGCACGATCATCCGCTTCATCTGAATTACCCTGTCGCTGTTGCCGATTATCTTTTCAAGGCTCCTGTCTATACTGTCTATTATCTCTTGAACTATCTGTCTAGGGCTTTTGTAGCTTCCTACAACTCGATAATATCCTTTGAATTCCTGCGTCTCTTCTGAGTAACCCCTGATTATGAACGCCCTTATGGGGTTGTTGTTTATAAGTATTATGTTGGTGAATGCAAAGATCCAGTCATCGAGGATATCTTTGCTGTAGTTTCCACCATCTATGAAAAGAATCGTCGGAGTCTCCTTTCCCAGGTTCACCAGGAAATCGAAATCTACATCGAAGAGACTCTGGAAATGTTCTTCACAGGGTAGAGACTCAAGGTTCTCTCCAATGGCTATCTTTCTGTACAGCAAGATACCACCTCCAGCGGTTTAAAAACCGTTCTTAGCGATTATACAACTACGCAGTCAATTCTGGGGCAATTTCACACACTACCCCGGAGTTAACCAAAATACTGGCACGAATTTGCACAAATACAATTGTGGAGAATTCCACCCCTTATCTCTCAAACATAGCGGTTGTCCAAAGGACAACCGCACTTTTCTTATAATTCAGCTTTCAATGTTTTGGGTTTACAATAGTTATCGAAAGGGGATTAGATGGGCTCGATGAATGAATTGGACACTGAGAAACTGCACAAGAAGACCAGAAGACTATCTTTCATGGATACGTTCTTCTACAACGGCTTTTTCATAATCACCCAGGGCTTCATTCTGACAGGTCTAGCCCTCGAATACAGAGCAGACGAGCTCGTTATATCCGTTATTGGAGTTCTGCTGGTTCTTTCCCAGCTCGTCCAACTGCTGGTACCTTTCATCATGAACAGAACCGGCACAAGAAAGAGAGCTTTGCTCAGCACGGCGCTTATATCGAGAATCACAGTGGCTCTTATATCCATCACGCTGGCGACGGGCATGGTGCATCAGTCGATATTGCTGATACTCCTATCGGTTATCGCTATCTGCAACAGCTTCGCTTCGAATTTCTGGGTATCGATAATGAAAGATATAGTTCCGGCGAATATCAGCGGGAGGTTTTACAGCAGGAGAAATCTCTTGAGTTCTTTCACGGCCATGTCGATGACTTTCATCTACTCCTCTATTCTGGACAATGTTCCAGGACGTAAGGGATTCATCATTGTATCGATTATAGCGGCCGGATTCGCGCTTATCGATTTTCTGGTACTGGCTCTCCATCACGTACCGCCGCGACAGGAGCCTTCTTACAGCGTCGGTGTTTTCTTGAGGCCGTTGAAGGATCTTCAGTTCAGGAAATTCATTTCCTTTTCTTTCGTATGGAACTTCGCCCTGGCCATATCCAGCCCCTTCTTTTCCTATCACCAGATCATAAACCTTAAACTGGACTACTCTTTCATGAGCATCATGACTATCGTGAACAGTCTGTCGCTCATGGTCTTCTACTTGCTGTGGGGTAAAATAACCGATGAAATAGGCGGTTTCGATGTCGTACACTTCACTCTGGGAATAACGATCTTTTTGCCCCTGACATGGGTTTTTACCAATCCCGGAACGACTTTTTTGATTCCCATCAACCAGGTGGTGAGCGGTTTTGCCTGGAGCGGTGTGAATCTCACTCTCTTCACGACGATGATGGCGCTTTTTCCGGGCGAGCGCGCAGAGGCGTACTTCGCGGTTCTCTCTTTCGCCAACGGTCTCGGCGCTCTATTGGGATCGCTTCTGGGTGGGGTGCTAGCAACTTTAATGAAGAACATAAAACTCGATCTCTTCGGATTCCCTTTCTACGGAATTCAACTGCTGTTCGTTCTCTCTTCGCTCTTCCGTTTTCTGGCATGGACTCTTCTGAAAAGAATCAGAGTTGGCAAAAAGAGTTCCATACCGAGGATAATCTACAATATCACCGCAGCCAGCGCCAACAGGTCTGTGGCGAGGATATCTGAATTTCCCTCGATTTATGCGGCAATAAAGGGTAAAGTTGCGAAGAAGATAGCCAGAGGCGACTAAAACCGTCCAGTATGTTTTCGAGCGGCACCATAAGATATAATCGTTATCGAGAGGGGGAAAAGCATGGACTACAATCAGAGATTTCAGAAATGGCTGGAAAGTAGGTATATCGATGATGAGACGAGAAACGAGCTCCTGTCGATAAAAAATTCTCCCGAAGAAATTAAAGACAGGTTCTATACGCAATTGCAATTCGGGACAGCCGGCTTGAGGGGTAAGATCGGCGCGGGTGACAACCGGATGAACAGATACAACATAGCCCGTGTCACACAGGGACTGGCCAATTACATAGCATCTTACGGTGAATCGGCACAAAAGAGAGGTGTTGTAATAGCCTATGACGTCAGACACCACTCGCGTGAATTCGCCGAAGCCGCGGCCTCGGTGCTCTGTGCAAACGGTATAAAGGTCTTTCTCTTCGACGATATACGGCCCACTCCTGAACTCTCATTCGCCGTAATTCATCTTTCAACGATGTCTGGAATCATGATAACGGCCAGCCACAATCCCAAAGAGTACAACGGATACAAGCTCTACTGGCAAGACGGGGCCCAGGTACTACCGGAGATAGCCGATGGAGTTTACAGAGAAATCGAGAAAGTCGCTCTTTTCTCGGGTGTTCGTTATGTCTCCCTCGAAAAGGCAAAGTCGGAGGGATTTCTTGTATATACTGGAAAAGAGATAGACGATCTGTACATAAGCAAGGTGAAATCACTCTCCTTGAGAGATTCACCCGAAGAACTCGATAAAGACATAAGAATAGTCTTCACCCCGCTTAATGGAACGGGAAACGGACCGATACGGAGAGTGCTCGAAGAGAGGGGCTTCAAGAAGGTTTTCGTGGTTCCCGAGCAGGAAAAACCCGATCCCGACTTCACAACTGTCGGTTATCCGAATCCCGAGGACGTCAAGGCCTTCAAGCTCGCCGTGGAGATGGGTGAGAAGGTAGAAGCCGATGTTCTGCTCGCCGCCGATCCCGACGCCGATCGTCTGGCCGTTATGGTAAGACACTCGAGCGGATACGTTTCTCTTAACGGTAACCAGACAGGCGCTTTGCTGGTAAACTACATTCTTCTGTCTATGGAAGAGAAAGGGGTCTTGCCGGAAAAAGGGTTCATCGTAAAGTCGATAGTCACCGGAGATCTAGCGAAAACTATCGCGGAAAATTACGGGGTGAGTACCTATGAAACGTTAACCGGCTTCAAAAACATCTGCGGAAAGGCGCTGGAGATAGAAAAAAGTCGGGAGGGGAATTTCATTTTCGGTTACGAAGAGAGTATAGGTTACGTGACCGGGATTTTCGTCAGAGACAAGGACGCCGTTTCCTCTTCAATGTTGTTCTGCGAAATGGCGGCTTATTTTTTAAGACGGGGACTTTCGATTTATGAAGTTCTTGAGGGGCTGTTCGAAAGGTATGGATTTTTCGCGGAAAAGCAGATCTCGCTGGTTCTTGAAGGCGTACACGGCCAGAAGAGGATAGAAAGAATGATGAAAGAATACAGGAAGGATTATCCTCTAAGCCTTGACGAAGTCGACCTGGTTTCGTACATCGATTATCTCGAAGGGATAGAAACGCTTTTGAGAGGCGGTGGGAAAAGGTCTATAGATATCCCGCGCTCGGATGTCGTGAAATATCTCTTCAGTGATGGATCATGGTACGCCGTAAGGCCATCCGGTACCGAGCCGAAGCTGAAGTTGTACATATACTCTAGAGGAAAGACCAGAGAAGCGACGGAAAGAAGAATCGAGGTATTCGAACGTGAGATAATGAGCAGGCTCAACGGGATAAAGTGACTCTCTCGCTGTGAAGTCTGGTTCTATAAATCAAATAAGGAAACGGAGGGTGTCCTTTGAAGAGTATATCCAGGAACGTACTGTTTTACTTCATAGCGCTCTGGATATTTATCTACATACTCAGCACCACGATCGCGGGAGTCTTTCCTCCCGAAGTTCCTGGCTATTTCCGGATAGGTCCATGGATCAATCCGGCCTGGATTCTCGTTATTCTTACCCAGTTCATCTTTGCCAGAACCCTTGATAAAAGAGAGTTCGACAGGTTCTATCTCCTCTCTCTGTACGTGAGCGGTGCATTGTGGATACTTTTTTCAACCTTTGGCGTGGAGTCGGTATCACTGGTGCTTGCCATAGCGTTCCTCTTTCTCTCGTGGCAGGTCTACAGAGTTTTCCGACCGGTCTATGGAAAGCTCTCAAGGCAGTTCAGAGATATGTCGATCGGAAGTTTGCTTTTCTCGTGGAGCATTATTGTACTTCTTTCCAGTCTGGCGATGTTCTGGAGATCCGAACTTACAGCCGTATTCTTTCTTTTCTCGATGGTTCTGATCTCCTCGATCCTGGCCCACACCAGAGCCGATCCGATCAACAGTCTGGTCTTTTCCTGCTTCGCCTTCTCCACGGGAATAGAAAATCTTTCGCAATCCTACCACGTCGCGGTGGCCGGCATCTCGTCTGGAACTATTTTCCTTATGATCTTCCTGTTCGCCGTTATGATAGCCAGGGAAGATCCTGCCAAGAGGGTCTTTGCGGCCGTAAACCCTCCCAGAGAGGAAGAGATCAAGCTAAAGATAAATCGCTAACCCATCAGATGGACATATGCCCTCTGATAACGGTCACGGCATTTCCGATTATGGATATCCTGTTACCATCGAGAAGCTCCAGCCTTACTTCACCACCCCTTTGCGAAGCCTGGTAAGCCCGGAGTTTATCTTTGCCGAGTCTCTCCGACCAGAAAGGGCCGAGGACTGTGTGCGCCGAGCCCGTCACGGGATCTTCGTTTATTCCCACCCAGGGAGCGAAATATCTGGAGAAGAAATCGAATTCTCCGCCGCCTTTGCAGGTGACTATCAAGCCCCTTGCTGGAACACCGACCGACAGTTTCTCCAGCATGGAGAAATCCGGATTCAGTCTCTCCAACTTTTCGCGACCGGCTATCTCGAAGAGGAGTTTTCCGGTGACGGTTGCATAATACGTTGTCCCGTCGCAACCGACGGCCTCTCCCACCGGTCCGTCACAATCGATTCTGAGAGGAAGCTCGGACGGAAAGTCCATCTTCAGATCGTCTCCGAAGCGAGACACTTTCAACTGCCCGCTCAAAGTCTCGTAATATATGTCTCCATCGACACCGAGCTCGGTGAAATAGACCCATGATGTTGCCAGGGTTGCATGTCCGCACATCGGGACCTCCGTTGCCGGGGTGAACCATCGCAATTTGTAGTGATTATCATCGGTCGTCCTCACCGGGAAGGCCGTCTCGGAGAGATTCATCTCTCTGGCAATTTTGATGCAGGTTTCGTAGTCGTGTTCCATGTCGCTGATGTAAACTCCTGCGGGGTTGCCCCTGAAAGGGAGTTTTGTGAAGGAATCCACCTGGTATATCGCATCCATGACCACACCTCCGTCGCTTCTATATTGATATGTTACTACTTTCCCGGTTCTGGCGGGAAAAACAGGCGCTTTCTCTGCCAAGTTCGTGTGTCTTTCGAGAATTTTTTGGATACCTGCTGAAAAGCCGCGAGATAGATGGTAAAATCTTATTGAGACGTATTCTCAATAAGGATGATGCCCATGGTAGTCCCGCTGTCAAGAATGTGTGAAGGAGAAAAGGGAAAGATCAGCAGACTTGAGCTTCCGGTAGAAGTCAGGGAGAGGCTGTGTGGTCTGGGTTTTGTAAATGGAGAGGAAGTCGAACTGGTAAAGATCGCTCCTTTTGGCGACCCCAAAGTCTTCAGGATAAAGGGAACCAACGTAACGCTGAGGAACGATATTGCCATGTGGATCCTGGTGGAAACATCATCTATACCTCTGTCGAGCGCCCAGCCGGGAGAATACTTAGTGAGTCTCATCAACGGTGGCTGGGGATTGAAAGAGAGAATGAGACAGTATTCGATCCAGGAAGGTGCTACTGTTAAGGTCGTGGAGAACTCCATCAGGAGGATAGAAGTAGAGGTTCATGGAAAGACCTTGTTTCTTTCGAGAGGACAGGCCTTCAGAGTGATAGTCAGGGAGAGATAAAAATCGTAATCGTTCAGCCGGAAAGCTCAGCAGATCTCAAAAAAACGACAATAGCGCTACTGGGAAATCCCAACGTAGGCAAAACAAGCATATTCAACTGTCTTACAGGTTCAAGACAGGTAGTTGCCAACTGGCCGGGCGTAACGGTTGAAAAACGTGTTGGTTCTCTCAGGCACGGCGATCTGACTCTAGATATAGTCGATCTCCCGGGTACATATACGCTGGGCTCCAGGAGTCTCGACGAGAAGATCGCGAGAGATTTCCTGATCGATGAGCGTCCAAACGTGGTTGTTGTGATAGGGGATGCGATCAACCTCGAAAGGAGTCTATATCTTCTTCTGCAGGTTCTTGAGCTCAGGGGAGACGTGGTGCTTGCCGTGAATGCCGTTGACGAAGCAAGAAAGGCCGGCCTGGAGATAGACAAAAATGAACTCGGTAAACAACTGGGAATACCTGTGGTAATAACTTCGGCAGCTACCGGTGAAGGTATAGAGGAACTGAAAGAGGTTCTGGTCAAGAGTGCACGTTCTTCCAGCCACATTCATTACCTCTTCTCCGAAGAGATAGAGGAAAAGATCGAAGCCCTTGCCGGCAGGTTCAGACTCGTACCGGCCCTTTCGGAATTCGATGGCAGGTGGCTGGCCATAAAGTCTCTGGAACACGATAACGGAGTAGAGAAACTCACAGGTTTCAAAGCCGAGAAGGATTTCTCGAGCGAACTCGCCGAGACCAGATACAGGTATATAAAAAGAGTTCTCTCCACATCCGTAAAGGGAAAAGAAAAACATGGATGGGATCTTTCCGAGGCCATCGATCACGTAATTACTCACAGGGTTCTGGGCATCTTCGTATTTTTATCCGTCATCTACATCGTCTTTCAGTTGACCTTTACAATCTCTGGTCCCTTATCGCTCCTCATAGAAAGCGGTCTTGAAAGTCTCGGAAGCTTTCTGGGAAATTCGATAGGTCCCGACTGGTTGCGTTCTCTGGTGGTGGATGGAATCATAGGCGGTGTCGGCGCGATACTAGTCTTCGTTCCAAATATCTTTATACTGTTCATGGCTTTGGGGGTACTAGAAGAGTCGGGTTATCTTCCCAGAGCAGCGTTTGTCATAGACAGGCTTATGTACTCAATGAAACTCAGCGGTAGATCCTTCATATCCATGCTTCTCGGTTTTGGCTGTAACGTATCTTCTATAATGTCTACCAGATCTATCTCCGAGCCCAAGGAGAGGATAGTGACGATACTTGTCTCACCTTTCATCTCCTGTAGTGCCCGGTTACCCGTATTCCTGCTCATCGCCGGAACCTTCTTCGGGACTAAGGGCGGCGTCGTGGTGTTTTTCCTTTACCTTTTGAGCATCGTAGTTACTGTTCTATCGGCCCTCATAATTAATCGACTCCTTTTTAAAGGAGAGCCTTCCACTATGATCATGGAACTGCCCAGATACAGGAAGCCAAGGGTGAGTTCTATAATGTTCTACACGTGGAACAAGGGGAGACACTTTCTTGAAAAGGCCGGCACGATAATACTGGGCGCTTCTGTGGTTATCTGGATGCTGAGTTACTTCCCCGCCGAAGGTTCGCAGAGTTACGCGGCGATGATCGGTCGGGCGCTGGAACCGCTGTTCATTCCTCTGGGCTTTTCCTGGGAGATGATTTCCAGTCTCGTCTTCGGAGTGGCGGCAAAAGAGGTCATAGTCTCTTCGCTTACGACGTTCTACGGCAACTACGCGGTGATGGGTTCTGCGATGGAAGTTATGAGAGTGGCGATCTCGCCGGCGACGGCGTTCTCATTCCTGGTCTTCGTTCTGTTGTATGTGCCCTGTCTGCCGACTCTGGCGGTGACAAAGAACGAGACAGGAAGCTACAGGTATGTCTTCTTCTCCGTGATTTACAGCCTCGCCGTGGCTTACTCGGTCGCCCTTGCGGTCAGAGTGATCGGAGGATTGTTATGAGCGTCAGAAACGTCTCTACATGGCTGTTCCTTTTGGGAATGCTTTATGTGACTCTGGCGGTAAATACGGCCTTCGGTTTTCTCTTCAGCGCAAAGGATTTAATGATGGGAATAGTGATCCTTGTGAACGGTTCCATCTATCTTTTCGGACTCCTCGAAAGAGTGGAGGACGTAAAGAAGAGAACTTCCCATCTTCTTGTAGGCAGTTTCTTCTCTTACATCCTTTCGATTTACCAGATCGTCGTTGTCTTCAGTTTATGGCTAGAGGGATTTGTTGGTGGTTTATGCCTTCTTTCGGTCGACGCAATAAATTTTCCTCTTCTCTTCTCTGGTTTGCTGGTCTCCTTCATCTCCGACTACCTCAAGAAGAGCTTCACCACGACTTAACTGTCAAAGAACCATTCGGAAGTACAACCGAACTCTGTAATGGCTATAATTAAGGCCAGAGCGAATCACTAGACATTATTGTCCGTTGATGTGGTAATATGATTTGTGTTTGGGGGTGATTGCATGGCGCTCGTTTACGTGGTCGACGACGAGCTAAATGTGAGACGTATCATTAAACAGACCATGGAGAACGAAGGCAACGAAGTCAATGCGTTTGTCACAGCCGAAGAAGCGCTGGAGGCCGTTGAAAAGAGACAACCGGATTTGATTTTCATGGACCTCACACTACCTTCGATGGATGGAATACAGTTCCTTAAAGAATTAGAGGATAGAGCTTATTCAATTCCAGTAGTAGTTGTTTCGGCAATCACTTCTCCCGAATCGATCAGGGCCGTCTTTAAGCTTGGCATAGTGGACTTTCTAACCAAACCTTTCACTCCACAAGAATTGAGACAGGCCGCCGAACTATCGTTCAAAAACGAAGAAAGCCTTCAAAAAAGAACGAGAGAGATTAGAAGACTGATAGAGGAAAAGGAATTCAGGAAGGCCAGCTCTCTACTGCGTGAGTTTTTCGCCGATTTTCCAAGTTCGCCTTATCCACACTTCCTCTATGCTCTCCTGATAAAGAGCTCTAACCCGAGAGTGGCCGCAAGGCATTTGCGGGCTGCGCTTTCTCTGGACGAAGAGTTTAAAGAAGCGTCATCAGAGTTGAAAAAACTGGAGGAATAGTCCTATGCCGTTTATGAAAGGCGCAATCAGGAAAGACGAGTATTATGTCGTCATATTCGGTTGTGGAAGGCTCGGTTCGAGAATGGCCAACTGGCTATCGACAATGGGTTGCAGTGTAGTGGTGGTTGACAGGAGCGAGGAGGCTTTTCAAGCCCTGTCCTTTGAGTTCACCGGATTCACGGTTCTCGGTGATGCGACTGAACTCGATACATTGAAGGAAGCTAAAGTAGATAAGGCAGACGTTGTACTGGTCCTGACGCCCGATGATAATACGAACCTGATGGTCGCCATGTCGGCGAAAGAGTATTTTAAAGTGACGCGTGTCGTTGCGAGAGCCTACGATCCGAACAACATAGAGATGTTTTCGGATTTCGGAATAGAGGTCATCTGTCCCACCTTGCTCGCCGTAGAAAACATAAAAAACGTTCTCTACTTCATCGGTGGTGACGAGAGGTGAAGATAGTCCTTATAGGTGGCGAAAAAATAGCCTACCACCTCGCCAGAAGGTTTCTGAGCAAGGGTTACCAGGTTATGGTCGTAAATAAAAACGAGAAGTTCTGCGAAGAGATAGCCAAGAAACTCAGAGCGCTGGTTATAAGAGGCGATGGAAGCCGTAGGTATGTTCTTGAACAGCTGGAGCTAGATAGAACCGATCTCTTCGTTGCGCTGACTCCCAACGATCAGGACAATCTGGTCGCATGTTTGACGGCGGCGAGAGTGTATGGTATAGAGAGGCCTGTAGCCCTGGTGAACGATCCCGATAATAAGGCGACTTTTCAGATGATGGGAGTTAAGAATGTCGTGAGTCCCACGGAGATACTGGGATCGGCGCTCGAAGACAGTCTTTTCAGAGAGCAGATCACCAATCTTCTACCGTCGTCGGAAAAAATCTCCATATTGAGGATCGAGATGACCGATAAGTCTCCGGCAACAGGTCAGGCCGTTAAGAATCTTCCTCTCCCGAAAGAGAGCGTGATAGGTGCGATTATAAGGGAGAACGAGGTGATAATCCCAAGAGGAGACAACGTCATAGAAGAAGGCGATATCCTCCTGGTTCTCAGTAATCCAAAGGTTCAGTCATCGGTTTTCGAAGTGCTTCTGGGAGAGGTATAAATGTACCGCAATCTTTTGAAGCAACGCTACAGACTGGTTTTTGGCTACATAGGGAATCTTTTCGTCTTCTTCCCACTGGTGTTGCTCCTTCCAATGTTGTACTGTATCTGGGATCCTTCGGTATTTATGGAGAGTCTGCCGTTTCTAGAAGCGGCGGTGATCAGCTTCTCTTTCGGCATGTTATTCAAGCTCATCATGAAGGTCAGGCCCGGGGCACCAATCACGGTTCAGGAAGGCGCTATCATCGTGTTTTTCGCATGGGTATGCGGAATAGTCTTTTCAGCGCTTCCCTTCATCTTTGGCGGTTATCTCAACTTCACACAGGCGATTTTCGAGTCCACCAGTGGATTGACAACTACCGGACTTACCATGGTAGATGTGCTCACGATACCCGACACTTACCTTTTGTGGCGAAGCATATTGCAGTTCATTGGAGGAGCGGGCTTCGCGATCATAATGATGTCCGCTATACTTGGACCGACAGGACTCGGCCTTTACAAGGCCGAAGGGCGCATGGACAACCTGGTGCCTAATATAAAAAGCTCAACCAGAACGATTGCGGTTATCTACACTACATACGCTGTGGCAGGTATTTTGATGTACAAAATAGCAGGCATGAACTGGTTCGATGCCTTGAACCACTCTTTAACAGCCCTGGCTACCGGGGGTTTTTCGACCAGGCTTGGCTCTATCGGAGAGTTCAACAGTCTGCCTGTAGAGATCGTGACCATCGTCCTAATGCTGCTGGGCGCTACCGGTTTCGGCATCCACTACACACTCTGGAGAAGAAATTTCAGAGCCTTCTGGAAAAACGGAGAGCCGAAACTGATGTTTCTGATGATCGCCTTCTTTACTCCTTTGATAATGGCCGGAACGCTGAAATACTTCTATGAATCGATAGGAACTCAGTTCAGATACGCTCTCTTTCAATCCGTCTCGGCACTGACAGGTACCGGTTTTTCCACTGTTGACTTTATACCCTGGAATCACATGGGACTCTACCTGATAACACTTCTGATGATATTCGGGGGAGATCTCGATTCTACGTCGGGAGGATTGAAACAATACAGGCTCTTTGCTCTGGGAAAACTGCTCTGGATGGAGATAAAGATGTATTTTCTGCCGAAGAACGCGTTGCTGAAAGAGGAGATCTGGAAGGGCGAGACTAAAAGATATTTGGATCATTCGCTGGTGAAAGAGATACTGCTGATCTTCTCGCTTTACTTCATCACGTTCGCCGTTGGAGTTGGCATTACGGCATCTTACGGCCACTCGCTGGCATTCTCCGCCTTTGAGTTCGCCTCCGCACTCAGTACGGTCGGGCTGTCGGTGGGAATTACCCTTCCCTCTTCACCCGCAGGTTTGATCTGGACGGAGACCGTCGGTATGTTTCTTGGAAGACTTGAGTTTCTTGTTGTGATATATGCTATAACTAAATTGCTGAGAGACGGGAAAGTAATGCTGGCTAAACGGAGGAATGATTGAGGAATGATTAACAGAATCAAGGGAACTCAAGACATTGCTTTCGAAGATATCGAATACTGGCAGTACATAGAACAGGCGGTGCGAAACATAACTTTCAGGTACGCCTACAACGAGATACGCACGCCGATATTCGAAGCAACCGAGCTGTTCAAAAGAAGCGTTGGAGAATCGACCGATGTCGTTCAGAAGGAGATGTACACTTTCGACGACAAAGGCGGAAGGTCGATCACACTCAGACCGGAGGGAACGGCCAGCGTCGCGAGAGCCTTCATCGAGAATTCTTTCATAAACCTGGGTTCTCCCGTGAAGCTCTTCTACATGGGGCCAATGTTCCGTTACGAAAAGCCTCAAGCCGGTAGATTGAGACAGTTTCACCAGTTTGGAGCTGAGATACTAGGCTCGGCCAGTCCTATGGCAGATTTTGAGATCATCGAACTGGCTTACGAGTTTTTGAAAGAAGTCAAGATAAACAAGACCAGGCTTTTCATAAACTCCATAGGCTGTCCTTCCTGCAGAGCCCGGTACAGAGAGGCCCTGAGGGAGTACTTTCGCGATAAGGTAGACGGCATGTGCGAAGACTGCAGACGGAGGTTCGACAGCAACGTTTTGAGGTTGCTCGACTGCAAGATCGACAGGGAGCAGTCCGAGAACGCCCCGAACATACTGGAGTATCTTGACGAGGAGTGCAGGAAACACTTCGAAGATTTGAAGTGGTATCTGGAAAAGGCCAGAATCGATTACGAGATCGATCCCCATCTGGTGAGAGGACTTGACTACTACAGTAGAACAGCCTTCGAAATAAGGTCTCCGTCACTTGGCAGTCAGGATCAGATAGTCGGCGGCGGGAGGTACGACGGGCTCGTCGAGGTGATTGGAGGCAAGAGCTGTCCAGCCGTGGGTTTTGCGATCGGCATGGAGAGGATAGTCATGCTCCTCAAGGCCGAAAAAGTTAACATCCCGACCGACAGAAATTCCGAGGTCGCCATTCTTGCGACCGGCAGAGAGGAATCTTTGAGAGGATTCGAGTACGCCAGAAGGCTCAGGAAGGCCGGTATTTCCACCTACGTCGATGTGATGGAGAGAAATATGAGAAACCAGATGAAACATGCCGCCAGGATAGGGGCTAAGATCTCGGTCATCATAGGCGACGAGGAACTCGAAAAGGACCTAGTGACGGTTAAAATAATGATGGATGGTTCTCAATATCAGGTTGACGGAGATTACATGGTCGATTATATTATCGATAAACTGAGAGATATATAGATAACACCGCGATTTGTGTTATCCAGGAAAGAAAGAATTAGATAATCGCCAATAATTGCTCTTATTGTCTTGATATTTCCTCCTATGGTGTGTTATATTATATACAGTGAAAATCATGCCCGGGAGGTTTCAAGTTATGAAGAAAGAAGATATCGGTTCTTTTTTAAAAACCGATCCGTCGATTCAGGAAATGCGAAGATACGCGAAGATGCTCGGTGTTCATCTTAAGAGAACCATGGGCAAAAAGGATATCGCCAGGGCTCTGGCGAAACTCTCGGATAAAGATGTACCGGTGAGCAGTCAGACCGTTGTGGCGACTCCCTCGGAAAGTAAAAGACCTTCAAAGCCTGTAAACGTTGATCTTCCCAGGACTTATTTCACCGATTCTATAACATTGCATCCGGTAAATCCTTACTGGGTATATATTAAATGGGACTTCTCCAAAGAGACCAGAGAACGCTTAGATGAACTCGGAAACGATATCTTTGTGAGAGTTAGCGACATCACCAACATAATCTACGATGGAAAAAACGCCAACAGATATAAAGAAGCGAAGATCCTATCGGAGGAAGGTAACTGGTACTTTCAGGTAGATTTTCCCGACGCCGACTATATCGCGGAGATAGGGTATTACGCCGGAGAGCTTTTCGTAGGTTTCATGAAATCAAAAATCGCCCGGACTCCAAGAAACACTCCACAATTCACCGATCAAGAAACCTGGGTGGATCTATCGAAAGGCTCTAAAAAGGAAGTTAGAGTTTCGGTTGAAGCGGCGGAGACCTCTCTATCGATCAGGTCGTCAGGCCCGTCGGACAACCCGTCTTCCGAAGAATTCATCAAAAGTATTTCCAAGTCTAGAAGCGGGAGATGATAAGATGAGAAAAGGTAAATTCGTGCTGATGCTCCATGCCCATCTTCCCTTCATAAATCATCCGGACTTTCCGAGCTTCATGGAAGAACGCTGGCTCTTCGAGGCGATGACGGAGACTTATATCCCGCTCGTTCAGGCTTTCAATCGCTTGAAAAACGACGGCGTACACTTCAGAGTGAGTATGAGTATAACCCCTCCGCTGATGGAAATGTTCGCCAACGCGGATTTGCAGAAGAAATACCTCAAGTATCTCGATTTATCCATAGAACTGGCCGAGAAGGAGATCGAGCGAACAATCTCAGAAAACCCCGCCAGTAACAGGTTGGCGAAGCACTATCTCAAGGAACTCGAAGAGACCAAGTCGGTCTATATACGCTGTAACGGCGACCTCTCGGGGGAATTCGCTCAGCTTCAGGATAGCGGCAACCTGGAAATCGTTACCTGCAACGCCACACATGGTTTTCTCCCTCTCATGACACAGTATCCGGAAGCCGTGAACGCCCAGATCGGAGTTGGAGTGGATACCTACAAAAGACACATGGGGAAGGCTCCAAAAGGAATCTGGCTCGCCGAGTGCGGTTACGTTCCGGGCATAGATTCTTACTTGAGAGAGTGGGGCCTCTCCTTCTTCTTCGTGGACTCCCATGGGCTCTGGTACGGAGACCCCGCTCCCAGATACGGTGTTTATAGACCCGTCATGACTCCAGAGGGAGTGTTTGTCTTTGCAAGAGACCCGGAGTCAAGCCAGCAGGTATGGAGTGCGGAGGTTGGGTATCCCGGAGATTCCAGATACAGGGAGTTCTACAGGGATGTCGGGTTCGATAGAGAAGAGGATTACATAAGGCCTTACATAGATCCCAGCGGCGAGCGGTGCAACACAGGTATCAAATACTACAGAATAACTGGCAAGAATGTCTCTCTGAACGAGAAGAGCTACTACGATTTCGAAGAAGCGAAAAAAGCCACCAGGGAGCATGCTAAAGATTTCGCCGCCAGAAAACGCGAGCAGATCAAGAGGCTCTCTGAACAGTTCAATGGTGTGAGTCCGGTAGTTGTCGCTCCTTTTGACGCGGAGCTTTTCGGCCACTGGTGGTATGAGGGACCGATCTTCATAGAGGAACTCTTCAGAGAATTGAACGGAGACGATACCGTGGTCTGCGCGACACCGCCGGAGGTAATCGATTCGATGGGCGAAGTTCAGTGTGTAACACCAAACATCTCCACATGGGGAGCAAACGGTTATAACGAAGTGTGGCTGAACGGAAGAAACGACTGGATTTACAGACATCTCGATGAAGGTGTCAGGAGAATGATCGAGCTCGCAAGAAAATACGAAAAAACCGAAGACAGACTCAAAATAAGGGCTTTGAACCAGATGGCCAGAGAGTTGCTTCTGGCCCAATCGAGCGATTGGGCTTTCATAATAACAACCAACACAACTGTTGAATACGCCGTTAACCGTACGAAGACGCACATCAACAGACTTCTCACTCTTTATGGAGAGATAGAAACAGGTACCATAGATGTAGAGAGACTCAAAACACTGGAATGGATAGACGGCATCTTCTCTTCCATAGACTTCAGAGTCTATTCGAGACAGGTCGGTTAGTAGTCGGTACACCGTAATCGTTTTCTTCAAGTGTGCATTAACAAGTCAATTATGACTGTGGTATAATTCCTGAAGGCGGGGGAGGCTTATTACCTCCCCTTGTTGGTTGTAGAGTATCGGTACGTGGAGGGAGTTGAAAAGTAGATGTCGGCAAAGAAGCCAAGAAGAAACACCAATTTTATGAAATCAATTCAACGCCCGGTAGTATGGGCCGTGGCCATACTGTTCGGGATCGGAATCGTCTGGTGGACGGTTGCCCAGTACCTCGGAAGCGGTTCTCAGAATAATACGCAGAACGTCGATCAGACAGCTAAGTTCGAAGAAATGGTCGGTGGACTCACCAGGGATGGAACTCCGGTGACCGATTCCAGGTACTGGATCAATTATTCGGAATACGAGATTTCAGCTAGAGATACCCTGAGCAATATCAGGAGTCAGGGTTACAATCTGGATCCATACTTTGAGATTGAAAACAATCCCAGCGAGATGGGAATAAGATATGAAATTTTCAGATCTCTCGTAGATCAGAAAACCCTTTTGCTATACGCCGTTGAGAACAACGCAGTTCCCACCGCCGAACAGATAAAATCCGAGAGCGATCGCATAGTCAATCAGTACGTGGGCGATGAGAACACCAAGGCCGCCATAATCTATCAGTACGGATCGGTAGAGGCCTTCTCGGAAATAGTGCGGGATTATGTATCGACACAACTTCTCTCGTTGAATGTTCAGGCTAAGGCGCTTCCTAACATCGAAGAAGATTTCAAGCAGTATGTGGCAGATAACATGGTCGACCTCAAGTCAGAATACGAAAAGGTAACCGCCAGCCATATTCTCGTAACCGAAGAAGCCAGCGCTCTCGAGCTTAAGGTCAAGATCGAAGAAGGGGCTCTGTCTTTCTCTCAGGCCGCCAGCGAATTTTCCATAGATACCGGTTCCGCGATTGACGGCGGTAATCTGGGCGAGTTTGGGCACGGACAGATGGTGAAGGAATTCGAAGATGCCGCTTTTGCGGCAACTCCTGGAGTCATCACAGGACCTGTTATATCACAGTTCGGCTATCACCTGATAGACGTGGCGACCAAGACGACCTTCGATACGTACGAAGAGTTCGTAAAAGTAGCGGGATACGATACTGAGTACTCCCAGTACAGTAATGAACGCTTCGCGTCGTGGCTTTCCGGTTATAAGGAGGAGAATAAACTCTCCTACGCCATCAACGATCCGGACCTAAAGATGTACGAGAAATTCGCCAACAGCAGAAACGATTCCGAGAGTTCGCAAAAGCTCATGACTGAGCTTCAGAACGAGTATTTCGACGGCGAAGGCAACGTATTGATAGGTGATTCATACCTACCGATGGTTATCTACACCGAACTCGCGGACGACAGAGCTTCTGAACTCAGGAATGAAGTCCTCGATCTGGAGGACCTTAAAGGTATATTGACCACTGTTCCGGCGAGTATAACTTCCCTATCCAGAGAAGAGATCGCGGCTCAGCTTGAAACCACCCCGTCTACGGATTCGATAATGAGGGTATACCTTTCCAATTCGCAGAGAGCGTACGATTACCTCGACAAGTACGGCTTATCGGAACTGACTGATGTGGAGAAACTGCTCTCGGAAAAGAACGAAGTGTATGACAGGACCAACACTTATTTCGAAAACAGTGTAAAGTTTTTGTACTCGGCGATGCCCAATTCCTCGCAGGTGATAAACTACATGTACAGGATAGATGGAAATGACCCGAAGATCGTCTATCTCTATAACGAGAGTATTTACAACAGAAATATCAGACCGCTCCTGGAGAATCCGGCGCTTCTGGATAGCTATCTCCAGTACTACGGTCAGTTCTTCGGTGCCCAGGCGGTTTCTCTTTTGATCGATTCTCCCGTTCAGAGCGTGGAGAGCGACCTGAACATGAAAATACTAAACGTTACGGATGTTGCAACCGATCTTAAAGTCAGCACACTTTATCTGCTGGTGGATATATACGAGAAACTCGCGAATATACAGGAAGACGAACAGATGATGCGGATGTATCTCACAGGAGAGATGGGTTATCTGGAGATGCTTCAGGAACTGTATCCAGAGGATGCGGCGGTGAAATCGACGATAGAGACCGTCCAGTTCCAGATCTCTGAACTGGCAACCGGCACTACTGTAGAAGCCACCGGAACGGAAAACTGATACATACAAAAAGGGTGGCTTCGGCCACCCTTTTTTTGGCTGGGGCGGCAGGATTCGAACCTACGGATGTCAGAGCCAAAATCTGATGCCTTACCAGCTTGGCGACGCCCCATCGCTAGTAGATTTTAGCATCGGCTTTCGATGCTGTCAACGATTCAGGAAGCGGTGATAAGAGTATGACAAAGAAAACAATACGAATCAAAGGAATCGAGGAATCGATTCCGGTGTCCGAAGGAACGACCTTTCAGGATCTGGCTTGCCGGTTTTCCGGCAGGTACGGGTCTCCAATAATGGCTGTGAAATCCGGAAACTCTCTTTTTGAACTCTGTAGACTTGTGGGCGAGGAGAAGGAGATCGAATTCGTCGATCTCAGTTCACTCGATGGGATAAGGATCTATACCAGGGGAGCCATATTTATACTCTTCATGGCTGTCAGGGAGCTACTCGGAAAGGTCTCGCTTGATGTTCATCATTCGAGGGGTTCCGGCTTGATCTGTGAAATAGAGGGTGTCGTTGCGAACCGGGAACTCCTGGAGAAAATCGAGGAAAAGATGAGAGAGATAGCCCAAGAAAACGTCCCGTTCATAAAGGATACCATAGGAAAGTTCGAGGCTATAAGGATTTTCAGGGAAGACGGCCAGATAGATAAGGCTCTTCTCTTCAAGTATCGAAAAAAATCCACAGTGAATATATACCGATGCAAAGATTACCTGAACTATTTTTACGGTTATATGCCTTTCTCCACGGGATCTGTGGGTTATTTCTCGCTCATACCTTACGGCAACTATTTCGTGTTGAACCTGCCTTCGGCGAGCGAACCTCACGCCTTACCGGATTTCGTGGATCAACCGAAAATTTCCAGTATCTTTCTAGAACACGAACGCTGGGGAAGCATACTAGGGGTTAAGACGATAGGCGAATTGAATGAAATAATAAGCAAGGGATACGGTGAAACGAGAGAGATGATAAATGTTGCCGAAGCTCTCCATGAGAAGAAGATAGCAGGAATTGCCGATCAGATAGAGAGCCGCGAGAGTGTGAGGGTTATCCTTGTTGCCGGGCCGTCGAGCTCGGGGAAGACCACCTTTTCAAAGCGGCTCATGTTGCAATTGAGAGTGCTGGGAATGAATCCGATCCAGATCTCACTGGACGATTACTTCTTCGATAGGAAGGACACCCCGCTGGATGAAAAGGGAAATTACGACTTCGAATCGATATACGCGCTAAATATCGAGCTCTTCAACAGACAGATGGGTGAACTACTCGAGGGTAGAGAGGTATTGCTTCCAAAGTTCGATTTCCTTCTCGGGAAGAGCGGTTTTCAGGAAAAGGCCGTTTCGATAAGCCACGATCAGCCGATAATCGTGGAAGGTATTCACGGTCTGAACGAGCTACTGACGGCTTCGATCCCGAAAGAAAGAAAATTCAAGATATACGTGAGCGCGCTAACACAGCTGAACATAGATAACATGAACAGAATTCCAACCACCGATGTCAGATTATTGCGCAGAATAGTCAGAGACAACAGGTTCAGGGGACATTCGGCTCTGGATACGATAAGGATGTGGTCGAGTGTCAGAAGGGGCGAGGACAGGTACATTTTTCCCTTCCAGGAAGAGGCCGATGCTATGTTCAACTCCGCACTGGCTTACGAGCTGGGTATCCTTAAGAGTTTCGCAGAACCTCTCCTTGTCCAGATAGACGATTCGGTACCCGAGTTCGTAGAAGCGAAAAGGCTTTTGAGGTTCATAGATTACTTTTTGCCCATCACCAATCTCGAGGATGTGCCAAGAACTTCCATAATAAAGGAATTCATCGGCGGTAGTGTGTTCAGTTACTGAAGAAACTGAAGAAATAAAGGAGAGAGGAAATGCAGGGTGTGGATGAGAGTACAAGAAAGGCTGTCCTTAACAGGTTGAAGAGGATCGAGGGACAGATCAGGGGTCTGCAAAAGATGGTTGAGAATGACAGAGTTTGCGGCGACATTCTCACACAGGTTTCCGCAGTCAATTCGGCTCTCTCTAGGGTTTCGGAGATGATAATCAAAGGTTACGCCAGAAAATGCGTTATTGAGGCCAACGAAGCCGGTAAAACCGAAGAGCTGGATAATCTGATCGAAAACATTATCAAATTGAGAGGAATCTGAATGATAAGAGCCGGCGATAGAGTTGTGATTCTACTCGAAGATGAAGAGACGAGGCTTTTCGCAGAAGTTAGGGAAGGAGAAGTCCTGACGACCCATTACGGGAATCTGATCATGTCCTCTCTAGCCGGTATGGAGTACGGTTCTTTCGTATCGCTGGGATTCAAGGGAGCTTATGTGTTGAGGCCGTCCTTCATGGATGGAATCCTATCCCTTAAGCGTTCCACACAGATAGTCTATCCGAAAGATATCGCTTTCATTACGCTCAATCTCGACGTCAAAGATGGGGATGTGGTTTATGAAGCGGGAACTGGAACCGGTGTAATGACTTCTGTCTTTTCCAGGCTGGTGGGAAGTTCTGGACGGGTGATAACCTACGAAAAAAGAAGTGATTTCGTCATGAGAGCGCGCGAAAATGTGGCCGCTCTCGGAAAGATAGAGAGGGTGACTTTTTTCCCGGAGGATATAGAAAGGTGTGACGAAGAGAACGTGGCCGATTCATTCTTTCTTGATGTACCCGACCCTCTGGCAGTAATGGACAGGGCAGTTTCGATACTGAAAGGCGGCGGTAGAATCTGCGTTCTATGCCCGACGACCAATCAAGTTCAAGAATCCATAAGACTTCTGGGAGAGCTTAATATCGTCGATATTCAGATGTGGGAGATAATGGCGAGAAATTATAAAACTAATCCCGATAGATTGAGACCCGAGGACCGTATGGTGGGGCATACGGCATTCCTTATTTTTGGTGTGAAGATCAAGAGGAGGAGTAGATCATGAAAAAGAATAAACTTTTAAAAACCGTTGGAGTTATCTCTGTGCTTGTCGGTGTCTTCTTTTTGGGAGCTTTTACCTCTTTATCGTACGAGAATATGCTCGATAAGTTCAGTCCGATGTTCGAAATATTGACCTATATAGACAGAAATTACTACGATATCGAGAAGGTTGACTACGACAACATTCTGGATGAAGTGCTTACAGGTACTATGCGGGGACTGGAAGATCCATTCGCCTGGTATTTCGATCCGGTGGAGACCAAGGAAAACGAAATAGATACCAGTTCAAAGTACGGGGGTATCGGATCGGTAGTACAGTACAACATCGAGTTCGAATGTCTGCAGGTCGTTTCACCAATGGCCGGAAGTCCCTCCGAGAGGATCGGACTCAGAGCGGGAGACCTGATCATAACGATAGACGGGACACCCGTTTCGGAAACGGGCTATTATGAATCGGTTAACATGTTGAGGGGAGAGCCCGGCACAACAGTCATCCTTGAAGTTTACAGGGAGGGATTTACCGAGACGAAGTTCTTTGAAATCACCAGGGAGATAATCGAAATCAAGAGCGTTAAAAGCGAGATCATCGATTTCGAGGGATCTAGTATTTCATACATACAGATAACGGGGTTCAACGCGCCCACGTACGAAGAGTTTCAAAATGCCCTCGATCTCACCAGAGATAGCCAGGCCTACATATTCGACCTTAGAAACAATCCCGGAGGCCTTTTGCAGAGCGTTCTGAACATTTCCTCCTTGATACTTCCCAAAGGACAGCGGGTTATAACCATAAGGTACAGGGACGGACAGGAGGAAATCTACAATTCCTGGGGTTCACGTTACAACAGTTATTTCACAAATAAACCGATAGTGGTGCTTGTTAACGAGGGAAGCGCTTCGGCATCCGAAATACTCACAGGAGCCCTAAAGGACCACGATATAGCGACGGTAATAGGTACGAAGACTTTCGGTAAAGCGGCCGTGCAGACGGTGTACAATCTCTCCAACGGTGGCGAGATATGGTTGCCGACGGCCCATTACTTCACCCCGAACGGAGACGACATACATCTCGTGGGCATAGAACCGAACATTACGGTCGAAGCGACTGCGGTCTCTCTGGAAGACGAAAACAGGGCGCTAACCCTGTCAACTGCGGCAGTAGATATAGAAAACGACGCGCAGCTATTTGCGGCCCTCGAAGCGATCGCTCAGATGCTGGGGGTTGGTGTGGCCAATTGAAATTTAGGAAGGCCACCATACTCTTTTCACTGGTTGCGCTGGCATTTGGTCTTGCGGCTATGATTTTCACGTTTTATCCGGCGGTTCAGGAAGTCGGGAGCAGAAAGTCCTCTCCCGACTTTTCTATCAGAAACAGTATATTTCCTTACTTACAGGACTTCAAAAAGCATCTTGAAAGCGTGCAGGAATTCAGCTCGATATTGAAAGAGCTCGAGAAGGAAAAAGCTGGAGCCTGGCTGATATCACTGGAGAACGGTGAAAAGAGGTTCATATGTCCATACACCGATACCTACAACAAACTCCGTACTCTATTGCTGGTCGAAACCGGTAGCGGTGGCACCAGAACTGTGACTACCACGAAGTACTTCGGCAACGATGTTACCAGAAGCGAAGTTGTGGAATACGGTGGTTTTTATCTGGATTACGTCCCGTCGTACTCGCTGATAATGGAAAGCGATTACCAGAGATACCTTCAAGAAGGCTATACATTCAACAAAGTTTACAATGCCAACGCCTTCAGTTTGGGTCGGTTCGTTTCGGATGTTTTCCAGGGTATAGGACCGGTAATAGTGCTTAAGGAAGGCGCGAGTCTTTCGGAGCGATTCTTCGATGTAATAGAACGTTATTCGATACCTTTCATGCCGGTGAGATACTTCTTGAGAAAGGCATGAAACTCTTTAGCATACAAATCAAAAGAGGCCACTGTACTCTGAAGTGGATTTACGATAGTATATAAGAGAATTCGGCCAGGACGATTCATGAGTGGTGATAGCGTGGACAGACTCAGTGAGTTCATAATTCGGCATCGGGCGGCTGTGGTAGTTTTTTTTGGAATTCTGGGGATTTTTGGAGCTTTCCTCTCTTCCAAACTCAGTATTGATTCCGATCTGATGAAGATACTTCCCGAAGACGATCCAGTCATAAGGCAATATGAGAGTTTCATAGAGGGCAACTCCTCCAGAGATGTGACTTATATCGTTATCAAAAGCGACGACAAGTCTCCCGGGGGAATCGACAACCTGATGGCCGCTGCACGGGAAATCTTTGACAGTGTCGACCAGTTAAACAGTATAGAGGCTTTCGTAAGGTTCGATGTAATTTCGGACCTCGGACCGCTCGGCTTTGTGCTTATAGATTCCTCTGAACTTGAATCGTTGAGCGGTTCCAATCAGGATATGGTCAGAAACGTACAGAGACTCGTCAATTACGACTTTTCGGCCATACACAGCATCGGCGAGATGCTGGCCGGGTTCGATGGATTCAAAGATATGCTGAAAGAGGATGAGAGCGCGGGGCGTTTTGAGAATTTCATCAGGCTCCCGGAAAGTATCCCTCAGAAAGACCCGATGATCCTGGTCATGGGTTTCAAGCTCGACGGTCCCTCGTCAGATGTGGCGTACGTGGCCCGTGTAATTCCGGCTCTCCGGAAATGGATAAGCGAAAAACTCGAACCGTACGACCTTACCTACGGAATGGCCGGCGATCATTTCGGCACTTACGATTCCCACAGACAGGCAACTGACGATTTCATGCTAACAACCGTGATCTCTTTGACCGGTATATCGCTGCTCTTCCTGCTCGCCTACTCGAGCTTTAAAATCACTCTCTTCGTGTTTTCATCACTGGCGGTTTCTATGTTCATAACTCTGGGAGCGGCTTACCTTATTTTTGGATCGCTGAACATAATTACCTCTTTCGTAACCTCCATAACTCTGGGCCTCGGTATCGATTACGGAATTCATATGATCACCTGGCTTTCCGACGGCGCAAAGAAAGAGAGAAATTCGCAGAGACTCCTCAGGGAGGCTTACAAATCTCTTTTGAAGCCTTTGATGGCAAGCATGCTAACGACGGCCGCCGTTTTCGTGATACTCGCGTTGATCGATTCCCCGGCAGTCAGGGAGCTTGGAATACTCACTTCTTTCGGCATAGTTATATTTTTCATCGTTATGATTACGTTTTTACCCGCGCTGAGTATAAAAACCGTCATGAAACAAGGAAGATCGGCAAACATCCACCTTTTAGATCGATTTTTTTTACGGCTGGCGAGGTTGATAAGGAAACTCGGTGTGGTTTCCGGTGGTATCGTCTTCATACTTATACTTTCTCTAGGTTATCTCGGTTATATAAGCATTACCAATTTTTCCTACACTCCGCCGGGATTGATGGCCACCGATTCCGAACAGATAGCCGTTCCGGCGTTGATCGAAAGAACGTTCGGAGGAAGTATCCTGAACTCAGTTCCATTCATGGTCGGTGACGTTGAATCTTTGAGACGCGCACATGAAAATCTAAACAACAATCCGAACATAAGGAGTGTATTCTCCGTGCTCTCGATTCTGGAAGATGGAAGTCAGGATCAGGTGAACAGAATACAATCGATCACGAGACAGATAAATTCGATGCGCAACTCGCCGCTTGTGGAGGCACTGCTCAAGAAAGCACAGTACTACGATTTCATGATTGAACTTCTCGATAAGGCCGAAGGTGTGAAAAGCTCCGACGAACTCATCGACTTAATTGCAGAGGTCATACCAGACAGTCTAAAGGAGAGGGTTCTTTACGAAGATGGCCAGGGAAAGAGATACTTCGTTATCAACGCCGAGCCGACATCTATTATCTACAGAAACAACGTGATCAAAATCCTTTTCGACAGTGTGGGTGAAGAGCTCAGGGAAGCCGCCGGTGGTTACCCGAAAGTCTTTTATTACCTGATGGATGTTGTACGGAAGATATCGATTCCAGTTACACTCTTCGCGTTTGTAATAGTTTTTTTGATAGTGACCATCGAAAGGAAGAGCCTGTTCGACGGGTTGAAACTCTTCGCCTTGATGGTTGGCATTCTGATGACGATGTTCGGATTGATGGAAATTTCAGGTATCGAGACAACGTTCATAACGGTCATCTCGGCCCCGCTCATAATAGGTATTGGGGTCGATGCGCTGGTGTATGTTGTCCACAGTTCGGGAAAGAGAGACGAGAAGGAACTCGCCAGGACGCTGAAATCCATAACGATGTCATCTGCCACAACGATGCTGGCCTTCTTTTCCTTTGCCTTCGCGGAAGGTAAGCTCTTGAGCAGTTTCGGGCTCAGTCTGGCTTCGGGTGTTCTTATGTCACTTGTTGTTGCAACTTTTCTCGTTCCCGTGCTACCATGGAACAGCAAAGAACGAAATGGAGGTTAAGACATGCCTTTTCATCTTTTGGTCGCGTATTACGTTGTTGATCATGCCTTTGTGAACAACACCAAACTTTCGAAAATGGACGACAAGAAGCTTTGGACACATTTCATCTGGGTGGTTCTGGTCTTTCTTGCCTTCACTTTCGACGTGTTCCTTTCCAACCCCCTTGGCATTCTGTTGCTTATACTCTCTATCGGCGTGACGGTAACTCTGGACATGGGAAGGAAAAAGCTCTCCAACCATTTGATAGAGATAATCGCCTTCTTCATCTTTCTGTTTTTTACGCTTCTCGGTAAGAGTTATCTGAGCAGGTCCTTTGTGACCATAGAATTTTCCTGGTATCTTTTGGGGATGCTTGCCACAACCGTGGGCGTCACGTATTTTCTGAGAGGGCGGATTTTGGCGGAAAATGCGACCGATTCCATAGGCATAGCCGAACGTATGTCCATATTCATATTCGTTCTTGCAGGACACTGGGAGTGGACTCTAATAGCTATCGGCGCCGCGCTAACCTTCAGAGTGGTTTTCTCGAAAGATGGAAAAATCGAATGGTTAATAAGTCCCGTAGCAGGTGTCGGACTGTCATTCCTCTGGCAACTGCTGATGAGGAGCATGCTGGGTTGACCTATGCTGTAGGAGACATCCACGGTTGCCTCGACGTTTTGAGAAGACTTGTACAGTCTCTGGAGGCAAAGAGTTCCGATGTCTTCGTTTTTATCGGTGACTACGTTGACAGAGGGCCCGATTCGAAAGGTGTCATCGACTATCTGATAGCCCTTTCGGAAAGATACGAATGTCATTTCATTAGAGGCAACCATGAACAGATGTTTCTTGATTATCTAAGGCGAGAACCGGGTGCAATGATCTGGGCATACAACGGTATGGAGAGAACCTTAATGAGTTATGGAAGTTTGAGGGCCGTTCCCGACTGTCACATCGATTTTCTCAACAGAACTGTCTACAGCTACACGATAAAGAAGTTCGTTTTTGTTCATGCCGGTGTCAGGCCGGGGATACCGCTCGAAGAGCAAGAAGAGCGAGACTTGCTGTGGATTAGAGAGCCTTTTCTAAGCAATCGCAACCCGATCAAGGGTAAGACAGTAATCTTCGGACACACACCACAATTCGGCGGGCCGTTGATCGAAAAAAGTAAAATAGGAATAGACACCGGCTGTGTCTATGGAGGTTACCTTACGGCGTACAGGATCGAAGATAGACACTGGGTGTGCGAGAAATGAAAACGGGCGGAAGGTCTTCCGCCCGTTTTTCTTGATGGATCGATATATCAGGGGTAGATGCCTCTCAGTTTAGTCGCGAGTGCAACTTTCTCTATAGCATCTACGTAGGCTGCAGACCTCATATCGATGTCGTACTTGTTCGCCGTTGAGGCTACGGAGTTGAAGGCTTCCTTCATGATCTTGTGGAGAGCCCTTCTCACATCTTCGATATCCCAGAAGTAATGCTGCAGACCCTGGACCCATTCGAAGTAAGAGACTGTGACTCCACCGGCGTTTGCAAGGAAATCCGGAACGATGAAGATGTTCTTGGAGAGTATTATTTCATCCGCTTCGGGCGTTATCGGGCCGTTGGCTCCTTCGACTATTATCTTGGCCTTGATATCGCCGGCATTATTCGCCGTTATGGCATTTTCGAGTGCCGCGGGGACGAGAATATCGACATCCAGAGTCAACAGATCGTTGTTGCTGATTTTCTGACCCTTTGGATAACCTTCGATGACACCCTTGTTCTGGTCTCTGTAGGCTATCACTTCATCGATATCAAAACCGGCAGGATTGTACAGACCACCGGAAACGTCGCTAAGGGCAACCACTTTAGAGCCTATCTCTTCGCTTATCAGTTTCGCCGCGAAAGAACCGACGTTTCCGAAACCCTGAACCGCGAAGGTGGCGTTTTTCGGATCCATGCCCTTGTACTTTGCAGCCTCTTCGGCGATGACTCTGACTCCTCTTCCAGTAGCTTCCGGTCTTCCCTTCGAACCGCCAATTTCCAGCGGTTTACCGGTGACTATGCCGAGAACGGAGTGGCCAACGTTCATCGAATAAGTGTCCATGTACCAGGACATTATCTGTGCGTTGGTGTTAACGTCCGGTGCGGGTATATCCTCGTTCTCTCCAATGATTATCTGTATCTCCGAAAAGTAGCGTCTGGAAAGCCTTTCCAATTCACCCATCGAGAGTTCCTGAGGATTTACGCAGACTCCACCCTTGCCTCCGCCGTAAGGAATACCGACTACGGCACACTTCCAGGTCATCCAAAAAGCCAGTGCCTTTACTTCGTCCAGGGTGACGTTTTGATGGTATCTGATTCCGCCCTTCGCCGGACCTCTTGCAACGTTGTGCTGAACTCTATGGCCGGTGAATACTTTTATCTCGCCGTTATCCATTCTCACCGGGAAATTCACCGTGAGTTCCCGCTTCGTTGAAGTGAGAACCTGTCGCATACTGCTGCTCAGTTTCATTACATCAGCAGCTTTGTTGAACTGCTTCAGTGCATTTTCAAACAAACTTATCTCGGCCACGAAAATACCTCCTGCTCCTTGTTTTTGGTGTCATACCATTTGAATTTTATGATTATATTCAGAGCTTCACAAATCCATGTACGGTCGAAAGGAGTCGCTTAAAGTCAATTAAAGACTCCTAGGTGTTATTTTCAAGGTGAGTTTTCTCTATGCTAGCAACTATCAAAAAAAAGCGAGGAGAAAACCTCGCTCTGGTACCCCCAGAAGGAATCGAACCTTCATCTGCGGATTAGGAATCCGCCATTCTATCCGTTGAACTATAGGGGCGCAACGTGGAGATTATAGCATCACGTTCAAGCCTTTTCAACAGCTTCTCTGCTACAATTGGAAAGTGCTGATCTAGATTGATCGACGGGATTTTGTACAGATCCAGAGAGAGGTGGACACATTTGGAAAGAATTGTGGCTCTTGAATCTACGGTTATCGCTCACGGACTTCCCTTTCCCGAGAACGTCAACACCGCACTCGAAATGGAAAGAGCGGTGAGAGAGAATGGAGGTCTGCCAAAAACCATAGGCATAATCGATGGAGATGTAAGGATCGGTCTTCAAAAAGAAGAGATACTTTCACTCGCGAAAGCGAGCGACGTGATGAAGGTCGGGACGGCCGAGGTAGCCTACGCGACGGCACTCAAGAGAAAGGCCGCGACGACAGTCAGCGCGACTATGTTTCTGGCAAGACTTCACGGTATCTCCGTCTTCTCCACCGGAGGGATAGGTGGTGTACACAGAGATATCGACTGGGATGTTTCACAGGATATCATCGAGCTGTCCAGAAACGATATCATAGTTGTATCGGCGGGTGTCAAGAGCATCCTCGATGTTCAAAAGACCCTGGAGTTTCTAGAGACGTTTCAGGTGACGGTTCTGGGCTACAGAACCGACTATTTTCCGCTTTTCCATTGTAGAGACAGTCAGTACAAGCTCAATCTACGGGTGGACTCACCAGAAGAAGTGGTGGAAGTTCTGAAGGAGAAGAGGCGTCTTGGAATAAAAGGCGGAATTCTGGTCGCCAATCCGATACCCGAAGAGTCGGCAATAGGTTTGGACGAAATCAACCACCTGGTCGATCAGGCCGTGTCCTTGGCCAGAAAAGAGGGGGTAGGCGGCAAGGCCCTGACTCCCTACCTTTTGAGCAAAATCGGTTTTCTCTCGGATGGAAAAACTCTCCGTGCAAATATATCCCTTCTGATAAACAACGCCGCTCTCGGCGGGAAAATAGCGGCCTCTCAGGCGTGGGTCGTATGAATTATATACTTAAGAATTCACGGGTCTATTCCGTTGATACTGGTGAGTTTAGCGACAGGGATCTGTACATAACCGACGGTAGAATTTCAGATAGAGCCGGTCCGGAATCCCTAACCATGGACCTGTCCGGTAAATTCATATATCCGGGATTCGTTGATTCTCACGCTCACCTGATCGGGACGGGGCTGGAGAAGATGGCAGTTGATCTGCGAAATTGCAGATCGATGGAGGATCTTCGCTCGCGGCTGCAGATAGAAAGTCATCTCGTCAGGGCCAGAGGCTGGGATCAGGAGACTCTGGGCTTTTTACCGGAACGTCGGATTCTGGACAGGATCACTTCGCAGCCGGCCGTTCTCGTCAGAAGATGCGGTCATGTGGCCACTGTCAACTCGGCGGTCATAGATCGTTTCTCGCTCGAAGCGCTGGACGGTCTGGATGAAACCGATATCGAGACTGGTGTGATCAAGGAAAGGGCACTCGAAAGATTGAACTCGATTGTGAAGTTAGCCCCCGAAGAGGTCGAGGAGGCCATACGCAGGGGAAGCGTGGAGTTTCTGAAGTACGGAGTAACCTGTGTTCACAGTGATGATCTTCATGGTATGGAACTTGAGACGCTGGTTGAGAGTTTGAAGCGAATAGACAACATAAGAGTATTCGAAAAGATAGCCGTGGAAAGACCTGATCAGCTTTCGATGGTCAGTATGGCCAGAAACGGAGAAACGAGGTTTTTCAAAGTTATCGCCGCGAAGATATATCTGGACGGCTCTCTCGGAGCAAGGACAGCGGCTATGAAAGAACCGTATTCCGATTCGCCCCGTGAAACTGGTGTCCTATACATGGATTGCGAAACTCTGAAAAGTATCGTCGAAAGGGCCGACCGTGAAGGAATTCAACTATGTATCCATGTTATCGGCGATAGATCGCTGGAAGAAGCGTTGAAAGCCTTTCACGGTTCTAGAGCCCTTGAATTGAAGCACCGACTGATACACGTACAGATAGCATCTCCGGAAGAGATCCACAGAATCGCCGACCTGGGATTGACGGCTTCGATTCAGCCGGTTTTCTTCGATTCCGACGCACATATCGCTCCCGGCCGTTTTGGAGAGGCACGGATAAAAAATGCTTACCCTTTCAGACGAATGAGGGACGCGGGAATCAGAATGGCTCTTTCGACCGATTCGCCAGTTGAAAGTCCTTCTGTACTGCCGAATCTGGTATCGGCCGATAGATTCTTTCAAAGAAGAGACTCGCTGGAGATGTACACAAAGGCCGGTTACTGTCTGGCAAACAGGGAGGAGAGGGGCTCTCTACTTCCCGGCGACGAGGCAGATTTCTTTGTTTCTTCCGTGAATCTTCTGGATGGCATGGGGGAGGCGGAATCGGAAATAACCTTCGTAGATGGAAAAATAGTTTACCATACTGCAAATCGGCAATTGTACACAAAATAAGATTCGGGGTGGTCTCTTCAGAGTTTCGTTAAAGTTAAATTAAAGAAAACTATCTTGAATAATCCCGATGAAACTGCTAGAATTATAATGAAAAAAGGCGGCTTGATGCCGCCTTCTGGTGGGCTCGGGTGGAGTCGAACCACCGACCGCCCGGTTATGAGCCGGAAGCTCTAACCAAACTGAGCTACGAGCCCGAACACAGAATTGATTATAATATCCCTCTTGGCTTATGTCAAGAGGTTCAGGAGATGATAATATGCTTGATAGCAGTCTTGCAGGACTTCAGACATCTGTCGATCCCGTTCAAGAGATGACAGTCAGGTATCCAAGAATCCTTGTCATAAAGGCTGCATTCGCTCTTCTCAAAGATGGAAAGTCTATTGAACATAGAGATCTTGAGAAAACTCTGCAGTTGTTTCTTTCAAAATGATCGTGTATAGAGCGTCTTTCATTTTTTCATCCTCAGATGAAACGAGAGGTTCATTATATCCGAAGGAGTGATACCGGGTATTCTCATCGCCTGCGCGAGAGATTCCGGAGCCGTTTTTTTGAGTTTTTCCCTTCCCTCGGTCGAGAGATTGGCCACTTCATCGTAGTTCAGGGTTCTAGGAATGGACTCGTTTTCCAGCTCGCCCAGCCTGTTGATCTCCTCTTTCAACCTTTCCACATATCCACCGTACCTGGTTTCTATATCGACCTGTTCGATCAAATCTTGATCCTTAAGTGGCTGAGGATCGAATTCCTCGAGATCGTTGTATCCGATGCCGGCCCTCCTCAGCAGGGAGATGAACTTTACGGTTGTATCGATCGCTGTGCTTCCGGCTTTAACGAGAAGATCGTTGAGTCTTCCCGAAGGTTTTATAGAAATTTTCGAGAGTCTGTCGATCTGCTTCGCGACTTCTTCCTTCAATCTGCAAATCTTTTCGAAAAACCATTTCGGTATCAGTCCATACCTGTATCCGTACTCGACCAATCTGAGACTGGCGTTGTCGTGTCTCAACAGGAGTCTGTACTCGGCCCTGGAGGTGAGCAATCTGTAAGGTTCGTCCACTCCCCTGGTGACAAGGTCGTCTATCATGACGCCGATGTAAGCCTCCGATCGCCCCACGATCATTTGCCGGAGACCGAGCAGCTTTGCGGAGGCGTTTATCCCTGCCAGAAGTCCCTGGCCGGCGGCCTCTTCGTAGCCGCTCGTCCCGTTGACCTGACCGGCGAAGTAGAGATTCTCGACAATCTTGCTTTCAAGCGTCGGGTACAGTTGCGTCGGATCTATGTAATCGTATTCTACGGCGTAGGCCGGCCTGACAATCTCGGCCTTTTCAAGACCGGGGATGGTTCTGATCATCTCCAGCTGTGTTTCATAAGGCAGACTCGTGGACAGGCCATTCAGATAATACTCGTTGCTCGAAGCGCTCTCCGGTTCGACAAAGAGTTGATGGCTGTCTTTCGAGGAAAATTTTATTACCTTGTCCTCTATTGACGGACAGTAACGCGGTCCGCGTGAATTTATAAGCTTTACGTCTCCATACAGTGGAGAGAAGTGGAGGTCTCTTTTTATTATTTCGTGGGTCTTATCGTTGGTTCTCGTTAGCCAGCAAGGGTGATTGTTTTCGAGCACAAAGGGCTCGCTGAAGTGTGAAAAGGCCAGCGGAGAGCTTGACGTGTCCTGACGTTCCATCCTTTCGAAATTTATGGACCGGCCGGCGATCCTCGCTGGAGTACCTGTTTTGAAGCGTCTTACGTTGAATCCCAGCTTTATAAGCGAACGGGATAATTCTGTCGCGGGGAACTCTCCGAGTCTTCCGGCCGGAAATTCCCTGGGGCCTATGAAGATCTTCCCTCCCAGGAAGGTCCCGGTGGTGACGATCACAGCTTTAGCCGAGTATTTTAGACCGAAGTGCGTCGTTACGGCGACGATCCGCCCGTTTTCGGCTTCGATGTCCGTAACTATTCCGCTCTGGAGCGATAAATCGTTTTGTTCCTCAAGCTTTCTCTTCATTAGTTTACTGTATTCGTATTTATCTATCTGTGCCCTCAGGGCCCTGACGGCCGCACCTTTGCTTGTATTCAAAACTCTTATGTTCAAAGATGTTTCGTCTGTATTTTTGGCCATCTCTCCACCCAGGGCGTCTATCTCTCTAACGACGACCCCCTTTGCGGGGCCGCCGATGGCGGGGTTGCAGGGTGCCCATCCGACCGTATCGAGATTTATGTTCAGAACCAGTGTTCTCAGACCCATACGGGAGCTTGAAAGTGCCGCCTCTATACCGGCGTGACCGGCTCCGATGACAACTATGTCAAATTCGTAATCTCTTTTATTTGAACACATAACATCACTCCTCTATCATAGTATTGTACACAGAGAGGGGGCATCGATTTGAGAAAAGTCTGTTTCGTTGATACTACGATGCGAGATGCGCATCAATCTTTACTGGCTACGAGGGTTACGACGGGTGAGCTTCTAGAGGTAGCTGCCCTGGTAGATAGAGTGGGTTACCACGCCGTCGAGGTCTGGGGAGGCGCGACCTTTGATTCCTGCGTGAGGTATTTGAACGAGAATCCCTGGGAAAGATTGGACGCTCTGAAGGGTGAGTTCAAGAACACAAAACTCCAGATGCTTCTCAGGGGTCAAAACCTTCTCGGATACAGGAACTACGCGGATGATGTAGTCGATCTCTTCGTCGAAACGATGTCCAGGCACGGCATAGATATCGTCAGGGTCTTCGATGCGCTGAACGACTTCAGAAACCTCGAGAAATCGACTCAGGCCATCAAGAAGTACGACATGCATCTCCAGATAGCCATGTCCTATACCACTAGCCCGGTGCACAGTATCGAGTATTTCGTCGAGCTCTCCGACAGAGCGATCGAATTCGGTGCCGATTCGCTATGTATAAAGGACATGGCGGGCCTTCTAAAACCCGGTACGGCATACGAGCTCGTCTCGGAGATAAAGAAGCGGCATGCCATTCCCCTTGAAGTGCATTCCCATTTCACTACCGGCCTGGCCGACATGACTTACCTCAAGAGTGCGGAGGCCGGAGCCGACTATCTAGACACGGCAACCTCCTCTATGGCCTTCGGCACCTCGCAACCCGGTGTTGAGAGTCTCTGGACGGCACTGGCAGACATCGGGCTGGCAGAAAAGCCGGATTATAGATTGCTGGAAGAGATAAACGGTTACTTTGAAAAGGTTAGGAGAAACCATAAAGGTACCGACGCCGGATTCACCATCAACACTTCCGTGCTTGAAAACCAGATCCCCGGAGGGATGTATTCGAACCTGATAAATCAGCTGAAAGCGCAGAACATGCAGGAAAGATTTCCCGAGGTTCTTGAAGAGGTTCCCAGAGTCAGAGAGGAGCTCGGCTATCCGCCACTGGTTACCCCCACCTCGCAGATCGTCGGTGTTCAGGCGGTTCTCAACGTTATAACAGGCGAGAGGTACAAGATGATAACCAAAGAGGTGGAGAAATATATCAAAGGACTTTACGGCAAACCACCCGCAGATGTCTTCTCCGAATTGAAGAAGAGAGTTCTCGGAGATGGTGAACCCATATCTTTCAGACCGGGCGATGCGATAGAACCGGAGGTGGAGAAGGGCAGGAAAGAACTGGGTCTGCTTGCCAGGAACGACGAGGATCTCTTGATATATCTCCTGCTCGGAGAGGTCGGCAAGAAGTATCTTTACGAGAAGTACAGGGAAGACCTGAAGATAGATTTCGATATTGCCAGGGATTATCAGGACGGTATGACGGTTTATCCAGTTTAAAGTACGGTTTTGAAAGCGAAACAAATGAAACCATATTCGATTTTCTAAAGAAGAGAAAACATACAGTATTTCCACTTATACGCCTCTAATTGCCCGTGGGTAAGATTTTTCTCACTGCCACAGTGTGAACATTAATAATTAGAAGACTGGATTTCTGGTAAAATTTTTGTAAGGCGATACGCCAATAACCACAAAGGAGGTTCTAAAGAATGAAAAAACTCACGGCAGTTCTTATCATTCTGCTTGTAGCTATGTCTTTTGCCAGTGCAAAGCTCGTCATCTGGTCTTCGGAAAATCAGATACCCGCACTCGAAAAACTTGCTGCAGATTTTGAAAGCGACTACGGTATTCAGGTCGAGATACAACAGGTGAATTTCGGCGACATTAAATCGAAGTTTCTAACGGCCGCTCCGGCCGGAGAGGGACCGGACATAATAGTCGGTGCCCACGACTGGGTAGGAGAACTGGCCATCAACGGTCTTATCGAACCGATTCCCTTCCTTCCCGACAGAGAGCAGTATTACGAAGTTGCTCTGGATGCTTTCAATTACGGCGGGAAACTTTACGGAGTTCCATACACGATCGAAGCCATAGCGATCATTTACAACAAAGACCTGGTTTTCGACGTACCCAAAACACTGACAGAGCTAGAACAGCTCGCCCTTGAAGCCAGCGATGACGAAGTGGTCGGCTTTATCTACACAGCCGGAGACTTCTATCACTCGGCTCCCTTCATACTGGGAAGAGGCGGATATATATTCAAGGAAACATCTGCCGGACAGGATGTCAAAGATATCGGCCTTAGCAACCAGGGTGCGGTCGCCGGTGGTAATTTGATTAAGTCCTGGTTCGACAAGGGGCTCATCCCCGGCGGACCGAACTACAACCTCATGGATTCTCTGTTCAAGGATGGACTGGCGGCCTTCATCGTCAACGGTATATGGGCTACACCGAGCTACAGAGACGCCGGAATCGACTATGCTATAATTCCTTTCAGCGAAATTGCCTTCGACGACGGCACCACGCCGAGACCCTTCGTCGGAGTTCAGGGGTTCATGATAAACGCCAAATCTTCGAACAAACTCGAAGCCACAGAATTCGTGGTCAATTACATCGGTAGCTACGAAGGTCAGTACGGTATGTTCCTTGGTGAGAGAAGGGGAACGGCCAGAGCCGACGTATTTGCGTTCATTGAAGCGGGCGCCGGTCCGGAGCTTTACGATGTTCTTCAGTTCTCCAAGAGCGCTTCCGTCGGTACCCCGATGCCGAACGTTCCGGAAATGGCAAGTGTCTGGGGAGCCATGGGTGACGCGCTTGGCCTCATAATCAACGGCCAGGACACCGTGGAAAACGCGTTGAGCGCAGCAGTTGAAAAGATCAAGACCACTATAGGCAATTGATTCTATTCTTATCACATCTCTAAACATGGTTAGGCTGAGCGCGGGGCTATTCCCCGCGCTCTGGTTCTAATTGCCTGGAGGGATTACCTTGAGTGGAAGACGTTTTGCCGCATTTCTCGTTTTTCTGGCTATTTTAGCCATTTTCAACGGTTTCGCGTTGTGGAGTATCTATCTACTCTATGCAGACGGAAATTTCGGCCTGATGGTTACCATGGTGATTCTTACGCTTCTCATAGATTTGATCGCGCTTAATCCTAAAGGATACCCGTACAGATACATGATCCCAGCTATGGTTCTCCTTTTCATTCTCACTCTATACCCCATGTATTACACGTTCAGAACTGCTTTCACCAATTACGGCACCGGGCATCTCTTCACCAGGCAACAGTCTATTCAAAAATTGTTGAGCGACTACTTCTATATTCCTGAAAAACCGCAAGAGTACGAGTTTTCCATATATATACAGCTCAAAGACTACAACCCGACCGATAACTTCATAACTCTACTCCAGTCGAAAGAAAGCGGAGAGCTTTTTGCCGCCCCGAGACCGCAGGCGATAAACAGGGATGCGACTGGAAATATAACTCTTGCCACTGCCAAAATGCTTGAAATCAAGGGTGATACATTTTCGATCGGCGGCGTCAACTATTCACTATCCCGCTCGCCGACGGGGAGTGTCCTGGCTATAAGGTCGGATACAGGGGAGCGTTTCGTCTATTTCTACTCGCCACAGGACCAATCGACAAGACCGAACGCATCCTTTTATTTCAGCGAAATAAGGGGTGTCTGGCTTCGCAACGCCGAGTTCACCGATAGCGAAGGCAACCAGGTAAGACTCTTTCCAAACTCCCTTTACACCACTTTTGCGACAACGGAAAGAAAATACGCTTTGAGAGCCGAAACGGTTTTCTCAGCCGGCAGGGCTATTCAAGAAACGGTTGTGTACAACAGACAGACGGGAAGAAAGCTCGTTGAAGAGGGCGGCTTCTTTTACGATGTCGATGAAAATGGAAACGATATCACTGTAGAAGGTTATATATCGGATGTCGGGTTCTGGAACTTCGTCAGGATGTTCCGTGACCCGAAGATCAGCAAGCCCTTCTTTCAGGTGTTCGGCTGGACTTTCACCTGGGCCGGGCTCAGTGTTTTCTTCTCTTTCACAATCGGTCTGGCTCTTGCAATGACGCTCAACGACCGCAGGTTGAAAGGGAAGAAAATCTACCGAACCCTCATGATCATACCGTGGGCGGTTCCGGCGTTCATATCGGCCCTTGTGTGGAGAAACGGTTTCTTCAACGAGACTTACGGTGTTCTCAACAGATTCATAGTACAGGGGCTTTTCGGTCTGGAACCGATTAAATGGTTAAACGACGCTTTCTGGGCAAAAGTATCCGTTCTCATCGTAAATACCTGGCTGGGTTTCCCGTACATGATGACCGTCAGCCTTGGGGCGCTTCAAAGTATTCCCGAGGAGTTTTACGAAGCATCTTCGATCGATGGCGCAACCCGGTTGCAGAGATTTAAAAAGATCACCTTTCCTCTGCTGATGGTTACGGTGGCTCCTCTGCTGGTCGGGAGTTTCGCCTTCAACTTCAACAACTTCACGGGGATATATCTGGTGACCCAGGGAGGTCCGGCGATCGTGGGCGCATCCACGCCGGCCGGAGCGACGGATATACTGATCTCTTACACTTTCAAGCTGGCCTTTGAGGGGAGAGGTCAGGACTTCGGCTTTGCCAGCGCCATTTCGATCATCATTTTCATAATCGTTGCCGGATTCAGCTGGATTAACTTCAAGCTTTCCGGTTCCTTTGAAGAGGTGAGCAGATAATGGCCGTCGAGAGAAGAATTTACTGGTTGAGACATCTAGTACTTATAGCCGTTGTCGTGATAGTTCTCTTTCCGATGGTATGGCTGGTGAGCACATCTATAAGGCGCGATCAGGCGGCCTTTTCATCGAACCTCTTTTCCAGTAGAGTGACTCTCCAGCATTACAGGAACCTGCTATTACCCGAGAGAAGCGTCGGAAGATTGATTTTGGATTTACAGAGTGCCACCTACGCTACAGGAGATTACCGGGGAAAGAGTCAGGAAGAGCTCAAAAAAAACGTTGAGAGTTACCTGGCCAAATTCGATTCTCTCATGGAAGAAAGCCAGAGAATGGTGTCGAACATCGAATCGGGTATGGCGGAAATAGAGAAAGACGTCGTAAGCAAAGAGAAGCAGATACTCCTCGAGATGAACGAGATAAGAATTAAAGACAAAGAGCTTTTCGAAAACCGTTTGAAACAGATCGGTACTTTTGAAGAGCCCCAGATGGCCTATGCTGTCGGCAGGATTCTCGAGACCACCGTTCCATCTCTGGAAGGAGTTTATCCCTTCTACACCGATCTTCTCGGAGAACGGGCAGCTCCGATAACTGAAGCTATGGAAGGCTACAGGCAGATGTACGAGAGTACACTGAAATACCGCGATGAGACTCTAAAGGCGCTCGTCGGGTTAGAGTTTGAGAACCGTGAAGAAGTGATAACATCACTGAATTCGATAGACAAATACATCTCTCTTTCTTCCGTGGACTACTCCGAGTGGAGGAGGGTGGAATGGTTAAGGGTAATCAACAGGTATTTGCGTGAAGTGGAGAGTTCTCTTCCGGAAATGGAAGCCTCTGTTCTTAATCAGGCGAGAACAAACCTTTACGAATCTTTCAGGGCGGCCGGAGATTCCTGGGAAGCGGTTCTAACATCCAACGGGGAAGTTTCACAGGAGCTCTCATCCCTTGCCGGTGAAGCTTTCGGTTCCGGTTATTATAAATACATCGAAGCAAGCGAGGTTCTTTCAGGCATGGAAAACTCCATAGTGGAACTCAAAAAAACCCTTGCCGTTTCAGAATCTGCCGTTCTGGAACTCGAAGACTCGTTCGAGATAGCTATTCCAACTGTGATATCCGAAACCAGGAAACTGTCGGCCTTGATTCCCCCATTTGAGCTAGTGGCCTCAAAAGGTATCGAAAGCAGCGACCCGGTCTCAGGCGCCAAACTGACAGGCTCGCTAGATGGGGTTCTGTCGGCCAGGGAAACCATAAATCTAGTGAACGGTCAGCTGGCAGGTATGAAGAATGTTGAGGAACTCTCTTCAGAGCTTTCCGATCTTTCATCGAAACTCTCCTGGTTCGTCGATAACAGAGAAGTGCTCATGAAAGCCTCGGGCAACTCTGAGATCTCCAAGGGAGCCGATGTGATCAATATAGCCCTGTCGAATCTTTCGAGAGTCTTGCCGGTTCTCCAGACCAGTGTTTCCGAGTATCTTGAGGTTTCGAAGAGTGCCGAAGAGTCTAAATCCAGGCTGCAGACTCTGGAAGGCGAGAAGGAAAAACTGCTAGATACGATTTCAAATCACGAAGAAGAGGCGAGAAAGGCCGAAGAGTCTTACGTGCATGCACTGGAAGCTATTAACATAAGGTCGGCGATGCTTTACACGGACCGGGAGATCCTCTCGATAGAAGAGGCCAGAAATTACGTTTTGAATTTAACGAACGTTCTGAACAGCTATTTCAATATCAAAGCCCCCGTACGCTACCGGACGCTGGTATGGTACGACGACTTCGCCAAGGCCGACACCGAGGCAAGAGATGGCACCGTTCTGTTGAAAGAGTTGATATCTTCGATGAGAGTGATGAAGGACGATCTCGCTTCGAAGATAGAGAACTATATAGAACTCAGGTTTCTGGGAACATCGATAACGCTCGACGATTTCGGGAAGATGCAGGAAACGTACAACTCTCTCTTCCAGCAGGTCAACGCCAAGTATCAAAGGGCGTCCAGACTGATTTCAGACCTTATAGAAAAACCCACTTCTTATTCCGAATCGTACGCGGCCGAACTCAGAGAAGCGGATAAAGCCCTTTTCAGGGCGAACCAGATCTGGGTTCAGAAAGAGAGCACGTACTTCTATTTTGTCAGATGGCTTCTGAACTCCGTCATAGTGGCGCTGGCCGTTGCACTCATAAGTGTTACGGTCGCTGCTCTGGCCGCGTACCCATTCAGTAGAATGAGATTCCCAGGCAGGAAACAGGGACTTCTGGCACTGCTTCTGGTTCAAATGTTTCCATCGATCATGTTCATGGTTGCCCTGTACGCGTTGCTTCAATTCCTGGGAAGCGTTGTTCCCTTCCTGGGGCTCAACACTCTCGGAGGTTTGATATTCGTGTATTCCGGGGGGATCGCATTCAACATATGGCTCATAAAGGGTTATTACGACACGATATCTAATTCGCTGGAAGAGGCCGCCATGATCGATGGAGCAACGAAATTCCAGGCCTTCACCAAGGTCATTCTACCCCTTGCCAGACCCATTCTGGCGGTGGTTGCGATACTGACCTTCATGAATATTTTCAACGAATATCTCATCGCAAGAATAATCCTTCAGGATATGAACAAATGGACGTATGCCGTCGGCCTCTGGCAGTTTTCCGGTAGGTTTGAAACCAGCTGGGGGCCATTCACAGCGGCCGCCTTGATAGGTGCGGTTCCGATGGTCATTTTCTTCCTGGTTTTGCAGGATTACATAGTCGGAGGCCTCACACAGGGTGGCGTGAAAGAGTAATTCCAACGACGGGGCGGATCTCTCCGCCCCGCTTTTATGGAGGTTTTATGGAACTCGTCTTTCCCGACTACGAAGGAAGTTCGATAGTGAATTTCTCGGCTGGCCTTCTGGAACACTTTATGGCCCAGCGCCCCGATGGTAGCGTTCCCTACTCATTTGAATCCAACAAAATTGACCTTTCAGGATCGGAGAAGGTAGTGGTCTTCGTGATCGATGCGCTAGGGTACTTCAATCTCCTGAGGATAATGGAGGAAAACTCTTTCAGACTCTTCTCCAGAGAGGATATCAGAATACTCACATCGGTCTTTCCCTCGACCACCACGGCGGCGTTGACATCGATATTCACCGCAAACACCCCATCCAGGCACGGTTTTCTTGGGTATCTGTTGAACATACCCGAGTACGGTGGTCTGGTAAACATGATAGAACTGACTCCATACACACAGGACAGAGACAATCTGACCAGACTGGGTTTCGATCCTTTGAAATATATAGAGCGGCAAACCATCTTCGAATCGCTGAAAGAAGCCGGTGTCAGAGGTTACCACCTCACTTCGAAGAGCTTCGTGAACACAGGATTAACCAGAATGCATACCCGCGGCGGGATCGCCAGGGGAGCGCATGGGATTGGAGATATACTCGAGGAACTGAAGATAGTTCTGGATTCTGAGGAAGCCAGCAGTCTCACAATAGTTTACTGGGGCTTGATAGACACCTACGGTCACAGATATGGCCCGGAATCGCTGGCTTATTCGGTCGAAACGACGGCTTTGATCCGCTCCATAGAAGATTTTTTCGATAGGTATGTGGAGCCGGGAACGAGCTTTTTCATCACCGCCGATCACGGCCAGATTCAAACGCCATGGGACAGGGAGATCTGGTGGTCGAAGTTCGATAGATCTTTTGAACACATGTATTCGATGCCCGGTGGTGAACAGAGAATGGCCTATATATACACCAGCGATCGGGAGAAGACGCAGGAGGTTCTTGAGGAGCTTTACGGCGATTCTCTCCTCGTAATTCCTACGGACAGCCTCGACTGGAAGAGGTATTTTGGCGGTGAGATGTCGAACACTCTCAAAAAGAGAGTCGGAGAGCTGATCACCATTTCGAAGGAAGATTACTCTTTCTGTTTCAAATACACCGGCCAGGAACACTCACTAAAAGGCCGTCACGGTGGATTGTCGCCCGAGGAGATGTATGTTCCTCTGATATTTCTCAAAAAGGGCTAAGTCTTTCGGGGATTTCTCCTGTCCCAGTTGAGTTCGGCAACGGACTTTTGAAGATAGACGGGTTCAAGATCGATGCCGGAAAGTATCTTCCCGCTCCTGAAAGCCTCCAGCGCGACCTTTTGCATCGAAGTGGGCGACGGTTCCACGAGGAAGGTTCTATATTCTTTAAAATCCGCAAGTTCCTCGGTTCTTTCCGAACATACTATGGTTGACTTATCTAGCTTCCCTTTAATCTCCGCCGTAGAGCTGAAAAGCGTTTCACCGGGTCTCTTCTTGAGATACGCCCGCCAGTAGAAGTGGCCCTCTCTGCCCTTTCTGCAGATTACGAAGTCATCGAAATCCATCCCTTCGGCCAGCGGACCGAGTGAATTGAAAGGAGCCACGGGGATGTTGTGCGGCAGGGAGAGCCCCTTTATGGTAGACAACCCCACTCTCAGACCGGTCAACGATCCGGGACCGACGCCCGCTCCGAGAAAGTCCAGATCGGCGGGGGAGATCTCCAGTAGATCAAGAGACTGCTTGATAACAACGGCCAGCATGGATCCGTGACGGTCCAGATCTTTCAAAGAAAGGTTGATATCGCCTTTGCCGTTGCTGGCCGAAAGCAGCAGGGTTCTGGATGAGGTATCGACAATCAGATATTTCATACGCAGTTCAATTGAGGTTTTTGAAGCCTTCGCCGAAGACTTCGGAGTTGTTGACCAGAATGACGAAGGCCTTTTTGTCGATGGCTTTGACTATGTGTCTCAACTGGCCAATTTCGCGCCGTCGTAGCGAAACCATCAGTACGGGCCGCTCTTCGCCTGTGAATCCACCTGTGGCTTTGATCATCGTGGTTCCCCTTTCCATCTCGCTTATTATCCTGTCCTTTATCTCGGTGCTGTGTACACTCACTACGAAGGCCGTTCTCGTGTTTCCTATACCCTCGATGATCGCGTCGATAGTTTTGCTGGTCGTGAATATGGTAATTATTCCGTACATGGCAGCTATGGGACCGAAGACGACGATCGCGAAGATAGTTATCAACGAGTCGCTTATGAAGAGCCCGGATCCAGTGCTGAAACTGAAGTACTTTGCCAGTATCATGGCAACGATATCCGTTCCGCCCGTGGAGGCTCCCCTCCAAAGGACCAGTCCCATTCCGACTCCCGCTACCACCCCTCCGTAGATCGCAGCGAGTAGGAAGCCATCCTGAGTGGAAGCGGCGTCCAGATATGGAAAATGTAGCTTCTGCATTATGTCTACGGTCAGCGACATAAGTATCGCGGAGTATATGGACTTTATTCCGAAGCCGATTCCGAGAACCACGAAGGCCAGCGCAAACAGGAAAATGTTGTAAACCAGCATTTGGGCGCCAACCCAGAAACCGAAAATTCTGTAAAGGATTATCGCCAGACCGCTAACCCCGCCGGCGATGATGTTGTTTGGAATCATGAACGAGACGATCGCCACGGACGTCAGAATCGAGCCTATCGTTATAAGCGAATAATCAAGCAGGGTCTTTCTCAGAGCCGTCATTCGACCACCTTGGAGTTTTTCAACTTGGCAATCTGCTGCAACAGCTTCTTTTCTCGGCTTGACGGTTTTCCTATGTTGACCCTCACCGTGACCAGCAGATCCCCGCGTTTGCTACCCGATATGTTCGGGACCCCGAGATTCTTCATTCTGAAGACGGTGCTCGGACTGGTGCCGGCCGGTATTTTAAGAGTCTCGCTACCACCCTCGGGAAGTCCGACGTCAACCGAAGTACCCAGGGCGGCCTCAACGTAATCTATTTCTTTACTCACGTAGAGATCGTTACCGTTTCTGCGGTATTCGGAAGGCATTTCAACCCTTACGCTCACATAAAGATCGCCCGACGGACCGCCATTTTGACCGGCGTTTCCGTGCCCCCCGATTCTCAAAGTGGAGCCGTTCTCAACACCGGCGGGAATATTGACGCTTACCTGGTGTCTCTCCTTCTGAGTTCCTCTTCCCCCGCAATCGGGGCAGCGTTTGTCGGTTATCTTCCCGCTGCCGCCGCAGGTATTGCAGGCGCGTGTGTTGCTGAAGATACCGAAGAAAGATCGGTGCTCTTCCTTTATATAGCCCGTTCCGTTGCAGTTGGGACAGGTTCTGTAACTGGTGCCGCTCTCCGATCCGTTGCCGTTGCAGCTCTTACAGGTGGTGCTCCTGTCGTACTCAAGGATCACTTTCTTTCCCAGGATTACATCCTTCAGATCCACAACTACCGAAGCGTGTATATCCTCGCCCCTGATGGCGCGTGGCCCCTGAGTTCGCGAAGCTCCGCCAGATCTGTTACTTCCGAAAAAGACGTCGAAGACGTCCTGAAAGTCTCCGAAGATATCGTCGAAGTGACCTCCTTCGGCGCCTGGGGTTCTGCCTGAGCCACGGCTGTAGGCCGAAGGATCTCCTACGTAACCAAAACGATCGAACATGGCTCGTTTCTCTTGATCGGAAAGAACTTCATAGGCTTCCTGTATCTCCTTGAATTTTGCCTCGGCCGATTTTCTATCTTCACCCTTGTAAGCATCGGGGTGCCATTCCTTCACCAGCTTTCTGTAAGCCTTTCTTATATCCTCCGGCGTTGCCGTTCTGGGAACCCCGAGAATCTCGTAATAGTCCTTCCTCGATGGAGCCATGAAAATCACCTGCCACAGGTTCTCATTCGTCCGCTGGAGAGCTGTTTAGAGCTACCACTACCCTTGCCGGTCTGAGAACCTTCCCGTTGAAATTGTAACCGATCGCATTCACCTTATACACTGCCATGTCCGGTACTTCGTTCGTCGATACGGTCTCGTCCACTTCGTTGGCGAAAGGATCGAAAGGCATTCCGATCTCAGGCTCAATAAAGGAGACCCCCTCGTCCGACATCAGTTTTTCCATCGACTTCGATATCAATTCTATACCCAGAAAAAGACCGTCGTCTCGATTTTGACTGTTGGCCAGCGCCCTATTCAGATCCATGTAGATATCTATTATCCTCAGAACCGTTCTCTCTTTGCTTCTTCTGACCTGTTCTTCCGCTTCCCTGCGTATCGCCGTTTTGAAGTTCTGGAACTCGGCTCTCAACCTTGCGTTTTCTTCTATCAGGTCCTTGACCGATGCCTTCAATTCATCTATCTCAACTTTTGAAGCACTTTCCGTTTCAAATGAGTTTTCCTGCACTCCGAAAGGAGTCTCGTTTTGATCCATGTTGTTGATGGCTTCTTCGCGCTTTTCGTCCATAAAGTTTCCTCCTGTCTGCTATCTGTTCGAAAAAACCTCCGAAAGTCTGTTTATAGAGAATTCGAGATAGCCCGTTATCTTCTCGTAATACGACAGCTTCGGAGTCACTATATAAACCGTACCTATCTTCTCATCGTTTCTGGTGTAAGGAGAAGCGAATATAGAGTAGTTCTTCATCTCCTCCCTGCCAATCTCCTGGCCTATGAAAGCCTTTGGAGAATCTACCTCTCCCAGTTCCTTTAGGAGTCCCTCAAGGTTTTTGGGATTCTCTATCGCCCTTACAAGATCTGTGACATCTTGAGAGTCAAGATACTCACTGACTATGACGAACTCTAGTCCATACCTAAAATACTTCTCTTCGTTTTCCTTGTCGAATATACTTTGCAGGAAGTGAAGTATCTCCTGTACTCTCCTGTCGTACCATTGATCCTCTTTTATTTCGACGTTCCTGATGCCCTTTCGTATCTCGCCTATGGTCTTTCCGACCACCGCCATGTTGATTTGTCTTTGGAAAGTATCGACGTCAAATTCGCTAAAGCCCGTAAAAACAGTGGTGTTCAAACTCACGCCCAGATCGGTGATCACCGAAACGTTCAGGTAACTCTCGGCTATTCTGGATATCGAAATCGACCTCACGACCAGTCTATCTAGTTTCGGCTTCTCGATTATCACGAAGGCCGAGGCTGCGTGAGCGAGAATCCTGGTCATGCCCTGTAGTAGTCTTTCGGTATCGCCCATGAAGCTGGCCTGGCGGATGGCTATGGCCACGTTGCTCTCCTGCAAGTCCCTGGAGATGCTCTTTATTGAATCGAGATAAAATCTCAATCCCTTGTCCGTCAGAACCCTACCGGCCGATGTGTGCGGCTGGTTGATATACCCCAGAAACTCGAGCTTTCTCATATCGTTCCTTACCGTCGCCGAGCTGAAATTGAGGTTTGAATGCTCGAGAACCTGTTTCGAACTCACGGGCTTGCCGGTGGATATGTACTCTCTCGATATACAGTAAAGAACTCTTACCTGTCTGGAGTTTAGATCCGGACCAATCATTCGCCTTCTAGACATTTAGCACTCCTTCCAAAAGACTGCTAATTAATGTTAGCATACGCCGCCTCAGTTGTCAAGTTCAGGGAGCGATGATACAATCTTCTAGAGCGAAAGGGGTGTGATTCATGAGATTGTCTCAGATCATAGAACTCCTCGGCAACAACGTCCTTCAGGTAGTGAACCCCGGTAATGTTGACCCCGAATTTGAGCATGTGGAGAGCGATTCAAGAATTCTCAAAGAGAATGTTCTCTTCATATGCATAAAGGGTCAGGCTTTCGACTCGCACCTGATTGCCAAAGAGCTGCAAAAAAAGGGTGCGGTTGCGCTGATAGCCGAGACTGTCATTGAAGATGAAGAGTTATTCATTCCCATCGTTTACGTGAAAAGTACCCGTCTCGTAGAGGCTTTGTTGACCATGGAGGAGTACAACCACCCCTATCGTAAACTAACGACTATAGGAGTCACCGGTACAAACGGAAAGACGACGATAACCACTCTCATATATCATGTGCTCTCTATTTTTGAGAGGAAAGCCTCCCTCATCGGGACTGTGAGAAACGTGGTCGGCGAAAACGTATATACGAACCCCAAGAACACCACGCCTGGTCCTTTCGAGCTGGCCAGACTCCTTCAACTTTCGAACAAATTGAAGTCCGAATACTTCGTCATGGAAGTCTCTTCACATTCGCTTTCCATGAACAGAGTCGAGGGCATGAGGTTCGATGTTGGTATCATAACCAACGTTACGCGGGACCACCTGGATTTTCACTTCTCCTTTGAAGATTACTACAGGGCTAAGATGCACCTGTTTTCGCTTTTGAAATCCAACGGTATAGCCGTAGTGAACGGAGACAAAATAAACATCGCAGACATTCACATATCCAGAAGCCGCATCATAACGTACGGTTTCGGAGACGAGTCGGATTACAGGATCGAAGATCTCGATGTTTCCCGCACCGGAATGGATTTTACCATTCACACTCCTTTCGGTTCCTCTCAGAGGGTTTACACCCGCCTGATAGGGGAGCACAACGCGTACAACGTGGCGGCCGCCATCGCCGCGCTCAATTCGTTGAATTACGATATGGATCATATAATAAAGGCTATTTCTTCTTTTGGTGGAGTGCCCGGGAGGTTCGAATTCGTCGAAGAGGCCACCAAGTACGGTTTCGATGTCGTTATAGACTTCGCCCACACGCCAGATGCTCTGGAAAAACTTCTGCGCACCGCCAGAAGGCTCAGCCCTGGGAGGTTGATCCTCGTCTTTGGAGCAGGTGGATCGGCAGACAAAGGAAAGAGACCTTTGATGTCGGAAGTTTCTTCGCGGTTCAGCGATGTGGTGATTCTGACCTCCGACGATCCGAAAAACGACGATCCTCTGGAGATACTTCAAGATCTGGAGAGCGGCATCGACAAATTCAAGCCTTATCTCGTGATCCCGGATAGGAAAGAGGCCATTTCCGTCGCCCTTACGCTGGCCAACAGGCAGGATATGGTTTTGATAGCCGGCAGGGGGCACGAAGACTTCCAGATTCTCAAGGACAGGAAAGTGCCTTTCAACGATAAGCAAGTCGTTAAAGATATTTTAGAAACTAAATTCCGGAGGCACATCAAGAAGTGAATTCTAATGAAGCGGTCGAAGAGTTTCTGAAGCTCACGGAAAATCGTAAAATCTCCGTCGATTCCAGAGAAATAAAGGAAGGTGACGTTTTTCTGGCCCTTAAGGGAGAGAAGATCGACGGCAACGATTTCGTGCTCGATGCCCTAAACAGGGGGGCGGCTTCCGCTTTCACTTCACGAAAATTCAACGATAAACGTGCCATATACTGTCAAGATATAAAGGATCTACTGATGAGGGCCAGCAGGCTGCTACTGGCCGGAGCGCATTTCGAAAAGCTGATCTCGATAACGGGCTCGAATGGCAAAACAACGACCAAAGAGATAGTGGCCTTTCTCCTCTCGAAGATCGGCAGGACTTTCAAAACCGAGGGCAATCTGAACACCGAAATCGGGCTGCCGTTATCTCTTATAAACGGCAGGAGAGAATTTCTTTTTGCCAGATTCGGTGTCTTTGAGCTTGGCACCAACAACAAGGGCGATCTGGAAAAGCTGGTATCGCTTCTGGAGCCTCAGGTCTGCGTTCTTCTCAATGTCGGCAGCGCCCATCTGGGCAATTTTGGGAGTCCGGAAGACCTTCTCAAGGAAAAGCTGTCCATTTTCAATTCTAGACGCATGACCACCGCGATAACGAACGGTGACGATACGAGAATCAGGGAGTTCGTTCGAAACCTCAAATGCGAGAAGTACTTTTTTGGAACCGGCAGGTACGATTTTACTCTCGTTGATTTTTCGTACGACGACCGGAGCACTAAGGTGCATTTCGTGAGCGACGGGGACAAGTTCGTAAGGTTGAACGGTTTGTGGAGCGCCGGACAGATAATGGATTTCGGTGCGGCATACCTCGTCGCGAAAGGCTGTGGCCTTGAGGAACCGGCCATAGATATCGCCGGTTTAAGCCTCTCCTTCAACGACCGTTTCAAAGTCGAAAAAATCCACGGAATGACTCTGATAAGCGATTTCTACAACAGTAGTCTCGAGTCGTGGAGGTCGGCCGTCGATTCTATAAAGAAAATCGAGTCGAAAAGGAAGATAGCCGTTGTGGGCTCGATACTTGAACAGGGTACTCACAGCGGCGATACACACATGGAACTGGGAAAGATACTCGGAGCGTTCGACGAAGTCCTCTTCTTCAACACGGACCGTGATATCGAGATGGCTTGCGGAACGGTGAAGCCGGTTCTCATCAGCGATGATGTGAGAGAGCTGGCTTGGTGGTTGAAGGAGAACGCGAAGAAAGGCGATCTGATTTTCTTCAAGGCCTCGCGCAGCGTTTTTCTGGAGAGAGTCTTCGGAAAGTTCATGGAGTTGATTAAAGATGGTTGATCAGGTTCTCTCGTTTTTAATTCCGCTGGTTGCAACGGCAATCCTTCTGGAACCCTTCAAGCGGTTCCAGAGGAAACACAAGATAGGCCAGTACATACGGCAGGAGGGACCGGATCTCCACAATTACAAAACCGGTACTCCGACGGCCTCCGGCGTCATCTTCATACCGATCTCGCTGATCGTCATGATCCTTTTTTCCCGGCAACCGGAAACGCTCATCGTCGTGTCGGCCGGTATCCTCTTCGGCGCAGTCGGTTTGATCGACGATATTTCGAAGATAGCCAAGAAGAATGCTGCCGGTTTGAGTGGCAAGAGGAAGTTGCTCCTGCAGTTCGTATTTGCTTCTATCGTGGTACTTATGATTCAGCTTTACAATCCCCATACATCTATGAAGATCCCCTTCGGTGGCGAGATAGAATTCGGTTTTCTGTATTACATAATCTCCGCAATAGTTCTTGCTGGCATGAGCAATGCAGTCAATCTTTCCGACGGGATAGATGGGCTCGCGGGTTCTATGTTCATCTTCTCGCTAATACCTCTCTTTGCCCTTCCATTGTGGCAGAATGGAATAATCGCCCCGATCTGCGGGGCTCTGGCCGGTTTCTTGTGGCACAACTGGTTTCCGGCATCAGTTTTCATGGGAGATACGGGCGCGCTCGGTTTGGGGGGTATGCTGGCCACGGTTTTCGCGATCGAAGGTAGAGAGATCTTCCTGATTTTTTTCGGCGTCATGTTCATAATTGAAATGTTCAGTGTGATACTTCAGGTGGGATCCTTCAAGCTCTTTGGGAGAAGGATATTCAGGATGTCGCCCATTCATCACCACTTTGAACTCAAAGGCTGGAAGGAAACAAAGATCACTTTCAGATTTTCGTTGCTTGCATTGACCGCGGCCGTCGTTGGTCTGCTGGCCTGGTAGGTGGAGGACGTGTTGAAAAGCAAAATGGGTTTTGTGGGGTTTGGAATATCCAACTATAGATTGCTCAGGGTGCTCGGCAAGGAGTATCCATCTTCTTCTTTCTTCGTATCGGATATGGGATCGATCGAGGGAGAACCCATGGAATTCCTGAAAAAAAACGATATAGAGTTTGAAGATAACGGTCATACGGAAAGACTTATGGAATGCGACAGCTTCGTGGTATCACCGGGAGTTTCGCCGTTCTCGAAAGTCGGGAGGGCCATTCTCGAGAGTGAAAAGCTCTTCACTACCGAACTGGAAGTATCCCTGGATATCCTGAAATCGAAACCTCACGGGGTGATAATCGGAATCACAGGAACTAACGGAAAATCCACCACGGTCACCATGCTCAGCCATGTGCTCGCGGCCAGGGGAAAGACGGTCTTTCAGGGCGGAAATCTGGGCGATCCGCTGGCAGGAATACTGGGAGAGACCCTTGAGTACTACGTTCTAGAAGTCAGTTCATTCCAGCTGAAGTGGTTCAGCAGAAGCGATCCCCGGTTCCATTTGTCGGCCGTCATCAACATCGGCGAGGACCATATAGACTACCATACAACGTACGAAGACTACCGACAGTCAAAACTCCGGCTGGTCGATATGACGGAGGGCTTTTCCCTGCTTCCCGTGTGCGAGAAGGACTTTTTTAATGGCAAGCCTCAACAGGGTAAGATACTCCCCTTTTCGATGCACGGCAAGACCGATTACTGTTACGATATGGGTAAGTTGAGAGTAGACGGGGAGTCTTTCGATAGCGGGGAGCTGCCTTATGAGGGAATTCACAATTTTGAAGACACTCTGGTGGTCATGGCTCTTGCAAATCTTCTGGGTATGCCTATGAGAGGAGTCTTCGAAGATCTCAAAAAGTACGAGTTCCTCTCTCACAGGCTTCAGCTGGTTGGAGAGATAGATGGTGTAAAATATTACGATGATTCTAAGGCAACCAACGCACACGCCGTAGTGGCGGCGCTGAAGAACTTCAACCCCGAGAAGACCGTTCTTGTGCTTGGTGGGAAGGAAAAGGATGAGACCTACATCGAGCTGCTCCAGGTCTTAAAAGGGTTGAAAGGTATTATCGTACTCGGCAACTCGATGAAATCTCTGATCCAGAAGATGAGAACGTCGGGAATAAACTTCCAGCTGGCAGGTTCCATGGAAGAAGCCGTGGAGACAGGTAGACGGAATTCGTGCAGCGGCGACAGTGTCGTTCTCAGCCCGGCCGGTTCCAGCTACGATCTTTACAGGAATTATAAAGAGAGGGGAGACCATTTCAAGAGCATAGTCAACTCGCTTGCAGTGGGGAAGTAATGAAGAAGACTTATTTGATGCTCGCTCTTTTTACAAGTATCTTCCTGATTTTCGGATTCGTTTTTATCTACAGTGCCGGAATCAGCATGGAGGCAAGGCACCCCGACGTCAGCGCTTCGGAATTCCTGGAGAAGCAGCTGATAGCTTTCGCGATAGGTCTGGCCGGCGCGCTCGTTATGATCTATCTGAAGGGCTCCTGGCATTTCAGGAAGGCCTTCACGATTTACTATCCCCTCACGCTTATTCTCCTGGTGGCAGTACTCTTTTTTGCCGACAGAGGCGGATCTCACAGGTGGCTGGATATCGGCAGTCTTTCCCTCCAGATCTCCGAGTTCGCCAAAATATCTCTGCTTATGGTTCTGGCCAGTTATCTGGGCAATATAAAAAAGAGGTCGTTCCTCAACACTTTTCTGATTCCTATCGGTCTCGTCTTGCCGATAGCCTTTCTTGTTTTCATTGAGCCCGATCTATCGACGACCGGTATTCTCGTCGCCATAACCTTCGTGATGATGATCGTCGGAGGTATAAAGCTGCGTTATATACTGCTTGCAATAGTACTGGGCGTACTGATCATACTCATCCTTTACAGCGGCGGATTTATAAAGCCCTACCAGCTGGAGCGAATTACTTTGTTCCTCACATCTATAACCGGAGAGGAACACGAACAGGTTTCATATTCGATCATGGCAATTTCTTCGGGCGGGCTGCTTGGTAAAGGTCTTGGTATGGGGCTTGTGAAATACTACCTTCCTGTGAGTTACTCGGATTTCATCTTCGCAGTGATCGGTGAAGAACTGGGACTCATAGGGATCTTGGTACTCATGCTGGCCTACGTGGGTTTTATCAGGGAGTTGATACTCGCGGGACTCAAGGGGCCGTCGAAACTTGAAGGCAAGCTGTACATAATAGGTTTTGCGCTGTATATAATGATTCAGGCCACTATAAACATCGCGGTCAATCTGGGCCTCTTTCCCCCGACGGGGGTCACCCTTCCCTTCGTCAGCTCTGGAGGCTCTTCGATAATGTCGCTGATGATCGGTTACGGCCTGGTATTCGCGATTCTTATAGAGAAAGAAGAAGAAAACAAGGCGAGCGAAACACATGAGAAGACTTAAGATAGCCTTTTGTGGCGGTGGCACCGGCGGGCATTATTATCCGGCCGTCGCTCTTCTTCAGGAGATAACCAGGCGCACCGACTTCGATTTACTGTACTTCACGGTAAAGGGAAAGATAGACGACAGGAGTGTGGAAAGAGACTTTCCGGGGGTTTCACGGATACCGCTGGAACTCACGGGACTTTTGAGGCCGCTTTACAGACCGGGAAACATCCCGATACTCTTCTCTCATATGATGGCCAAAAAACAAGTTATTAGAAGTCTGAGAGATTTTAGACCCGATTTCCTCTTTTCGACTGGCGGTTACGTTTCCTTCCCTGTTATAAAAGCGGCTCACGAACTGGAAATTCCGGTATTCATACATGAACAGAATTCGATCGCCGGCATAACCAACAAAAAGATGGCCAGATACGCTGAATACTTTTTTATCTCTTTCGAAGAGACCGCCGGTGAAGTGAAGCTACCGGCAGCACGCGTTGTACTTTCGGGAAATCCGGTCAGAGAAAGCACCAAATCGAGAGAGGAGGTACTGGAGGGATTCGGTTTTTCCTGCGAATTTCCCTTCGTCGTCGTCCTCGGGGGCAGTCTCGGATCTTCGGTTATAAACGACGCCTGCGAAAAGTTGTATGTCCTGCTTGAAGAGTCAAATACGCGTATGAACTTTCTGCATTCGACGGGAGATGAAGAAAAAGCGAAGGATTTGCTGCGTTTTTCTTTCGTGAGGTCTTTTGCCTATATAGAGAATCTTTCCGATGCGATAGCTGTTTCGGATCTCGTAATTTCCAGGGCCGGTGCGACCACTATCGCCGAGCTACAGTATCACGGTAGAAAGGGTATAATAATACCGTGGCCTGGAGCGGCAGAAAATCACCAATTGTACAACGCGATTTCACTGGAGAGACTTGGTCTCGGTTATGTTATACTCGAAAGTGACCTAACCCCAGAAAAAATTTTCTATGCAACACAAGAGATGTTGAACAGAAATATCGGTTATATGCCTCCAAGAAGACCTGTTGATATTATTTTGGATTATATACTCCGGGAGGAATCGATTTGAAATACCATTTCATTGGCATTGGCGGAATAGGAATGAGCGGTCTGGCAATGCATTTAGCATCTGAGGGATACCAGGTATACGGTTCGAACTACGAAGAGAACGAGAGGGTAGAATATCTTAGAGCCCGGGGGATAGGTGTTTGTATAGGCCATTCTTCCGAGAATTTCGACAGACCAGATCTTGTGATAAGGACTACGGCGATAAAACAGGGAAATCCCGAACTCGTAAGGGCTATCTCCGAAGATGTTCCCACTATTTACAGAATGGAATTGTTACAAAAGATCCTCGCCGGCAATATATCTACATGCATCACCGGTACCGACGGCAAGACGACCACCACCGCCATGGTTGCCAAGATACTCTTCGATGACGGGAGGGACCCTACGGTCTTTCTGGGCGGGTTGAATTCCTTTCTCACCGACGGTAATTACAGGAGAGGTGGCAACGTTATCGTTAGCGAGCTGGATGAGAGCGACGGCTTTTTCGCCTCTTTCAAACCTGAGAACGCTATAATTACCAACGTCAGAGGCGATCATCTTGAGCACTACGATAATTCCTTCGACAACCTGAAAAACCATTTCAGGTACTTCTCCAGGGGGGTAAAGAACCTCCTGGTATTCAACGCCGATGATCCGGTTTCCGAAAGGCTTTTCAAAGGCGGAATCACCTTTGGCAAAGAAAAAGGGTTGTATCGTTTTTCCAATAGAAAGACCTGTCTGATGAGTCAGACCTTCAGCTGTTGGCGCGGCGACAGCCATATGGGACAGATCAAGCTGATGATACCAGGTGAATACAACGCCTACAACGCGACAGCGGCGGTTGCGCTGACCCACGAACTTGGAGTGTCGATAGACACGATCAAAGCCTCCCTGGAGTCTTTCAGGTCTGTTGATAGAAGATTCACGTTCAGAGGTATGGACAACAGCAGGAACCTCTTTTTCTTCGACGATTACGCCCACACTCCAGACGAGATAAGCAGCACCATAAGGGGTGCCAGGGAGTTCTTTCCAGACAAGAATGTAATCGTGGTTTTTCAGCCGCACAGGTACTCCCGCCTCGTGAGGGAGAATGGCCGCTTTGCGCTCTCTTTGAGAGATGCAAGCGAGGTCTGTGTCTATAAACTCTACGAAGCTTACGAGAAGGGTCAGTACGCGATCGACGAAACCGAGGTCTTGAAGGGACTCAGCAGTTACGGAGTCCCCGCGGTCCACGCGGTTAACTACAACGAGATACTGGACTGGCTGGAAAGAAAAAGGGATGCCGTTGTCCTCTTTCTGGGTGCGGGAGATATAACAGAAGCATCAAAGCTGAGTGCTCTCAAACTTTGCGCAACACATTAGATATTCCCAGATTTCCACATACCGAACAATCCGTGCATCCGGCCCACCTGCAATCAGGTGTAGTCTGTTCTTTCAGTGACCTGAAGTATTCGCTCACCAGATATTTCTTTGAGACACCCAGCGAGATATGTTCCCAGGGTAGCGTCTCGTCGGTAGAGTAACCCTTGAAGTAACCCTCCGTATCGATCGAGGCGATTTTTAAGGCTTCGTCCCAGATCCTCCGGTCGAACTGGTCGTCCCATTCATCGAATATCGCTCCAAGTCTGTAGGCCTCGTAAACGGCTCTCCCTACTTTTCTATCGCCGCGACTCAAAATACCCTCGACCGGCCCGTTCGAGGGATTGTGAACTTTAATGTCTATACCCCTTCCGGAAAAGCCCCTCAAGAATTCGGCCTTCTGACGGGCCTCGTTTTCGTCTATCTGCCTGTAAAACTGAAACGGCGTGTGCGGTTTTGGTATGAAAACGGCAACAGATACGGCCAGTTCTTTGAATCCGATCGCCTTGACCCTTCTGCTGAGTTTCACTATCCCTTCGATATCTTCGGAAGTTTCTGTGGGAAGGCCGATCATGAAGTACAGCTTCAACCTCTGCCAGCCTTTTTTCCTGGCTATCACAGCGCAGTCCAGAAGATCTTTCTCGGTCACGTTCTTGTTTATGACATTTCTCAACCTCTGCGTTCCGGCCTCAGGTGCGAAAGTCAGACCGGTCTTCCTTACGGAAGCTATTCTGGAAGCGATCTCCACGTCGAAAGCGTCGATTCTAGAACTCGGTAGAGAGAGGGCAATCTTACGGGGTTCCATTAGCGGCAAAAGAGAGTCGGTAAGTTCGCCTATCTGAGAGTGGTCCATCGTTGAGAGCGAGAGCAAGGAAACCTCGTCATACCCGGTCCCTCTCAATATTTCTCTCACTCCTTCCGCGATCTCTTCCTTCACTCTCTCGCGGACTGGCCGGTAAAAGATCCCGGCCTGGCAAAACCTGCAACCCCTGTTACAGCCCCTCATCACTTCGACGATCGCCCTGTCGTGTATCACCTTCATGAAAGGCACCACGGGCCTTCCATCTATTCCGTAATCGGAGATGTCGGCAACGGCAGCCTTTACGACGTTTCTCTTTCCGGCCGAGGGAATATAAACGCCACGAACTTCGGAGATGATCTCCAGAAGCTCCCTCCTTTTCCCCGATCTGAGAAGATCGAGGTTCTTCTCGATCAGTCCACACACTTCCAGCATCGCCTCTTCGCCGTCTCCGATAACGAAAGCGTCGAAGAAGTCAGACATCGGTTCGGGATTGGAAGCGCATGGCCCGCCCCCGAGAACGATAGGCTCGTGCGTTCTATCTCTCTGAAACAGAGGTATCCCCGCCAGTTCGAGAAGCGCAAGAACGTTCGTGTACCCGAGCTCGTACTGGAGCGTGATACCGACTATGTCGAATTCCAGAGCCGGAGAGTAAGTCTCCAGAGAGAAAAGCGGCACGGAATTCCCTCGCATTTCGTCGATCATATCCTTCCAGGGAAGATAAGTTCTCTCGGCGAAGGTAGAGTCTCTGGAGTTCAACTCTCTGTAAAGGACTTTGAAACCCAGGTGCGACATTCCCACCTCGTAAGCGTCCGGAAAGGCCAGCAGGACTCTCAGCTTTCCCATCGTATCTTTGAGGACCGCGTTCAACTCCTTACCAATATACCGGCTGGGCTTTCCTACACGCGTCAGGACGCCCGAGGATACCAGCCACTTCCTTATATCTTCAGAGACGGTCATGGAATCTGAAACTCTGTGGCTAGAGAGAACATGAGCTTGACGAGGTTGTCATAATCTTCCATAGATATGTATTCGGTCTCCGAGTGAAGGTTCTTAACGGCCAGAGAAAGAGGCACCATCTTCACGCCGTGCTGTTGAAAAGGTATTCCATCGGTTCCGCCGCCGGTAACTCCGACTTGAAGTGGAAGGCCTTTATCCCTGGCGTGTTCCACTATTTTTCTGCCGGTCTGGTAATCGCCCAGAGAAGATGTGTCCGACATTCGAAGCACAGGCCCGTTGCCCGGCCTGACGTCTCCGGTGAGTCTGGAACAGCAGGCGAAAGAGTCGACGGGAAAGAAGAGCGAAGGTTTGATTCTCTCGGAGAGGGCCCGTGCACCGATCAATCCTATCTCTTCCTGCACCGTCCAGGAAAACAACACCTTCCTGGGAAGATCGATTTTCACGAGAAGATCTAGAAGATCCAGAAGCGCGAGACAGCCGAACCTGTCATCGAGAGACCTCACCGCCACAAACTTTTCGTTCAGGATCGATATCTGCTTTCTGAAAACGGCGTAATCGAGAACTTCTATGCCCATAGACTCGGCCTCTTCCTTCGAAGAAGCTCCCAAGTCTATCGAGAGACTCTGCCACGACAGGTCCGTCTTCTCCTTAAGGTGGGGAGGGGTGATGCCTATTACACCGTCTATGGACTCTCCGGAGGAAGTTATCACGTCCATATGTCGCCCCACCAGAAGTTCGTCGGGAACACCGCCTAGCTTCTTGAAATTGAGTGTCCCGTCGCTGTTAACTCCTGTTATCAGAAGACCTATCTCATCCATGTGCGCTGCGAAGGCGATACTGGAATCGCCCTGACCTATTTCGATTGTGACGTTTCCCAGATCATCTATTTGCGGTTCTATCTCTTGAGGTATCATTTCGAGAATTTTGGACCTTATCATCTCTTCGCGGCCGGTGATTCCCGGAACGAACACCACTTCTGTCAATCTGTCGAGATCCATGAGATTACCTCCTTGTGGTAGTCAACCATTGCGTCATATTTATAGACCGTCCCGAAAACGGAACTCTCGCGGGATTGTGGCCGATCCTTCGGCGATGGAAGTCTGAGCGTTTTACCGCGCATATCTTTTCTCCCACTCGTTCGATTTCCTCCCTATTATAGCCTACGGAAAAGAAGATATGAACTTGAGTCCACAAAGGAGGTCTGGCCAGTTATAATCGGTATTGATCACAATTGACGGGTGGCTGTATTTGATTTATCTTGAATATGAAAGATCTATAAAGACTTCGAAATGGAGGATGAGAAATGAACAATCCAGAAAATCTCAAGAAAGTCAAAGAAGAATGGAAGGAAAAGAAGGTTTTGCCACTGTTGAGGAAATTCCCCGAGAGAAAGAGTCAATTCAAAACGTCGTTCGACGGTGATATCGATATCCTCTATACCCCCGAAGATCTTCCGCCCGACGGCTACGACCAGGCGCTTGGCTTTCCGGGACAGTATCCGTTCACGCGAGGTGTACAACCGACGATGTACAGGGGAAGGTTCTGGACTATGAGGCAATACGCCGGATTTGGAACGGCGGAAGAGTCGAACGAAAGGTACAGATATCTCCTCTCTCAAGGTCAGACCGGTCTTTCGGTGGCCTTCGATCTCCCCACACAGATCGGTTACGATTCAGACGATCAGATGGCCGAGGGAGAGGTCGGGAAGGTGGGCGTCGCCATCGACTCGCTCGAAGATATGGAGGTTCTTTTCGAGGGGATACCGCTCGACAAGGTAAGTACGTCTATGACGATAAACTCCACGGCGGCCATACTTCTGGCCATGTACATAGCCGTTGGAGAAAAGCAGGGAGTCGATCCCTCGAGATTAACGGGAACGATTCAAAACGATATATTGAAGGAATACATCGCCAGAGGAACCTACATCTTTCCGCCAGACGCTTCGATGAGACTGATAACCGATATATTCGAATACTGTTCGAAGGCACTACCGGATTTCAACACTATAAGCATTAGCGGGTACCACATAAGAGAGGCAGGCGCAGATGCCGCTCAGGAAGTGGCTTTCACGCTTGCCGACGGTATAGCCTACGTAGAATCTGCGATAAAAGCCGGTCTGGATCCAAATGTTTTTGGAAAGAGGCTTTCTTTCTTCTTCAATTCTCACAACAACTTCCTCGAAGAGATCGCCAAATTTCGTGCCGCACGAAGGCTCTGGGCGAAGATAATGAAAGACAGGTTCGGTGTCACCGACGAAAAAGCCATGATGCTCAGATTCCACACTCAGACCGGCGGTTCTACCCTCACCGCACAGCAACCGATGAACAATATAATCAGGGTGGCTTTCCAGGCCCTGGCCGCTGTTCTGGGCGGTACGCAATCCCTTCACACCAACTCCTTCGACGAGGCGCTCGGCCTGCCGACACAGGATTCGGTTACCATAGCCCTCAGAACACAGCAGATAATCGCCTGTGAAACCGGAGTAACGGACACGGTAGATCCGGTAGGAGGATCTTACTACGTTGAAAACCTGACCGACAGGATCGAGAAGCTCGCGTTGGATTACCTCCAGAAGATCGACGATCTCGGGGGAATGGTCAAGGCCGTCCAGGAAGGTTACATACAGAAGGAGATTCTGAACACCGCTTACAACTACCAGCTCAAAGTCGAAAGAGAAGAGCAGGTGATCGTGGGTGTAAACCAGTACCTCTCCGATGAAAATCTGAAGAAGGATATTCTCAAAATCGATCCGGTCATCGAAGAGAAGCAGAGAAACAAACTGGCTGCGCTCAAACGAAGGCGAAATTCACAGGTGGTCGAAGAGGCCTTGAAGGAACTCAAAAAAGCCGCGCTGGGCTCTGAAAACCTCTTCCCTATCATACTGAATGCAGTCAAAAGTTATGCGACACTCGGAGAGATTTCAAATACCCTCAGGGATGTCTTCGGAGAGTACACCGAAGCCGTCATTCTTTGAGATAAAGAGGTGAAATGATGAAAAGAGTAAAGGTACTCGTTGCAAAACCGGGACTCGACGGACACGACAGGGGCGCTAAAGTAGTGGCGATGGCGCTCAGGGATGCCGGCATGGAAGTGATCTACACCGGCCTCAGGCAATCGGCCGACGAGGTGGTGAAGGCTGCCCTTCAGGAAGACGTGGATATAATCGGTCTCTCCATCCTTTCTGGTGCACACATGAGGATCTGCGAGAAGGTTCTCAATCTCATGAAGGAAAAGGGGATAGATGAAAAGCCCGTCTTCGTGGGGGGTATAATACCGGCCGAAGACGCTCTGGAGCTAAAGAAGATGGGGATTCTCGAAGTCTTCGGTCCAGGAACGCCTTTGAAGGCAATAGTCGATTCGATAAAGGGTGCAGTAGATAAATGAGCGAGAGGCTTTTTTATGCAAATCAACTCGCCATCTCGAGAACTTTGACCAGAATAGAGAACGACAGATCGGTCGCCAGAGAGATCATAGGTTCGCTGGAAGAGAGAGATTATCACGTTGTGGGTATCACGGGCAGCCCCGGTGCCGGAAAATCTACCCTTACCGACCGGCTCGCCCTCTTGAGTTCTAAAGAGAAAAGAACTGCGATAATCGCCATCGATCCTTCAAGCCCCTTCACAGGCGGGGCCTTCCTGGGAGACAGGATAAGGATGAAGAGCTCCACGAAGAGCGAAGAGATATTCGTGAGATCCATGGCCAGCCGCGGTAAGGTTGGCGGCCTGAGCCCTTCGATCTACGATGCCGTCGAGTTCCTCGGCCGGAGCGGTTTCGACAGGGTGTTCGTCGAAACGGTCGGAGCCGGCCAGTCCGAAACGGATATTGAGAACCTGGCCGACGTGGTTCTGCTGGTTTTGGCGCCGGGTTTGGGAGACGATGTTCAGACGATGAAGGCGGGAATAATGGAGATCGGGGATATCTTCGCGGTAAACAAAATGGACCTGCCCGGAGCGTCACAGCTTGCGACGAGGACAGGTGCCATTCTTGAAATGAGCGGCAGAGAGCTTCCGATAATTCTGACCAATTCGATCAACGGTCAGGGAGTGGAAGAACTTCACAACCTCATCGAAAAGGCTCTGGGAGAACTCGATATCAGCGGAGCGATCGAAGAGAAGAGGCGCCGGCGTACACTTTACAACAATTTGAACAGCGTGTACCAAATCATAAAGGAAGACTTCTCGGAAAATGCTAAACTCGAAGAGTTAATGAATTATCTTCTAGAAAACAGGAGGTTATCTGATGAGAGCTGACAGGATAGACCACATCGGGGTCGCCGTTAAATCCATCGAAGAGAGGCTGAAGGTTTACAGAGATCTTCTAAAACTCGACCCGGTGAAGATCGAAGAACTCCCGGAAAGGGGTCTGAGAGTGGCTTTTGTGAATGTTGGCGACACACGAATCGAACTGCTCGAACCGATCGCGGAGAACAGCCAGGTATCGAAATTCCTGGAGACGAGGGGCGAGGGGATACATCATATGGCCTTTCACGTCGATGATATCGAAGCCGCCATCAAAGAGGCCGTTGAGCTGGAGATAGTCCCGCTCACGAAGGAGGCTCAGCCCGGAGCTTCAGGTACGAGGGTGGTATTTTTGCACCCCAAAAGTGCCGGTGGTGTTTTGATAGAGCTCGTTGAAGGATCCCACTGAGGGGGTGTTGAAATGGATGACAAATTGAATAATTTCTTTGAAATGGACAGGAAAGTATCTCTCGGCGGCGGGGAAGACAAGATAGAGAAACAGCATAAAGCCGGTAAATTGACGGCCCGCGAACGCATTGAGGTTCTTTGTGACGAGGGCAGCTTCGAAGAGACCGATAAATTCATCAAGCACAGAGCGACCACCTTCGGTCTTGAGGGAAAGGACTTTCCCGCCGATGGAGTCGTAACAGGTATCTGCTCGGTCAACGGCAAAAAAGTAGCGGTCTTCTCTCAGGATTTTACCGTGCAGGGAGGTTCTCTAGGTGAAATGCATGCCAAGAAGATCATGAAAGTTCAGGATATGGCCCTGAAGCTCGGGATTCCGATAGTCGGGATAAACGATTCCGGTGGCGCGAGAATACAGGAGGGCGTTGATTCGCTCTTTGGCTACGGGGGAATATTTCACAGGAATACACTCTCTTCGGGAGTCGTACCTCAGATAACCGTGATCTGTGGACCGTGTGCAGGCGGAGCCGTTTACTCGCCGGCCATAACTGATTTTATAATCATGGTTCGCGATAACTCGCAGATGTTCATAACCGGTCCCCAGGTCATCAAGACCGTTACGGGCGAAGAAACCTCCATGGAGGAGCTCGGTGGCGCCCTCGTTCACAACAGTAAAAGCGGGAACGCCCATTTCATGGCAGATAACGATAAAGAGGCTATGTCTCTGGTCAGGAAGCTGCTAGACTTCATTCCCCAGAACAACGCCGAAGAACCCGATAGACTACCTTCACCCGGGATGGCCGACGAAGAGAAGCTGAGGACCATAATACCCGACAACCCGAAGCAATCGTACGATGTAAAGGATATAATATCGCTCCTGGTGGACGGTGGGGAGTTTGTCGAAGTCCACAGGCATTACGCGAAAAACATGGTGGTCGGTTTTGCAAGGATCGGCGGGAGGGCCCTGGGAATAGTCGCCAACCAACCGGCCGTCTTCGCCGGCTCGCTTGATATAAACGCCTCCGATAAGGCGGCGAGGTTCATAAGGTTCCTGGACGCCTTCAATCTTCCCATAATCACGCTCGTCGATACGCCGGGCTTCCTTCCGGGCGTATCCCAGGAACACGGAGGGATAATAAGGCACGGCGCCAAGCTCCTTTACTCCTATAGCGAAGCCTCGGTGCCAAAGGTGACGCTCATCCTGAGAAAGGCTTACGGCGGTGCCTACATCGCCATGGGCAGTCAACATCTGGGAGCCGACATGGTTTTCGCCTGGCCCGGTGCCGAGATAGCCGTCATGGGGCCCGAAGGGGCGGCGAACATCATATTCAGGAAGGAAATCGAAAGCTCTTCGGAGCCCGAGAAGACCAGGGAAGAGAAGATAAACGAGTACAAAGAACTCTTCGCCAATCCCTACGTCGCCGCTTCCAGAGGATACATAGAGTCCGTCATAGACCCGGCGAGAAGCAGGGCCGAGATATGCAGGGCTCTGGATATGCTCGAAACAAAGACCGAGGGGCGACCGGCCAAAAAGCACGGAAATATACCCCTTTAAGAGGTGAGCGATGGATCAGTATCTTCAGATAACGATCATAGGTATCGTAATTGTCTTCCTAACGCTTGCGATTCTCTATTTCGTATTCAACATACTGGGTAGACTTTTATCCAGGGACGATAAAAAGAAGATTACACCCAGAGTCGTCGCACCCTCTCCGTCGGCTGATTCCGGAAGAGTCGGAGAGAGACCTTCGCAGGAAGCCGAAACCGTTGCCGCTATAAGTGCGGCTATATTGGCAACCATCGGACATGGAAACTTTCAGATAAAATCATTGAAGCCGGTCCCGACCGTTCTGCCATCGGCCTGGAAAAGACGGGACCCTGTGGTTTACTGGAGACTAAGGAGGAGCAAGAATTGAGAAGGTTCAGGGTTAGGGTTAATGGAAAGGAATACGACGTAGAAATCGAAGAAGTATCTTCGCAGACACAAGTTCAACAGACGGTGAGCGAAGCTCCGGAGACACCTGTAGCTGCCAGAAAAACGGAACCCGTGAAAAAGGTCGAAGAAGTGAAAAGATCCGAACCGGAGGTCGATGAGAGACCTTCTCAATCGGGCGACAACGGAGGGACTAACGTTGTCTCGCCGATGTCTGGAACGATCCTCGAGGTTTTTGTCTCCGTTGGAGACAGCGTGAGCGTCGGCCAGAAACTGTTAATACTGGAGGCCATGAAAATGGAGAACAGCATCCTGGCGGAGAGTTCCGGAATGGTCCAGCAGGTGAAGGTCCGCAAGGGCGACAATATAGATGCCGGAGAGACTATGATAGTTCTCGGATCATAAAGGCGGATCTTTCCGCCTTTATGATTCGGGAAGTCTTTCAAGCGTTATGAAGTTTCCAGATGACAGAGAACTGGTCAACCTGTCAAGAATCCTCTCCTTAAAGGTTTTCGGAGTCTTTCCCGATATACCTTTTTCGTTCAACTCGAGACTAAAAAGAGTTCTCGGCAGGCTTGTTTACCTGAAGGCTGCCGGTCGGTTCAAGCCGTTGAGAATAGAGATAGCCTCCTCGATTTACGAAAACGAAGAGCTTCTCACAGGCACGATACTGCACGAGCTCTCGCATTATTATCTCATGATAAACGGTAGAGACTTCTCGCATTCCTCGCAAGACTTCAAGAAACTCTCCAGTGAACTGGGTTTCGACATAAGAGTATCTGCAAAAGTCGAATCTTCCAGAGGATCGGAAAATAGTTGATTTTTCCGGAAATCATCTGCTATAATTATTTATACCATTTGGTATAAATAATTATAACGGTGATGGAATTATGGCTCAAAAGAGGCTATCCAAAGCGCTTGTATATTACAATGAAGAATACTTCATACCTATAAGATTCAGCTATGATGGTATAAAAATTTTTATAAAGGTCATCACTTCTAACTGGATAGAGTCCGCGGGTAGAGAGAGAATATACCACTTCTCGGTCCTCACCAACATGGGAGCCTACAGTCTGGAGTTCCACGAAGCACTGAAAAAATGGTACTGTCATCCACCGGAGAACGGTTGAAAATGACGGGCATAGAGTACGTGGCTCACATAGATATGGACGCTTTCTTTGCGAGTATAGAGCAGGCGGCCAACCCTTGCTTGAAAGGCCGGCCGATCGCCGTCACCGGAATCGGCAAACGCCATTCGGTAGTGACTTCGGCCAGTTACGAAGCCAAAAGACTCGGAGTGAGATCGGGAATGCCCTTCTTTCAGGCCGTTAAGCTCTGTCCAGGTTTGATGGCGGTGAAAGTGCAATCCAGGAAGTACGAATACGTCTCCAGAGAGATCATGAAAATGCTAAGCGGCGTTTCCCCGAGAATAATGGTGGCCAGTATAGACGAGGCTTACGTCGATCTCGGTTTCTATACAAAGCTTGAGGAGGCTCTGAAGAGTTTCATAAAATTCAAACACGATTTGAAAGAAAGTTTCGGGATAACCGCCTCTGTGGGGGTCACGGTCAATCCGGTGCTTTCCAAAATCGCGAGCGATTATTCGAAGCCGAACGGTTTTGTCGTCGTGAAGAAGGGTCTGGAAAGGGCTTTTCTTAAGCATGTACCTTCGGGCGACGTCCCCGGCATCGGGAGGCATACGCTTATCAAGCTGGAGTCGATGGGTTACAAAACGGTCGGAGAAGTTCTCGAGGAGTTCGAAAGAAATCCCTTAAGACTCTACACCGCTTTCGGGAATAGCTTTCTGGGTCTAATTCAGAGTCTCACAAAAAATAGTTTTTCACGGGAGATCTTTTTCAGAGAGGAACCACCCAAATCCGTCGGCCATTCCATGACTCTTTCTGTGGATATCACCGGCCGGGAACTGGTGATGAGAGTAGCCAACTTCCTGGCCGCCAGAGTTGTTTACAGACTCGGGAGGTACTCGATGGAAAGTGCGGGACTCACTGTTCATCTTAGGTACTCCGACGGAAAGTCGCGCAGACTTTCGAAAAGACTCGGTTCCATGATCTCCTCCATAAAGGATATGACCGAAATCCTGCCGTGGATGATCGAATCGATCTGGAAGGGAGAGGCCGTCAGGGCCGTCGGCATTACCTGCTGGAACCTCACCAAAAAGAGGCGCGGACAGCAGCTCTCACTTTTCGAAGCGAAGAGAAACCCGCTGGAAACGGCACTGGAGATCGAAAGAAAGTTTGGAGAGTATTCGATCTTTCCCGGTAATATACTATTCCTTCCCGAGATCAGAAGAGTCGAGAAACCTTCCGATCTCCATTACCAGGGCTTCTGCCGTCGCCAGGTTAGTTGCTAAAGGTTTGTTGTGAACATCGCAGACTCTGAGCAGGGCGGTCACGTCCGGTTCGTGGGGCTGTGCCGTGAGAGGATCTCTCAGAAAGATAACGAAATCTATCTCGTCGTTGGCAATTAAAGAACCGATCTGAAGATCTCCGCCGAGTGGACCGGATTTGAAGGAAGTCAGCTCTAGTTTGACTTTCTCTTTCAGAAGGTTTCCGGTCGTACTGGTGGCGAAGAGCCGGCAGTTTTTGAAGATATCCAGATGTTCTCTGACGAACATTATGAGATCGATTTTCTTTTTATCGTGGGCTATGAGGGCAACTCTTGGAATCCTGCTCATAATTACCTCCTTTGATTTCCTGAAAAGATGATACCACAACGCGACCCTTAGCGACCGGGAGGCAGATCGAGTTATCGAGTTGTTGAATCGAGGTGACCTTTGTCTTTATCTTTTAACGAAGTCATCCTTTATGGCATAGCCACGTCCGATCCTGTATCTACAGAGCGCGGCGGCTTTTTCAATATAGGGGTGAAGAGATTCTCTAAAGTCGGGGAGGTTCTGGAGATATTCGAGGTTCGTTTCTTGAAGAAGAGCGCCGGGAGGGTGGTCACGGAAATACATGCCGGCAGCCTCCTCCTCCTGAAGGGAGCACTGAGAATTTATAAAAGGACCCACCACATCGACCTCGAAGATTTCGTCGTTACCACCGATCTCTTCGACAGAGACCTGGGTATAGAGATACCCAGAATAGTCACCAAGCTCGGGAGAGATTACTTCTGAAAGGTTTCGTAGAAGCTCTTTCTGAGATCGGAAAACAACTGCTTGTCGGCTTTCATCTGCAGATCCAAAAATTCGATATACAGATACTCCTTCTCCAGTCTGTCGGTTATCTTCAAGAACTCGAGGTTCGGAAAATAACCCTCCCTTCTCTTCAACGAAAGATATATGTGCATGAGGTTGGGGAGGTAACCGCCGCCGCCGAGAAGACCGAGTATCCTCATTCTGGATTCCGAAGGGAGTATTTTGTAAATACTTCTATCGGAAAGAGTTTCGACTTCCCAGCTGAAATTGGATTGCTCCATGAGACCCCTGAAAAACTGTCCCAGCAGGTTCTCGATCAGTCCCGTTTCATAACTCCAGCGGTACTGCTTCCATGGAACTCCCTCTACGATACTGAAGATAACCTCTTCCCTCATAAGGTATACGAAAGCTATTTCACTCATTTCTTCCGGCTCGAGAAACTCAATGTACAGATCCTCGCCCCCGCTCAGCATTAAACGGGCACCGACCAGAATATCTCGATAACTCGAACCATCGCCGTCGGAATCGATGATATGAAACTCCATCTTGACGCGTGCATCTATGTCGCCGCTTTCAACTATCTCCCTTATGAAGAGTGTCAGATCGTTGTATTCTTCGGTCGAAAAGGCGTACAGGGAAATGAGCACAAAGAGAAAAACCAGGATTCGCTTCAATCGCTTTCACCTCGGCACATTATAACATGTCAATCGGGGGTAAAAATGATAAGATCTTTATGAGGTGATACTTTGAAAGTTGCATTTCCAGCGCAGATGAGAAGAATAGACGGACTGATCATCGAAAGAGGGGTTCCCTCTATGTTGCTCATGGAAAATGCTTCGAGGAGCGTACTCGAGGAAGTTCTGAAATACCTCTCGGTCAAGGAGGTTGCGATACTTTGCGGTGGAGGTAACAACGGCGGGGACGGTTACGCGGTGGGGAGGTTGCTGCTGAACGCCGGAAAGACTGTCTCTGTAATCGAATGCTATCGTCCTTCCACGCCCGATACGATCTTCAACGCTTCTCTCTTCGTCTCTTTAGGAGGAAGGATACACCGATTCGAAGAGGGTACGGCAGAGAGCCTCCTTTCGCGTGCCGATATGATAATAGACTCCGTATTCGGGACGGGCTTTCACGGAGAGTTGCAGGGAAAAGTCGCCGAATTGGTAGAGTACGGCAACGGACTGAAATCCATAAAGCTGGCGGTGGATATTCCCTCCGGAGTTTCCGGCTTCGATGGAAGCGTTCGAGGAGTGGCTTTCAGGGCCGATAAAACTGTGACTTTCGGAGCCGGGAAGGTAGGTCATTACCTTCATCCCGGGCGCGATTACTGCGGCGAGGTGGTTGTGAGGAGCGAAGGCTTCTCCAGAGAGATCCTCGACGGACAACTCGATTCGTCGGTCATAGATGAGGAGCTGGTTCTGAAACTCCTCCCGGAACGTCCCGTCGATAGTCATAAGGGCACGTACGGGAGCGTGCTGGTTGTGGGCGGAAGTGAAATCTACACGGGTGCACCCTTCCTGAGTGCTCTCGGCGCCCTGAGATCGGGCTGCGGCATCATCTACACCTACACTCCCCCGGGAGCGGCCGTGGTTATACGTAACAACCTTCCCGAAGCAATTGCGGTAGTCGGCAAGGGGTCGCACATATTTCGCGACGATCTCGATGCGATAGTCGAACTCGCGAAAAAGGCCGATTCTATCGTTATTGGTCCGGGAATCGGAAGAGATGAAGAGACGGTAGAAACCGTTCTGGAGTTGATCAAGATCTTCTCAAAAAGCCGGATGGTCCTGGATGCCGATGGTCTGTATGCTCTCTCGAAGGATTTGACGGTACTATCGCACACGGAGGACATCCTCCTGACCCCCCACCCCGGCGAGTTCAGGCGTCTGGGCGGAGGCGAAACCGGTCTAAAATCTCTGATGGATTTCTGCGAGAAATTCCGGTGTAGAGTTATCTTGAAGGGATCGAGTTCCGTTTTGTGCAACCCCGACGGAAAGTTGAGCATAAACATCGCCGGCACGACCGGACTCGCGAAGGGCGGCAGCGGCGATCTTTTGAGCGGTACGATTGGAAGTTTTGCGGCTCAGACCGGAGATCTCGAAAGAGCCGCCATTCTTGGGATGTATTTCATGGGGAAAGCGGCGGAATTGAGCGATGAATCTGACGCGTCGAATACCGCTTCCAGTATCGGGAAAGAATACTCCCGGGTATTTTCCTGTCTGGTTGGAAGAGTAAGGGGAGAGAAACATGGAATTGGGACATGAAGTATCTCAGAAGCTCGAACAGAGGCAAGGCTTATCCTTAAGATCTCAGCAGGCCCTGAAGTTGCTGCAGTTGAACTCTCAGGAAATAACCGCGGAGCTGGAGGAGATAGTGCAGGCCAATCCTCTGCTCGAGATCAAGAGGGACGATTACGATCTCATCGAAGACAGTGAGGATAAAGAAAGAAGAAACGAAGACGAAGAGAACGTTGAGGATGGAGATCTCTACTCTCAGCCGATACAGTATTCGGTTTACATGAGAGAAGAGAGTTCAGACAGAGAAGGCTGGGACTTCGACAGGCTCGAGGCGCAACAACCTACTTTCAGAGAGATACTCAAGGATTTTGCTTACTACGTTCTCGACGATCGACAGTACGGTCTTTTCGAAACGCTCCTGGATAACATGGACGACTACGGTCTCCTCAGCAGGGATCTCGAAGCGGTATCAAAGGAGGGTAACTGCAGTCTGGAGGAACTCGACTCGATTATAGGGGTACTCAGGGAGAGCGGTTTCGATGGTGTCTTCGCCAGGGACAGGGAGGAATTGAGCGAACTGATGGACGGGGGGCTTTACCCCTCCTCGGGCTACAGCGACGGAACTTATGTCCGGTATGTCGAGCCCGATCTGTACATCGAATTTTTCGACGAGAAATTCATGGTGACCGTCAGGGACTGTTCACTGATTCTCAACATCGAGGATTCTTACAGAGAGATCCTTGAAAACGGTGAGAAGAGCGCCAGGGATTATTTAGAAGATAAGCTTGAAGAGGCCCAGTTCTTTGTCAGCGCTCTCGAGAGGAGAAAGACAACGCTTCTGGCCATAGGAAACGAAATAGTGATGAGAAACGCTGTCTTTCTCCTCAACCGGGGAGATAAGATAAGACCGCTCAAGATGAACGAAATTGCCGACAAACTCGGCGTTGTGGTGTCAACCGTAAGCCGCGCCGTGAAGGGTAAATTCATCCAGACACCCGCAGGCACTTTTCCTTTGAGGTATTTCTTTGGAAACCTCCAGGAGAAGGAACAGGCTCTGGAGATCATAGCGGAGATCGTAAGAAATAACGAAGAGATCTCAGATTCCCGGCTGGTTAACGAGTTGAACAACAGGGGGATATCGATCGCCAGACGCACCGTGAACAAGTACCGTAACCTTCTGGGCCTCGGAAAGGACAGCCAGTCTTGAAGGCCGGACTCTTTCTGGGAGGTCAGTACCCTTCCTCGAATGATTATTACTCGAGAAGGATTTCGAAGATGGGTGTGATAGTCGCCGCCGATTCTGGCGCCGAAAAACTCCGCGAACTCGAGAGACCGCCGGAGATACTGGTGGGAGACATGGATTCGATATCTCCCGCGACTCTCGACTGGTGCAAAAAAAGTGGCGCCCAGATCCTGATCTTTCCGCCGGAGAAGGACGATACGGACACGACTCTGGCCATAAAGACCCTTTACGAAAGGGGTGCGCTCGATGTCGATATCTTCGGTGCATCGGGAAGACGTGAGGATCACTTCCTGGCGACGCTTTTCTCTATCTACGGCGCCGATACCGGCATGAAACTCCTCATAACCGAGGAGAACTTCCAGGCCGGTCTCATGAAGGATGGTGATTCCTGCACGATCATGGAAGCTATCGAGGGCGAAACCTGGTCTTTTCTACCTTTCGGTGGTGGCCTTCCGGTCGTGACTCTGGAGGGATTCAAGTATCCTCTAAAAGGGCAGACTCTCGATTACACAAGGCCGCTCGGGGTTTCAAACGTGGCCACGGGACCTCTGGTTAAAGTGCTGTGCAGAGGAGGTGCGCTTATCTATTTCAGATGGTTAAAAGAATTCTGATACTGTCCGATACACACGGGGCTTTTGAAATAACAAAAGCGATCATCGATAAATTCGGACCTTTCGAAATGATCCTCCACTGCGGAGATTATCTCTACCACGGTCCGCGCAATCCAATTCCCGCCGATTACGACCCTATTTCCCTTTCGACGCTCTTCAAAGATATGGGGGATCGACTGGTGGGTGTTAAGGGGAATTGCGATAGCGAAATAGATCTGACTTTGATCGGTAAAGACAGACTTCCAGACTCGAGAGTCGTACATATAAACGGGCTCGACATTTACATGTACCACGGGCACAGAAAGGAGAGTTTTCCCTTCGAAAGGGGATTAGTGATCAGCGGCCATACCCATTTGCGGAGACTGGTGAGAGAAGGCTCCCTGCTTTTGCTCAATCCGGGAAGCCCTTCACTTCCAAAGGACGCCTCTCCCGGTTCTTTCGGTACAATTGACTTCAAAAAAAGAGAGATCTCCGTTTTCAATCTCACCGGAGCCAGGTCGGAAGGCGAAACTTTCTGACTCTCTGCGACGGCTTTAGAAAAACATGTTACAGAAGCCATGATATAATAAGTATCTGGGTGAGGTATTATGTTGTTGAAATGGCATGGACATTCATGTTTTTCTGTGGTTTCCAAAGAGAGGACTCTACTGATAGACCCCTTCGATGAGGGAGTCGGTTATCCGTTGCCTGCGGTAAGGCCGTCCATAATAGTTGAATCTCATCAGCACCACGACCACAATTCTCACGACAGATATGCAGGCGAGTACGTTCTGATTAACAGAACCGGGAAGACGCAGGTCCATGGATTCTCTATCGAAGGTCATCCCACCTTCCACGATGAATTCGGCGGTAAGAAGCGCGGTCCCAACATCGTGTTTGAGATAACCACTCATGACGGTTTCAGGATAGTCCATTGTGGCGATCTCGGTCACAGACTCACCGAGGAACTGTCGAGCAGACTCGAGGGGCCGGATGTCTTACTGATCCCGGTTGGTGGTGTCTATACGATCGATGCGGCCGTCGCCAGAGAGATAACAAAGAGGATCGGTCCCTCGTTCGTGGTCCCCATGCACTACAAGACGAAAGCCCTTAGGTTCGAACTGGGTTCTGTAGATTCGTTCATCGCCGGCGAACCTTTCGAGAGCTTGAAGGAGCTACGGCTGGAAGCTAAGAGTGCAGATGGGACGAAGATAGTTGTTCTGAGTTACAGCTGATCGAAGGTGAAGCATGGACGAAAAGAAGTTGATGTCTCTCCTGGGAATCGGTAGAAAAGCAAACAAGGTTGTGTTTGGCAAGGATCAACTGAGAAGTTATTTGAGGCAGCCGGTTAAAAACAAAATACTTTTTCTGGCGAGCGATACCAGTGCTTCCATAAAAGAAGACTGGATTTCAAGATGCAAAAGCCACGGTGCCAGGTGCGTCCTCCTCAAAGAACACGACCGTATCGCTCTGGGAAAAGCCATCGGAAAGAACAACATATCGGCGGTAGCGATATCCGACGGTGGTTTAGCAGAGGAGATTTCAAAGATGATGACGCAGGCGGGAGGTGACTGAGCTTATGCCAAAGGCCAGAGTGTACGAGCTTGCTAAAAGATTAAATATATCGGCAAGAGAACTGCTGGATGAGCTGGAAGAGCTCGGTGTTACTGTCAAGAACCATATGTCGGTTCTCGACGATGAAACTGTGAATATCATAGTGGGCCTCTATGAAGAAGAGAAAAAAGAAACGGCGAGAAAGAACGAAAAGGCCAAGATTAAGGTTCAGGAAAAGGAAGTCAAAAAGCTCGAAAAGAAGCTCGTTTCCAAGGAGGAGACGCCCCTGGAGAAAAAGGCTCCTGTCCAGCAGGCGGCCAGAACGATAAAACTCAAAAGCGATGAATTCAAACTCGATACGCTGGCCAAGAAGATGAATATTCCAATTTCGAAGATAATCAAAGACCAGTTCATGAAAGGCATAATCCTGAGACCGGGACAGATACTTTCCATGGACGACACGAGAAACATCGCCTCTCAGTACGAATGGGAAATAGAACTCGTTCAGGAAGACGAAGTTAATCCCTTCGAGAGGCTCGTAGAGTCCTACCAGAACACCTACCGGGAGGGGGTCAGGCTGGTTCAGAGACCGCCAGTGGTCACTGTGATGGGTCACGTTGACCACGGAAAGACAACGTTGCTCGACAGGATAAGGAAGGCTAAGGTCGCCGAAGGTGAGATCGGGGGCATAACACAGTCCATAGGTGCGTACCAGGTAGAGATAAGGGGTAAGAAGATAACCTTCATCGATACGCCCGGCCACGAAGCCTTCACGGAGATGAGGGCGCGCGGTGCACAGGCTACGGATATCGTGGTTCTGGTAGTGGCAGCGGACGACGGCGTTATGCCGCAGACCATAGAGGCTTACAATCACGCGAAAACCGCTAACGTACCAATAATCGTCGCTATAAATAAGATAGACAAACCCAACGCCAACATCGACCTCACGAAGCAGCAACTGGCTTCGAAGCTGGGCCTGGTTCCGGAAGACTGGGGAGGCGACACCGTTACCGTTCCCGTATCTGCCAAAACCGGCAAAGGAGTCGAAGACGTCCTCGAGATGATTCTACTGGTCGCCGAGGTGGCCGATATAAAGTGCATACCTCAGGGTCATGCGCGCGGGATAATCATCGATTCCAGGCTAGACAAAGCTGTGGGGCCTCTGGCCACGCTGGTTGTGAAGGACGGAGTGCTGAAGGCCGGAGATTACGTAGTCGCCGGTAGTTCGGCCGGAAGGGTCAAGGCGCTGATAAACGAGAACGGCAAGCGGATTAAAGAGGCACATCCCTCTGATCCCTTACAGATCATCGGTTTCGATGAAGTACCGGACGTCCACAGTATCGTCTACGTTGTGGACGATCTCGATACTTCCAGAGGCCTTTCCCAGTACAGCAAAGGCCAGCTACAGAAAGAGAAGTCGGTAACCAACAAGCGCCACGTTCGACTGGAGGAGTTCCTCTCGATGACCGGAGAATCGAACGAGAAGAAAGATCTCAAGCTCATACTCAAAGCCGATTCTTTTGGAACCGTCGAAGCTCTGAAGCAGGCCATGTTGAAACTGGAAAATACAGATGTACGAATAGAAGTTGTGCACTCGGGGATAGGCTCGGTTAATTCCAGCGACGTTATGCTCGCGTCGGCCTCCGATGCCGTAATAATGGGTTTCAAGGTCAAACCCGACGCTCAAGCCCGTCGCCAGGCCGAAGTGGAGGGTGTACAGATAAAGGTTTACGAGATCATATTCAATCTTATCGACGATCTGAAGAAAGCGCTAGAAGGCTTGCTGGAACCTGAAGAGGTTGAAGAAGTGACCGGCCGGGGACATGTAAAGAAGATCTTCAAGATCAGCAAGGTCGGTACGATTGCCGGTGTTCAATTGATCGAAGGACACGTCCTCAAAAAGGGGAAGATGCGCGTCTATAGAAACAACGAGGAGATCGCCGATACAGATATAGAGTTTCTCAAGCACTACAAAGACGACGCGAGTAGGGTCGATGCGCCCAAGGAGTGTGGAATAAAGGCCGTAGGATTCGACGAATTCGAAGATGGCGATCAGCTGGAGTTTCACACCAAAAAGAGCGTCAGGAGAACCATAGATTTCAACGAATAGTGGATCTTGAATTTTGAATTTATTGAGGGCCCTTTTCCTGTACGGAGAGAGCCCTTTTTCTTTTCTTCCTTGAAGTCTCGACTCTGTCCAGTAGAAGGTGCAGGAAGTACCCGGTAGTCCCCGCAAGCGAAAGGAAACCTATCTCCGTATAAGAGAAGTTCCCGGCAGAAGCCCCCGATCTGGGGAGCAGAAGAGCAAGAACGATAGCGCCGTAGAGCAGCCCGGCCCATATTGTGTGAAAGAAACCCCTGTGGCTCAGTAAATCTAGAATCTTTGAGGTCACAATTCCGCAAATTATCGCCATTGAAAAGGAAATGGTCACCGCAACCGGAAGAGAGTAGATCCATGAAAGGAGGATTGGTTGAATCTTTGGTGATATAAGCGAAGAATATATAATGGATGAGACTACTCCGGCTATCATCACCTCAAGTGTACGTTTTATAAGTGCCTGTTTCGAATCGATGTCCGGCAGATCGCTCCCCAGAATGTAGAGGAGGTAACCTGTCCCGATAATCCGACTATCGACGATAATTGGAAGTTTGGCGATCTCTATGATCAACATAGCAACGAGCATATACACCGGATAGGAGAAGAGCCCCCACGTCACGTGCGTTTTGAAGTCAGGCATCGCAGATTCCCCCGAACTTCTCGCCGCTGCTGGAAACATCGACGAAGAAGAGAACATCCTTGAGAGATACACTGAGGCCACATTCGATTTCTTCCGGGACCTCCCGGTCGGTATCGACAGGCGAGAGAACCTTCCTGTTACACAACGAAAAGTTTACCCTGGAAAAACGCCTGTAGATATCGAACATCTCCTTATCGCTTATATCCAGACCCGCGGTCGCCGTAACGCCGGACATGAAAAGGTATTCTAGATCGTCGGGATCGATATCGGCCGGTTCCTGACTCAAACCGGTTTCAACGGACGCACAGAAGAAGAGTATCTCTCTGGAAAGGTTCAGCAGGGGCGTTCCCTCGAGTTTCTCGTACATCCGGTACTTATCTATCGTATTTTCGTTGGCCAGAAGCACACGGCCGCTGTACTGGATAAGATCGCCAGCCTTGAGCTGCCTTATATTTTTGATGGATATCGGGTAGAACATCTTCAGGGTCTGTCTGGCCGTCTCACTCACCCCGCTTCTTCAGGGGAAAATAGTTTTCGATCTGATCTACCATACTTGCGAGGGTTCTTTCTACGCATCCACAGTAGAACTCGTACAGATGCGGCAAAGCCGGCAAGATCTCCCTGGCCCGCACCAGATCTATCTCGAAAACCGTTGCGACGGGCCGGTCTATACGCATATCCGGGGTGACGCTGGCTATCCTGAGAGTGCCGTATTTTCTGGTGACTTCGGATCTGAAAAGCCTTGAAAGCTCCATGACCACAGATTTATCGATGTTTCTTTCGGACTTCGGCAGACCGAAGGCAATCTTCAAAACGTTTTGAACCGGGAAGATGAAGACCTCGCCGGAAGGGAACTCCAGCCATCTCCTGTAGTTCTTGATGCAGATATCGATGAGCTCTCCGTCTATGAGTTCCGGGAGCCGGAAATACTCCTTTCCCCTCAGAGAGTCCTTCAGAATCTCCCTCTTCAGAAGTCTCTCGTTTCCATAGTAAGAAAGGAAGTAGAGCTTTAGGGGAGTCTGAAAGATCGCTCTCTGGAATGTCAGTTCGGCATCACCGAAGAAATCCGAGAAAGCCTCCCTCATCTCTTCGGCCTCTTCCTTTCCAAACCTGTAGAGGGCACTGGCGGTTTCGAATGGAGAGGAGTTTGAAAGTCCGCAGAAGCCCCTGCCCTCGCTATCTACGAAAATCGATAGAACCGGGAAATCCCTCCTCATCGTCTGAACGACCAGAGTCATGAAATGTCCAAAGGCGTTGTCGAGCTTGTCGGAACGCTCGTTCACAAGGCTTCCGATCTCCATGAACCTTCCACTTATGCTGTTGTAAACTCTCTCAAGCCTGTTTCTGTAACTCTCCGGTCCTGCATAGTAAATCAACTCAGAAACACCACCGACGATTTGCCATAAATGGATCTGGCTTCCGAAGCGAAATCGGAATTGTGGCTCTTCGGAAGTACGAACAACACCCTTCTGGCAACCGACGGGAGATCCGTATAGCCGTCGGTGAAGATTATCAACCCTTCCGGCCTCAGGTTTTCCTGTGAGTAATCTACGGCCGGTTGAAGATCGGTCTCTCCCCTGCCCACCAACTTGAGGTCTCTCCACATACCCTTGCCATACTTCATCACGCTCTGGACGGTCTCATCGACCTGTACCAGCCAGATTCTGGAATCGGTGATTCGGGTCACCGCATCTATTTCACCGAAGAAAGCGTTGAATTCGTCTTCTATGACGCTACCGCTGGTATCGACCACCACAACCAGCTTGGCCGCGTAGTCGCTTTTCCAGCCCGGTTGATCATCGTAGCGCCTGTTCGGTCTCATAGGGGTTCTGTATCTACCCACGTAGGTCGATGAACCGAAAAACCTTCGTATCACGTTCCTCCAGTCGAGCACGGGATTGTCGAGAACCAGTTTCATTACCTCTTCCAGACCTTCAGGCATTCCCGCCCTCGCCTTTTCCAGCGTTTCGGAGACGACCTGCTTCAAAAGATCTTCGATAAATTCTTTCGGCAGTTCGAAGCTGCCAAAATCTTCGTGAGAATCCACTCTGGAGAGATTACCCTCGAGAAGTTCGAGGTCGATGGATCTATTTTTTCTCATAAAGTCCATTGCCCACGAATGGTAGAACTCAGCCGTCTCGCCCGGGTGGGCCATGGGCGGACCGGCGAAGAATCTCTCGTTGTCGGTGCCACACCCCTCCGAAAGCAGAGAGTCCAGAGGAAGACTGAAGGCGTCCAGCTCAGGTATGTACTGATTCACCGCCGCATCCATAGAGAGATCCCATACGACTTTCTCTCTGGACCTGTTCACGGGAATCAATATATGTCCATTCACTATGTGGAGACATTCATGTTTCAACAGAGCCTTTGTAAAGGCCAGAGGTTTGTTGCCCAGAACGTCCGGGTTGTAGAGTAACTGAAACCTTCCTCTCGATGTCACGCGCAGCCTGACGGTTCTTGTGGCTGAGGAAGGTATTCTATCAACGAAAAGGAGCAAGAAGTTGTAGAAAGGGCTTTCCTTCCCCAGTTCAAAAACGGCACGTTCCATCAGTTCTTCATTTTGCACTCTCATGGCTCCCCTGAAGGAATTTCATGACGTCGTGATCCATCGCGAGCTCTTCGAGGAGATTTTCGAAGAGAGCACGCTTCAGGCCTTTTTCTCCTTCCATCTGGTGGACTATATGCCTGATGATCGAGAAGAAAGAGTCTCTCGGGATCACTCTCCCTATTTCGAGAAGGTTTCCCGCGATCCTCGGAACCATCTGGAAGTACTCCTGAACCTGCATTTCGTCGAGCTCCGAAAGATGTCTGGTTATTCTCATGACGGAGGCGCTGATCCCGGATATGTCACTCTGGGAGATTCTCTTCAAAATACTGTCGTCCAGTTCCATGAGCAGGGTTCTGGGAGAGGGGAGGAGCTGGTTGCCCTGTATCTTGCTCATGAAAGTTCTGGCGGCTTCTGGTCCGACAATTCCCGCGGCCAGCACGTAGCCGTACTTTTCTATCTCGTCACTTTCGAGGATACCGAAGACCCTTCCGAGTTTGTACCAGCTTCTCGGACTTGGCCTGAGTTCCAGTCTCATCGAAACGATTGTATCCCTGGAAAGGAATTCGGGGTACTCTCCGATGAATCTGGTGACACAGTCGGGAACGTTTTGAGTTTTCGACCATCTCAGCCATTCTTCGGGATCGGGAGTCAATTCTATATGAAAGAACCTTGACATGAAGGCCGGGTCGGTTATGAGTTCAACCTGGTCGTACTCCTCGTCTGGCGGGTTGGCGGCAGCGATTATCCAGCTGTCCTCGGGTAGAAAATGGTTGTGTATTCGCTTGTCAATGAGAAGCTGCATTATGGCGTTCCTGATAGACCTGTGGGCTCTGTTGACCTCGTCGATCATAAGTATCACGTTTCCATCGGTCGGCCACCAGTCCGGTCTCAAAAACAGCGTCCGTTCCCCGTCTCTGGAAGGCATCCCTATTAGATCTCCCGGTTCCATCTGGGAGATTACAAGTATCACCAGTTTCCTGCCGGTCTCTTCTGCTAGCTCTCTGGCAAGGTCAGTCTTGCCCACTCCGAAATGCCCCCAAAGGAGCGGTATCTCTCCGGCCTCCATGATCTTCCTGCTAAGATACTTAACGTCTTGAGCTTTCAACAACATCCCTCCAAAAACCTCATTCAGACAAAATTATAGCACAGTGACTTTAACGATGCCCAGATGATACCGGCCCACAACAGAAACGGTATGGCCATTCCGAAGAGCCAGGTCCACGGGTCGGCGGCTGGAAGATTCAAAAAACCCAGAAATGAGGCTATGCCACCGGTAGTGTACATAGCCAGGGGAAGCGTCGTGAAGACTGGTAGAAGAGTCGATAGAACGAACGAGATCACAGCGCCGGCAAGTGTGAGAGCCTTGAAAACGTTACTCGTATCCCTGGTACCGAAGCTCTTTTCGAGATAGCCGCCCAGCAGCGACAGCGAGAATATCGTGGGAAGCATGAAGAAGAGAAAAGTGAACATGAAATTCCTGTAAACCGAGGCTTTCGATACCACATAAAGCCCGACCAGGAATATGATGAGCGAGTAAAGAAATGTGACTATCGAGGCTTTCGATATAACCACACCGACCCTTTTCACCGGGAAGAGAAAGCCATTATCGCCCAGCTGTCTTTCGAAGGCGAAAAGTGCCGTTGAAGAGACGGTAGAATAGTTACTGAAGAGGAAGACGATCAATCCCAGTAATTGCAGTATTCCGAAACTTCTCAGGAGTGCGGGGTTGACCATAACGACCACAGGTACGAAGAGAGAGGGATACAGAAAGGCGAAAGTGAGTTTTGGCTCTCTAATCAGAAGGAGAAAATCCTTTTTCAAGATTCCGGAGAAGGAATGCGATCGGCCACGACTAGCTCTTCTGAAGTCTTTTGTAGAACCTGTCGGCTGCGTCAGCAGCTTTTGAACGACTCCAGGGTATAGAAAAAGCTCAAGAAATTCGAGGATCGCCACTATCGCAAGAGAGTAAAGCAAGAATAGAACCACATCGCCGATCTCTCCTACAATTGCCCTGACGAAGGGTGTCCAGGGCAGGTAAGGGGCCGTTATCACTCCCTGAAGTGTGCCAAACTGCTCTGCCACACGGTCGGGTCTGGCGAGATCTATGGCCGAGAAGTCCATGAACCTAAGTGTAAAGATGAACGTGAAGAGTGTCACCATAGTCATTATCGAGGAGAGAACTTTGAGGAATCTGCCCCTGGAGAGGAAAACTACCGCGAAAGATATCACGCTTGTAATGCACAGGATATCTATAACGAAGACGAGGAGCAGAACCAACGCCAACCAGAACCGGGACCCGGAAAAACCCAATCCGCTCAGGGCTGCCAGAAAGACCGGCACAAACAGCAGAACCGGCAAACCGCCGGTGGTGAGGACTTCGGAAATCTGTACCTTGGCAATGGTCGATTTCTTGACGGGCATCTGTAGTAGTAGTTTAACTCTGTTGGAAAAGAAGAGATTCGAAATGACTATGGGGAGATCGCTGCCCAGAAGGATCGAGAAGATGATCGCAGAAAAAAACGTTATGACTATCATTTTCAGATCTATGCCGGTCAGTTCCCTCAACTGATCGGACAGTCCGGCAATCCTCGAAAAGTTGGGGATGAAGTATCTCCTCATATAGAAAATGAGCGGAACACTGACCATAACCAAAAAGATAATCGCCAGAGAAGAGACGAGTATGGTTTTCTTTCCCTGGCGGGTGACCAGTCTAGCGTTTTCTTTGCTTCTCCACTTAACTATGATAAAGAAATCTTTCATAACTATATTCTGCCATAAATAGGCTCAGCATTTATTTATTGTTCTCAAAATTAGTATCGCTCTATGAACTGTTGTGGGTTGTGGGTAAGAGCGAAAATGGTGACTGACGTGCTCCTGGCGTCTGTTGTACCCGATTTTCGGCATCTCTCTCCTCTTCTCGCACTCCTTAACCAAGAACCTGGACACGCAGCATCGTCGAACAACAGTTCTTTCGCTCTTTCGAAGGATGCCGGATCGGAGTCCGGCATGACGGGAAGGGACTATAATCCCGTGAATGCCCAAGCACTGTCATCCCGTAATAGCCTGCCCTGAAATGATCCTATTCAGGGTTCTAATACGGGGGTCTCGCCCTTCCGTTCTTTCTAAGGACGGGTCCATGATCTGGGACGAAGAACCAAGGACGGCCCCTAACGTGCGGATCATCTCGTGTCTTTTTCTTGAACAAAGGCTTTACTCGAGCAGTCCGTAAGCTTCATCGACCAGCTGAGTGAAGATGATTCCTTTACCCGGCTCGTCTATTCTGAGAGTCTCTCTTATATTGGCTATGATCTTTTGAGTTGTGTCTCTCTTTGAAACGATCATAACAATTTCCTTCTCAGGCTCTATTTCCATCGCGAATAACTTGCTTCTTTCGTGAATTCCGGAACCTCTTGCGTTTACTATCGTTCCACCCTTAGATCCCGCCTCAGTGGCAGCGTCGATAACTTTTTCAGCATTTCCTTTGTCAACTATTACGGTAATCAAGTGACGCATTGTCTTTTCTTCACCTCTTTCTTTTTCGGGCAAGGAGAGCTCAAGCTCTCTTGACCCTTCCACGTCGCAGATGCCAGTAGTGAAAGCAATTCCGTGATTAGGCCGGTCGAATCTCATTTCGTTATTGAGAGCTTCGAGTGCTGTCTGCGCTGTTTCACCGTCAGCAACCATCATAACGATTTCCTTTCGGCTCTCGTAAAATGCGAAAAAGTTCAGTGTCCCATTTCTGATGGTACCTCTCCCCAGAAGTATCGTGCCACCGCTTATCCCTTTTTCCTTTGCTATTCGAAGAACATCGCTTCCCCGGCCGAAGTTCACAACTACGTATATGAGTCTGAAAACATTACGATTCTCGAGAGTCGTCACTGGATTCAACACCTCTTTTTCTTATCTTCATCTTGTATATTAACCCCAGTATCTGTAGAGCGATAATGGGTGTCATTGCAACCATGGATATAAGACCGAAGGCATCCAGGAGAATGTTCGCTCCGTCAACGGCTCTGACGGCGCCTTGAGCAAAAGCGAGAACAAACGTTCCTATCATCGGACCAGAAGCAACACCTCCCGCATCGAAAGCTATTCCGACGAAAAGCTTCGGAGAGAAAAATGAGAGGAATATGGAAATCACATAGCCCGGAAGAAGAAAATGCCACAGCTGGATGCCTGGGACCACGATTCTCACCATGGAAAAGCCAACTGCCAGACTGACGCCCGCCGAAAGGGCGACAAGGACTATTCTTCTCTTCACGGCGCCGCTTGTAACATCCTCTATCTGATGAGTGAGGACGTAAACCGAAGGTTCTGCGAGGATTGTCACAAGGCCCAGGATGAAGCCGACGATTACAACAAATGCCTTGTTGCCCGTCGATGCTATTCCGTATCCGATTTCTCTGCCAACATCCATGAACCCGGCATTGACCCCGACCAGGAAAATCACCATACCAAGAAAAGTGAAGAACAGTCCGAACGTTATCTGTCTCACCGATCTCCTGGATAACCTCAAGGAGGTCAGCTGAAGCAGCAAGAAAGTCAACAGTATGGGCAGCAACGAAAGCAGTACTTCTCTGGCAATACCGGGTACCGGCCCGAAGAAGTATCCCAGAATCGCAGTTGATTCTGATACGAGGTAATCCGGGGCAGATTCCATGCTGGTATTGTTGGATACTATACCGATAAGCAGTACTGAGATGATCGTTCCGGCGGAGGCAACTCCCAGGAGTCCAAAGCTGTCGTTTTCAGACGATCTACTGTCTCTTTTGAGTATAGAAATACCTAATGCAAGCGTGAGAATGAAGGGTACGGTCATTGCCCCGGTAGTGGCTCCAGAAGCATCAAAGGAGATCGCCAGGAACTCTCCCGAAGAGAAGAGCGAAAGAACGAGTATTATTCCATAAAACACAGTCATCAGTTTTTGCAGAGCGACGTTATAGACGATTCTCACAAGTCCAAAAGCGAGAAAGACTGCAATACCAATTGATGCGGTGATCACGATGCTCCCGCTAGAAAGCAAGCCTGAAGACACTAGCTCGACTTGAGAGGCATGAATGTGTAAGGCCGGTTCGGCAATCGATATGAAGAAGCCAAGTACAAACCCCAAAGCGGCTATAATCCATACCTTGTTTGTCTTGGCGATGAAATTACCCATGAAGTGCCCGATTGGGCTTATTCCTATGCTGACTCCGAAAAGAAATAAAGACATCCCGACAACGATCAAGAAAGAACCTATAACAAATCTAATTATGAGCCACCAACTCAATGAGACGAACAGGAAGTTCAGTACCAGAACCAGTACTGCAATCGGGATAACGGAAAACAGAACTTCCTTAAGCTTCTCGGTGAGTAAACTCAAAGTTAGTCTCCTAATTCTTCGAATACGGTACTATTCTAATTGGGCGGACATTATCCTTCCAAAGACCCGTCCGGCTCTGACGTGTTGTAGGTTTATTCGGGATTCCCGTCATTCGAAAACTAAAGGTTCTTTGTTGAAGTTGTTGGCTCAATTATACCTTTTCGATCCTTTTTTGTGGACAGAAATTTCCGATTAACGCATGAAGAGAATTGGCACTTTGACTTAGCAAAAGAGCTGTCCTTGGAAGAGCCGTCCTTGGAAAGAACAGAAGAGTGGTTCTTCGAAACGTATAAGTTGGAAAAAAAGGGAGAGCAACGCCCTCCCTTATTTTATGAGTATCGCTTTTCTATTTCTATCAGTACTCCGGCATCTGTGGCATCGGCGCCTGAGGCTTTTCTTCAGGCTTTTCTGTCAGCGCGGCTTCCGTGGTCAGAAGGATGCCGGCGATCGAAGCTGCGTTCTGAAGCGCGCTTCTGGTAACCTTTGCCGGATCGATTATACCGACCTTGAACATATCGGTATAAACGTCGTTGAGAGCGTCGTAACCGAAAGCGGGGTCATCGTTGTTGAGGATCTTGTCCACAACGACCGCGCCGTCGAGTCCGGCGTTTTCCACGATCTGTTTCATGGGTGTATCGAGAGCCTTGAGGACTACCTTGATACCGACTTTGATATCCGGGTTATCCGTGCTGTCGAGAAGCTCCTGAAGTACCTTCTTGGCCCTTGCCAGAACGACACCGCCTCCGGCGACGATTCCTTCTTCAACGGCTGCCCTGGTTGCGGAGAGGGCATCTTCGATTCTGTGCTTCTTCTCCTTCAATTCGGTCTCGGTGGCCGCTCCGACCTTTATAACTGCAACTCCACCGGAGAGTTTGGCGAGCCTCTCCTGAAGGGTTTCCTTTTCGTATTCGGAAGTTGTCTGCTCGATCTGAGCCTTTATCTGTCCGATTCTCTGCTTTATCTTGTCGGCATCGCCCTTGCCGTCAACGATGATCGTGTCGTCTTTCTTAACCTTCACCATGCCGGCGCTTCCGAGGTCGTTGATGGTGGCGTTTTCGAGAGTTAAACCGACTTCCTCGCTGATCACAGTACCGCCGGTGAGCGTTGCTATATCCTGCAACATGGCCTTTCTCCTGTCTCCGAAACCGGGAGCCTTCACGGCAACGGAGTCAAGAGTTCCTCTCAACTTGTTGAGAACGAGAGTAGAGAGCGCTTCGCCTTCGATATCTTCGGCAATTATTACCAGAGGCTTTCCGGACTGTGCAACCTTTTCCAGCATCGGAACGATCGGCTTAACCGCCGAAAGTTTCTTGTCGGTGATGAGAATGAGCGGTTCCTTGATGATAGCTTCCATCTTCTCGGGGTCGGAAACGAAGTAGGGAGAGATGTAGCCCCTGTCGAACTGCATGCCTTCGACGAATTCGACGTAAGTCTCCAGCGTTTTGGAATCTTCGACGGTTATGACTCCATCCTGTCCGACCTTGTCCATGGCTTCGGCTATCAGTTCGCCGATCTCTGTATCGTTGGCCGAGATAGCCGCGACCGACGCTATGTCCTCTCTGGAGGAGATCTTCTTGGAAAGGGATCTGATGTGTGCCACCGCTCTTTCAGTTGCCTTCTGGATACCTTTTTTGAGAAGGATCGGGTTGGCGCCGGCGGTAACGTTCTTGAGACCTTCCTTTATCATTGCCTGTGCCAGAACCGTGGCGGTCGTGGTACCGTCACCGGCTATATCGTTGGTCTTGGAAGCCACTTCTTTGACTAGCTGAGCACCGAGGTTTTCGAACTTATCTTCGAGCTCGATTTCTTTCGCGATGGATACTCCGTCGTTGGTTATCGTGGGAGAACCCCAGCTCTTTTCGAGAACCACATTTCTGCCCTTGGGACCGAGAGTTATCTTTACCGCCTCGGCTACGGTGTCCACTCCTCTTTCCAGAGCCCTGCGAGCATCTTCACTGTATTTTATTATCTTAGCCATACCGCTTCCTCCTTCACCCTTCGATCTTTGCCAGGATATCGTCCTGATCGATGATTATGTAGTCTTCGTCATCGATCTTGATCTCTGTTCCGGAATACTTGGAATAAAGCACCCTGTCGTTTTCTTTCACATCGATATCCTCGACCTTTTCTCCGACCGCTATAACCTTTGCGGTCATCTGTTTCTCTTTTGCCGCATCTGGAAGAACTATACCGCCAGATGTTCTCTTCTCTTCCTCATAAGGCTTGATTAACAATCTCGAACCAAGGGGAACTACTTTCATCTAAAAAGCCTCCTTCCAATCTGTATAGTTAGCACTCGATATATGAGTTTGCTAATTAATGATAAAACAACATCACGATTTATTCAAGCACCTTTTTTGTTAAATGATGTTGACCAGAGAAGATTATACATCTATAGAGACAATTATTCCAGCAAATCTCGTTATTTCTCGCTTTATAAATAAAAAATGGCAGGAAATCTCTAGATCCTGCCATTCAAAGATTTTCTCTCAAGTTTTTTCCAGTTTTAAGATGTTGGTGGATCTGCTGGTTCCAAAGGGAATACCGGCGGTGAGGATTATAGTATCGCCTTTCTTGACGAGCTTGAGCTTTTTTGCCAGTGGCCCGGCGACCTTTACTAGATCGTCTGTCGATTCTCCCAGGCCCATCAGCACCGGATGAGCTCCCCAGATCAAGCCCAGTCTGAAGTAAGTTTCTTCATTAGGTGTAATGGCAAGAATATGAGCCCTTGGCCTGAAACCAGATACGTTTCTCGCGGTATGGCCGGAGAAAGTTGAGCTGACAATAACTTTCACTTTCAGCGCTTCGCTTATGTCCCAGGCGGCCCTGCAGATAGCATCGGTGTGATCGTCGGTCAGGACTTTTTCGCGCGTCCACCATAGTATGTCGGGATTCTGGTTAAGATATCTCTCCGTTGCCCTGGCGGTAAGATCCATAACCGCGACCGCTTCGAGCGGATGTTTCCCTATCGATGTCTCCCCCGAAAGCATTACAGCATCGCTTCCATCTACGATAGCGTTGGTTATGTCGGTCGTTTCGGCTCTGGTGGGCACGGGGTTCTCTATCATCGATTCGAGCATCTGTGTTGCCGTGATCACCGGTATTCTGTTGTAATTTCCGAATTTTATTATCTTTTTCTGAGCGACCGGTACTTCTTCGACCGGTATTTCGACCCCGAGATCGCCCCTGGCAACCATCAGGCCGTCGGAAACGGCGGCGATTTCTTCGATGCTCTTTAGTGCCTGCGCCGTTTCTATTTTCGAGATGATCGGTATGGAACCATGGCTATCGGTCACGATTTCACGGGCCAGGATAACGTCCTCCGCCTTTCTTACGAAAGAGAGGGCGAAGTAATCGACTCCTTCTTCGATGCCCAGCTTTATGAACCTTCTGTCTTTATCTGTGACCGCAGGAATTCCGATGTCGATTCCCGGAAGGTTTATACCTCTTCTGTGAGTGACGATGCCTCCGTTGACGATCTTCGTTAGAATGTGGTTTTCGTCCGTAGAAAAGACCTTCAGCTTTATTTTGCCGTCGTCCATCAATATCATGTGTCCGGGTTTGACTTCACCTGGCAGACGATCGTAGTTTATGCTCACCGCGTTTTCATCGCCCTCGATAGCCGAGGTTGTCAGGAGAAAGTCCCTACCGGAAAGGAGCTCGACTCTCTCTCTTTTGAAGGAACCGGTTCTTATCTTGGGTCCGGAAAGATCCAGAAGCAGCGACAGAGGGACTTTCAGAGAGTTGCGGACCTCCTTGATTCTACGAATCCGCTCTCTGTGTTCCTCCAGGTCTCCGTGTGTCGTGTTCAGTCTGGCAACGTTCATTCCCCTGAAAACGAGTTTTGTCAGCATCTCCGGGGATTCCGTTGCCGGACCGATTGTACAGACTATCTTCGTTTTTCTCATTTCGCACCTTTAAGATAGAATTTTGGCCATCTCGACCAGTTCCATATCGATCGTTTTCTTTTGAGAAAGGATCTTTTCAAGCGAAACTCTGACCATTCTTCCTCCCTGAAGAGCGATCATAGTGCCGGCCTCGCTCTCCTCCAGAGCCTTTATGGAGGCGTAACCCATTCTAGATGCTAGAACCCTGTCGAAGGCCGTTGGCGATCCCCCGCGCTGGATATGTCCCAGAATGGTAATTCTGGTTTCGTACCCTATCCTGTGTTCTACATGCCTGGCAACCGTGTAAGCGCTCGAGGCACCTTCGGCCACGACTATTATGCAGTTGATCTTTCCGCGCTTCCTCTCCCGCCAGATCTTGTCGGCGATCTCCTCGTAGTTCACCGGAATCTCCGGAATTATTATTGCCTCGGCGCCTACGGCCATTCCCGAGGCCAGGGCCACGTAACCCGAGCTCCTGCCCATAACCTCCACAACGAAGGCGCGTTCATGCGAAGAGGCCGTATCTTTCAGTTTTTGAATGGTATCCACGCAGGTATTCAAGCATGTATCAACCCCTATACACATATCCGTCAGGGCTATGTCGTTGTCTATAGTGCCGGGAAGTCCGACCACGGGAATTCCCTGCTCTTCCATCAAAAGTTTGGCCCCACTGAGACTACCCTCTCCGCCGATGACTACCAGTCCGCCTATCCCGTGTTTTTTCAGTATATCGGCCGCCTTTGCCCTGCCCTCTTCGAGTCTGAACTCCTCGCATCTAGAACTGCGCAGGATGGTTCCCCCTCTTTCCATTATCCCTCCGACAGAAGAGTAATCCATGTCCGTGAAGTCTTCGTCGAGAAGGCCGGAGTAGCCTCTATGAATTCCGACAACTTCCAGACCGTCCGTTACCGCAGTCCTGACCGCTGCCCTTATCGCCGCGTTCATCCCCGGAGCATCACCGCCGCTGGTCAGAACTCCGATTTTCTTCATCATCAATATCCCTCCTGAGTTTTCAATCTTGCTGTACGCCGTAATTTTAGCATATCAGCATATTAATTTCACGAGAGACGAAGCTTCACTAAGTTAACTAATAACATGAGTTGGTGTATAATCTCAAGTGAAACAGGGGGAGTGGTTATAATGAAGGTTCTTAAGTCGGGAGTTCCCGTGTACGAGGCAAAAATGTACCAGGAAATACTTCTCAAAGAAGGGATCTTCGCAGAGCTAGTCGATTCACATTTCGCGTACACCGACAGTATCTATTTTGGATCTGGCGGCATGGTGGACATAATTATTCCAGACGATGACTACGAAACAGCTGTTAGTATATTTGAAGACTTAAAAGTCGAAGGGAGAGAGGATCCGGAATGAGTGATTTGAAAAGGACACCTTTGTACAAGGAGCATCTCAGGCTGAATGGTAAGATAGTTGACTTCGCAGGTTGGGAAATGCCTCTTCAATTCGATTCGATCATCGAAGAGCACAACCTTGTCAGGACTAAGGCGGGACTCTTCGATGTCTCTCATATGGGAGAGATAGAAATCGTAGGTTCCGAAGCAATTTCCTACTCCGATTACCTGGTCAGCAACTCCGTTGACACTATGAAGAATGGTGAGATAGTATATTCACCCATGTGCAACGAAAAGGGCGGAGTGGTAGACGATGTTCTGGTTTACAGAATAAGCAACAATAAAACTCTCTTTGTGGTGAACGCTTCCAACAAAGACAAAGACTACGACTGGATACACAAGAACTCCACAGGTTTCGACGTGCAGGTGAAGGATGTTTCGGACAATTATGCCCAGATAGCCTTCCAGGGACCGCTAGCCGAGGAGATACTTTCCGAGATTTCCCAGGTAAGGCTCGACCAGATACCCTTCTACCATTTCGCCGAAGGGCGGGTCAACGGGATAAAGGCTCTGGTTTCTAGAACCGGTTACACCGGTGAAGACGGTTTCGAACTTTACACCGAACCGGATGCGGCCATACCCCTGTGGAGAAAGCTCCTCGAGATCGGTGGACCTAAAGGCGTAAAGCCAATCGGCCTCGCCGCCAGAGATACGCTCAGATTCGAAGCCTGTTACATGTTGTACGGAAATGAATTGAACGATCATAACACGCCGCTGGAAGCGGGATTGAAATGGACTGTGAAACTCGACAAGAACTTCATAGGTAGAGATGTACTGGCCAGGCAGAGCGAAGAGGGAACCGAATACAGGTTGAAAGGCATCGAGATTGCCGGAAAGGCCATAGCGCGCCACGGTTACGAAATCGTCGACGGAGATAACGTGATCGGCTGGGTTTCTAGCGGTCTCTTCTCGCCCACTCTGGGAAAATCTCTCGCGATGGCTTACCTGAAGAAAGATTACTGGAAGTTAGGCACCCAGGTTGGCGTTTCGGTGAGGGGAAAGGTAGTACCGGCAAACGTTGTGAAGACACCTTTCTATAGAGGTTCCGTGAAGTCAAAAGGATAAAAAGGAGGAGTAAAAAATGAAGAAGTACACAAAGACACACGAGTGGGTATCTGTCGAAGGAGACATCGCGACGGTAGGTATTTCCGATCATGCCCAGGATCATCTCGGAGATGTGGTCTATATAGACCTACCCGAAGCAGGCAAATCCCTGAAGAAGGGGGACGTTCTCTGCACGATCGAATCTGTTAAGGCTGCAAGCGACGTGTACGCACCCGTGAGCGGTAACATTGTGGAGGTTAACGCCGGACTCGATTCCTCTCCCGAGACGATAAACAGTGATGCCGAAGGCGCCGGCTGGATCGCAAAAATCAAACTGAGCAGTATTGCCGAGCTCGACAGCCTGATGGATCTGGAGGCTTACAAGAAGCATTGTGAAGAGGAGGGCTAATATGCCTGAATTCCCGTATCTTCCTCAGACAGAGGTAGAAATAGAGGAGATGCTGCGGGCTATAGGTGTCAAAAGCATTGCCGAACTCTTCACGGACATTCCGGAAAAGTTCGATGTCGATCTTTCGATACCGGCCAGCGCAGACGAATTCACTGTGCTCAGGGATCTCAAAGAACTGAGCCAGCGAAACTCGAATTTGAACGACCTTTCCGTATTCAGAGGCGGAGGTATATACAAGCACTTCATACCCAGCGCGGTGCAGAGAATAGCAGGACGCGGGGAGTTCCTCACCGCATATACTCCCTATCAGGCCGAGATCTCTCAGGGAACCCTGCAGATGCTCTTCGAATACCAGACAATGATCAGTGAACTCACCGGAATGGAGGTCTCCAACTCCTCGATGTACGACGGTGCCAGCGCCTGTGCAGAGGCAGCTTTGATGTCCGTTAGGATAAATGGCAAGACGAAAATCCTAATATCGCAGGCCGTTCATCCGGAATACATCGATACGGTGAAAACATATTGCTTCGGGGGAAACATACAGGTTGACGAGGTTAATTTCGATCGTAAATCCGGTCAGATAGACCTTTCAGATCTTAAGAGCAAACTTTCCGACGATGTATCGGCCGTAATAGTCGGCTATCCGAATTTCTTCGGTGTCATCGAAGATCTGAGAGAAGTAAGAAAAGCGATTCCGGAAAACGTTATGATGATCGTAAGTGCCAATCCGACAGCTCTTGCGATTCTCCGGGCGCCGGGAAAGCTCGGAGCCGATATAGTTGTTGGAGAAGGTCAGCCGCTGGGCAATCCGCCGTATCTTGGAGGACCGGGCTTCGGCTTTTTCGCTTCGAAAGAAGCTTATATACGAAAGATGCCTGGCAGAATAATCGGCGAAACGAAAGACGGCGAAGGAAGAACCGGTTATGTTATGGTTCTACAGACTCGCGAACAACACATAAGAAGAAATAAAGCCACATCTAATATCTGTTCTAACCAGGCTTTCAACGTGCTCCTTGCATCGATCTATATGAGTCTGGTCGGACCGAAAGGTTTGCAGGAAATTGCCCGCCGCTCTTACGACAAGGCCCACTATCTGGCCAAACGTATAGAGAAGATGGACAAGGTGAGACCGGTTTTCACCGGACCTTTCTTCAGCGAGTTCGTAGTCGAATTCAAGAAAGATCTTTCGAGTTTGAATTCGAAGCTTTTGAAAGACAAAATACTCGGCCCGCTCGATCTGGGAGAGTTCAGAGACGATATGAAGAACCACGGTTTGATATGCCTTACCGAGGCCAACAGAAATGAAGAGATCGAATTCTTCGCCGGGAGACTGGAGGAGTTAGAATGACGATTTTCGATGCGACTGTGGAAGGTAGAACTGGATTTCGCCTTCCCGAAGAAAAAAGTTACGGTTTTGAGCCGATCGACGTTCTGCCTGAACATCTCCTGAGAGACTCCAGGCCAGAACTGCCACAGGTGAGCGAACTTCAGGTGGTGCGCCACTTCACGGGTCTTTCCAGAAAGAATCATTCGGTAGATAGCGGCTTCTACCCGCTTGGATCGTGCACTATGAAGTACAACCCCAAGCTGAACGAAGAGGCGGCCTCTTTCGAAGGGTTCAGCCAGTTACATCCCTATCAACCCGAAGAGACGATACAGGGAGCTCTGGAGTTGATGTACAATCTGCAGAATTCGCTGTGCGAGATCACTGGTATGGATGACTTCACTCTGCAGCCAGCTGCCGGTGCACACGGCGAACTGGTGGGAATGCTGCTGGTCAAGAAGTACTTCGAATTGAAGGGCGATACTTCCCGGAAGAAAGTCATAGTACCGGATTCTGCACATGGAACCAACCCGGCTTCGGCGGCGATGGCCGGTTATGATATAGTCGAAGTCGCCTCCAACAAAGACGGTAGGGTTGATCTTGAAAGCCTGGACAGACTGCTAGATGAAAGTGTTGCGGCAATAATGCTCACCAATCCGAACACCGTCGGGCTCTTCGAGAAGGATATCTGTGAAATACAGAAGATGGCTCACGACAGGGGAGCTTTGCTTTACTACGATGGGGCGAACCTCAACGCGATAATGGGACATGCGAGGCCGGGCGACATGGGTTTCGATATCGTTCACCTCAATTTGCACAAAACCTTTTCCACGCCTCACGGAATGGGGGGGCCCGGAAGTGGCACGGTAGGAGTAAAGACCTTTTTGAAAGAGCTACTACCCGTTCCGGTGATAGATTTCGACGGTCAGAAATACAGGATAGTTTATGATCTGCCCGATTCGATAGGGAAGATCAGGAGTTTCTTCGGAAACTTCGGTGTCTTGGTAAGGGCTTATGCCTACATCAAAACCATGGGCAGCGACGGTTTGAAAAGAGCAAGCGAAATGGCCGTGCTGAACGCCAACTACCTGAGGAGCAAGCTGGTTGAACTTATACCAACCGCCTATTCGGGCATCTGCAAGCACGAGTTCGTTCTCAAGGGCACAAAGCTTATCTCCGAGTACGGTATCAGAACTCTCGATCTTGGCAAGAGACTTCTGGATTACGGTATTCATCCACCGACCGTCTATTTCCCGCTCATCGTCGATGAGGCCATTATGATAGAACCGACAGAGACCGAAACTAAGGAAACACTCGATCACTTCGCGGCCACGATAGCGACTATACTCGAGGAAGCGAAGGAAAACCCGGAACTGTTGAAATTGGCGCCTCACACTACACCAGTGGGGCGTCTTGATGAAGCAACGGCTTCGAGAAAGCCAAAGACAAGGTGGTCTAAGGGTTCTTGAGGCTTGAAAGTTAGAAAATGCTATGATATCATAGTTTCAGCAGAGCAGGCGTAGCTTCAATCGGTGGAGCGCCGCCTTGGTAAGGCGGAGGTTATGAGTTCAAGTCTCATCGCCTGCTCCACGTTGTAAGCTGGACCTTTCGAAGGTCCAGTTTTTTTTTCAACAATTATAATGAACGTATGTTCAAAACCTCCCGCTTGGTATCTGGTAATAATCTATGTTAGAATAAAAATGTAACCTTTGAGATCCGAGAATTTTGCCAACGTTCATATGGGTTTTCTTTACCGAATATTTTCCACCTCGGGAGAGGTTTTAGGTCGGATCGAAGTTAGTCAAATCAATTTTAGTTGCTCGGAAATCGGTTTCTTTCTTTTGGGTTATCGCCAGGGTACTCGTTCCATATTGACTTCTATCCAGTCCTTTATTGCAGAGGTGAAACTTGTGTTCGATTTCTATTCAAAACCCAGGATCATACTTGTAGGTAGAAGCCAGAAAGATGCAAGAAGATTAATAGAGGCCTTCGATGATCGTTTCGATGTACGTTATGTCGAAGAGATATCCGATGAATTCAGCCGGTTTTCAGATGCGATGATCTTCGATTATGTAACCGAGGGTATCATCAAAAGCCTCAGAGCGGGTACTATTCCCTACCTCTGTCTGATCGGAAGCGAGAAATCCGTGGCCAAGCACGAACTCAAGCCGGGCGAGTATCTTCTCAAGGGGCCGGGGTATCTTCACTATCTCCCGGAGATAGTCTTTTCGATGCTTGAGAAGCACAGACTTCAGAAGACGCTGGATTTCGAGCGAGAAAAGTACATGGGTCTGGTAAACAGCATGGGATGTGGAATGCTGATCATAAGAAAACGCGACGGCAACGTGATTTTCTCAAACAAAGTCGCTCAGAGACTTCTGGGCTATGAAGAGAGCGAAATCGAGAAGACACGCCTCCAGGACCTGGTGTACGATGAGCCGCTCGCACTGAATCTCGTTCTTGAGAGAGAGGGTGTCAATTCAGATAGAGAGATAGTTATGCTGACCCGCACCAACGGAAAGATATATGTTATCTTCAACACCTCCGAGATGCTTTATGGCGCCGAGAGGGTCGTGCAGTTCACTTTCATGGATATATCCAAACAGAAACGCGACAGGGAAGAGCTGATCTTCCAGTGGCGCTTCCTGGATAATGCCGAGGAGATCGCCATCGCTGTGGATGAAAGGGGGAGAATCGTTTATCTTAACCGTTTTGCCGCCGAAATTCACGGCTACGGCAGGGAAGAGATGATCGGCAACAACCTGAGCAACTATCTGGTGCAGGATGATATGGAGGCCAAATCCAGACAGTTTGAAATAATGAGCTCTGGAAAATGGAAGGGCAGACAGTTGCACAGGAAGAAAGACGGCTCTGTTTTCGTCGTCGAGTCCAAGAGAAGCGTTCTCCGTGTCGATGATAACGTTTATGAACTGGTCATAGGCATGGACCTGACCGAGAGCATCGAGCTTCAAAGAAGTTACAATCTTCATTCGCTGCTGCTTAACGGCACCGAGGACATAGCGATCGCAACAGATATGGACGGCCGTGTTATTTACATGAACAAGGCCGCTCAGAAATTCTTCAGAACCTCTCTTGAATCGATTCGCCACAAGCTGCCCGAGGAAATACCATCGGAAAGTCTGCGGGAGTTCCTCAGGAACGGACTCTCCTCTGAACCTTGCGATGAAGGCTCCAGAATAATTACAGTAGTGGATGATTCAACCAATTCAAACCGTGTAGAGTTCAGCGGCAAAGTCGTCAGAGATGAAGAGGGCGATGTCGGCACGATTTTCATAGGGCGGAGAATAGCCGGTTCTGGAAGTAAATCGGTTATATAAAACCTTTCTTCAATCTATATACCTGTTCGTAATTGGCATTCTCCAGTCCTTGCCAAAGGCCCTTTTCGATACTTTTATGCCCGGTGCCCCCTGTTTGCGTTTGTATTCGCTTCTTTGCAGGAGCCTCAAGACATATTCAACTGTCTTTCTATCGAATCCCTTGCTCACTATTTCGTCCAGTGAAAAGCTCTCTTCGATATAAAGTCTGAGTATGCCGTCCAGGATCTCGTAAAGGGGGAGGGAGTCCTGGTCTCTCTGGCCTTCTCTGAGTTCGGCCGTTGGCGCTTTCAAAAAGACGTTGCGGGGTATGATCTCGGTGCCGGCCTGTTCGTTAATTCTCTCGGCCACCCTGTAAATCTGTGTCTTGTAGAGGTCTTTCAGTATCGCGAGACCTCCGGCCATATCGCCGTAAAGTGTTGCATATCCGGTTGCCATTTCACTTTTGTTGCCCGTAACCAGGACCAACCAACCGAATTTGTTAGACAGTCCCATCAGAATGATCCCCCTGATTCTGGCCTGAAAATTCTCCTCGGTTACATCGTGCGGTCTGTCTGAGAACACCGGTCTCATCAGTCCATTGATCGAATCGAAGACGCTTTCTATTGGGATCTCGAATGTCTCTACTCCCAGATTTTCGGCCAGTTCGACGGCGTCCTTTTTCGACTCGTCGGACGTTATTCTGGAGGGCATCATCACGCCTTTGACGTTTTCCTTGCCGAGCGCTCTTACGGCCAGTACGGCAACGAGTGAGGAGTCCATGCCACCACTGAGACCGAGAACGACCTTTTTGAACCCGTTCTTCTTTGCGTAGTCCCTCAGGCCTAACTCCAGTGAACGGATCAGGTCGTCTTCCTCGGACGAATATTTATAAGTCTCTTCTGGCAGAAACTCTTGAGATTTCCTGTGGGGTATTTTTAAGTTTATCTCTTCGACTTCGACCTTCCTGTCGTAGCCCTTTCTCTTGCCTTCGAGGAGGTTGTAGCGCGTCGATTGATCGGTGTCTATATCTATGACAAGAAAATCCTCCTCGAAGGATCTGGCGACTATTCTATGGCCGTCGGGCATTATCGCGGTACTTCTGCCGTCGAAAACGAGCTCGTCCTGGCCGCCCGCGTAATTACAGTAAAGCATGCAGCAGGAGTATTCCATCGCTCGCGTCTGGAGGAGCGACATTCTGGTTCGGTTCTTGGTCGAAGTGAAGGGCGAGGCCGAGAGGTTCAGAATGAGGTTCGCGCCGGCTATCGCCTGATCGTTTGTCGGTCCGGCGGGAACCCAGATATCCTCGCATATGTTCACTCCGATCTTCAGGCTGCCGCTCTTGATTATCAGAGGGCGGGAGCCGGGAGTGAAGTACCGTCTTTCGTCGAATACGGAGTAGTTGGGGAGGTTCATCTTTCTATATACTCCCTTTATCTCGCCGTTCTGTATTATCGCCGCCGCGTTGTATATCTCCATCGGAAAATCCACGAACCCCACCACAACCATCGTGTCGCTACCGGTCGTGTATGCCGCGACTTCCTTCAGAACCCTGAGATTGTCGCGAAGAAAACCCGTGTGCAACAGCAGGTCTTCGGGGGGATATCCCGTTATCGTGAGTTCCGGGAAGAGAAGTATTCCCGCCCCGGTGGATCTGGCCCTGTCTATCGAACCGAGAATGATCTTTTTGTTGGCTTCCAGATCGCCGACCGTTGTGTTTATCTGGGCCATTGCCGTTCTGATTATCACCGTACGCCCCCTCCTTTGAGATACTCTATATGTTCACGATACTGTCTGGAAAGTCCCTCGGAATCTATTATAGCAACGATTTCTCTGTTCTTGCCCCAGCCGCTCAGGGTTGCGTTTGCCGAGCCGGTTATGACTTTTCTGCCGTCTATCACAAAGGTCTTGTCATGGATGGTGAAAGAGGCGTCTCCCCAAATAACCTCCATTCCGGTGGAGAGGAAATCTTCCAGAGGAGAAGAGAGGTTCCAGCTGTCAAGAACGCCCGAAACCCGAACTCCGCGGGATGCCTTGAACTTGAGAGCGGAAAGAACTGACGGATCCGTGAAGGCGAACATGGCGAACGAGATCTCGTGTCTGGCCTTCATGAGCTCGCTTATCACTCTCTCCTTTGCCTTTTCTGACGGGCAGAGATAGAATTCCATGTTCTCGAAGCGCTTAGGCTCTCTCGATTCCCCGCTTATTATAGCTTCGTAGAAATCGACGAAGATCCCGGCCAGTTCCTTTGAATCAATTTGAATGAAACTGTTGGAATCCTCCCTGAGGCTGCCCTGAGTGAAGTTGCCCGTTCCGAACAGAACCCTTTCTCTATCCACCAAAATGAACTTGGAGTGAATCAGGGCCTGTGTACTATCGGTGAGCATCTCGAGGGTGGTGAGTTCTCCGAGGGCCCTTCCTACGGTCGAATCGTCGATCATGATTTTGATATCCACTCCCCTTGCCCCCAGTCTTTCCAGGCTCTCCATGACCTCTCGATCGTCCAGTGAGTAAGAGACGAGAATAACCTCCCTCCCGGCCGACTCGAGAAGCTCTACAATCCTTTCAACGGCAGTCCCGTCGTCTGTGAAGAAAACCACCGAAAGGACCGCCGCGTTGATTAAAAGCACCAGTGCGATAAACGTCCCTTTCAAGCCACTCACCTCTACCAGAAAAAAAACAGGGAGCCAAAGCTCCCTGCCTGGTGGAGACGAAGGGATTCGAACCCTCGGCCTATACAATGCCATTGTATCGCGCTCCCAACTGCGCTACGTCCCCACTCCAGAAAAGATTATACACTACCGTCCTTGACTTTTCAACAGGTTAACAATCGATCAGGCGTGCTTCCTGTTTTCGGAACTCTTCAGCCAGGTTATTACGATCGGACTGGCTATGTACAGGGACGAGTACGTTCCTACAACAACTCCGACCAGCATTCCAAAAGCGAATGGCTGAAGTACCTCTCCTGAGAAAATGTACAGTGTCAAAACGGCTATGAACGTCGTGAACGATGTGTTGAAGGCTCTCACGATAACTTCGTTTATGCTTCTGTTGACGATCGTTTCGATACCGTCGGCCCCGCGCATCTTCTTTCTGTTCTCCCTTATCCTGTCGTAAACGACTATCGTATCGTTCAGGGAGTATCCCACCAGAGTCAGCAGCGAAGCTATAACCGGAGCGTTGATCTCGATGCCGAAAATGCTGTAGAAACCCAGAACGATCACCACGTCGTGAACCAGAGCGAGTATGGCCCCGACGGCGAAAGAGAATTTGAACCGTATGGTTATGTACAGCAGGAGTAAAGCCATGGATACCACCACGGCTATCCAGGCGTAGCCCCTGATCTCCTGGGCCGCGTATCCGGATATGGTGCTTATGGAGAGGATGTTCTTATCGGTGACGCCTTCGCTACCCAGCGCCCTGAGCATCTTTCCCCTGATTATCTCTTCGTTCTCGTTGCTGTTGATGATTATGGAGAACCTGCCCGACTCTTCCTCGGTGCCCTCTTCCAGAAGCGGTCTCTGCTTTATTATCCTCGCGGATGCTAAATTTGCGTCCTCGGCCGAAAGGAGGCCCCTGACCTCTGCCACGGTCATATTCTCATCGGGAACGGAGACGTTGACTTCTATACCGCCGGTAAAATCCACGCCGAAGTTGAAGCCTTTAGTGAAGAAGAAAACCAGGGAGACTGCTATCAAAAGGAGAGAAAGAGTGATATAGTACTTCTTCTTGCCTATAAAGTCTATGTTGAAGGTCATCTGGCCTCTCTCCCTTCGTTTACTTTTTTCGTCTTGAGGTACCTTTCCGGTTTGATGCCGCCGGCCATTGCAGTCAGTACCGTTCTCGAGACAACTATGTTGGTGAACATGGCCCCGATAACACCTATTATGAGAGTTATGGCAAAGCCCTTAACGGTTCCAGTACCGAAGTAGAAGAGAACGATGCCGGCGAGGATAGTGGTTATGTTGGCGTCGAAGATCGTCCAGACGACTTTCGAGAAGGCGGAATCTATGGCATTTTCCGTGGTCTTTCCCAGCTGGAGCTCTTCCTTTATTCTCTCGAAGATGAGAACGTTTCCATCGACGGTCATACCTATCGTGAGAACGATACCGGCAATACCGGGAAGTGTCAGTATCGAACCGGTAAGCGAGACCATGCCCATCAGTAGAACGCCGTTGTAAAGCAGGGCGATGTCGGCCACGATGCCCATCTTACCGTAGATGACCAGCATATAGATCATTATAAGGATCAGCCCGCCGATACCTGCCCAGAGACTGGCGTTGATGATGTCTCTACCGAGAGTCGGCGAGAGAACGCGTTTGTTGAAGGCCGAAAGTTCGACCGGCAGGTTTCCGCTTCCGACCAGAATGGAGACTTCTTTGGCCTCGTCGAGAGAATTGAGCCCTTCTATGACGGCGTTTCCGTCGCTGATCTGTGTCTGAACCAGAGGGGCAATTATTACATTCTCGTCTAGAACGATCGCCAATCTCTTTCTGATATCAGTGTCTGTGTAGGTCGATTTGACCGAAGTGATCTCCCTGAAAGTCCTGGAACCTTCGGAGTTGAACTTCAGCGAGACCATGAATCTACCCTGCCCCGGCCTGGGCTGGTTGTTAACCAACGATTTGGCTTCTGTGACAACACTGCCGTCAAGCTCGACATAGCTTGATCCGACGGCGATTCTGGGACTTATGAAGTACCAGTTGTTGTTCTGAACCCCGTTTACGTATTCACCGAAATGGAGTTCTTTTATCCAGAAAGGCTCTCCGCCCTGGAGTTTTCGCCTACTTATTTCCAGAGACATTCCCGCAGGAATAGATGGAGTCGAACTCGATGTCTCTATGGCAAGGACATCGGCGAAATATAGCTTACCTGTCTTTCCAACAAGGCTCTCGGCGCGCAACACATCTGTGATTCCCGGGATCTGGACCCTCACCCTGACGGGAGGTATATCCTCGCCGAAAGAGATCGCGGTCGTGATCTTTTCGACGGTTGCTTCGGTGAAACCGGCGGCATCCAGCCTGGTCCTCAAAACCTCGATTACTCTGTCGGCCAGAGCGCTCATTTCTTCTTTCGAAACATCTGTGACCATCTGGTACTCAAGAAGGGCCCCTCCCTTTATATCGAGACCCAGCTTGATGTTGGCAGCGATCTTATCCAGGAAACTGCTGCCGGACGGAGCATTGCCGTGCGGTATGAGCAGGGGCAGCAAGGCTCCCACAAGTACCACGACGGTTACGATCAAGCGTTTTTGGTTTGCTCTCATACGGATTTTGCCCGAAGTTCTCGGACAGACACCCCCTTCCAATATCTACGGATAAAACTGCTATAGTTACTGCTTGACTGTCACATCGGGCTCGATCTCTTCTTTGTCGCCCTCGCCCCTGTTAACGACAACGGCTATCGCTTTTCTGGTTACGTCGAGTTCCGTACCGGTGCCCGTCCTCAATCTGAGGCTGTCTGGTTTTATCAATGTAATCTTCCCGATTATTCCTCCCGCCGTAACTACTTTGTCGCCTACCTTTATTTTCTCCATCATCTGCTTGAACTGCTTGTCTCTCTTTCTCTGAGGCATGATGATAAGAAAGTAGAAAAAGGCGACCATGAGGACCAGCCAGATGATGATCCCAGTGAAGCCTCCGCTCGTCGCACCGGCGTCAGTCGTGGGAGCGGCCGCATCGCCAGCGGGGGCGTATGCTATAAAACTTAGGATTGGTAACATTTACATTCCTCCTGTCGTGGATAGAGCATTCTGTAAGATTTTACCAGAATAGATTATGCAATTCAACTGAGAATGCATTTGTGGGTTGTCTGTGCACTCGTCACCCAAAACGATGACATGATATAATTTCCCATGACTAACGGAAGAAAGGGAGGTTTATGATGAGTAGTCTTCTAAAAGATGCCGAAAACAGAATGAATAAGAGTGTGGAGAAGATTGTAGAGGAATACGGTCAAATGAGGACGGGAAGACCTTCGCCGGCACTTCTCGAGTCAGTGAAAGTCGATTACTACGGTGTTCCCACCCCCATAAATCAGCTCGCTACCATCACCGCAACCGAAGACAGAACCCTGATCATAAAACCCTGGGACAAGACGGTCCTCAGCCAGATCGAAAAGGCCATATTCGCCTCCAAGCTCGACCTGACTCCGATGAACGACGGTGTAAATATCAAGCTGAACTTCCCCACTCCGACTACCGAACAGAGAGATAAATGGGTGAAGATAGCCAGAGAAAACGCCGAAAAGGGCAAGATCGCCGTGAGAAACATCAGGAGAGACGTGATAAAGGAAGCCAGAGATCTCCAGAAAGCTTCCGAAATGACCGAAGACGATCTGAAGAAATTCGAAGAGGATATCCAGGAACTGACCAATAAATATGTTCTCGAAATGGACAAAGCCTTCGAGAAGAAGAGCAAGGAGATCATGGAGTTCTAATGAGCCTTCCCGGTCATGTTGCCATAATAATGGACGGTAACGGCCGCTGGGCGGAAAAGAGAGGACTGGAAAGAATAGAAGGCCACAGGAGAGGAGCGGAAGTTGCCGATGCGGCCTCCCACTGGTGTGCCGATCTAGGCATCAAGTACGTGACGCTGTACGCTTTTTCCACCGAAAACTGGAAGAGACCGGAGAGAGAAGTGGACTTTCTCTTTGAGCTTATGTTGATGTACATAGCGAGCCAGTTGCAGAACATGCTGGACGAGAGCGTAAGGATGCGCTTCATAGGCCGGATAAACGATCTTCCGGAGAAGTTAAGAGGGTTCACGAAGCTGATCGAAGCCAGAACCGCCGGCGGAAAGAAGCTTACTGTAATAGTCGCCCTCAATTACGGTGGGCGTGCGGAGATAGTAGATTCGATTAACAGGTTTATTGAAAGCCAGAAAACTGACGAAAAGAGAAGAATAACAGAGGAAGATATCACCGGCAATCTCTATTTACCGGAAGTACCTGATCCCGACCTTATAATAAGAACCTCCGGCGAGGAACGGCTCAGCAATTTTCTCATGTGGCAGAGTATATACAGCGAGTTTTATTTCACAAAGACTCTCTGGCCAGACTTCACCAAAGAGGAGTTTCTCGAGATAATGGAGGAATACTCGAAGAGAAAACGAAGGTTTGGTGCCCATCAATGATGAAGAAACTGTCCGAGACCACTATCAGAATAGTAACCGCAGCAGTGATAGCCCCATTTGTAATTCTTTGCTTTGTGAGTTACTTTTCTTTCATAGGATTGGTCTCGTCCGTTGTGCTCTTTGCCAGCTACGAATATTTGAAGTTCAGCCTGAAGAACAGCAATCACGATGTCGTAAGGGTGGTTATATCCGGTATCATTCCCGCCATAATCGTTGTGTACGGCATTTTGCTTTATAGATCAAGCCTTATGAGCTTTCAAAGACCCGAGCTGATATTCGCGGTCGGCGTGATCTCCCTCTCCTCGATCGTTATAATGACGGTGTCAGACGTCAAGAGCGCGAAAGACATAATCGTGAACTCGGTCTTTTCACTCATATACGTAGGATTCGATCTGGCCTTCTTCTACCATATATATCTTCGCTTCGGCTCTTCGATGGCCTTGCTGGCGTTGACCTCCGTGTGGCTCTTTGACACAGGGGCATACTTTTCAGGCAAGCGATTCGGGCACATCAGGATCTCGCCCAGTTACAGTCCCAAGAAGAGTCTCGAGGGTGTGATCGGCGGATATGTGACGACCATACTTTTCATGATCGCTTTCATCTATATCAGTGGTCTGCTCGGCCTCTACAACGGACCGGAACTGGGGTTGTTCCAGATAGCAATTCTCGCCATGGTAGTATCGATCTTCGGTACGATAGGCGATATAGTCGAGTCTTCATTCAAGAGATATCACGGCGTTAAGGATTCGGGCAACTTGTTGCCCGGTCACGGTGGTATGCTTGATCGTATAGATGGCGTGCTCTTCGTGACACCCATGTTCTATATATTTCTGACTTTGTTGACCTGAGGAGGTTCCGCCATGAGATATATGACTGGCGCAGAGATAAGAGAGAGCTATCTCAAGTTTTTTGAATCGAAGAATCATGTGAGGCTTCCGAGCGCTTCCCTGATTCCCAATGATCCTCAACTGATGTTCACAGTTGCTGGCATGGTGCCGTTCAAACCGATTTTTTGGGGAAAAGTCGAACCGACCTACAAAAGAGTTGCAACGTGTCAGAAGTGTGTGCGCACCAACGATATCGAGAACGTCGGCAGAACGCCGAGACACCAGACCTTTTTCGAAATGCTCGGTAACTTCTCTTTCGGAGATTATTTCAAGAGGGAAGCTATAAAATGGGCCTGGGAGTACGTCACTGAGTATCTCAAGCTTCCGGAAAACCTGCTCTGGGTATCTATCTATCTCAACGACGACGAAGCCTTCAGCATATGGCACGAGGAAGTGGGGGTCCCTGAGAGGAAGATCGTCAGGCTTGGAAAAGACGACAACTGGTGGGGACCGGCCGGACCGACCGGGCCGTGTGGACCTGATTCAGAGATCTTTATAGATCGCGGAGAGAACGACAACTGCCCCGATCCCGACAACTGCAGCCCGGCCTGTAACTGTGGACGGTTCCTGGAGTTCTGGAACCTCGTCTTCACCGAATACAACCAGGACGAAGAGGGGAACCTGGTTTATCTGGAAAAGAAGAATATAGACACGGGATTCGGTCTCGACAGAGCCGCCTCGATAATGCAAAACGTGAACTCCAATTTCGATACGGACATGTTTATACCCATAATCGACAGGATTCAGGACATACTCTCGGTGAAATATGGCGCACAGAAGGAACGGGACGTCTCTATAAAAGTCATAGCCGACCATGCCCGCTCGATAGCTTTCATGATCTCCGACGGAGTGCTTCCCTCGAACGAAGGGCGCGGGTACGTTCTGAGGAGGGTCCTCCGCAGGGCCGTGCGTCACGGCTCGCTCCTGGGATACGACCGGCCTTTCCTTTACAGGATAGTGGAAACGGTTGCCTCGCACATGGGCGATATATATCCCGAGCTCAGGGAGAGGCTTTCTTTCACCCAGGAAATAGCACTGAAGGAGGAAGAGCGGTTTCTTTCAACACTAGAAAACGGAGAGAGGCGACTGAGAACGATGCTCGTCGACAAAAAAGAATTGACCGGCGAGGAGCTTTTCTCACTCCACGATACTTACGGTTTTCCTCTTGAACTCGTGGAAGAGATGGTGGAAGGCACCGGAGTAAAGCTAGACAGGGAAGGTTATGAAGCCGCCATGGAAAGACAAAGAGAACGTGGCCGTGAAGCCATCGGCGACAGGGAATACCTCGGCAATGTCCAGGTTTACACGGAACTCTTCGATAAAACCGGGAACAGCGTGTTCTCCGGTTACAGAACCATGAGAGACCGATCGACGGTGATGGGCCTTGTTAAAGAGGGAATCGAAGTCGATTCGCTTTCGCAGGGTGAGACCGGTGAAGTCGTTTTCTCTCAAACACCCTTCTATCCCGAGAAGGGCGGACAGGTTACCGACAGGGGTACTCTCGAGAGGGACGGCTTTCTGGCGAGGGTTGATTATGTTTTCATTCCATATCAAGAGATGATAATACACAGAGTGACAGTCGAGAAGGGTGTTCTGACCACCGGTCAGGAGGTGGAGCTCATCGTTGACGACAGCAGAAGACGAGCCGTTATGAGAAACCATACGGCTACACATCTGCTTCATGCTTCTCTGAGAAAAGTGCTCGGAGAGCACGTACATCAATCGGGTTCGCTGGTGCTTCCAGACAGGTTGAGGTTCGATTTCTCTCACTTCCAGGCTATGAGCGAGGAAGAGATAAAAAGGGTCGAAGATCTGGTCAACTGGCAGATACTTCAAGCCGTGCCGGTAAACACCACCGAAGTCAACTTCACGGAGGTGAAGGAAAGAGACGTGATGGCCCTCTTCGAAGAGAAATACGGGGATAAGGTAAGAGTGGTCACCGTAAACGATTTCAGCAAAGAGCTGTGTGGTGGAACACATGCCGGCAACACAGGCGAGATAGGCCTGTTCAAGATCATATCAGAGACTTCCGTCTCGGCCGGAACCAGAAGAATAGAGGCCATCACAGGGTTGAATTCTCTCCAGCTTGCCAGGAGGCTCTTCGATAGAGAAAGGCGGTTCCGTGAGTTGCTAGAAGTACCCGAAGAGACGCTTATCCAGAGATTGCAGAACCTCGTAATCGATTTAAAGACTAAGGATAAAGAGATACTGCGCTTGAAAGAGCGCCTCCTGTCGGGGGATGCCAGTCAGAACGATATCAGGAGAGATGTAGAAGGCGTCAGGGTGCTTGTGAGAAGGGTGAAAGGAGCCCCATCTAATGCCTTGAGGAACAGCGCAGACGTACTGCTCGGAAAGGAAGGCGGCGGAATCGTTATGATCTTCAACGAGGTTGACGACTCCGTGTCCTTCGTGGTAAAGGTTGAAAAGAGCCTCACAGACAGGTTCAAAGCCGGGGAGATCGCCGGAAAGATAGCCAGAGAGCTTGGTGGTGGCGGCGGCGGCAGACCGGACTTCGCACAGGCTGGAGGAAAGGATGTCGGAAAACTCCAGAGAGTTATCAACGGAATCGAAGAATATATCCGATGAAAGGGCCGGGAGAAAACTCCCGGACGTTCTTTTTCAGACGTTCGCCGATCCCGAAAGGCTTTCGTTAGATAGTCTTTCATTCGTCGGTGATGCCGTTTATACGCTCTTCTTCAGGCTTAACACTCTCTCGAAAGCCCACAGAAGAGCGAGGTTCCAGCACGACATCGTAACCGAGCACGTGAGCGCCCGAGGGCAGCGCAAAGCGCTAGAGGTGTTGATACCCTTGCTGACCGACGAGGAGAGAAGCCTTGTAAGAAGGGGTTACAACTCCAGGGGGGCAAAGAAACACGGGGACGATGAGGATTACAGAATGGCCACCGCGCTGGAAGCCCTGGTAGGTTACCTTTATCTGAAGGGCGAACTCGGCCATCTCAGAGAATTGCTTGAAAGGGTGGTTTGATGTATCTCCACGGAAGAAATGTGTTGAAAGAGCTTCTCGGCCTGAGAAGTGGTAATATAAAAGTGAAAAGAGTCCTCTTCACCGATCAAAAGAACGTCGATAGCCAGCTGGAGCAACTGATAAAAGAGGCCAGGGATACGGGTCTTCGTGTAGAGATCCTCCCTCCGGAGAAGTTAACCAACCTGTCCAGGGAGAAAAAACACCAGGGTGTTGTGATAGAACTGAAAGAGTTTCCATACACCGACGCCGACGCTTTTCTTACCGATTCGAGCCCTTCAAAGAAATCTACCCTGGTTCTTCTGGATCAGGTTCAGGACCCGCACAACCTGGGAGCGATAATCAGAACTTCGGTTGCAGCCGGTGTCGATGCCATAGCGATCACAACGAGTAACTCGGCCGAGATTACTCCGGCCGTTGTGAAAGTTTCGGCCGGGCTGGTCTTCAAGATTCCGGTAATACCTGTGGGCAACCTCGCGCAGTTCCAGGAGAAGCTAAAGGGCAGCGGATACTGGATCTACGCGACGGACATGTCCGGAGTGGCCTATTACGAGGTGGAGTACGACGATAGATCGGCCATAATTTTTGGAAACGAGGGAAAGGGTGTTAGAAGACTGGTGAAAGAGAGAAGCGATTTGCTGGTGTCTATCCCGATGGAAAAGACGGTTGATTCGCTAAACGTAGCCGCTTCGGCGGCCATCGTGTTGTTCGATAGAAGACGGCGGATAACTATCGGGGAGAGATCTCAACTATGATCAGGATTCATGAATTACCGGGTGAAGTCGTAAGGAAGATCGCCGCGGGTGAAGTCGTGACCGGCTGTTACTCGGTGTTGAAAGAGCTGGTCGAAAACAGCATCGATGCAGGCGCATCGCTTGTGGAGGTCGAGATAAGATCCGGTGGAAAAGAGTACATAAGGGTGCGCGACAACGGCACGGGGATGACGACCGAAGAGGCCAGGCTCTCTCTGAAACCTCACACAACGAGCAAGATCGCGGCTATCGAAGATCTCGATTCTCTTTCGACCTTCGGCTTCAGGGGCGAAGCGCTTTCCACCATCGCCTCCGTTTCCAGAATGCTGCTCTCCACTGTGGGCGGTGAGGACACTCTGGGAGTGACGCTGGAAGTTACGGCCGGAGAAGTGAGCGGAGAGAAGTTTTTCAAAGGGGCGAGGGGAACAACTGTGGAGGTCTTCGATCTTCTCTTCAACACGCCTGCCAGAAGGAAGTTTCTTAAATCCGTCTCTATCGAGGGGCGGATGGTCACCGAGATGATGCAGAGATTCATACTATCCTTTCATAACGTTGATTTCTTATACATACGCGACAATCAGACAATTTTCGACACAAGGGGTCTGACAGGTATCGAAGATCGTGTCTTGATGATCTACCCCGAGCTTTCAAGGAGAGACCTACTACCGTTCATAGAAGAGACGCGCGAGATGAGAGTCGAAGGACTCGTCACGCTTCCGGTAAGGACGAGACGCAACAGAATGGGAGAGAACATATTCGTGAACGGCAGGTATGTGAGGCAGTTCGAGCTCAACTACGCCCTCGAGAGAGGGTACGGAGAGGCTCTGGAGAAGGGTAATTTCCCTTTCGCGGTCGTTTTTATTCAAGTAGACCCGGTCGAGGTCGATGTCAATATCCACCCGCAGAAGCTAGAGGTGAAGTTCGCCTCTCCGGCGACGGTCCTTGAAGGTCTTAAAAGAGCGGTAAGGTCCGCGATAAGAAATGCCGGGAGCTTCACCATAGACGTTCAGCCTCCCTCAACCGGCGGGGAAGAATCGACGGTAGAAGAGAGAGACGAACCTCAAATCCGCTACAGAGAGAGAGCTTTCCCGACAGATCGAACGGACCGAAAGAGTGATGAGGTTAAAGAGCCTTCCTGGAGAAACTACGACAGAAACGAAAGCATGCCGCTGAGTGTGGAGCGTCGGCTTTTCAGACCCTACACCGAATCCAGAAAGGACGAGGCTCTTCAAAAGCGTGTTCAGGACAGAACAGGCTTTCTCGGCGTCCTCGGGGAGAGGTACATACTGGTCGAATCGGGTGAAGGACTGTTGATCGTCGATCAGCACGCCGCCCACGAAAGAATCCTGTACGAGAGATTGAAGGAGAAGATGGTTATCGATTCCCAGAATCTACTCGTACCCGTCGAACTCTCTTTCGAGGCCGGAAGAGAAGAGCTTCTCACCCTGAAAAGAGAGAGGATCGAGCAACTCGGCTTCAATTTCAGGTTCGAGAATGATAAAATCCTGTTGGTGGCGATACCCCAGTTGCTGCCCGTTGAAAGTGCGGTCGAAACTCTCGGGGAAGTGATCGACGAATTACGTCTGGAAGGACTCGAAGAACCGGAAAGAGTCTTCGACAACCTTCTCGCGACGATCGCCTGTAGATCCGCCATAAGAACTGGAGACAAGCTTGACATTGGACAGGCCAGGGAGCTTTTCGAAGAGCTCAGGAAGAGGCAGTTGCTCGTCTGTCCCCATGGAAGACCGATATCCATGGTAATACGACAGGAGGATCTGGACAGGTATTTTTCCAGATAGTTCCAATGACTTTGTAACTCCGCATCAAGGGAAACCGGTGAGAGTCCGGTACGGTCCCGCCACTGTGAACGGTTACGAAATCCACAAGGTGCCACTGGGAAACTGGGAAGGCGTGGAGATTAGGTTGAGCCGTGAGTCAGGAGACCTGAGCGGAGTTGAGATATCACCATCCTTCCGAGGCAGAAGGATGGTGAAATTCCTTGCAAAAAGGGGAGAGTTTTTATGAAAAAACTGGTTCTGGTGTTATCGGTTCTTCTTGCGATCTCTACGGTTATGGCCATCGAACTGGTCGATGACCTTGGGCGTCTAGTTTCGATCGATAAGACTCCCGGGAGAGTCGTGATCGCCTCTCCGGCGATAACCTACTATCTGGAACTTCTGGACGTCACCCACACCATAGTAGGCGTAACCGACTGGGACTCCTTTGCCCTTTCGAGGGAAGTTACCAAAATAGGGAACCTCACCCCTCTCAACCTCGAGATGATTCTATCTCTTGAACCCGATCTGGTACTCATCTCCGGGGGCTTTCAGGAAGCCGAAGTGGAAAAGCTCGAGAGGATAGGGATCGATGCGTTCGTGGTCAATCCAAACTCTTTCGAAGATATCTACCGCAATCTTACCGTTCTCGGCAATATCTTCGCGATTCCCGAACGGGGAAGGAATGTGGCCGCAGAGTTCAGAAACGGGGTGCTTGAAGTCGCCAAGAACGTTTACAACGTTCCTCAGGATGAAAGACCGAAGGTGATGTATGTAATGATAGCCGGTTCGGTGAGCGATATATGGACCTGCGGTACCGGTTCTTTTGTGAACCAGGCGATCGCATACGCCGGGGGTGCCAATGTTGCTGCGCCTTACAGTGGCAACAACGGCTGGTTCCCCGTCAGCCCGGAGTTCGTACTCAATACGCAGCCGGATGTAATCCTGGTTCCCTACTACTACGAGGGTGGACAGCGCGAGGCCGTAGAGATGGTAACGTCCTATAAACCCTTCGCCGGCGTCCCGGCAGTGAAGAACGGGAGGGTTTACCCTCTCTCAGATTCGCTCACTGCCTACGCCAACCCCAGATTCATAGATCTCGTAAAGGCTCTGATGGAGTACTTCTATTGAAGAAGATACTGCTTTTCATATCGATCGCCACGGCATCCCTGATTGGGATGCTGTGGTTATCGAGTTTCGGAACCGTAAAATACTCGATGTTTGAAGTCATTCAGATGATCTCGGGAAGCCTGACCGGATCTCGTGCGAACATCTACATGAACCTGCGCCTTCCCAGACTTCTGGTCGCCTTCCTCATTGGCTCCGGACTGGCCGTTGGCGGTAACGGTCTGCAGCTAACATTGAAGAACCCTCTCGCCGATCCTTATATCATAGGCATATCGGCGGGGGCCTCTTTTGGCGCCGTCTTCTCACTCTTCATAAAGGAGATGAGCAGAACTACCATCAATATGGATATGATGGCCTTTCTTTTCGCCGTCTTCTCAGCCTTTTTGACTTACACCATCTCGCGCAGGGGTGGCCGGATTCCGATAACGACCCTGGTGCTCTCCGGTGTGATCGTCTCCTCGCTTTTCAACGCGGCCGTGACCTTTCTGGTGGTCTTCGCCTGGCGAAACGTCATAACGCTTCACTTCTGGTCACTCGGTTCCCTCTCAGGAGTCACGTGGGGAGATGTCCTCAAGCTGCTGCCGGCGATCCTCTTCCAGTACTTCGTTTTCACCGTGATCAGGAGAAAGATGTTGATTCTGGCGACGGGAGAGGAACACGCGATAACGGTTGGGGTGAACCCTGAGAGAATCAAGTTCGTGGTCTTCTTCACGGTTTCGATCGTCTCCGCGATAGCGGTGTCCACGGCCGGATTGATCGGCTTCGTGGGCTTGATAATCCCGCACATGGTGCGACTGGCCTTCGGTACGGACAACAGGCTGAACCTCCCGGCAACGGCGTTGTTGGGTGGCTTTTTTCTTATCGTTTGCGATACCTTCGCCAGAACGCTCTTTCAGCCTACTGAACTGCCAATCGGGGCCGTTACGGCTCTGGTGGGTGCTCCAGTTTTCATCTACCTTCTCAGGAGTAAAGAAGTGGTCAGGAATGGATGATGTTATAGTCATAAGGGATCTCCGCTTCGGCTACTCGAGAGAAGAGGTTCTGAGCGGCATAGATCTCACCCTCAAACAGGGCGAAGTGCTCGGTATTCTCGGACCCAACGGAAGCGGAAAATCCACTTTGATGGCCATTATATGCGGGATTCTAAAAAACTGGAGTGGATCGATAGAGATAATGGGGAGTCCGCTGAACGACTATGCGGGCAAAAGACTGGCCAGAATACTTTCGTACATACCACAGAGTTTCGATCCTTCCTTCGATCTGAAGGTCGAGACGATAGTCTCTTTCGGCAGGAACCCCCACCTCAAGGGACTGTCCGGTCCCGGGGTAAGGGACTACGAAGTCATAGACGAGGTCATGGAACTAACAGAGATATACGGATTCAAAGACCGCTTTTTCAGTACCCTGAGCGGTGGAGAAAAGCAGAGAGTGGTCATCGCCAAAGCTCTCGCCCAGGAGGGAAGGATACTCCTCATGGACGAGTTCACCTCGCATCTCGATCCCGGACACTCGAGAAAGGTCGGCAAGATTGCTACCGATCTCGTTCGGGCCAAAGGTCTGAGCGCCATGGCCGTCTTTCACGATCTCAATCAGGCCATAGAGATGTCGGACAGACTGGTTTTCATGAAAGAGGGAAAGATCGAGGCACTTGGCGAAGTCTGGGAGACGGTGACCCCCGATATCATATGGAAGGTTTACGGTCTCAGAGCCCAGATAATAACCAATCCCGTGACGGAGCTGCCACTGGTGGTTTTCTACGATTGATCGAGAGGGTTGGTCAGGTCGAAGGCTTCACCGCCGGTTATCCTCACAAGATCTTCGAAAGTGGTCTCCACAGCCGAGCCCGAAGTTCCCGCAGAAGGATAAACTACGTCGTATTCTCTCAACCATTCGTCGATCAGAATCTTCACTCCGTTAAGACCGAAGGGACACACACCGCCGGGCAAGAAACCGGTTAAAGCTTCCGTTTCATCGGCGCTCGCCAGGCGGGGTTTCTCTCCGGTCACTTTCTTCAATTTTGAGGAGGAGACTTTGCGATCTCCCGGACAGACAACGAGAAAGGCCCCGTTTTTTTTGCAAACAAAAAGGATCGACTTCGCGATCTGACCGACCGCGACCCCGAGCATATCGGCTGCGGTTACGGCCGTGGGGGTGGAACCGTCGGGAAACTCGCGGTACTTCAGATCGTACCTCTCCAGAACTCTCAGGACTCTTTCGGAAATCATCTTCCTCCTCCTTCTTTTGCACGACCATAATAGAAACAGCGTCTGAATTTCTCCTGAGCGTGATGCGCAGTGCTGTATGATCGATATTATCTTCCCATATCGTTCGTTATAACCGCCCTGGCCAGCTCATGTGCCAGCGAGGTGAAATCCTTCCCTTCGATGTTGCTGAGTACTACGACGAAAATGTCGTCTTCCACGTACCGGTTTATCCGGGTAGAGGTTCCCTTGGTGTCGCCATCGTGATAAACCAGTCGCCTGTACTGTCCGGCGATGAACTCCGTTCCCACGAAAACGCCAAGACCGGCTTCGTAAAGCTGGCTTGCAGGCGTTTCCATGATCTTCACTGACTCTCTGGATAGTATATCAGTGCCGTACAATGCCCTGTTCCAGAGATAGAGATCGTACACCGTTGAATAGAGGCCGCCGGCGCCTCCGGGCAGTCTTCTATCGACCCAGTCGGCTTCCCTGATGCACTCATTATCGATAACGTACGACTGGCAGTAATACGGGCGTGCCCATCCCGAGTCGTATTCGTTGAAATCGTAGCCGGTGCTGTTCATCCCGAGGGGCTCAAAGATATTTTCCCTCAGATATTCGTCGTATGGCATTCCGCTAACCTTTTCTATAACCACTCCCAGCAGGAAGTAAGCGCTGTTACTGTAAAGGAAGGATGTGCCTGGTTCGAACCTGAGCGGAAGCGTGGATATGTATTCTATCTCCGCACCTTGAAGAGATTTACCGTCTTCGTAACCGCGTATCCTCTCCAGCAATTCCCCGGTGTTTATCATGGTTGGAATCCCCGAAGAGTGATTCAACATGTATCTCAGCTGAATTTTCTCTCCGTTCGGAAAGCCTTCTATGTACATCGACAGAGGATCATCGAGCGTCAGTTCTCCTCTTTCGGCAAGCTGCAGTATCGCCGCGGCGGTGATCTGTTTCGTTATAGAGGCTATCCTGAACTTCTTTTCAGGTGTATTGGGAATTTTTCTCTCAACGTCGGCCATGCCGTAACCGGCCGCATGGAGTATAACGTCGCCCCGGGCAACCAGAATCGCCCCCCAAAAGCCTTCGAAATCAGCGACTCTCTGAACGACCTCATTCAGGGCGTTGGCCGTGACTATTGAAGAGAAAAGCACAACGATACAGATAAACAAAGTTCTTCTCATTTCCACTTCCTTTCAAATCATGTTCCCCTTGTTGGCCGGCTTCACCAGAGCTTTCGCCGGAGTTTTTCCAGTTGCGATAAGATATCTGAGAGCTCGGTTTTCCTGAGGTTTTTCGCTGCGATTTCTAGCTTCGAACCGAGCTCGGATATCTCTTCTACCCCGTACATCCTGCCAGATCCCTTGAGGCTGTGCCCCTCGCGCGCCAGAGATTCGAAATCCCCTCTTTCAAGTAGCGAGCGGATCAACTCGATCGTGTTCCCTATATGTTTTCCGTACTCCTCGAACATCTCTGAAGCCTCTTCGAGTGTCAGCCCCATCTCTCTGGCGAATATCTCTATCTTCTCGTCGGAGGGACTTCTGTTGCCGCCACCATCGGTGGCGTTCAAAGTCAACGTTTCACGCTTTTTTCCGGTCTTGCCGTATATTCCGGTGTAATACCTCACCGTTTCGATAAGATCGGTTTGCTTTACGGGTTTGCCGAGGAAGCCGTCGCACCCGGCCGAGATCGATCTCTCCTCGTCTCCTTGCATCGTGTGGGCGGTGAGGGCGACGATGGGCATTTTGAAACCTTCGTCTCTCAAAATTCTGGTAGCCTCGTAACCGTCCATGACGGGCATCTGCATATCCATCAGAACCAGTACATATTTTTCGCGTCTCACCAGTTCTGTCGCTTCGAGACCGTTGCTGGCGATATTCACCAGGTATCCCGCCTTTTCCAGAATCTTTTTTATAAGGAATTGGTTGGCTTCGTTGTCCTCCACGACGAGAACTCTGCTTTCTTCAACACCGATCGGCGTGAAATCGATGTGTTCGCGGATCTTTCCGATCAGTTCCTCCTCTTTCACCGGTTTCTGGATGACCTCCTGAACCCACTCCCCGGCTTCCACTTCCCCTCCTGAAGAAGATATCACACCGATAACTATCGACCCACCGAGATCTTCCAGCGCTTCGAAAACCCCGGATCTCTCTGTGGGCATATCCATTATCACCAGAGAGGCCCCGAATTCTCTGATAGCCCTGGCCGTGTCCTTGAGGTTTTTAACAACTTCGAACTGTATCCCGTTCCTTTTAAGCATCGCTCCGATTATCGTCGAAAAATCCTCGCTGGGCGAGGCAAGAATTATCTTGCCCGATTTGACCTGCTCGGGTCTTGCCTTCTCTTTCGGTGCCTCTTTCGATAAAGGCGAAGGAATTCTGACAGTCACTTTAGAGCCTTCGTTGATCTTACTCTCGAACCTTATGATCCCGTTCATGAGCTCAACTATTCTCCTGGTTATTGTGAGACCAAGACCGGTGCCTCCGAACTTTCTGGACATCGTACCGTCGGCCTGTGTGAAAGGCTCGAAGATCTTGTCGATCTGATCGGCCGAGACCCCGGTGCCAGTATCCTGCACGACGTACGTCAGATTTGAAGCGTCGTAATTCACGATTATGGATACATAACCCTGATTGGTGAATTTCAAACCGTTGGAAACCAGGTTGGTCAGTACCTGCCGTACCCTGAATTCATCCCCATCCACAAACTCCGGCACATCTTCCGTTAAGCTGTGAGCCAGGTGGAGCCCCTTGGAGTAGGCCATGGGCAAATACGTTTCGACGATCTCTTTCACCAGTTTCGAGGGGTTGTAAGGGGCTATGAAAAGCTCCAGTCTGGCCGCTTCGATCTTCGAGAGATCCAGTACATCGTTTATCAGGCTCAGAAGATGTTCGCCGCTCCTGTAGATGGTTTTAAGGTATTTCAATCTCTCTAGACTGCCTTCATCGCTCATCAGCAGTTCGGTGAAACCGAGTATCGCGTTCATCGGCGTCCTCATTTCGTGGGACATGTTGGCGAGAAACTCCGATTTCATCTTGCTGGCCTGCTGGGCCTCCCTGGATACCTTTCTCATTAGTTCGTTGGAGTTCTTAAGCCTGTCGAGAGTCCTCTCAATGAATACCATCGTGTCGTTGAGACCGGAGGCTATCTCGCCTAGTTCATCGTCGGATTTCAAAGTTACTCTCGAGAAGTAACCTTTTTTGATCGACTCGAAGCCCTTAAGAAGCTCTGAGAGGGCTCTGGAGATATAGGAATTCAACGATAAAGAGAGCAAGAAAGAAAATGCGAAGACTCCCACGACGACGAGAATTAGAATCGGCAGGACTCTGTTCTTCAGAAGTACGAGCAAGCCCTCCGACTGGAGGACGTATATAGTGGCCCCGCCGATGGAGACCTTATCGACTAGAAAGAGCGAGCCGGAACTCAAGAAACTGAAGGCCGGGCGCACCTCGCTCACAGTGAAGGGAATCTCTTTAGACCAGCTCTCTTCGTCGAGAACGGTTCTTACATAGAGTCCCGAGTCGGAAAACTCCTTCGGGATGACGAAATGTTCTTCCATTAGCAGAAAGGCTATCGCATCCTGGCCGAGAAAACCCGATAGGCTCTCTATCTCGGCGCTATCGAAAGTTATGCCGACGATGTACGGTATCTCGTCGCTGATCATTGTAGAGTAATAAATGAGCTGACTGTTGACCATCTTGAAACCATTTCCCGCGCTCGACATATCGTTCAGGGAATCCTGCGGGAGTCCCGGTCTGTTGCGAAGGATAACCGTGCTTTCACCCTTCTCAACCAGCAGGTCTAGGTTGTTGTCTATGAAGCCCTCCATCGAGTAACCATCGACATAAGACTTGAAATCGCGTCTCAAGTCTATAAACCATCTGTAAACCGCCTGTTTTTTAGATTCTAGATAGTTCGTATATTCATCGGTGGCGGCTTTGACAAATATCACCGAGAGAAGAACTATAAGAACAACCAGAACAGCCAGAACAAAGATAAAAAACTGCAGGGATATCTTTCTGCTTAACCTTTTCATAGCCCCTCCCGTCCGAAAAGAAGCTTCTCCCCCGACCCTTTGAACGATCAGTGAACGCTCTTTTGCCCGGCATCGAACTCCCAGTATGCGCTTCCCCTTGAAGAATTCAGCGATAGACTGTACCGGCTCCCTGTATCTATGTAAGCCGATAAAGCTAGAACAAGCCTTCCGGAGCTCACCACAATGAGAGGATTATATCTGACGGTCTGTACGATTGAACCGTCACCTATCAAAAAGAGATCGGCCCACGAGTCTTCTATAGGCTGTCCGCGCCTGCATCTACCGCTCACGGATATATATTCAAAATCGACCCGACTCCAATCTGGCGGTAGTTCGAAGATCATCAGACCGATTAAGTTTTCGATTTCTATTTCCAGTTCATTCAATGCAGAGATCGGGATCACCGTGACTGTAGCCTGGAAATCTGTAAAGGAGATGCTTCTCTCTAGAGTCGGATCCGTATCCAGCGAGAGAATATCATCGGCTAAAACCACACCGAAAATATTTGAGATAAGCACCATAAAAAGAGCGATTATCGAGATTCTCTTCATGAATACCTCCGCAAATCCCGAAAGGAGTCGCCGTAATCGCCCCTCCGGGGTCATATAGATTATAGTATCTTTCGCATCTTTCTCCCAATCCGCAACCGAACTTGTGAGTTTCCCGTTAAGGGACCTCATCGTTACCCACGAGTTTGTCGTGTCAGTCTGCCCTCGCTTAACGATGTCTCTGGCTCCTAATAAGAACGGTTGTTGGTTGCGCATAGCAGGTTGTGCAGTGAAAACCACGAGAATGAAAGAGCCTTTCGAGAGGTTCGATACGCTCTTCCGCTTTTTCGAAAGACGGGTCCACAGTCTTTGTTAAACATCAACTTCCGGGCAACTTTAACTGTATAATATATTATTGATTTTTTGGCTGGGGGAAGCTATGGAAACGATAAAGGTTTATATTCTAGATAACGGTTCCTCGGAGTTGAATTCGGTTTTCAGAAAGATCTCCAGAATCAAAGGAAACATCCAGATCACTATTTTGACGGAGGAGCTGGCAAGTAAAAACAATCTTCAGAACGATCGTTGCGAAAGGGCGAACAACCTTCTAAAGACGAAATACGAGGGCTTTTCGAACCTCATCGAAGATCTCGTCTTTCTTGTGAAGCTGGATGATCCGGCCAATCCGGGAAAGATAGTCGAGATAAACAACAGGGTTGTTGAAAAATTGGGGTACTCTTATGAAACTCTTTTGAGTAAGAGCTTTTACTCGCTGATGAGTGATCCCGATGGTGATTTCGGCTTAATAAGGGCCGATCTGACGTTAAAAGGCAGATGCAATTTCAATTCATCCCTGACAGGCAGCGATGGTTCGATGCTGCCCGTTGAAATGTGGATGAAGGTACTGGATCTTCAGGGGGATATAGTCACCATGGTTGTCGCCAGAGACCAGAGCTCTTATGAAAAGATACAGGCAGAATTACAGTGGAGACTAGAGTTCGAAAAGGTGATATCGAAAGTATCGGGAATTCTCAAGGACTACGATGATATAGACAGGGCAATCGACAAGGCACTCGCCGAGCTCTGCCGTTTGACCGGAGCCGACAGATCTTACGTATTTCTCTTCGATCACGAATCCGACACCATGAGCAACACGCATGAATGGTGCAGAGAAGGCGTCCAATCTGAGAAAGAGACTCTCCAGAAGCTTCAATTGAGCGATTATCCCTGGTGGATGAAAGAGCTCCAGAGGGGCGAGGTTATGAACATAGTCGTCGATGGACTTCCGGAAGATGCTAAACCCGAGGCAGAGGTTATGAGAAGACAGAAAATACAGTCTCTGGTTGTGATTCCGATTTTCGCGAGGCAAAAACTGGTAGGTTTCGCCGGTCTGGACAGTCTGGAAGGTTACTTCGAATGGAGCGGCGCCGATATAGAGCTTCTGAAGGTCTTCGTGTCCCTCATTTCAGAAGTCGTTGGTTATTCGCTTTTGACCTGAGAGTAAGGAACAATCTCCTTAAGAAAAGTCAACTCCCTCTATACCCCTTCTGAGGACATTAAACCCGATTGGAAAGTCCTATCTTTGATATGTTACCGAATATCTACTCTTTGTTGCACTTGTTTACAGTAAATTCTTCTCCTAAATGCTAATATTCCAACAATACAAAAAAACACGCAAATCTCCGCATAAGTGAACACAGAGTCATTTTTTTGCGCTTATTGACTTTAGGTGATTCTAAAAGCACCTGGCGACGCTTGAAAATCAATTTTGGGTTAGTCTCATTTACTTGTCACCACTTCAGGAGGAGGTAAGAGTATGAGAAAACTCGTTCTTATTGTACTGGTCGTCTTTCTTTCCGTTTCCGCGTTCTCGACAATCAAAGTAGGGGCTATTCTTCCGATGACGGGTGGGGTAGCAGCCTTCGGACAGATGATCTGGCAGGGTGTTCAGCTAGCCAATGAGCTCTTTCCGCAGGTTTTAGGACAGGAAATCGAAATTGTTCTTCTCGACAACAATTCCGACAAGGTCCAGGCTGTGAACACAACCCGTCGTGCCATCGAACAGGATAAAGTAGTAGCCATCATTGGGCAGGTAATAAGCTCAAACACCATCGCAGGGGGTACCGTGGCAGAAGAGAGCGGCGTTGCGATGGTCTCTCCGAGTTCCACCAACCCTCTCGTGACACAGGATCGTAAATACGTTTCCCGTGTTTGTTTCAGCGATCCATTTCAGGGTGTTGCGGCCGCGCTGCTGGCCTTCAACAACATGGGAGCTAAAAACGTAGCCGTCTTTGTAGACGTTGAGCAGGACTACGCTGTCGGTTTCGCCAACTTCTTCAAAGATACGGCAATTGAACTCGGCGGAACCGTCTTCTACGAATACTACAAGTCGGGGGATCAGGATTTCACCGCCCAGATTTCCGATGCTCTCTCGAAGAATGCGGACGCCTTTTTCATCCCCGGTTACTACCAGGAGATAGCTCTAATTGCCATTCAGGCGCGTCAGCTGGGTTTCTACGACCCCATAATCGCCGGTGACGGAGCTGCCGTTCCCGAGACCATAGAGATCGGCGGTGCGGCCGTAAACGGTCTCTATTTCACCACCCACTACGATTCTGGTAGTCCGGCAGTTACAGATAACGCAAAGCTCTTCGTCGAAGCCTACACCAAAAAGTATGGAGAGGCACCGGGAACGTTCACCGCGCTGGGCTTCGATACTTACCTGGTGATAAGAGATGCCATCGAACGTGCAGGAAGCACCGATCGCGAAGCGATCGCCCAGGCCGTGCGCCAGACCAAAGACTTTCCGGCCGTAACCGGTATCATCACCATCAACGAGTCCGGTGATGCCATAAAGTCCGTAGCGATCGTGAAGATAGAGAACGGTAAGTTCGTGTACGATACGACTATAAATCCGTAATGGAATCGGGGGACCGCACGGTCCCCCTTTCCCTTCGCCTTCTTCACTCGGACAGAACGCAGCCGGAGGTGTAGATTTGGATCCAAAGACCCTTCTTCAAAATTTCGTTAATGGTCTCAGTCTCGGTTCACTTTATGCGCTGATAGCGATCGGTTATACTATGGTCTATGGTATTTTGAGACTCATCAACTTCGCTCACGGTGACATCTTTATGATGGCCGCATACTTCACTTTTTTCTTTGTAACGCTCACACAGTTGCCCTGGTATTTTGCCGCAATTTTTGCGATAGCCAGTGCGGCCGTGCTGGGATTTGGTGTTGACAGAATTGCGTACAAGCCCATAAGGAAGGCGCCGAGAATATCGGCTTTGATTACCGCAATCGGTGTTTCCTTCTTTCTGGAGAGTCTGGCAGTCGTTATATTTTCCGGTATTCCCAGGTCCTTCAGAACCATCTTCCCGCAGTTCCTGAACGAAATGATAATTCTCGGAGGTCACATGGAAGTGAAGTACGGCCAGGAGGTAATCTTGGGCGGTATAAGGTTCCCCATAATCTCCGTTGTCACACTAATTGTAACTGCGGTCGCCATAGTATTTCTATGGTGGTTCATCTACAAAACGAAAATCGGAATGGCCATGAGGTCGGTCTCGGTCGATATACCGACAACATCGCTGATGGGAGTCAACGTCGACAGAATCATAGGCATGACTTTCGCTCTCGGTTCGGCGCTGGCAGGCGTAGGTGGCATACTCTGGGCGGTTAGATATCCCCAGGTATGGCCGTACATGGGCTTCATACCGGGCATGAAGGCCTTCGTTGCCGCTGTTTTCGGCGGTATAGGTTCCGTGCCGGGCGCGGTTATGGGTGGCCTGATACTCGGTATAACCGAGGTTATGATGGTTGGCCTCTTCCCCGGAGCGGCCGGGTACAGAGACGCATTCGCATTTTTCATACTCATAATAATCCTCTCGGTCAAACCTTCCGGTCTCCTCGGAAAACCAGAGCTAGTAAAGGTGTGATGAGATGACCGTAAAGAAGAGGATTGTTTTCACTGCCGTAGCAATTATCTGTCTGATTATTGTTCTGTATCTCTCTCAGGAGTTCATGAGCAGCTATTATTCGAGGATAATCACGCTCATAGGTATTTACGGGATAATGGCAGTCAGCCTGACTCTGGTTAACGGTATCTCCGGTGTTTTCTCGCTCGGGCATGCCGGGTTTATAGCGGTCGGAGCCTACACGTCGGCTCTGCTGACTTTATCTCCTCAACAGAAAGAGATAACCTTTCTCATAGAGAAACTGATCTGGCCTTTCAACTCGATTCAACTTCCCTTCTTCTGGGCAACCCTTATCGGTGGAGTAGTCGCGGCGATCTTTGCGCTTGCCATAGGCTGGCCTTCGCTTCGCCTGACCGGCGATTACTTCGCTATCGCGACTCTGGGTTTCGCCGAAATCATAAGGATTTTCGCACTGAACTTGAATTCGCTCACCAACGGTGCTCTTGGATTGAAAGCCCTTCCCGACCACTCCAACATCTGGGCGTCTTGGGGATGGCTGCTGGTAACGGTGGCCTGCGTGACAAGCCTATCATACAGCTCTTTCGGCAGGGCTTTGAGGGCGATACGCGAGGACAGGGTGGCGGCCCAGGCTATGGGTATAAACGTCTTCAAACACCAGCTCATGGCCTTCGTTGTGGGCGGTTTCTTTGCGGGCATATCGGGCTCTCTCTACGCTCACTGGTTGAGTACGATAGATCCCAGAACGAACACGATAGGTATTATGCTTACGTTCAACGTGTTGATCATGATAGTTCTCGGCGGCCTGGGGAGTATCACCGGAGCAATCATAGGCGGTGCCCTTTTCGCTTTTCTGAGCGAGTGGCTGAGGTTTCTGGAAGGTCCGATGAACATTCTCGGCTTCAAGATAATGGGAATAACCGGTCTTAGAATGCTCGTTTTTTCCAGTCTTTTCGTCGTTATAATGATTTTCTGGCCCAGGGGGATCATGGGAAGACGTGAGTTCTCCTGGGACGGTCTCGCTTCCCTCTTCAAAAGGAGGGATAGAAAATGAGAGTTCTGTTGCTAGAGGGTATCACCATGCAGTTCGGCGGTTTAACGGCCGTAGGCGACGTGAGCCTCGAGATCAACGAGGGCGAATTGTTCGGCCTGATAGGACCGAACGGGGCCGGCAAGACGACGGTTTTCAACATGATAACGGGCCATTACAAACCGACCAGGGGGAAGATATATTTCAGTGAAAAGGAGATCACCGGGCTCATACCCGACAGAATAACCAGGATGGGAATAGCAAGGACTTTTCAAAATATACGCCTCTTTCAGGATCTGACGGTTCTTGAGAACGTTATGGTCGCCCAGCATCACAGTATATCCAGCGGCGGACAGGCTGCAAGATGGTTCATAAAAAGCGTCACCAGGATCGGCTACTCAGTCAAAGAGAGGGAAATGAAGGAAAAGGCCCTGAATCTTTTGAAGGTACTGGGTATTGAAGGACTGGCGAACGATAAGTCGGGCTCGCTTTCCTATGGCGCACAGAGACTTCTAGAAATCGCCAGGGCCATGGCTACCGGGGCGTCACTTCTCCTTCTGGACGAGCCAGCGGCCGGGATGAACGCCTCCGAGACTGCCCAGCTGGTCCACACGATACGAAAAATAAGGAACGATTTCAACCTGACCGTTCTTCTCATAGAGCACGACATGAAACTGGTGATGGGGCTTTGTGAAAGAATAATGGTGCTGGATTACGGAAGAACTATAAGCGAGGGTGACCCGGCGTACGTTCAAAAGGATAGAAAGGTCATAGAGGCTTACCTGGGGAAGGAGTGGGTCACAATTGGAAGATGAAATCCTGAAAATAGAAAATCTCCAGGTCAGTTACGGCTCGATAAAGGCCGTGAAGGGGATCTCCATCTCGGTGCGGAAAGGTAGTATCGTGACCATCATAGGTTCGAACGGCGCCGGAAAGAGTACAACTCTCGGAGCTATAAGCGGATTGACCAGACCTTCTGGAGGGAAGATCACTTTCAGGGACAGAGACATAACCCGTCTGGGCGCGGCCAGAACCAGTCAGCTAGGTATATCGCTCGTACCGGAAGGCCGAAGAATCTTCCCGAATTTGACTGTGCGGGAGAACATGATGATGGGTGCCTACAACAGAAAGAACAGGGAAGAGGTTCAGGAGAACTTTCAGACGGTCTTTACACTCTTTCCCAGATTGAAGGAGAGGTTGAAACAGCCTGGTGGGACTCTCTCTGGCGGTGAACAACAGATGCTCGCCATAGGCAGAAGCCTGATGGCCAATCCCGATCTCATAATGATGGATGAACCCTCGCTCGGACTGGCTCCGATCGTGGTGGAAGAGGTCTTCAAAGCGATACAGTCTCTCAACAACAAAGGTGTCACGATACTGCTGGTGGAGCAGAACGCCGCAAAGGCTCTCGAAATATCCCGGTACGCTTATGTTCTGGAAACCGGATGCGTGACACTGCAAGGGGATGCAAAAAAGCTCCTCGAAAGTGAAGAGGTTAGAAAGGTTTACCTGGGTATATGAAAGAGAATCACCCTTGAGCCCCTTCGGTGGGGCTCCTTTCTTTTTTCTTCTTTCTAATGTAGGCTTTCAGACCGGTCTCTTTTCCGCTGGATATCCTGTGAAGGTTCTCTAGATTCCTGGCGATCATTATCAATGCAATAGGAAGAAGCATCAACGAAATTCCCCAGCGGTAACTGAATATCCTGAAAAGAAAAATCATAACCGAAGATACGGCTATCACTCCGGGAGCCGAGTAATCAGTTGTGGCTATAAACACCAGCAGTATGGTCATGCAGATCAAGGCCACCTGGTAATCTAGGCCTATCAACCCTCCGGCGAGCGTGGCCGTTCCCTTACCGCCTTTGAATCCTAAGAAAACCGGGTACATGTGTCCGATAGTCGCGAAGGTTGCGGCTACGAAGAGCATCTGGTAAGTCCAGTGCGGGTCTAACCCTTTTATTATTAGTATAGTTCCCATACCCTTCATGAAATCTATCGCTCCGGTCAGAATTCCTATCTTCCAGCCCATCACAGAAACCATGTTTGACGCGCCCATGTTACCCGTTCCCCTATTTCTGATATCGAACCCGAAAAAAACTCTCCCGATCAGGTAGGCCGTGGGTATGGAACCGATCATATACGCGAAGACCGCAGAGTATATAAGTTCCATCTGATTTCACCCTCTACTTTTTCGGGAACCATGGAATGAAGGCGTTGGTTTCTTTCATGTATTCCCTGAATTGCTGGTACTGTCGGTACTTCTTTTCGAGGTAAGGGACGCCCGAAACGAATCTCAAGAGAAAGGTTATTAGAATCGGACTAACGATGGTCCACCATCCGCCATCCAGTGAGAGTGCAACGATAAAAATCCCCCACCATTGAACGGCTTCACCGAAGTAGTTGGGGTGCCGGGAATATCTCCAGAGGCCGCTCTTCATTATCTCGCCGGGTCTTTTGGTCTTCACGAACTCTCTCAGCTGACTGTCGGCAACGGCTTCGAAGAGGAAACCGGCGATCCAGATCGACAGGCCCAGAAAGTCCAGCCAGCCGAAGGATGGGCCGGGCGTGCTGTTCACAAGCATAACCGGATACGCCACAACGAGCATGAAAAAGCCCTGAAGGACATATATCTGCAGGAAGGAGCGGATCAAGACATATCTCCCCCACTTCTCCCTCATCGCCGCGTACCTGAAATCTTCACCCCTGCCTTTGTTTCGCCTGAAAATGTGGACTGCCAGTCTCAACCCCCAGAGAGTTACAGCAATCGTTACCAGAAACTGTCTGAGGTTGAACTCACCAAAGAAGAGAAGGGTGAAATAGGCGATCAACACAAACCCCGTTCCCCAGGAGACATCGACAATCGAATTATCCTTCACTGCTGAGGCGATCAGGAAGAAGATGCTCATATAAGCAAGTACCACAAGAGCGTTAAACAGAACGACTTCGATCATACAGACTCCTCAGCGTACTTTTATCTCTTCCGACCAGGTGTTTCTCTCGCACAACACCGAAACGCTCACCGCGCCGACCCCGGCGCTTATTCCGACGACCGGGGAGACTTCCATTATGAATTCCGGCTTTTTCCCCAGCAGCTTCGTGAGACTCTGCTCAAAAGCCCTGGCCTGCTTCGGTGCGCGGGCATGCGTTATGTTGTAATTCTCGACCCTGCACTTTCTGTTCAGTTCACCGATGAAACCCAGTATCTTCTTCATGTTTCCGAGCCTGCTGAAGGCCTTCCCGTAAAGTTTCGAGTTGCCCTCTTCATCCACCGATACAATCGGCTTTAGGTTCATAATTTTGGCCAGCAGGCCCTTCGTCGGGCTGACTCTTCCACCCTTGACCATGTATTTCAAAGTGTTCACACTCACGAAGATCCTTGAGTTCTTTGTGAGCGATTCGATGGCTGCGACAATTTCATCGTGGTCCATTCCTTTTTCTATGAGCTGGGCGGCCCTCAGGACGAGCAATCCGAAGGAGCCGGAGACGTGCCTGGAATTTATTACGCTGATTTTCTTTCCTTTAAGTCTTTCTGCCGCTTTCAGACTTGAATTCCAGGTACCGCTCAGTTTATCGGAAACATGGATGGCGATGACTGAATCGTAATGTGTCGCCAGAAAGTGGTAGAGATTCTGGAAGGAATTCATCCCCGGCTGGGCCGAAACCGGATAGGTCTCGGTGCTGTCAAGCATCGTATAGAACTGGTCGGGCTTGATGGTTATCTTGTCCAGATAATGACTTTCCCCGAAATTCAGAAACAGCGGCACAACGTGGATCTGATAATAATCTATGATCTCTCTCGGCAGATCGCACACCGAGTCGGTGACGAGTGCGATGGGGTATTTTCGCTTCTGGCTGACTCTGTACTGCATCTCCATGTCGTCAACTTTCTGCTGCGTGATGCTGCCGTATTTTCCGAGCCTGTAAAAGAGATCGGCCGGCTCGTTGGTGTGGATGTGAACCCTCGTGCGTTTGTCGGAGCCAACCACTACGACGGAATCTCCGAAAGAACTCGCATCTCTCTTCAGAGAGGCGTGGTCGATTCCCGTTCCCTCTATTATCGCTTCGGTGCAGTACCTGAACTGTATGTTGGTCTCATCGACATGGACGTGGTTGCGCAGCTCGATATCGGGAATGACCTCGTCTTCCATCTCCATAGTCTTGCCGCTCAGGAATATCTTTATTCCCTCCACGAAGGCCACGAAACCCCTGGCCCCGGCATCTACGACACCGGCCTTTTTCAATACATCTAGCTTTTCGGGCGTTTCTTCCAGAGATTTCTTCGCGACTTCGTTGGATCTGGTTATCATTTCGAGAAAGGAGTTTTCGGAGTTTCCAGCCGAGTTCAACGCTTCTGCCCAGTCCTTCATAACTGTGAGCATCGTTCCCTCTACCGGTGTGGACATTGCATCGTAAGCGTAAGGGACAGCCTCCTGAACGGCTTTGGCGAAACTTCCGCTGTCGAGGCTCTCTTTGTTGCCGATCGCGTTGCTAAGCCCGTGTATGTACTGGGCGAAGATCGCTCCGGAATTGCCTCTGGCACCCATGAGGGCAGCATCGGCGATCGATCTGGAAGTCTTACCGACGGATTGAGAGACGGCCGTTAACTCTATTATTGATCTCATCGTAGATGCCAGATTGGTTCCCGTGTCCCCGTCAGGAACCGGAAAGACATTTATTTTGTTGAGGTAACCCTGCTCCTTAATAACGGCTCTGGCGCCAGAGAAAAATGCGTTGAAAAGTGTCGGTCCATCGATTACGTTCAGAATCTTGGTCTCCATGTTCTCCTCCTGTCATGACACCGCTTCATGAATATGTTAGCACAACAGAGATTGGAGTACAGCGCACTGTATATAGTGGTTTTGGCTTTTTAGAGTGCTCCGGGAGGGCCGGTGGAGTGTCAGAAGAAAAAAATCGCCCGCTGTCAAGCGGGCGATGGGATTGCTTATATAGACATTCGATTACTTCGCAATTCTAACTTTTGCTGCCTGAGGACCCTTTGGGCCGTCCTCAACTTCGAACTCTACTCTCTGACCTTCGTCAAGAGTCTTGAAGCCATCCATTTCGATTGCGGAGAAATGAACGAAGACATCCCCACCTTCGTCCTTAGTAATAAAGCCGTACCCCTTTGTTCCATTGAACCATTTCACAGTTCCTGTCATACTTAAGTGTTCCTCCTTAAAATTACCTTGCACCACTTGCAAAGCGATAGTGTCCTTCTGGACAGATTGATTATAACACACTTAATTCAATAAATTACAAGTACCCGGTCCGAAATAAAAAGAATATTTTTGTCATTCCCTTTCCCAAACTACCAGTTCCCTTCTCCGGATGCTTCGTTACGCTTTTTTGGTCGAGCTTCCCGCTTCTCTCGTCTGGAAAAGTTCCACCAGAAGCGAGTGGAACTTCACACACTCTTCCCTGGAGGGATCGATCTGTCCGTATTTGACCGGTACATAGATCGATGTAGCCTCCAGGAACGCTCCTCGCTTTTCCTGATCGATCTCCTCGAGCAGTTCGTAGGGTGTGAGCTGGACGTAATCTTTGAAAAAGTTCATCCGCAGCCATCTGTAGCCGTCAAGGATGAATTTTCTGTCGTATTTGAGAGGCGGCACTTGGCGGTCCGGTAGTTTTTGACTGTCTTGAGGTCCTTTAAGGGTTTTTTCATGATCGCCACCGCGCTTTCGGCCTTCATCGCTGCCCGCAGTTACGAAAACTATCGCGAGTGCGAGGGCGATCGAAAGAAGGGCGATTGCGGCGAATGAAGACCACCTCAGAGTTTCGAACAGGATCCCGGCCAACGCGGACTCTTCAGGAGCTGTATCGACACTCGCGGAGCTTTCAACCTCTACGACGTTTGAAGACGGAGCCGGAGACAGAGTGTCTCCGCTCGACAAAAACTCGATGTTATCTGCCAGGGGAAGCGATCTTAGATACATGAATCCCCCTATCATGAAGATCAAAAGAGAGATCAATATGAGAAAAGGCGGTATCAGCTTAGCAAATCCACGCGTTATCTGGAACGTCTTCCACGCTATCGAAGCCACTAGCACTAACGAAAGGGTATAGAACACCGATATGATTATCGATTCTATAACTCCCGCTTCCGGTGGAGCTTCGTCAACAATACGGGGAGCGCGAAGCATGTCTCTCCTCGGACTCTCTGGTTCGGCCGTTGTCTGGCCGTACTGAAGCCACTCAAGATTTTTTTGCTCCTGAGTGGAAGTGGTTTCTTCGGGATGCTCCTCGCTTTCCAAATTCCTCATAAGCCCGCCGACCGGTTCTCTCGAGACGATCAGGACAAGCACCGACAGCACCAGAACCGAGACAAGCAACAGCCTGGAAAAGCCGGGTATCGTGAACAATCTGTAGCAGATAAGGAGCAGAAAGACCGGAGCCGCGATTTCCGGCGGGATCGGGCTGATAGAAAAGGCGACCCCCAGGATCAACAGGCCCGTCAGGGCCGGATAAGGGCGCCAATCCATAGCCAGAATTATACCGGCTATCATCGCGACTGTGGATAAGGTATGTATAGCATCGACACGGAGGGTTCCGCTCAGGAGTATTATGAGTGCAAAAAGAGTTATCGGTAGTAGAAAATACACACTACAGCCGGCTCTGTTCCTTCCGTAGGCGAAAAGAAGGCCGACTATCGATCCACCGATAATTGCGATCAACAGCCCGCCGGGCTGCATCAACGCCAAGACCGCCACAGAGGCGACAACGAACGCCGAAATCCTGCCAGTCTTATCTATGCGTACCAGCCTCCCCGAAGGTCTCCGCCAGAGACCGGTTTTCCTCCACCACCCGCACGATTATCTGCTCCTCCTCGAGCAGAGAACTCCTCCTTTTCAACTCTTCCATCGCCCTGGGAAGCATCTGATAAGACTTTCCCGGCAGTTGGCCGGACTTTCTCAAACCGAAAGGCATGAGAAGCACCACGACGCGATTGGCACGGCCTCTGGCCTTTACGAGATCGGGGAGTATGCTCTCCCCGAGGTACAGAGAGAGGACCACTACCGTCGTAGCGGGATCGTAGCGGCCCATATCGCGCGACATACATTCCGAAAGCGACGGCCCTTTTTCACAGCCGTGAACCGCCGAAAGGGCTTCGAAAAAATCTATCCAGTCCCTGCCGGTGTCGTCCATGTAACTCACTTTCTCTCCCACCGTAACGAGCGTCAGTCGGCCGGAATCGGCTATAATCTTTCTGATCAAAGAGCCGGCGACCTCGATGGCCGTCTCCTCGTAATCTACTCTGATCCTCTCCCACACATCGCGTGCAAAGACTTCGTCGGAAAGGTTTAGATCCAGATAGAGAAAGGTCTTGCTGACTGCCGTGTAGCCGAACTCTTTCGAATAAAGACTGCCCATTCTCGCAGAGGCTTTCCAGTGAATTCTGTTGAGTGGTTCCCTGTCGTACTCCCTGATCCCACGGAAATCGGTCAAATCCTCCATCAACTTGAAATCGCTCTCCCTTCCCGGAAGCAATTCGCGTAACCTTAGCGGGAAACTGCCCGGGTCGATTATACGCGGAAGAATCATAATCTTCTCTTCCAGAGAGTAAGTAGCCTTAATGGCGAAGAGCTTCATGGGGTCCCTGTAAAGGATTTCGAGTTTGGAAAGGTCCTTCTCGCCGCGCTTTCTGAAACTCACCGTATATTGAAAACTCACGGTGCGATCGCTTCTGACGATCACCCTCTCGCCCCTTGTGCTGGCAAAATCGTACCTGCCCCTCAACGTGGGCATCGCGATAAGTTCGAGTTGCATCAGCGGAGTGGCGGAGATCGAGTATTTCAAGGTGAGATACTCTCCGGGGAAAAGTCTTTCTCTGTCAATTGTGCGGGTTATATTAAGTCTTTTGATCGATAATGCCACGAAAAAGTAGTGAATCCAGAGAAGGGCAACCAATGACCCGATCATCAAAGAGAAGGTATCCACCGACAGAATAACCCAAACGAAGACCGCCGTCGAGACTGTGAAGAGCCGTCTCTTCCTGGAAGATAAACTTTCAAGCCTTAGTTCTCTCATTTTGAAGCGGAACTGGAACGGTCTTCAGGATTTCCTCTACGATGTCTCTGGCCGTTCGTCTCATCAGGCGGGCCTCAGGTCTGAGCATTATCCTGTGGGATAGTGCCTCCGGAGCTATCTCCTTTATATCGTCCGGGATAACGAACTCTCTTCCCCTGAGTCCCGCCAGCGCCCTGGCCGCATCGACGATGGCTATCGAACCCCTGGGACTGGACCCGAGCGATAGGTCCCTGTGAATTCTGGTTTTAGATACTATCGCAACCACGTACTCCAGTACCGATCTCTCTACCTTTATTTCCTTCACTCTTTTCATCGCCTTCAGCAGCTCGTCTCTGCTGGAGACGGTCTTGAGGTTTTCCAGAGGATGCTCGAGCAACATACCTTTCAGAAGCGCTACTTCGTATTCTTCACCGGGATATCCCATCGAGAGCGAAACGGAGAACCTGTCAAGCTGGGCTTCGGGGAGTGGAAAGGTCCCTTCGAACTCTACAGGATTCTGGGTTGCTATTACAAAGAATGGCCTTGACATAGGGAAGGTCTTCCCGTCGATTGTGACCTGTCTCTCGCCCATGGCTTCCAGAAGAGCCGATTGGGTTCTCGGGGTGGTTCTATTTATCTCGTCTACCAGTAGTACCTCCGTGAAGACCGGTCCCTTCTTGAAGATGAACTCGTTGTTTTTGATATCCAGCACGTTAAGACCCGTCACATCACTGGGGAGAAGGTCGGGTGTACACTGTATTCTCCTGAAATCCAGCCCCAGGGAAATTGCCAGGCTTCTGGCAAAAACCGTTTTTCCAACACCTGGAACATCGTTTATGAGAACATGGCCGCCACTCAGAAGAATGGCCAGCGCCCTTTCTATTATCTCGCCCTTGCCCACTATCACTCTGGACATGTTTCTTTTAAGATTTTCACCGAAGGAATTTATTTCCGGCATTTCTTCACCTCTGTAATCTTTAACAACTACTAAAAAGTTTATCACGTGTGGGTGGAGGAGGGTGAAATGGTTATGTTTTTCTTGATTTGTAACTCAATAAATGATATCATTCAATAGACTTAAATGTTTGTATTACTATTTCTATCTGTATCCGGGTGATGTTATTCATGAAAAGGCCAAAAACAGAAATCAGAAATCTACAACCTGGAATGTCGCTGGCAGAAATACTGGCTGCGCTTGCCGTTTCAACAATTGTTCTTGCGACCGTCAGTATGATCGCTTCGCTATCTCTGAAGATGTCCGGTAAAGTGAACGCCTCACTCTCCCTGGATGAGGAAATAACGAAGTTGCACACGTCGATCCGTTCGATAGTTTCCAGACAGTGGACACTGCTGGCCGGTGTGCCGAATATAAGCGACGGTGTCGAAGGTGCAAAACAGGCCATAGTTCTTAGCCACAGCATTCCCGAAAAAAATGTGTTGGGATGGGAGACGGCCCTTTCCACGATAACCTATATCTCTTCGCAAAAGCAGATCGTGCATATATTCGACACTGATGAAAACGGCGGAACATCGACCAGCATCCTTGCGAGCTTCGTAGATAATTTCAGCGTTGAACCGATCGAGAACTATCTGAAGTACGATGCAACATTCACGTACTACTCGCCATCGGGGGTACCAATATTGCGCAGGAGGGCTCAGGGGGCGGTGAGGTTCTATTAAGAGAGGGTTCACTTTCGCCGAGACTCTTGTGGCTCTGGCGATACTCGCGGGCTTTTTGACGCTGGGAATCGCGCTGGTCATATCTCATAAGAGAATGTCGCAAGAAACTACCAGAGCCTCGGAAATAGAGGCAGTGGCCAGTCTTGTGGGCAGTTTCATAAGGCAGGACAGCGTTTTGAAAGACGCCTCGAACGCTCAAGAAATCGCCGGGAGGATGAATGATCTGATGATTATTTTGAACGACACCTATATAGAGACTTCGGGCTTCAGAGACACGGAGGTCTCAACCATAACGTTTCACCGCACTACAGACAGTGAGGATCTCTATACGATAAACTACACTCTTGTGGATGAGATGAGCGAAAGGGAGGAGGTTTATCATGTCGTGGTTTCGCTACGCTAGAAAGAGTGCCTTTGCCTTACCGATGACGTTGATTCTGCTGACCTTCTGCACATTCATCTTGCTTGCGGCCAGCAGTCAGCTCGGCCGGAACACCGAAAAGATGAAGTCCTTCAAGACATCGTCGAAAATGCAGAATGTTGCCACTAATGCCGTTGAGATCGTGTCTCACCTCATCATCCAGTCCGATGTGGAAGAAGCCTTGAACGGTGACGAATCCTGGGACGGCATAGATGAATTCAAAGCCTTCTTATCCACAAAAGGCGGTGTCGAAAAGTTCTACTGGGCCAGTTTCCTCAGCGATATAGATTCAAGTACGGGCGGATTTGACTTCACCGACGAACTTCAGTCCTTCATCGACGATCCCGGCCTAGGGGGCGGCGAATACACTCTTTCCGCCCATGTCTACAAAGTCGGGGAACGCTACACCGTTGTGACTTCTGCGCAGATTGGAGATTACAGAACCTACGCCCTCGGCCTCGTTTCGAAACTCAGGGGCGGGATACTCCTTCCGGCGGTGAGAATGGCCGGAATGGACAGAGTGCTCACACTTATGAACGTCTCCGGTGGAAAAGGGAACCCGAAGGTAACGGGCGATCTGATATACGGAGGAGCGATAATTCTCGGGGGCGTAATCCTCGATATGACCGCCTCCAGCACACCCGGGGAGATAATAACCGGGGGAGTAACCTCGAAAAGCGTAGCTTCCGACCTGATGACTCAGGCTGAGATAATCGCAAGCTATCCGGGCTGGTACACGTACTTTTCCGATTCACCAGATCCCTCCTACAATCAGTGGAAGAACGATTACCTCAACTCTCTGCCCGCTGGGGGCACCGATTACCTTCTCAGTTCAAATCATACGCTCTCGTCGGTGAATGAAAGCGAGCTGATAATAATATCGCCCCCCACAGGGGCCGTCTCTCCCCTCTTCAGAGCTTTCTTCGATGACAGCGGTCTGAAGATATACTACGGCGATTCCGGGAACTTCCTCCACATACCTGTGTCGCTTGTGAGAAGCACCACGGCGAACGTCAAGATAATGGGCGATACTGTCTTCGGGAACGATCCACACGGTATCAGCAAGGTCTGCGGTCATTACAACATTTCAGTGTACGGGGATATAACTATAAACACCAACATCGTGTACGATTATCTGTACGATTTTGTGAACAACGGCGACGGCAACTCTCCTGTGGGCAACAAGACCAAAGAAGTATCGCAAGACATAATAAGCAATATGCTCACCAAATTACGGACATCCTCTCTGACCCTTGCCTCGGTCGGCGGAGATATGATCATGCAGTACATTCATGGGAACTCAACTCACGGCAACAAATCACTCACGGGAACCTTTTTCGTCTGGAAGGATTCCGGGAGCGGAGGAGATGTACAATTTCCGGATATTCAAAATCTCATTACTGGAAACGGTCATACTCCCCAGCTGTTCATACTAGGTTCAATAACGGCCTATACTTTCGATGAGCAGGGACAGGCGACCGGCCTGGATTCTTTCGTGGCGGTGGCCGACGCGTACGTCGAGGATCTCGTTTCCAGCGGACTCGGTAGCCTGGGACTGGTCGGAATTCAAACCTGGTAGGTGCTTTGGGAACGTCATTTCTACTGTCTCGACTCTTTAACATCTGCCCTTAAAAAGACTTTCAATATCCTATCGCCGAGCCTTCGCGAGTTCAGTATGGCAGGTATGATCACCAGAGCCGCCACGGAACTGGCGGCCATCGTGAAGGTCATCAGTATTCCAAATGCCGATACTGTGAGAAAGTTGGAGAAGGCGAGTATCGAAAAGCCCGAAATGAGAGTTATGGCATTTATGAGTATTGCGCGTCCAGCCGTGCGGGAAGCTTTGTTGCTGGCCTTTTCCAGTGAGTTGCCAGACTTGAGTTCGTACTTTACCCTTTCTATGAAATGTATCGAGTAATCTATCCCGACTCCGACGGATATGCTTGCCACCAGAACGGTTGCCGCATCGAGAGGTGTTCCCGTCAATCCCATAATTCCCAGACTGAAAACTATCGTGAAAAGTAGTGGTAGCATGGCGAGAGAACCTATGAAAATCGACAGGAACATAAGAGATACGATGAACCAGACTATAATCGCCGAGAACAGAAGGCTGACCGCCTGGCTCTGGGCGAAGCTCTCCATGTGTAGCTGGATGACGCGTGGTGTACCCGTGAGTGTGAGCGTGGCGCCAGCTGGTAAAACCTTTAGCAGTTCTCTTTCGACCCGGACAAGTGTTCTGGATATCTCCCGCGTACTTGTATTTCTGATATACGTGTGTATGGCGGCTTTCGAGGAATCCTTGCTGACGTACCCCTGCACCCCCGAGCTTCCGACGCCCGATTTTATAAGCGTTATCTGCCCCTGGTTCAGTTCTCCCGGGTAGATCGAGCCCACCAGGCTGTGGAAAGAAGACGTTCTAGACAGTATATCAAAACCGTCCAGCACCTTTTCCATCTCGCCGAGCGCCCTTATGAAATCCACAGTCATTACCCCTCCTTCTCTCCCAGAATCGACGGCGATTATGAGAAGGGAGGATCCGCCGAATCTATCTTCAAAGGTGGTTACGCCCCTGGATACGGCGCTCCCCTTTCTGAAGTATCTTGACAAATTCGATTCGAACTGTACGTTTGTGATACCGACTATACAGACCAGAGCAACGGCTATCGAAATCAGCAACACGATCCGCCTCTTCTTAGCCACCGCCACGGAAAATCTGTATAGCAACTTATCCATGAAAGGCTCTTCTACGTTTCTAGACGCGGCTATATCAACCCTCGGTGCGGGAAGCGAAGAAAGTACGGCGGGGACGGCCAGTAATGAAAACAACATAGCGTAGATAATTCCGAAAACGCTGAAGTAGCCAAGTTCTTTCATCGGAATGATGGAAGAGAATATGAGTGAGCCAAAACCGGCAGCGGTCGTCAGCGAGGTCATAACTACCGGCAGCACCATGGAGCTCATCGATTGTGTGATCGCCTGTCTTTTCTGACTACCACGCGAGATTTCCTCGCGGTATCTACTGAAAATATGTATACTGTCGGCGCTGCTCATTGCTATCAGCAGAACGGGCAGGATGGCGCTGATTATCGTGAGGGGTTTACCGAGCATAGCCATGAAGCCCAGAGTCACCACGACAGTGGAAAGCACAGTGAGGGTTGGAGCCAGCACTCCTGAGACACTTCTGAAGCTCAGTATAGTGACCATAAAGACAACGGCTATGGCCAGCGGGAAGAGAATCATCACATCTGCAACAACCGTTTTATCGACCGAATAACCCAAAAAGAGTTCTCCTGTGAGATAGTAACCTCCGTCGCCCCATTCATCTTGCAGTATCTTCTGTATTCCGTCAATGGCTTTCTTCCCACGGCTTCCCAGACCGCCCCTAATGTACAGCCTCACAACGACCGCATCCCCAGAAGAGCTGACGGAGAAGCGACTGTCAAAACTCCTGGAGAGATTATCAAAAAATATTTTGAGTTCTCCTTCGCTTGAAGGAACTGCGGAGGCTACTGGTATGTTCCCGATGCTGAAACCTTGAAGTGTTATGTATGTCGAATCTAGAGGACTCAAAGCGCGCGATACATTTTCTACCTTCCGCAGGTTCGCCGTGGTTTGCGCTATCTTCTGCCAGGTTTCCAGTTTTCTCGTATCACCAACGAGAACCAGATAGAGCGGTTCCCAAATCGAGAAGTCTCTCGCCGCCAGCTCTATCTCTTTTATTTCGCTAGCCGATTTCGTGGCTAGATTGTCTATGTTCGTTTCAAACTTCAGAGAAGTTGTCTTCATTCCAAAGAAGACCGTGAGCACCGCGAAGAGAATCAGTATCATCCAGGGTAGCGCCACGCTGAAAGCAACGGCCTTCTCGACAACTTTCTTTAAGGGTTTCAAAACCTCCGACCCGATTCTCCGTAGCTTCGACTGCGTCAATCTATAACCCTCCCGGAATAGACGTTCTTTGAAAAGTATCATATCATGTTGAACGCTCTAAGGCTCAGTCGGTACTTCAAAGTTACTGCTCGAAGTGGTAGTATATTGTCAGCATATCAAACAAAAGAAGGTTGCGGTTTGAGGAAAAACATCTTTCTGCTCCTGATTTACACGTTCATCTCAACGATAACCATCTCCATGTACCGGGTAGTTTATAACCTTTATCTCAGAGAACTGGGTTTTTGCAACAACACCATCGGCAACATAACTTCGGCCCAGCTGTGGGGTTCGGCCATAATAGGTCTTATAGCGGCCGTAATTGCCGACAGGATCGGAAAGAGAAAGATACTGCTCTTTTCGGCTGTCGTCGTGCCGGTTGTTGGAATCGCCCTGGCTTACGTTGTTGACCCGGGTATTGTGGTGTTGCTTTCATTCATAAAAGGTGGCTTCACGGTGACGGCCTTCACAGTGGTGATGGCCGCTATGACCGGGGTCACGAAGACGGAAAACAGGGCGAAAATCTTCGGGTTGAACTTCGGCATAAATATGGCGAGCGGTGTTGTTGGTAATTTTGTGGGGGGCTTTTTTGGAGATCTCTTCGGATTGCAGTCGACTCTTTTGATTTCGATGCTCGGGCACTTTCTGGCCGTAATTCCCATAATTCAGTTGCGAGTTATTGATACAAAGTCGAGATTCAAAGAGCTCTTCGACTTCTCGGGCCTTGAGCGTGACGAAAAAAAGGTTCTGACTTACTACTTCGTATCTACGGCAACGGTGGGCTTCGGTGCCGGGCTTTTCATACATTTCGGGAATCTGATCTTCAAAGATCTCTTCAACATGTCGGCTACAGGTATTGGAATAGCCCTCTCGATCGCGCAATTTGGAACGGCCGCCGGTTCCATCCTGTCTCACCGTCTGGGCAGGCGTTTTGGACCTTTGAGGTTCAATCTTGCGATGCAGCTGCTGGTAGTTCCGCTTATGCTCTCTCTTGTGGTGGCGCGCGAGCCGGTCCTCTTCACCGTGCTGTACGCCTTCAGGTTCGTGTTCATGAACATAACCAACCCTATAATGACTTCCATAATCTATTCCTACGTTCCAAATTCGAAACTGTCCACAGTGTCCGGTCTGAACGGTTTTTTAAACAACACGGTCAGAGCGATCGCCGCAATGGTCTTCGGGTACATTGTCGGTACATACGTGAGCGGATACAACCAGCTCTTCCTTCTCAGCACCGTATTCTACGGGGCAAACGCGTTCGTGATCTTCCTCTTCTACCGCGAATTCGGGACCAAGAGCAAGGTCATGGAACTGTACAAAGAGCGGAACTCCCGATCCTGAAAGGTGTGAAGAGCGATGAGATCTTGACTTTTTAATCTCTCTGTTCCCCTCAGTGGCTGAAAACGTGCTCTATAAGGATCTTCGCTCCGATCGATACCAGCACCAGACCGCCTATCGCCTGCATCGACTTCCCGAATTTTTCGCCAAGCCTGTGACCTCCCTTTATGCCAAGTAAGGAGAGAGAGGCCGTTACCACGCCTATAACAATGGCCGGTTCCAGAATGGGTTTCTTCAAAAAAGCGAAGGCTATCCCCACCGCGAGCGCATCTATCGAAGTGGCTATCGATAGCATTATAAGATGCACTCCTCTGGTTCTATCGATGCACAGGCTTTCCTCTTCTTTCTTGAAGACTTCGAGAAACATCTTGCCTCCGATGAAAGAGAGGAGTGCGAAGGCTATCCAGTGATCGAAAGACTCGATGTACTTTTCGAACCTCGAGCTCAGAAGCCATCCGAGTAAAGGCATCATGAACTGGAAGAATCCGAAATGGAAGGACACCCTGAAGATCTGTCCGGGTGTGATTTTCTCCAGAGAAACACCGACACATATCGATACCGCGAACGCGTCCATTGCCAGACCAAAAGCTATGAGAATGCTTTCCATCACAAACCCCGACGCTGTAAGTCTTTCCACAATGCTAGCATAAATACGCGGGGTGTTCCTGAATCGATAAAGAAGTTTTGATATACTCTTGGGGGAGGTGGAGCGATGGAGATACTGCCCTATTCGAAAGACAGACAGGACGAGATAATGTCGGTGGAAAAGCTCTACGAGGAGAAGTATCCGCTCGCCGAGAGCTTCGATGTTTCAGACCTCAAAAACCCCCTCCTCAATGGGAGAAGAAACATTCTTCTCGCACTTGATGATGGAAAAGTCGTCGGTTTTTCGAAATTCCTTTCGCGACAGAACTTCTCGAATAAATACTATCATCACGTGTGGCTAGATATAAAAACCATCCTCTTCGACAGAGCTCTCGAGGTTATGGGAGAGCTTTTTCAAAGTTCTATCCGTCCGATAAGTAAATCTACGGAATCTTACTTCAGGGCTGCCGGAACGAGAATCTGTGTAAGGCTTCACGAAAGCGAGATTGAAAGATACAGGTTCTTCGAAGGACTGGGATTCCTTCCATGGGTCGATTTCTATTACATGGAAAGAGATCTCGAACTTCCGGTGATACCTGTGAAATTCCCCGAGGGCCTGTTGGTGAAAGTCTGGAAGCCAAAGAAAGAACCGGAGATCCTCAAATATCTGAGCGCCGAACAGTCCTGCTTTCCAGATTCTCCACTGGAATACAGGTATTTGAATTACTTCTTCCAGAGACCGGACTGGAAATCCCACGGGGCCGTTATAGCGGTCTTCGATGACAGGAAAAACCTTGTCGCGAGTTTGATGGTGTATCCATCGAATGACGGCGAATACTACACCGAAGAGGTTTTTGTCGTGAACAAATGGAGGGGAAAGGGAGTGGCAAGGGCGCTGATGTCGGAAGCTCTCATATATTTGCAGAATAGACAGGCCAGAAGGGCTCTCCTTTCCGTAACCTCCGACAGGACCACGGCGATGAAGATCTACCGCGAATGCGGGTACGACCATACTTTCACCAGAAAAGTGCTTGTCTTAACGGTCTGAAGACAGATGTTCTTTTTTTAATGCCACAAACAACAACGTGCGATCGATTATCTTTTCAACCGGGACCTCAGCAACGCCGAACGCAACAACGGCCCGTCTGTGTACAGAGATGCCACTTTATAACAAACAATGTAGCTAATTAGTTGAATATAATCAAACAAAATAGATTCATGTTTGATTATTTCTTCGTGGTGTGGTATATTGTTCCATGGAGGTGTAGATATGGAATCTGCGGAACTTTTCTGGAAGGCGAGTATAGAAGATCTTAAACGCGGTTATTCCCTTGACGAGAGGAATTACGTCTGTCATTACTGTGGAATGAGTTTCGAAGAAGGAGTCGTTTACACGGTCAACGGGGTTTTCTTCGATGCGAAAAGGACCGTTGAAGAGCACATAAAGTCCGTGCACGGTTCGGTTTTCGAATCCTTGATGGCGATCGAGAGGAAGTACACCGGTCTGACCGAACTCCAATGTGAGCTAATGGGAGGATTTTTCAGCGGTCTGGACGACGGAGAGATAGCCAGGAGAATGAACATCAACCGTTCAACAGTCAGAAATCATCGGTTTCGCCTCAAAGAGAAGGCCAAACAGGCGAAAATCTTCCTGGTTCTTTTCGAGTTGATGGAAGAGAAAATCAAGAAGGAAGACAGGATAATCGATGTTCACAGAGGTGCTACCATGATCGACGACAGATACGTGATAACCGAAGCGGAAAGGGAAGAAAAAATAAAAAAGTTCTTCGGGGAAGACGGTAGCTTGATCAGGTTTCCCAAGAAGGAAAAGGACAAGCTGATAGTTCTCATGAAGATCGCCGGGGAGTTCACCAGCAACCGCATCTATTCGGAAAAAGAGGTTAACGAAATCTTGAAAGGCTACTACGACGATTATGTACTGTTGAGAAGATACCTGATTGAATACGGCTTCATAACCCGCAAGCCCGATGGCAGCAGCTACTGGTCGATTTTCTGATTTTTTTACGATCTCCCGCCTTTCATCTCGCTCTTTCGAGCGGCGAAAGGCGTGTTAATTAATATGGAGCAGCGTTCCGCGCAAGCAACGGCGAACCGCTCTTAATTCTCGCACTGGTGGTGTGAACCACGATGAAACGGGCTGATCAATCCTGAGACTCCGGAACTCTGTTTGAAAAAGCGGACGGGATGTGCGAAAATAAATATGGATAATATTTATCGCCATTGGGAGGTCTTATAAATGGAATCGAACAATGAAAAGAAGGTACTCGTAGTTTATTATTCCTATGATGACAGCACAAAAACCATAGCCGAGATGATTGCCGACGAAACCGGCGCCGACCTCTTCGAGCTGGTTCCGCTGGAGGAGAGCGGTGGAAAGAGAGTGAAGTATATGTGGGAGGGCGAAAGTGTCATAATGAATCCCACTCCCCGTTTGAAAGCGACACCGGATAATTTGGGAGATTACGACCTCATATTTTTCGGAACTCCGGTGTGGGCGATGAGCTACGCACCGCCGTTCGAGAGTCTGTTCAATTCCACCCGGTTGCATGGAAAGAACGTCGCGCTTTTCTGCACACACGAAGGGCTCATGGGAATAGTCTTTCAGGAGATGATCAACAGGCTCAAAGATAACAAGATAGTGGGGACGGTTGATTTCTACGATCCGGTCGGTTCGGGAATCGAGTACGCGGCAAACGCCGGTAGAAATTGGGCCAGACACGTCCTTAAATCGATCCTGGAATCGTGACGGCCAAAGAAGTTATCCGTATTCGATGTGATATGTACAGTTGAAGCGTATGGATGATAAAAGGCCGGGAATGCGGTATTGGTGTATTTCCGGTCAATTTTCATCNNCCATCTGAACGTTCTTCACCACGACTTTACTCATCCATCGCCCGGTGCGGTAGTAGATCAAAGTGAGGATCAATCCAACGCTCCACGCAACTGGAATCGACCACCAGATGCCGCTTTCACCCATGAATCCCGAGAAGATCGCAGCTAGAGGCACTCTTATAAGCCAGAGCGAAAGTATGGAGATGATCATCGGAACAAACGTATCACCCGCACCCCTCATCACGCCAGTCGTGATGAACATCCAGGCCACGACCCCGTAGAAAGCACTAACGATTTTGAGGTAATTCGAGCCGATTCTCACTACCTCGGGATCTGAATTGAACATTCGTATCATGAATCCTCCGAGCAGGAAGATGAAGATCGCCGTGATGAAGGCGAGGCTAACCGAAACCATTAGCGTTACCCGGTGACCGCGCCTGACTCTCTCCATTTTTCCCGCGCCAAGATTCTGCCCCGCAAAGGCCGATATGGCCGCGCCGAAGCTGAATATCGGCATCGATGCGAAGGTATCGACCCTGGTCGCGGCGATAAAGCCTGCCACGGTGTCGGTACCGAAGCCATTCACCAAAAATTGCAGAGCCATCATACCCAGAGAGAAGAGCATTTGTTGAACTCCAGCGGGCAGGCCGATTCTAAGAGACTTTTTGAAGATCTCACCGTCGAATCTCATTCCTTTGAATTTGATGCCGAGGAAATCGTGGTTTTTGTTCAGGTAGAGAATTCCCGAGAGAAAGGAGACTCCCTGGGAGATCACGGTCGCCCAGGCAACACCGGCGACGCCCCAACCGAAGGTCATAACGAAAACCAGATCGAGCACTATGTTGAGAAGAGTGGCTATTATTATGAAATAGAGAGGCGTTTTAGAATCTCCGAGACCTCTGAGTATGGCGCTTATGGCGTTGTAACCGAAAAGCGTCAGCATCCCCGCGAAAATGATGTTCAGGTAAGTCTGTGCCTGGCTTATTATATCCTGGGGGGTGTTCATCAATCTAAGAATGGGTCCGCTGAGAAGGATTCCTAGAATGGAAATCGCTATCGATCCAAAAAAGAGAAATATATATGTTGTGTCCAGAGTCTTTTTAAGTTTTTCATAGTCTTTTGCCCCGAAGTATTGCGAGATCAATATAGTGGCTCCCATAGTTATTCCCATTATCAGGGAAAGAAGGAGGAACATGATCGGAAAGGAAGCTCCGACGGCTGCTAGTGCCTCTTTGCCCACCACATTTCCCACTATTATCGAGTCCACCGTGTTGTAAAGCTGCTGAAATACGTTTCCCAGAAGCATCGGGATCGCGAATTTAACGATTAGACTGCCTTCGTTCCCACTGGTTAAGTCTTTCACGTAGTCCTCCAAAAAAACGGGTTTCTCCATATTCTACTCTACAATCGTCGGTGAAACAACTTCCCCGGTTAGAAGGTCGCTTGAGAAAGGGTATAATGATCTTTGAAAGGAAAAGTTGGGGGTGGAGCTGTGGAGAACCAGAGATTGTTGTACATTCTTATACTTGCTCAGGCGGCTTTGCTTGGATTGGTACTTTTTTTCGGTGACAGCATCTTTCCGGCTCTTGAGAAGAGCGGTTGGTCCAGAGAGATACGGCTCAGAGAGACGGCCGATAGGTTGGTCCACGAATACTTCGACGGATTCAAAGGCAGGGATGTGCCCTGTGAAAGACGGATAACCGGCTATGTTGTTGAAAAGCTGGAGATACTGGATCAGGACGATCTTGAATTCGCCTTTTCGGTCGAGTTTTCTGTAAAACCTCTGAACCGCGAATCGTACTGGAACAGAAAAGATAAAGCCACTACCGATTCATGGGTGGCCGGAAAGCTGTTCTTTGTGGTCGATCTTTCCAGCCCGGATAGGCCGGAAGTTATCTCCGTGGTATCTTCACTATGAGGTTCAAAAGGTTCTCAAGCAGTCTTTGCCCTGTCTTTTAGCTTCATAAAGTGCGATGTCGGCTCTGAATATCATCTGATCGACGCCGTCTCCCGTTCCGTGATAGCATGTCAGACCCATGCTTACGGCAACTTTGACGTTTTCTCTTTCACATTCGGACTTGATATGAGAGCGAATTCTCTCGGCAGTCATACTTGCCTTCGATCTGTCGGAGCCTGCGAGCATCAGTATGAACTCGTCCCCTCCCCAGCGTATGATGAGGTCGCTGCCGCGTATGACTTCTTTGATCTTTCTGACAATCCAGGAGAGTATGAAGTCGCCGTACACGTGACCCATCGAATCGTTTATCGCCTTGAAATTGTCGATGTCTATCATGATCATCGATAGGGGGGAATCACATTTCCTTGCCTTTTCGATTTCCATCATTGCGAATTCCGAGAGTCCATATCTGCTGAGCGCACCGGTCAGGCAGTCGTGATAGGTAAGCCTGAATATTTCTTTCCTCGCCCTGACACGACTTATAGCTTCTGCAGCGTGTGCGATGAGCAGTTCGGCGAGATCTATATCCTCTTCGCGGTAGGCATCTTCAACGTTCGAAGCCGTCTGGAAGACTCCGTAAATACCAACGGGGATGCTCAAAGCCGATTTATAGTCGCTGCTAATAGGTTTGGCTTCGCAATTACCTGCTAGGCTTCCTAAGGCTATTGTTTTACCTTCTCTCAGAGTTCTTCCGGCTATTCCGTCCTGTTTGCTGTAAACCTGGGTGTCGCTATCGGTAACACACTCGGAAATCCTTTTCACTACAAGATTCTCGCCTTCCACTATATCGAGGCTATACGTATCGAACTTCAGGATCTTTCTGGAGGCTTCGATTATCAAGTCGTAGATTCTCTCTTCGTTCTCTGCCTTCGAAAGTTGCAGAGCCACATTGTGCAACTGACGTATCCTGTCACGGTTTTTCTTCAGAATTTCGAAGAGATCGTTTCTTTTAACACCACAGCTGAGGTCTTTTTCGTCAGTGGCGCCGTGTTCGACCATAATTCACACACCTTTCGTATGGTTAATTGGTGTCTTGCAAATCTATGCCATCTATGATTCAAGGGTTGATATGAATCGATAGAGTATGTATAATTTCTCAATAGGTAAGCTGGAAAAAATCGATCGGGTGTGAATCACTTGAAAAAAACTTATGACTGGGCAGTCGATACTGTCTCTTTGCTTGCTTCAATGAGTCTGATAAAGGTTTTCTTTTTCTACATCTATACGGCTCAGACCTTGAAGCTCTCCAACATAATCGGAACGATCGTCTGGTATTTCTTTCTGCTTATAACTTTTCGGGTTCTATTCAAAGGCAGGTTCTTCCTGCTTTACTGTATAGTATCCTGTGTGCTCTTCATAGACTTTCTTTACTTCCAGTACTTCGGATTCCTGCCCTCGGTGAAGGAACTGGCCCATGTTCATCACATAGGCGGTGTGAAGAGCAGCATAATCTATGTGATGGATCCGCTGAGTTTTCTCTTCATAATCGATCTTGTTCCTGTGGGATTATACCTGAGGCGGAAGCTCTCGAGAACTGGCGAGACCGTTGAAAAATCTAGCGGGAGAGCGCAGTGGCTGGCGATGTTTTCGATTTTATTCTTGGCTCTCGTGCTGCCGCTCATCTCCGAATCACTACAGCCTTACTTTGTTTTCAATCGCTACGGCCTCTTCGCTTACCATCTGCACGATATGGCCGGACTGGCACTGGGTAAGATCAAAGCCCCCATTGTCGATGAGAGTGTTACCTATAGTGGTTATATAAACAGAGTTGCAGAGAAGGGAAAGTATTTTGCCTTGGCCAGGAACAGGAATATCATTCTGGTACAGCTGGAATCCTTCCAGGACTTTCTTGTAGGTTTCTCCTACAACGGTCAGGAAATTACCCCAAATCTCAACAGGTTGATTTCAAACAATTCCATCTATTTCAACGAAATCTATCAGCAGGTCGGAGCGGGCAACACATCGGATGCTGAATTCGTTATAAACAATTCTATGCATGGTCTGGGGCAGATCTCTGTCTATGAATCACGCGATCAGAACAGTTTTTACAGCCTTCCGGCCCTCTTGAATTCGAAAGGCTTCTACACGATCGCCTTTCACGGAAACAAAGGCTCCTTCTGGAACCGGGAGAAAGTTTACCCCTCGCTGGGATTCGACGACTTTGTGAGTCTCGAAGAGATGGAAAACGACGAAATCATCGGCTTTGGTTTGAGCGATCTCTCCTTTTTCAGGCAGGTAGTGACGATGATAAAATCTCTGCCCTCTCCTTTTTTCGCCTTCCTTGTCACACTCACCAGTCACAACCCGTACGATATTCCTGGCGAGCTTCACGGAATAAAGCTACTCCCCGAACACGAAGGAACTCTTTTCGGCAACTATCTCCAGTCGGTCCATTACACGGATAAAGCTCTGGGAGTTTTCATATCCGATCTGAAACATGTCGGCCTCTACGAGAACTCTATCGTTGCTATATATGGAGACCATTCCGGTCTTTATCCTTTCAACAAAGAGAACAGAGATATTATGACCGGGGTCCTCGGCAAGACTTACGACCTGGTTCAGGCCATGAACATACCACTGGTCTTTCATATACCTGGCTCCAGGCTAAAGGTAGTTAGCTCCATAGCCGGAGGCCAGATAGATTTTTTCCCCACTCTCCTGAATCTGATTGGCGTTGTCGAGAAAAACGGAATACTGTTCGGTAGAGACCTGAACAATTCGTCGGGCGGCTTCGTTTCTCTGACACATTACGTGCCAGAGGGATCCTTCATAGATGACGGGAGGATATTCATAATGTCCGGCGACGGGATTCTTGAAAACAGCATAGCCATCGACAGGACAACTGGAGAAACAATCCCCTCGTTCAGCTGTCTGGACGGTTATAAGGATTCTATTCAGCAGATAGAGGCTTCAAAATACTTGATATTGAACGACTCTATCTCCCAGCTTTTAGGTCAGGCCACTTCCACAAACACCAACTGACACCGGAAAATGACCGTCAGCCGTTCTTCCTTCTGTGATCGATCAGCAGGCCGTCGATCTCTCCGGTTTTTTGAGCCTCGTCCTTCCAGAACCCCTGGTCCATGGTTCTGTTTAGCTCTTCCACCGTCTTTCCCTGTTGTTCGACCCAGGTGTAGTACTTTAGGTTGTGCCAGCGCAGCCTGTTTTCCATCGTTCCCTCGAAGATCCAGTCGGTCCCGGCTCCGAACACGATGGATTCGAACCTCTGTTTGGCCTCGCCGCGGTCGAGCTTTCCGTATGTTCTGGTCATGTTTTCCATGACAGAGTGGTAGCGATCCATGTTGTCGGTGGCTATCGTCACTATGTTGTCTCTGGAAGTCAGCCTGTAGTGCTTGGCTATCTTTATCGCCCCCAACACATTCGCAACGCCCGAGATTCCGAATATCCCGGCCATCTTCTCCACGTCTTTATCGCTCAAAAATTCCTTCAAGAGAGATTTTCCAGCCTCATCGGTCATCGTCTGGAGGACTTTCTTGCATTCGATATCATCGAGCGCCACGATGGCGTCGTTATTGAGTACGTTGTGGATCCAGGTCACGTGCTTGTCGCCGATTCCCTGTATGTCGTGACCACCGTAGCCGTTCAGAGAAAGCGTCGGGCATTGAACCGGTTCGCCGGCGACTATTTTAACCTCCGGGAAGACCTCTTTCACACGGTCGCCGCAGGCGATCGTGCCTGCCGAGCCGACGGTCGAGACGATCGCTGATACCCTTCCGTTACCGATTTTCAGCTGTTCCATTAGCTCGAGGATGGTGTTTCCGGTCACATAATAGTGGAATCTGTAATTGCCGAACTCTTCGAACTGGTTGAGTATCCTAACCTTGTCAGGGTCGGCAGACTTAAGCTCTTTAGCTTTATCGTATATCTCCTTGACGTTCGATTCGCACCCCGGCGTGGCTATCACGCGGGCCCCGTATTCCCTTATGATTTCGAATCTTTCGGCCGACATCTCCTCGGGCAGAATCACCACCGAGTCGAACTTCATCCGGCAGCCGACCCAGGCTCCTCCGATACCGTAGTTGCCGGTCGACGGCCATACCAGAGTGTGGTAGGTCGGATCGACCTCACCGCGGAGAACTTTTTCCATCAGGATCGAGTAAGTGGCGCCTACTTTGTGGCTGCCTGTGGGAAATTCATTTCCGTACAGCACCACGATATTGGCGTCGACCCCCGTGAACTTTTTGGGCAAAACGTAGTAATAGATCCTGTTGTCGATGTCCCGCCAGGAGATGTTGTAGAGGTTGATCGGATCGAGAGGGTCCTCGATTCGCATCTTCCAGGCTTTCTTTCGCAGGGTTTTGTCGATTTCCTCTGGATGGAGCATCTCTTCAAAGGTTGGACCAAGAACGAATTTACTCATTGCAAGCCTCCAGTGAGATTTTTTTGTGTAGTTCTATTCTATATTCAGTCTGTCTTTTTCTCAATTAGACCCAGGACGTACTCGGGTGTGACCGGTATCTGTCTGACTCTCTTTCCGATCGCCATGGATACAGCGTTGGCCACCGAAGCCGGTACGGGCATCAGGGAGGGTTCGCCTATTCCTTTCGCCCCGTAAGGCCCTTCGGAAAAGGCGTCCTCCACGATGTCTATCACCAGTTCTGGTGGGACTTCGTGGATCGTTGGAATGATATAGGTGTTGAAGTTGTCGCTGATTATCTTTCCATTCCGGAGTTTGAGATCTTCGTACAGGGCGTACCCCATGCCCTGGGCGAAGCCTCCCTGGATCTGGCCGATCACACCGTCGGGATTGACGGCTTTGCCAACATCGTGGGCTGTGAATCCCTTCAGGACCTTAGTGGAACCGGTCGCCATATCGACTTCGACCTGCACCACCTGGCTGGCGTAAGAGTACGTCACATAAGCCTCCCCGAGTCCGTTTTCCATATCGAAGGACAGTTTAGGAGTATCGTACCAGCCGGCTTCGAAGAGCTTCACGTTCCTCACGTATGCGGCATCGACCAGCCTGTCGAAAGAGATCGCTCGGCCTTCTCCGTCGCTGACTTCTCCCTGGCAGAATTTCACTTTATCCGGTCTCGAGTTGAACAGGTCGTAGAAAACGGAAATCAATTTCCCTTTCAAGGTGATACAGGCCCGTCTGACGGCGTTGCCTGAATAGATGGTCGTTCTGGAAGCGACTGTCGGTCCGCTGTCCGGCACGAAAGCCGTGTCCGGCTGGTGAACGAGTATCCTCTCCATTCTTTGACCCAACTCCTCGGCTGCCATCATGGCTATGACGGTTTTGGCGCCCTGGCCCATCTCCGTTCCACCTATCCTGACCTCGACCGAACCGTCCCTGTTTATGAGCACGTGCGCGCCGGACTTGTCGAGCGCCTGACCCCCGGCCCCTAAACTCACTCCGTAGAATATATGAGAGAGACCGGCACCGCGTTTCTTGTCTTCGTTGGCTCTGTTGAATTCGATACACTCCTTCACCAGGTCCTTCCAGTGCGACGACTCCTTAACTCTCGCGAGCGTTTCGGGAGCCCCGACGCTTTCGACGATCAGGTGATCTGTCGAGGTTCTCGAACCGGGTCGTAACGTGTTTTCCTCCCGCAATTCCATCGGATCGATACGCAACTTCCAGGCAATATCGTCGATCATACTCTCGACCGCGAAGAGAACCTGCGGCGAGCCGAAACCTCTGAAGGCTCCGGGCGGAACCTTGTTGGTGTAAACGCCATAGACATCGACGTTAACGTTTTCGATATCGTACGCACCCGCGGCATGCACCAGCGTTCTGAACATCACTATGGGGGTAAGCGTCGCGTAGGCTCCCATGTCCATGTATGCCATGACTTCGATGGCCTTTATCTTCTTTCCGTCCATCGCCACGCGGTAGAAGGATTTTATCGGGTGACGTTTGGAGGTAGTCTGGATATCTATCTCGCGAGAATAGATGAGCCTTGCCGGCCTCTTAAGATTGAAGGCGGCCACCGCCGCGTACGAGGCGACGTACGAGGGCACATCCTCCTTGCCCCCAAAGGCTCCTCCCGTCTCGGTCTGTATGACACGTATTCTGTTCATGGGCAGTCCCAGAACGTGAGCGACGGCGCTCTGAACGTAATAGGGACACTGCATGGTGCCGTAAACTGTATAACCGTAGTCGAGGTCGGGCACCACGGTTATACCCTGTGGTTCCATATAGGCCTGTTCCTGGTAGTGGGCGTAGAATTCGCCTTCGAATACTTCTTTCGAATTCTTAATAACGGTTTCGGGATCGCCCTTTCTTATCAGTTTAGTTACTTTCACGTTCGAACCGCCGTGTATCTTGATTCTATCCTCTAGCGCCTCTTCTATAGATAGTACGGGTTCGAGATCTTCTATATCGAGTCTCACGCTTTTCGCCGCGTTCTCGGCCGAGATACGGTCTCTGGCGGCGACGACGGCCACCACATCGCCCCAGTAACGTATCTTCTCGCCTTCTTTGACGAGGCAGGGCATATCCTTTATCGCTTCGCCGAGCTGATTATCGCCCGGGATATCCCTCCAGGTGAAGACAGCTTCTACCCCCTCCATCTTGGAGGCGAGAGATACATCTATCGATCGGAGAATGCCGTGCGGCTTTTCGGCGATCACAAGCGCGCAGTAGATCTGACCGTCGAAGGCTATGTCGGCCGCGAACCTGGCACAACCGTTTACCTTCTCCAGGGCGTCGACTCTTTTCACCATCTTTCCTACAACATTCGTCGATTCTCCGGAATTACTTTTAAGCATCTTGCCCCTCCTCGACAAACAGGGATACGAAATCGTTCTTTTCCACATCGACCAGTCCGAGGTTGGTCAGCTTCAACTTCGGGATAACGGAGAGCTGCATGAAAGAGAGAGTCATGAAGAGATCGGGTAATTTGCTCCCCATTGTCCTGGTGGCATCCTTCAATTCGATGAGGCGTTCGGCGACCTCCTTGCTGGTCATATCGGACATCAGACCGGCGATCCGCAAGGGCAATTCCGAGATGATCTTGCCGTCTATCACCGCCACCAGACCACCACCCATCTCCATAACTCTGTTGGCGGCGGCAACCATGTCCGGATCATTTGTACCGAGAACGCCCAGGTTATGTGAATCGTGGCCGACCGAGGTCGCCACCGCGCCTTTTTTGAGACCCGAGCCGGTCGCGAAGGCCACCGACATCGATTTTCCTTCGCAGTAGCGGCAGATCGCGGCAACTTTCAAGAGATCTTTAGATAGATCGCCGACGGCCTTGCCGTTTTCGATCTTCGCACCCATCACACAGCCACCGGTGAGGACCTCGCTCCCGAGCAGTTCAATGGCTCTCACCAGCCTTCCTTCGGCCCGTATTTCAAGGTCGCTCTCATTTATCTTCTGACACTTGAAGGTATTCACTTTCTCTTGCGGGAAGTTCTGAGAGATTATCTCGGTCACGAGCCGGCCGTTTCTGGCCACGATCTTCGAATCTTTGAAAACCATGATGGGATTGAAATCTTTTAGATTGTCTATCACGACCAGGTCGGCCTTATACCCCGGCGCTATGGCGCCCATCGATCGGAGGTTATAATGCCGCGCTGTGTTTATCGTCGCCGCCCTTATGGCGATTATTGGATCTATACCGTGCTCTATCGCTAGCCTGACGTTGTGGTCGATGTGTCCCTCGCGAATTATATCTACCGGGTGTTTATCGTCGGTACAGAAGGATACGAAGGGGTAAGTCCTATCGTTTATAAGAGGCAGCAACGGTACGAGGTTTCTCTCGACGCTCCCCTCTCTCATAAGTATCTGCATTCCCCTGGAGAGTTTTTCGCGCGCCTCCTCGACGAAAGTACATTCGTGCTCGGATCTGACGAAAGCGCTTATATATGCGTTCAGGGGTTTTCCGAGAACGCCGGGGATGTGACCGTCGATCTTTTTGTATTTGTGGCGTATCAGCTCTATCTTGGCTATGGAATCGCGATCGCCGTTTATGATATCCGGGAAGTTCATCACCTCTCCCAAACCCAGTACACGGCTCTGGAACTTCTCTACGAATCCAATCATATCCATCACGCTGATCCTGGCACCCGAGGTCTCCATCGAAGAGGCCGGAACGGCCGAGGGGATCATGATGTACAGATTCACGGGTATGCCTTCGGTCGAGCGAATCATGTACTCGATGCCGGACAGACCCATCACGTTCGCTATCTCGTGCGGATCGGCTATCGCAGTCGTCGTACCTCTGGCCAGAATCGTTTTGGCGAACTCAACCGGCGAGACCATCGAGGACTCTATATGAAGGTGGGCATCTATCAACCCCGGTACGATGTAGGCACCCTCGAGGTCGATCACCTCCCTACCTTCGCCGTAGTCGCCGATCCCGGCTATTCTCTTTCTAAAAAGCGCTATATTGCCTTTCTCTATCTCGCCGCTGAATACATTCACGATTCTGCAGTTCTTGAGAAGTACATCCGCAGGGCTGTCGCCTCTGGAAACGGGTATTATGTCTATGATGTTCATAAGAGATGCCTCCTTTCTGCCTTAGCCGGAAAGAAATAAAAGCCCCCGCTACGCAGGGGCTTAAAACAATCATTCGAAGATACTTTTGCCTTTTCTATCTTTCACTTCTTCGGTGAGTTTGTGTATGAACTCCTCGAGATCAATACTTCCCAGATCCTTTTCACTTCTCAACCTGACGGAGACCTGTCCGTTCTGCATCTCCCTGTCTCCGACGATCAGCATGTACGGAATTTTGTTTAGCTGGGCCTCTCTGATCTTGTAATTGGTAGATTTCTGCCTGTCGTCGACCTCGGCCCTGAAGCCTTTGCCACGAAGCGAGACAACCACAGAACGTGCGTAATCGGTGTGCCTGTCGGCGATCGGGATCACTTTCACCTGTACCGGCGCCAGCCACGTCGGGAAGGCCCCGGCGTAATGCTCGATCAAGATACCCATGAACCTCTCCGTCGAACCGAAGATTGCCCTGTGGATCATTACCGGCTGGTATTCGTTGTTGTCCGGACCGATGTACTTTATTCCGAATCGCTCGGGCATCATGAAGTCGAGCTGAATCGTCGCACATTGCCACTCCCTTCCCAGAGAGTCTTTTATATGGTAATCGATCTTGGGGCCGTAGAAGGCACCGTCACCTTCGTTGACGATGTAGTCCATCTTCTTTGCTTTTAGAGAATCTCTGAGCGCCTCCGTCGCTATATCCCAGAGCTCGATCTCTCCCATGAAGTTTTCCGGTCTCGTCGAAAGCTCGGCCCTGTACTGAAAGTCGAATGGCTCGTAAATCTTCTTCACGAAATCGATGACGCCGATCACTTCCTGCTGTATCTGCTCGCGTGTACAGAAGACGTGGGCGTCGTCCTGCACAAAGCCCCTGACTCTGAAAAGTCCGTGTAGAACGCCCGACCGCTCGTATCTGTGAACTTTTCCGAATTCGAAGATCTTCATCGGAAGATCCCTGTAGCTCACCGGAGAGGATTTATAAGCGAGGATGTGACCGGGACAGTTCATGGGCTTGACGGCGAACTGCTGTTCTTCTTTTTCCGTGAAATACATATTGTCGCTGTAATGGTCCCAGTGGCCGGATGTACGCCAGAGTGAGTCGGACATTATCTGGGGCGTACTTACTTCCCTGTAGCCGTCCTCAATATGCTTTTCTCTGGAGAATTTGAGCAGTTCGTTGAGCATGTCTGTGCCCTTCGGCAGGAAGATGGGCATGCCGGGCGCGTAGTCGTAATTGATCGTGAACAGACCGAGTGCTGGACCGAGCTTTCTGTGATCCCTCTTCCTGGCCTCTTCGATCTTCGCCAGGTATTCTTCCAGGTCGGCTTTCTTGGAGAAGGCAGTGCCATATATCCTCTGCAACATCTTGTTCTTCTCGTCTCCACGCCAGTAAGCGCCAGAAACGGAAGTGAGTTTGAAGAACTTCACCTTACCCGTAGAGGGTAGATGAGGTCCCCGGCAGAGGTCTGTGAAATCACCCTGGCGGTAGAACGTTACGAACTCCGTTCCGTAATCTTTCACTAGGTCTTCGATGAGTTCGACCTTGTACGGTTGTAACTGGTTGTTCATAAGTATTACAGCTTCGGAAACCGGCAACTCGAACCTCTCGATCGGTAGATCTTCCTTGATGATCTTCTCCATTTCGGCCTCGATCTTCGGCAGGTCTTCCTCTGTAAGTCTCACATCGTCGAGATCGATGTCGTAGTAGAAGCCATTCTCTATGGTAGGACCGATTGCCAGTTTTACTCTATCCTCGCCGTAGAGTCTCATCACGGCCTGGGCCATGATGTGCGCCATCGTATGCCTGAAGAAAACGGGGGCCTCGCTGTCCTTGTCCAGCACCAGCCTGAAATCGCAGCTTGTCTCCAGAGGCCTTCCAAGGTCCCAGTACTCGTCGTTGACTATCGCTCCGAAAGCCCTTTTGGCGAGGCCTTCAGATATGTCCATTGCTATATCCAGGGGTCTTGCACCCTTTTCGTACTGTTTTTTCGAACCATCGGGTAACTTTATTTCTATACCCATTTTTTCCTCCTGATTAAGGTATCACTGCAACGGCTTCGATCTCTACAGGGGCGTTTTTCGGGAGATTGCTTACCTCCACCACGGCCCTCGCGGGCTTATGGTCTTTGAAGTAAGAGGAGTATATCTCGTTTAGAATCGCGAATTTGCCCATGTCTCTGATATAGATGTTGACCTTAACCACATTTTTCAGACTCGACCCGCCGGCAGTGACCAATTGAAGTACGTTTTCTAGCGACTGCTTACATGCTGCTTCGAACTCTGTCGCCAGCTCACCGGTCAACGGGTTGAGGGGGATCTGTCCGGAAACAAAGAGAAGACCTCCAGCGGCAACGGCCTGAGAATACGGGCCGACTGCTGCCGGCGCTTTGTCAGTACTGATAACCCTCAACACACTAACACCTCCCATTTTGGTTTATTATATCACTGACTGCTACGTGATGCTGCGCATTATCTACTATATGAGAAAAAACGTGTGGAAGATATACGAATGTATTGTAGAATTTCGTTATGATAAGAGAGATAATGGCCTCTTCGGCCTTGACCAGATCGCGAATACCTGTCGCCAGCTATACGATAAATCCCTTTGTCGGTTGCACAGTGGGCTGCAAGTACTGTTTCGCGCGCTTCATCGGGGCCTTCAAATACACCGGAGGTCTCTGGGGGCGGGACGTGGGAGTGAAGAGAAACATCGCGGAGCTTCTAAGGCGCGAGGTGAATTCTCTGGGCAAGGTCACGGTCTTTCTCAGCAGCACCTGCGATCCGTACCAGCATATCGAAGAAAAGTATGGATTGACCAGAGAGATGCTGGTCACACTCATTTCCCACAGGATACCGATCTTCGCGATGTCCAAATCCACGCTTATCAGGAGAGATGTAGATCTTTTCAAACTGGCTGGCGAAGAGGCCAGAGTTTTGGTGAGCATCACCACGGACCGGGAGGACGTAAGAAAACTTCTCGAACCGGGATCGTCGAGCTTCGAAGAGAGGCTGGAGACCATCGATTTCTTGAGAAAGAACGGTGTCGATGCTGGAGCCTTCGTTGGACCGGTTCTCCCGATGAACGCGGAGCGCGTCTCCGAAGAGCTGGCCAGAAGGGTCGCAACCGTTCACCTAGACGCGCTGAACTATATTTCGCAGGTTAGACAGCTATACCTTAAAATGGGCTGGGAGAGCTGGCTTTACAGAGAAAAGTTCGAAGAAGTGAAGGCCGTATTTGAAAGACGGCTGACGGTTGAATAAAGATTTTCGAATAACGGCTCCCGACAATCTTCGCGACGAAGAAGCACGGTGTCAGTTACCGTTTACCCAGTCTCTGAATTAGTTTCTTGCCTTGAACCGCTGCGGTGGCTATACCTATGAGACCCTGGGCCCACTGACCGACCATATAAAAGTCATCTAACCCAGGGAGAGTTTTGCTCAAGCCTTTCGACATGATTCTGCCCTGTTTGCTCCTGGGAGTCCACACCTGCATCCCGTGGAAGTTGCCGGTGAAGCGTTCGGTAGTGATCGGCGTCGAAACATCTACAACTTCTATCTTTTCTTTAATGCCGGGAATCAAAACGCCCAGCCTCTCTATAACTTTTGTTGCTATCTCGTGCTTCTTATCGACGTACAGTTCTCTGTCACAGCTCAATTTCTTCCAGTATGAGTAGCTCGCCGTAAAGGGAATTCTGACAACCGATTTTCCTCCGGGAACCATTTCCGTTTTCGAATTTAAAACCTCCAGATCCATCTTCTGGTAGCATCTATCTGAAAGTTCCAGCTTTTCGTCCATTAACCAGGTAACACCGTGGGGAAGATCGTTGAGGGGCAGGTTAACGCCAAGAGATACGTAGGCATTCATTTCCTGCTCGTCAGGTGGATTGGCGTAGTATTCGTCGATCAAATCGTCTTTGTATTTGCCGTTAAGCATGTCGTAAATAGTACTGTACCCATCGGCTGCGGAGACGACTATATCTGCGTTTGCTTTTGTTCTGTCTTCCAGTGTAAGACCGACGGCCCTGTCGTTTTTGACGGCGATGCTCTTCACTCTCGATCTGTAATGGATTTTGCCTCCAAGCTCTTCATAACGTTTCGCGATCCTTTTTGAAAAAGCCAGAGAACCTCCGACGGGCCATCCCATCGACTTGATTGAGCAACCGGCAAGGAAGGAAAGATGAATCATCATCGGGATTCCCTGAAAGTCGTATTGAGCGGTCGGGAAGGCCTTTTGAAGGAAGGAGTTTTTGAATCTCGAAGCGAATTGCTCTAGCGATACCGGCCCCCACTTCATTATCCCGGGCAGATGTGGAATCATTGAAAGTTTATCCTTACCGCCGCCGCTGACCATCGCGAGCAATTCGAACTTCGTGAACTTCTGTGCCGCCTTCAAATACTGATCTATGGCTTCTCTGTCGGCCGGTGAGATCTCCATTAGGTGTTCCTTCAATCTGACAAGATCGGTGTACAGGTTGAGCTCATTTCCACCGGAGTCTATGGTCCTTCTCAAGATCGAATCGAACAAAATCCGACCATCTTCGATCGCACCAAGCTCTTTCCACATTGTGTACAGCTTCGAAGAGGAGCTTGCACCTGGAAGGTGATGAATACAGCCATCTATGGTGTAATCTTTTCGCTTCCACGAAGTACACAGCCCGCCTGGATTGTTGTGCAATTCGAAGATTTCCGTCTCGAAACCATTCATTTGGGCATAACAGCCTGCAGAGAGTCCGGCTATGCCTGCCCCAACGATAGCAATTCTCTTCATCTTGTCACGCCCTTTTCTTTTCCCATTTTCCTTTCCGGTAATAGATGAACATCACCAGCGCTTCGGTTATGTCCGAGAAGACATAAGAGAGCCAGACCCAAACTATACTGGCCTTTAAGAGGTGAACCATTATGAACAGGATCGGAATCTGCACGAACCAGCGTGAGGCGATGCTCGAGATCACGAAGGGCATGTTGTATCCCGATCCTCCGAAGACCGAGGAGAGACCGAACCCGTAGGCGAGGATCGATATCCCAAGTGAACCGTATCTCAAAAACTCGGTGCCATATTTGACGATTTCCGGGTCTTTATTGAAGATACCGAGGACTATTTCGCCGGCGAAAAAGGCTATCAGGACGAAAAGTAGCATGATCGAGAAACCGATCAAGGCCGATGTTCTGGCCGTCTTTCTGGCTCTCTCGACGTTATCGACTCCCAGATTTTGACCGACCATCGCCGATCCTCCCATGTTCATTCCCACCAGCGGCATGAAGGCAAGTCCGAACAGTCTGCCGGCGACTCCGACGGCCGCCACGGCTGCCGTTCCATAGACTGCGACGAACTTGAGCAACACCGCTCCGGACAGGTTCCTGAAGAAGCTCTCCAGTCCCGTCGGGAGACCTATGGTGAGGAGCTTTTTGTCTATTTTCCAGTCGAGTTTGAAGAGCCCTTTCAATCTGGGTTTTACGCCCTCCCTTCCCGAAAAGACGATATAGAAGCCGAGTATGAAAGCAACCGTTTGCGATATGATAGTCGCCACGGCCGCTCCGAACACACCCATCCCGAAGCCCGGTATCGCAGTTCCCGGGAATTTGTCGAACATGAGCAACGGATCGAGCAGGACGTTGAGAATACTGGAAACCATCATTATGTACATCGGTGTCTTGGCATCACCTATGCATCTCAGGGCCGTGTTCACCGAGTAAGATGAGAACATCATCGGAAGGAAGTAAAGCCTTATGTATCCGTAATCGAGCGCGGCCGTTATAACCTTAGGATCGTTGCTGAACAGACCGAGCGAAGGCTTGAGGAAGAGCGCGACGAGCACTGCGGCTATCATAGCGACGAGGAATTTGAAGGTAATCGTCTGTTCTATCGCCTTCGCCGTTCCCTCGGCGTCTTTCTTTCCGTAACTCTGCGAGATCAGGGAGATCGAACTCTGTCCGATTATGGAGTTCAAGATCTCTACAAGCCAGAAGAGTGTCGAAAATATCGTGACCCCGGCGATTGCCTCGCCGGATATTCTGCCTATCCAGAAGATATCGACTATATCATAGACCATCTGTGCACTGAAACCTATCATCGTCGGTATGGACATGACGAGAAGATTCTTCAGAATGCTTCCCTGAGTAAGATCCCTTGCCATTTTCTACCCCCTGATTACAACCCCATTCAGAAGATGCAGATGAAGAGAATAACAACAAAACCTGCCCCGGGCAGGAAACAATAGATATTATACACTCATACAGCCCTTTGTGAACCCGTCAATTCAGGCTTTCGAGACGTCGGCCGGAAAGAATTTCGAGAGACCCTTCACGGCGACGGGGATCGTATAGAGAAGCACCGGTATGAGTAGCCGCACCTCTGCCGGCCTGGCTACTATATAGTTCATCGCGACGAAGGGAACTATCCAGAACCAGGTCTTCCTGAAGAAATCCTCCTCCCCGATTGAATCGTAGAAGATCAGCGGGATCGAAAGGAAGAGGAATGGGAAGATCCAGGACCAGGGGTAGGTGAGGTTGTACCACAGTTGAACGAGATCCACCGAATATTCGGCCTGCGGATACAGCAAACGGCTGGAAAGCAACGTAAAAGCAACGGGTATGGCGAAAGTCGTGAGCACTTTGAGGGAGAGAAGTAGTTTTCCGGCCTTTCCGGGGTGTCTTCCGTAATCGAAACCGAGAAGTATAAGCGAGAGAAAGACCATGTGATCGGCCCTGAAAGTCGAGCCCAGAAAGATCACCAGACAGAGTGTGGCGAAGGACCTTCTCTCGATTATCAGAAGCAGTCCCGCGAGGAAGAGCGCGGCCGCGTGGAAGGTCTCCCAGCCGAAGTACATGGTCGTAAGCGGCATGATCGACTGGAAAAGCAATACAGAAAGGAGCGACATTGCTGGAGAAAGGAAATGTCTGCCGAAAGTGTACAGCAGCAGAATAGTCAGTATGTTGAAGAAGAACCTGGCCGTTATGTGGCCATTGAGCGTTCTGTTTTCCTCGCTGGTAATATCGACGGCCAACCTCAGATCGTCAGGGAGGTTTTCTCCCACTAGCAGAAGGGTGCTGGCCGGTTCTGTTATGTACGTCTGCCAGTTTAGACTGCCGACCATAGCCTTGAGAGCGTTCTGCAGCAGGATACTCTTACCGGCTATCCCATCTATCGTCTCGTTTATCGTCACCTCGAGGTCGGATACAATTTTTTCTCGCTCCTGCAAAGGAAAATAAGCGTCCACCATTCCCCTGGCTTCGTCGGTCCAGTACCCGGCGGAGAGGAGCATCTTTGAGACCTCGGCCGTGTTTTCGTCGAGCCAGGGGATGGGAATGTATTTGAAAAAATACTCCACCAGATAGTAACTCCCGAAACGGTATTGGTCGGGAGCGAAGTTCTTTCCGGAGATCGCCCTTTCGTGCTGGTTGATCCTGAGGTATCTGGAGAGGAAGAGGTACTTCCCGTCTGTGCTCCAGACGGTCATGGAGGTGAAGATGTAGGAAAGTATCGCCGCCACTATCAGAAGAAGAAGCCTTCTGGAGAGTTTTTTCCGGTCGCTCATGAGCCGCCTCCTTTTCTGTCTTTGCCGTCATCGAAGTGGCAGACCGCTTCTTTCGTGCCCGCGACAACGAATGGAACGCTGTATAGCAACACCGGCAGGAGGAGCCTGACCTCGGCCGGTCTTGCAACCAGGTAATTCATGGCGATGAAGGGCGGAATCCAGAGCCAGGTCCTTCTGAAGAAGTCTATGTCCCGGATCTTCGGACTGAAAGCCAAGGGAATGGCCAGAAATATCAGGGGATAGACCCACGCCCAGGGGTGGCTCAGGTTATGTTCGAACTGGAAGAAATCGAGGTAATACTCCGAGCCGACGTAGATCACCTCGCTCAACAGCAACGTGGCGGCCAGAGGGATAAGCACCAGCGAAAGCCCGGCCAGCAGCGAGAACCACTTTCTGCTCTTTATCGCCCCGGGTCCTTTGTAGAGGAGGTGTATCACCCCTGCGAAGAGAATTTGGTCCGTCCTGGCCGTGCAGCCTAGCAGAACGAGCAGCAGCAGGAGGAGATAGCTTTTGTTTTTCAACAGAGCCACTAGAAAGCCGACGAAAACTGTGGCCGATAGCATGGTTTCAGCCTGCATGAAGTCCTGGGCCACCAAGGGTAGAAGGGCGGCGAAAAGCGACATACCCAAAAGTGACGTCAGCGGGTCGGCGAACTGCGAGCATAAGAGAAAAACGAGCAGCAGGGTCGTTACAGTGAAAAAGAATCTGAAGGTCACATATCCATTGACCAGAGCGCTCTCGGCACTGTCTTTTTCTATCAGAACTTTTAATTCTCCGGGGATGTTGCTTCCTATGAGCATGGTCGTCTTTTCTATATCGTTGACGTACTCCTGCCAGCCGAAGGAGTCGATGGCGGCTTTCAGCATGTTTTTCAACAGCAAATTGTTTGGCGAAAACGAATCTATGATCCCGTCTATCGCCGATTCTATCTCCTGGATGATCATGGCCCGGTCCTCTTCGGGAAAGAAAAGTTCAACGCTCTCCTGCGTGCCTTCGCTCCAGCCCTTCGGATCGAGTCCCTCCGCGATGATGTCGTTGAAGACGTCGTACCATCTCAACGGTATGTGCTTGAAGATATATTCGACCAGGTAATAACTGCCGAAGCGATACTGATCGGGCGCAAAGCTCCTTCCTTCTATGGCTTCTCTGTGGCGCATCACTTTACTGTAACGAGAAACCGTCAGGAACCTACTTTCGGTCGTCCAGAGTATCATCGAAGTGAAGATGTACGAAAGAACGACCGAAAAGAAAAGCGCAATCAGAAAGACCTTTTTCTTCGAGCGATCGTTCACCGCCCCTTCAAAACCCATGCATCCTTCCCTCCGCTCCGAGAAATTATCAAATCCGGTTTACCTGTAAGATTCCCAAAGTCTTCCCCATGGACTCTCTTTCTTCCACTGCTGGAAGATCTTTGTTCCATGTTTCTTCCACCAGTACCTGTCGTGATACGAGTCCGAAGCCGCAACGAAGACCTTAACCAGCGGGGTGTGGAAGAAGAGTTTCTGGAATATCTTCAACGGACTGAACCATAGCAGATCACCGACTTTGCTGGCGAAGTTGTCGCCGACATGGAACTTGAAATTGACTTTAGAGATGTCTTCGCCGACCAGCTCGATGTTCTCGGGTTTTCCGTTTCCCAGACCCTCCTCGTCGGCCAGCCTTATGTATTTCAGGTCCATCGGATTGAAGCCCATCATCTTCGCGGCGACCGCGTCTATTGCCACCTGGTCCTGGCTGGCCAGTATATAATCCGTCCTGACCGGTATCAACGTCCTTGGGCCTGGACCGTTTCCCGCGGTAGTTCCGTCCATAAAGGCGAAGAGCCCGGTGTGTATCTCTTTCTGTATTTTCAACAGATCGACGAGCGTCTCGTGTATCCAGGAATGCGTGTAATGACGTTTCACGTTTAAAAGGCCACCAAAGGCGTTCTTCATAGCCCCCGTCGTGGTCGTGTAAATGTGGCACTTCACCGTGGGGAGCTGAATAATGTTCTTACCGAAGAAGTAATCGGGTAGTCTAATTCCTTCAGGGAAAATTCTGGGAAGCACGTTGAGTTTGCTTTTAGGAGTGTACTCGATCCAGCGCATATCGCTCTCTTCAAAGTTGTACAGTACTGGTATTCCATACTTGTTGTATATGATATCGTACTTGTTCTGCTTTTCGCCGTACCTTGGCCTGGTGACCACCGTTTTGTTTTCGACGGCCACTATCTCTCTCATGCCCGCATCCTTGAGGGCAAGAACGACTCCTTCGAGCTGCCAGGGGGTGCTGTTGGCGCCGGGCATCGGCAGGTGCCAGGAGATGTTGTCCTTGAGAATGGTCGTGGCGCCTCTATCGAGGAAATCTCCCATCTTCGCCATCTTTGCGAGTTTTCTATAGTCATCCAGCACACTTTCGGGCGTTGTCTTAATTACTGCTACTGTAGATTTATTCAAACCAAACACCTCCTATTTCGCGATCGATACTAGCCAGATCCCCAGGGCGATGACGGCTATTCCGGCGATCTTCAGCCAGTTCATCTTTTCATCGAAGAGAAAGACCGCAAAGAGAGTCACGATTACGAACCCGGCGCTGGTCATTACCGGGTAGGCGACGCCCAGTTTCATCTTCGTCAACACAACGCTGTAAAAGACGAAGGCCACTCCGAAGGAGAAGAGTCCCAGCCAGACGTACACGTTGGTGATCGAGTTCAACAACATATTTTTCAACCCGACGACCGATATCTGTGGCGCATTTTGCATGCCGAATTTCAACAGAATATTCGCAGACGCATTAAAAACTATCGCTACAACTAGAACGAAAAACTCCACCACGCTCAAGACCAACCCCTCCAGTACAAACGCACTTTAGAACCACATGGGCAGGTATATGATCAGTACTACCGACAGAAACCACAGCATGGTCGTCACGGCGATGCCCGTATCACGTGTTACGACCTCTGTAGGGTCTCCCTCGCCGTCTTTGAACAGGAGCAACATATATCTGAAGACCCCATAGGTCACAAACGGAACGGTGTAAACGAGCTTGTCGGTAGAGAATTTGGAGATCACCGACGGGTCAAGGCAGTAGAGAGTGTAAGAGATTATGGATATCGAGGCCGTCGAGATCATCATGTAATCTAGAAATCTGAAATCGTACAGCTTGAGAACCTTTCTGTGATTATCGCTGTTCTCTTTGAGTAGCAGCAACTCGTTTCTCCGCTTTCCAAAACCCATGAAGAGGGCTAGAAAAAAGGTCGTCACCAGGATCCAGCCGGTCGGGTTGACCCCTATAGCGTAAGAGCCGGCGATCACACGAATAACGAAACCTGCTGAAATGCAGAAGGCGTCTATCACGACCATTTCCTTGCCTTTGAGAGTATAGAAAACGTTCTCAAGCACGTAAATGAGAAGAAAAAGCCCGGCCAGAAGAGGGAGAAAAAGGACAATCGTGAAGGCCAGCAGGAAACAGACGACAGCCACGACGATCGCCTCGTTAACACTCACGGTGCCCGAAGGAATCGGCCTGTTTTTCTTTCGCCAGTGATGCCTGTCACTTTCCAGATCGTTGATATCGTTGAAAATATAGACACCGCTCGAAGCGAAACAGAAGGCGATGAAAATGAGAAGCGAGTTCAACATCATATCAACTCTGGAGAGGCTGGCTGAAAATATGAGAGGGGCAAAGACGAAGAAATTCTTCAACCAGTGCCTAACCCTTATGAGCCTTACGTATGTACCGATCCCCTTCATCGCTCTACTCCGATGAATAATCTCATATCTCTGCCGCACAGACCGCATAGACATGGCTAACAGGTATTATCTTAGCACAATAGACACGGTTCTCGCTTTCTTTCTTTTGAAGGACTTTTTCTGATCATTTGATCTCTCTTTTCTCTTCTTTAACTGCAAGTGTATTACTCGAAATCCAGGTTCTATGGTAAAATGCATTAACCCGTATAATTCCGAGAATCGGCTGGGAAGTATCTACCAGGAGGCCTTAACTTCCTGACTACGGGGTGGATTTTTCATACTTCACCCCCCGGAGGGGTGATTTTTTATTTTCGGGAGGATCGATGTAATGGAAAGGATAGTGGTTCTTGATTACGGTTCACAGTACACGATGTTGCTCGCGAGGAGAATAAGGGAGTTCGGAGTTCTTTGCACGGTCGAACATCCCTCGTCGGTAAGGCTTGATAAGGATGTAAAGGGGATTGTGCTCTCGGGAGGTCCCCAGAGTGTCTATGAGAGCGGTTCGCTGGATGTCCCGGAGGAAGTTCTGGCTTCCGGTCTGCCGCTTCTGGGCATCTGCTACGGTATGCATTTGATGGTTAAGGGTTTCGGAGGCACGGTGTCCAGGGGCAGTAAAGCCGAATACGGTTTCACGCCCGTATCGCTCGAAGAATCGGACCTGCTGACAGGCGTTCCAAAAACGATCACCACCTGGATGAGCCACGGAGACGAGGTCACGGTCCTTCCTCCCGGTTACAGTACGATCGCCAGGAGCGGTAACGGGATAGTGGCGGGTATAACCGACGGCAAAAACTACGCGCTCCAGTTCCATCCGGAGGTTCACCACACGCAGTGCGGCACAAAGATACTTGAAAACTTCGTTTTGAAGGTATGTGATGCCTCGAGAAACTGGAAGATTTCCGATTTCGCCAATGAGCAGATCGAAAAGATAAGGGGGACCGTCGGAAACGGGAAGGTCGTCGCCGGTCTTTCCGGGGGAGTAGATTCCACGGTGGCGGCCGTTCTGACTGCCCGGGCGATCGGCGGGAATCTGACTGGTATCTTCGTCAACCACGGACTGATGAGAAAAGATGAGGAGCGCGAAGTCCCCGAGGTCATGAAGACTCTGGGGATAAACTTGCGGGTGGTGGACGCTTCCGATACCTTTTTCAGAAAGCTTCACGGGGTGACCGACCCCGAACGCAAGAGGAAGATAATCGGCGAGACCTTCATAGAAGTCTTCGAAGGAGAGGCTGGCGGTATCGAGGCCGATTTCCTGCTCCAGGGAACCATTTATTCCGACGTGATAGAATCGGCCGCCTCCTCGAGAACTTCCGACAAAATCAAGAGCCATCACAACGTCGGCGGCCTTCCTGAAAACATGAAGCTGAAGCTTCTCGAGCCTTTGCGGGAGCTTTTCAAAGACGAGGTCAGGGCTCTGGGAAGAGCCCTGGGTATAGATTCTAAACTCATAGACAGACAGCCTTTCCCCGGTCCGGGACTGGGAGTGAGGATACTGGGAGAGGTCGATGCCGAAAAGGCGAGAATTCTCAAAGAAGTTGATGACATCTTTCTCAAGACGCTTGAGGAGTATGGAGAGAAGGGCAAGATTTGGCAGGCCTTCGCAGTGCTGCTACCTGTGAGGAGCGTCGGGGTCAAAGGCGACAGGAGGGCCTACGGTTACGTTGTCGCGTTGAGAGCCGTTCACAGCGCCGAAGGGATGACGGCCTCCTGGTACGAGATCCCCCACGCGGTCCTTAGAGAGATCTCTTCAAGAATAACTTCTCGAGTTCCTGAAGTGGGAAGGGTTACCTACGATATAACAGATAAACCGCCGGCGACCATAGAGTGGGAATGATGGGCATGTTCGATAGGGCTTACACGTTCGACGATGTCTTGCTCGTTCCCGGTTACAGCGAAATCCTCCCCAGAGAAGTGGATCTGAGATCCAGGATCACTAGAAATCTCTGGCTGAAGGTACCGTTCATATCGGCGGCTATGGATACCGTCACAGAAGCGGAAATGGCCAGGGCCATGGCGCTCATGGGCGGCATGGGAGTTATACACAAGAACCTCTCGATCGAGGGACAGGCCGAGCATGTAGAGAGAGTGAAGAACACCAGCGTAGATAGAGAAAGATACCCTCTCTGTTCACTCGATTCATCCGGCAGACTCATGGTGGGCGCCGCCGTCGGCACGGGCCCGGGGACAGCGGAAAGGATTGAAGCGGTTGTAAGGGCCGGTATCGACGTGCTGGCAATAGACACTGCTCATGGTCATTCGAAGAGAGTCATAGACTTGCTTTCTCTGGCAAGAGAGCTTTATCCCTCTCTCCAGATTATCGCGGGAAACGTGGTGACTTCCAGTGGAACTCTGGCACTCATTGAGGCCGGCGCCGATGCCGTAAAGGTTGGAATAGGCCCCGGTTCCATCTGCACGACCAGAATAGTTGCGGGCGTCGGTTACCCTCAGCTTTCGGCAGTTATGGAGTGCTCGCAGGCTGCCAGGGAGAGAGACGTTCCGGTCATCTCCGATGGGGGGATACGGTATTCGGGGGACATCGTGAAGGCGCTCGCGGCCGGAGCCAGCAGCGTCATGATGGGAAACATCTTCGCCGGAACGAGAGAGTGTCCCGGAAAGAGTACATTCATGGATGGCGGCGAGTACAAATCCTACCGGGGAATGGGCAGTTTCACGGCGATGGCCGCCGGCAGCAGCGATCGCTACTTCCAGGATGGACAGCCGGCCGGCAAGCTTGTCGCCGAGGGCGTTGAGGGAATGGTCCGGGCGAAGGGGTCGGTAGAAGATGTCTTTGAACAGCTCGCCGGCGGTGTCAGATCAGGGTTTGGGTACTGCGGGTCCGCGAGCGTAGAGTTTCTGCAATCGATGAGAAGGTTCGTGCAGATCACAGCTGCGGGGATGATCGAGTCGCACCCACACGATATCACCACCTTATAGTCTCGGCATAGCTCACGAACGAGAATACAAAAGAACGTCTCATATGAGACGTTCTTCTGGAGCGGAAGACGGGGTTCGAACCCGCGACCCCCTGCTTGGCAAGCAGGTGCTCTACCACTGAGCTACATCCGCGTATGCACGAGAAAAAGACCGACGCTTGGTGCGAGAGGAGGGACTTGAACCCTCACAGGTCACCCCACTGGATCCTAAGTCCAGCGCGTCTGCCAATTTCGCCACTCTCGCTGGTGACTCGCGCGGGATTCGAACCCGCGACCCCCTGATTAAAAGTCAGGTGCTCTACCTGCTGAGCTAGCGAGTCGCTCCCACTCTCAGTCTCCAGCCTGCGCTGGCAAGAAAGATTATATCATCACATTTTCAGTCGATCAAGTGGAGAGAAATATTAAAAGAATGTGAAACCGTACTCCGGCGAATAAAATTCGGAGATAGAACGGAATAATGCTGCATGGTAGAATTGTCAGGGAGGCGATTCAATGGAACTTCTGGCCGATATCGGCAATACTACGACTGTATTTGGATTGCAAAAAGGCGACTCGATAATTTCGATATGGAGACTCCCTTCGGGGAGACTCGAAACAGAGGATGAGCTCTTCGCGATTCTCGAAGGTCTTCTAAAAAGCAAGGGTTCATCTATCGGCGAGATCGACGGCTTCTGCGTGGCCAGTGTTGTGCCGAGGCTCAACAGGTCGATCCAGTATTTCGCCGCGAAGTATCTCAAAGAGCCGGCGGTCTTTCTCAAGCCGGACCGGTTCGTATCTCTGGAACTGAAGGCCGACAATCCGGGTGAGATAGGCGCCGACAGACTGGCCAATGTGATCAGCGCTTCCATTCATTACGGGGCGAACGCGGTTGTCATAGATGTTGGAACTGCTATAACGATAGATGTATTGAAGGAAAACGCCTTTGTCGGAGGTTCTATACTCCCGGGCCCTTCGACGGCTATGTCCGCCCTCTTCTCCAAAACCGCGAAACTTCCAGAGGTAGAACTCTTTTTCGAAGATCATTATCTCGGAACCAACACGGAAGACAATATAAGGATCGGGATAGTCAACGGCACTTACTTTGCACTGGCTGGCATCGTTGAAAACATGCTGAAAGTCTTCGACGGCAGGGTAGACGTGATAGGAACTGGCGGCAATGTCGAGATGTTCATGGTCGAGAAGGGCTTCATCACGATCAACGATCCAGACCTGACGCTGAAGGGGATCAAGGCATACTATGACAGAGTCAAGGAAAGCAAAAAGAATACTGCTGGTTAATCCCTGGATTGAAGATGTGTCTGCTTACGACTACTGGTTGAAACCGGTGGGCCTGCTGTACATCTCTTCGATCCTGAAAGATTCGGGAATCGAGCCCGTTCTCGTGGATTGCCTTGATAGATACGATGCGGACTTTCTCTTCTCCGGCGGAGAGAGCCGGGAGAAGTACTTCGGGACGGGTAAGTTTCATGAAGTGGTGATCCCCAAGCCGGAGTCCATGAAGGATATACCCAGGAAGTTCAAGCGTTTCGGAATTCCCGAAGAGCTGCTCAGGATGAAGCTCCGTTCGGCGGGCGATGTGGCCGGGGTTTTCGTGACTTCGATGATGACTTACTGGTACACCGGGGTGGTCGATACGATACGTGTGATCCACGAGGAGTTGCCGGCCGCCAGAATAGTTCTGGGAGGGGTTTACGCAACGCTTCTGCCCGATCACGCGGCCGTCAAGTGCGGTGCCGATTTCCTCTGTCCGGGGACCGGTGTCGCTCCGGTTAAAAGGGCGCTCGAATACCTCGGCATAGACGTATTGCCGCGCGAAGATTGGTTTACGGCGCTCGACCCTGATTATTCCCATTACACGCGCCTGCCTTACGCGGTTCTTATGACGAGCCTAGGCTGCCCGTTAAGGTGTACGTACTGTGCAAGCGGTAAACTCTGGAAGGGGTTTCTGAAGAGAGATCCTCTGACAATAGCCGATTCTATAGAGAGGTTGACTGGCCGCGATGAAACGGAGGATATGGTTTTTTTCGACGACGCGATCCTCTTCGGTGATTTTAAGACTCTCCTGAAGGAGCTTTCGAGAAGAAAGATAGTCAGGAGGTTTCACCTGCCCAACGGCGTCCACGCGAGGCTACTTGACGTGGAGATGGCCGGGCTCCTATATGACAACAACTTCAAGACGATCAAGCTCGGTCTCGAAACCTCGGACCCTTCGATGCAACTTTCGACCGGTGGAAAGGTGACGAACGAGGATTTCTTCAGAGCCGTTAAAAATCTGGCGGACGCTGGTTTTACGGCCCGCGAGATGAGCGCATACATAATGCTCAACCTGCCCGGCCAGAAGGTGGAGGATGTAGAGCGTTCGCTGGAAAAGTGTGGTGAACTCGGGGTCTATCCCAGTCTCAACGAATTCACTCCGATACCCGGAACGGTGCAGTGGAGGACTCTCATCGAGGATGACCTTTTCGATGAAGAGATCGACCCGCTGCTACTGGACAACTCCATGCTCCCCCACTGGTGGAAGGGCGGTATGAACGCGTCGCAGGTTCAGGCTCTGAAGGAGATGGAGTGGAAAGTGAGGAGGTCTCTCGATGGAAAATGAAATTTACCTGGGCTTTGGAAGCAATCTCGGAGACCGTCTTGAAAATCTGAAGATGGCTTTCGCCGGTTTGAAAGAGCGTGGAGTAGTTTGCGAAAAGATGTCGACAGTTTTCCTTACCTCTCCTTACGGTGGAGTCGAGCAACCGGATTTTCTCAACTGTGTCGGCAAGTTCTCCTTCTGCGGCTCTCCGCAGTCTCTGCTGAGGACGATATCCCATGTCGAGAACTCCCTCGGGAGGGTCAGGAGCGTAAGATGGGGGCCGAGGACCATAGACATAGATATTCTGCTTTTCGGTGAGCAGATAATTGAAAGTGATACTCTCACTATTCCCCACGGCGATATAATAAATAGAGCCTTCGTTCTGGTTCCGCTTCTGGAAATAGACGGCCTAATCGTCGATCCCAGAAGCGGGAGGCCTTACAGCGAGTTTCTGGACAGGCTCGACCGGAGCGAGTGGCCCGGGATTTACATGAAAGCCGGTGATTTTGCCCGTGCGGCGGGCCTGGAGGTAAAATGATGAGAGCGAAAATTTCTTTGATACTGGCGATGGTTTTGATTGTTATACTCCTTTTCACGTCGTGTTCGGCAGGGAAAGAAGAGCTGGTTCCCGGTAGATATGCGGGCTTCAAGATGGGCGACTATATGGACCTTACATCGAGCACCGCGATCGGCGGATCGATCATGGAACTCTCCCTGGATGGCGAGACTTTGCTCCTGGAAAAGCGTTTCGCCAAGGGAACGGAAGAGTTCGTTATTTACGTCGCTAAATTCAGCAAGGCTTCACGGACGACGAGCTTCTGGTACGGCCTGATCCGGGAAGTCTCCAACGATTTCAGATCCGTTGTTAGCGCCTTGCCACTGATATACGGAGAGTTTCAGGACGAGATCCGGCAGGGATACATGAAGGCCTGGTTCTCGGGGAAGTGGCTATATGTATTCCTGGGAAAGACCAAGAGCGAAGTGAATTCGGCAGTGAAAACCTTCAAGGAATTCGAGAAGTTGCTGGTGAAATCAGTTGACTCGTAAGCCTTACAAAGATCTGAAAAGCTACCTCAAAGAGAGATACGGCCAGGCTGTTCACAGAATCCCTCTGGACGCGGGATTTACCTGTCCCAACAGAGTGGGCGGAGCTGTCGGATGCATCTATTGCGATCCTACCGGGAGTGGATTCGCCGTTGATTCGAGGTTGTCGCTTCTCGATCAGCTCCGGAGAGGAATGGACGGGCTCAGAAAAAAGGGTCTGGGGAAGTTCATGGCCTACTTTCAGGCCAATTCGAACACTTTTGCCCCGGTAGAAAGACTCAGGGAGCTCTACAGACAGGTTTTGGTAGAGGATGTGGTCATTCTCGACATTTCCACCAGACCAGATCTGGTCGGCGAGGAAGTGCTCGCCCTTCTAGACGAGTTTTCCGGAGATGTAGACGTGATACTCGAATTGGGTCTTCAGAGTGTGAACCCCAACACGCTTAGGAAGATAAACAGAGGTCATTCTCTCTCACAGTTCGTGGATGCGGCCCTGAGGGCGGCGAAGCACAATATCGAGACGGTCGCGCACGTCATAGTCAACCTTCCGTGGGACACGATCGAGGATGTTGCGGAAGCGGCCAGGCTGCTTTCCGTACTCGGCGTGAAGGGGGTCAAAATCCATTCGCTTTACGTCGTCGAAGGCACTGAGCTGGCCAGGCAGTGTCTGGCCGGCGAGACCGTACTCACGAGTCTGGAAGTTTTTCTCGAGAGGGTTGTAACCTTTCTGGAGTATCTGGACGAGGATGTGGTCGTTCACAGACTGGTTGCCGATCCGCCGATCGAGGGGACGCTTTTCGGAAACTGGGGTTTTTCGAAGCTGCAACTGTTGAATATGATAGAGAAAAAGATGATAATTGAAGGAAGATACCAGGGCTCGAAAGCTCTCAAAGTTCAGAGAGGAAAGTGAAACGGGTGATCGCGGCGAGGCCGAGGAAAGTCCGGACTCCATGGGCGAGGATGCTGGGTAACACCCAGGGGGAGAGATCCCCGGTAAGGGCTATAGAGAAGCAAACCGCCTGCGGGCAAGGGTGGAAAGGCGAGGTAAGAGCTCACCAGCTGTCGGGCGACCGGCAGGCTTGGCAACCCCCATCCGGAGCAAGTCCAAGCAGAAAGGGTTTGAGGACGCCCACCGAATCCCTTTCGGGTAGGATGCTGGAGGGTTATGGTAACATAACCCCGAGATAGATGATCACGCGAACAGGATCCGGCTTACAGTTTCACTTTCCCTTCTTTTTTTGGTGCGTATTATGAACATACCCATGAACAGGAAAGAAATGATGCGGCGCGGCTGGGACGGTCTCGATATAATACTGGTCACGGGAGATGCCTTCATCGATCACCCCTCCTTCGGGACGGCGTTGATCGCCAGGGTTCTCGAAGCGGCCGGCTGGAGGGTCGGGGTGATCTCTCAGCCTGACTGGAAAAACACCGAGGATATTTCGGCGCTCGGAAGGCCCCGTCTCTTCTTCGGCGTTACATCCGGCAACGTGGACTCCATGGTAGCCAACTACACTTCGTCGGGTAAAAAGAGGAAGAGCGACGATTACACCCCCGGCGGCGTGGGTGGTGCCAGACCTGACAGGGCCGTGATCGTGTATTCGAATCTCATAAGGCGGGCCTTCAAAGATGTCAGGATAGTTCTGGGCGGTGTAGAGGCCAGCCTGCGAAGATTCTCCCACTACGACTGGTGGAGCAACAAAGTCAGAAAATCCGTACTCCTCGACTCCAAGGCCGATCTGCTCGTCTATGGGATGGGAGAGAAACCGATCCTGGAGGTTTCGAGGAGGCTCGCTTCGGGGGAGCTCCCCGCGGATGTACCCGGAACGGTCGTCTGGAGTTCTGCCAGACCGCAGGGGGTGGAGCTCCCCTCTCATGAGGAAGTATCGGCCGATCACCGGAGGTATTTCAAATCGGTAAGGCTCCTTTACGACGAAACCGACCCGGTGCGCGGACAGCTTCTCTACCAGCTTCAGGACAGCAGATTCGTCATACAGAACCCTCCTCCGAGAATAGATTCGAACGATCTGGACAGTTTTTACCGTCTGCCATACACCAGACAGGTCCACCCGGCCTGTCTGGAAAAAGGTCCGGTAAAGGCGCTAGAAACGGTCAGATATTCTATAACCACTCACAGAGGCTGCTATGGCCAGTGCAATTTCTGTGCCATAACACTTCACCAGGGGAGAATCGTGGTCTCCAGGAGCGAAGAATCGATCATAGAGGAAGTCTCTCTGCTGTCGAGAAGTCCGGACTTCCGTGGCACCATCACCGATCTGGGCGGACCGACGGCCAACATGTACGGTTACGAGTGCCCGGTGAAGCTGAAAAAAGGCGCCTGCAAGGATAAGCGATGCCTCTTTCCGGAGGTCTGCGCCTCTTTGAGACCCGACCACTCGAGATACATCGGCCTGCTGGAAAGAGTCGCTTCGGTTCCCGGCGTGAAACACGTTTTCGTTTCCTCGGGAATTAGGTATGATCTGATCCTCGCCGATAAGGTTTACGGAAGGGAGTTTCTCAGAAGGCTGATCGAGAAACACATCTCCGGTCAGCTGAAGATTGCGCCAGAGCACAGCAGCGACCGAGTTCTCGAGCTTATGGGAAAGCCCTCAAGAGAGACTCTCGAGAAGTTCTTGAAGGAGTTCTATGAATTGTCCAAAGGTAAAAAGCGGTACGTGATAGGTTATTTCATCGCTGCCCATCCAGGATGCAGGCTGGAGGATATGGTCCGGCTGAGACGGTTCGTGGCCGGAGAGATGAATTACAGACCGGAACAGGTGCAGATATTCACCCCTACGCCCTCGACTATCTCGACGGCGATGTACTTCACGGAGCTGGACGGGCCGGAAGGTCGACAGATATTCGTGGAGACTTCCTTCACCGGCAGGATGAAGCAGAAGGATGCTCTGTCCGGTAAAGAGAGTCCTAAATAGCGAACATCACCAGGATGTACACCGTGCCCATTACCAGAGTGATGAGGGTCACAGGCAGGGAGAATTTCAAAAAATCGCTGTAAGTGAGTTTTTCCCGCGAGTTCTTTTCGATCAGTCCGACGCCGACCATGTTAGCCGCCGCTCCGGCCAGCGAGAAACTTCCTCCAAAGCACGAAGCGATAGACACGACCCACCATATATCGGCGGTTATGCCGTATCTGGATATCATTCCATTGATGATCGGTATCAGGAAAGTCACGGCCGGGACGGCGCCTATGAAACCGCTCAACAGGGACGACAACCAGAACAGTGCCAGAAAGAGAACCACTCTGTTCCCGGCCATCACCCCCAGCGCGTCGGATATGAAGGCCGTGATCCCGACCTCCTGAATCGCGAAAGCGAGAACGAAAAGACCTATGAAGAAGAAGATCGTATCCCATTCGATATCTTCTGAAAGCTGAGAAAAATTCTTCCCGCTGAGCAACATAGCAGCCGCAGCGCCGGCGAGCGCGATTATGGAAGGTTCGACTTTCAGAAGTCCGTGGATCAGGAAACCAATTATGATCGCCAGGAAGACCACCAGGGACTTTATTAGGCCGGATCTGGACACTATAGCTTTCGAAGGATCCATGCTGGCCAGTCTCTGAAGCCTGTCTCCCATGTTCCAGTAAGGCTTGAAGGTTACCCTGTCGAGGTAGATCACCGTCACGATGAGCGCCAGGATCGATATAGGGCCATCGATCCTTATGAAATCCATGAAGCCGAAGCCGCTGGCCGAGCCGATCAGTATATTCGGAGGGTCTCCGATCAGTGTGGCCGTACCACCGATGTTGGCACTCAACACTCCGGCGAGCATGAAGGCCTTCGGCGATACGCTCAAAGCGTCGGCGATCAGAAAGATTATCGGTGCGAAGAGAAGTATCGTTGTCACATTGTCCAAAAAGGCCGAGAAGAGCGCGATCGTTACCGTGAAAAGCGCCAGCAAAAACCTTATCCTGCCTTTTGTAAGGCGGACCACATAAACGGCGACGAACTCGAAAAAGCCAGTCGTCCTGAGGGTTCCGACCACTATCATCATCCCTATCAGTATTCCGATCGTGTTGAAATCGACAAGCCTGCCGATCTCCTTCATATCGAAATCGGGGATGATTTTGGAGATCAGGATCAATGTTCCGGCTGCAAATGCCACCGTTGAACGGTTGAGTTTTCCGGAGATTATCAGGATGTACGCAATCACAAAGATCGAAAGAACATAGATCAGCTGCAAGACGATTCACCTCGAGAATCCCGGGCAGAAAATGACTATATGAGTATAACACCTTCAAAGTTTTTTTGAACCAACCAAAAGAGGGGAAAGTCATATTAGCACCCGGGGTAGCCGGAAATAATGAGGAGGTCAGAGTATGAGGAAAACATTTGTATTTGTATTACTGGTTCTAGTGTCAGTGGCTTCTCTGGCCCTGGTCAACGAAGGCTACGAAAGCCCCATAGTGAAAGTAGTGGAAACGGCCGGACCAGCGGTAGTCAAAGTTGATGTGGAAGCCACGGCAATGTATGCGCCAAGCGATTTTTACGGATTCGACGAATTCTTCAGACGTTTCTTTGGTGAGATTCCCGAACAATCGCGGAAAGTCACGGCACTGGGTTCGGGATTCATCTTCAACAAAGAGGGATACATTTTCACCAACGAACACGTGGTTGCCGGAGCCGAGAAGATAACGGTCTCCCTTCTCGATGGGAGTGTTTATCCGGCCAAATATATCGGTGGCGATACCGATCTCGATATAGCCGTCATAAAGATAGACCCAGATGGAAGGGACCTTCCCATAGTTGAGCTGGGAGATTCCGATGCGCTGCGAGTAGGCGAATGGGCGATAGCCATAGGTAATCCACTCGGATTGAAGCACACCGTTACGGTCGGCGTGATAAGCGCCGTCGGCAGACAGATACCCAAACCAGACGGACAGAGCGTATACTCCGATCTAATCCAGACCGATGCGGCGATCAATCCCGGCAACAGCGGTGGACCCCTGTTGAACATATATGGCCAGGTTATCGGCATAAACACGGCGATAGTCGATCCGGATGTCGGTACGACTCTCGGCTTTGCGATTCCTGTGAACGTTGCCCTGAGATACGTAGATTCGATCATCGCGACCGGCTCCATCCAGAGGGCCTATCTGGGAGTCTATCTCGATACCGTCACCGAATCGACGGCCCGGTCCCTCGGTCTAAAAATCGACAGGGGAGCACTCATAATGGACGTCGTAGCGGGCTCGGCCGCCGACAAAGCCGGAATAAAACCGCAGGACGTCATAGTAAAGTTCCAGAATCTTGAGATCACTAATTCATCGGAACTGAGAGCCGCCATCCTCAATTATCCGGCCGGTTCGGAAGTGTCGGTCGTGGTTAACAGGTTCGGTGAAACCATAGAGCTAAAAGTAATGCTGGGAACCCTTCAGGAGCAGGTGCAGGCGATAACCCCACAGGAACAGAAAGCGGCCGAAGACAACGCACTGGGCGTTACCGTGAACGATATAGCCCCATCCGACAGGGAAAGGCTTTCCCTTCCCGAGGATCTCAAAGGTGTCATAGTCAGCGGCGTCAGTACGCAGGGTATCGTCTATAGACTGGGGCTCAGTATCGACGATGT
>DBRH01000012.1:178117-340426 GCA_002305955.1 Kosmotogaceae bacterium UBA1373
GGATTACATAGCCTTCTTCATCTATCGCGACGGAGTGAGATTCGTAGCCTCATTCCAGTACTGAAGATCAAAGAAACACCGCCACTCTTTTCGAGTGGCGGCTTACCCCCATTAACCCCTGTGCTGGATCATATGAATTATTATAGCACAGGGGGTTTTTCTTCCAAAACTACGCGCGGGCAAGCAAAAGGACGGCCTCGGCCACTGGCAGTCCCTCTACGCTCGCCATCGCCTCAACTTTGACGACACCCATCTTCGTCTGTATAATTTTCACTTCGTATTCCAGCACGCAGGGCGGTCTCACCTGGCTCCTGAAACGGGCCCTTTCGATGCCGGCAAAAAGCGGTGTGGAACCGGGCTCCAGAAGAAGTACCCCTGCCGTCTGGGCCAGGCCTTCGATTATAAGCACGCCCGGATAGATGGGGTAGTTCGGGAAGTGACCCCTGAAAACCTCGAGGTTTTCATCTATTTCTTTAAAGGCTTTGATGTGAGAGGTTCCCATTTCGATAACTCCATCCACCATGAGAAAAGGTTCTCTGTGTGGGATCCTGCTCATCACGAACTCTCTACTCATTTCCATCGTTCCGTCTCCTTTCTGTACGCTTTCCAGACGACAGTCGAAAAAACCGACCGGAAATCGTACGGTTACTCCCTCTTTTTCGATGGTACGCCTTTGCTACAAATTAGAAGCACAAAGATGCCAAAGGAGCAGAGGAATTTGATACCAGCCGGAAAAAAACTCATGAAACTTCTAAGTATAGAGCTTCCCGTAATTCAGGGAGGGATGGCCTGGATCTCAGATCATTCACTGGCGAGCGCAGTCTCTAACGCCGGCGGGCTGGGCGTTATAGCGGCCGGAAATCTCGATCCCGAAGAACTCAGAGAAGAGATAATACAGACCAGAAGATTGACCGATAGACCCTTCGGAGTCAACATAATGCTTCTCTCACCGCGAGCCGGAGAGCTAGTTGATATTGCTTGCCAGGAGAAAGTTCCCGTGGTCACTACAGGCGCCGGCAACCCCGGTCCCTTCATGGAGAGGTTCAGATGCCACGGAGTAAAAGTCCTGCCGGTAGTAGCGTCGGCCGGTATGGCGAGGCGGATGGAGAAGCTCGGCGCCGACGGCGTGATAGCCGAAGGGATGGAGGCCGGAGGACACATCGGAAAAGTGACCACCATGACCCTCGTGCCGGCCGTGGCCGATGCCGTAACCGTCCCGGTCGTGGCCGCCGGAGGCATCGGAGACGGTAGGGCGATGGCGGCGGCTTTCGCACTGGGAGCCAGCGGAGTTCAGATCGGAACGCGTTTCATCTGCACTTTCGAGTGTACGGCCCACACTAAATACAAAGAGCGTATACTAAACGCTTCCGAACTCGACCCTGTGGTCACCGGTTCATCGACAGGTCATCCGGTCAGATCGCTCAGAAACGGCCTCACCAGGAGGATCGAAGAGCTCGAGAGAGAAGGGGCGGGTTTCGAAGAGATAGAGAAAATTGCCGTTGGCGCGCTCAGAAAGGCCTCCAGAGAAGGGGACGTCAACAACGGTTCTGTGATGGCCGGGCAGGTCTGTGGAATTATAAAAGAGATCAACACCGTAGAAGAGTTAATTGGAAAACTGATGGAAGAGGCCAAAAAAACAATCGATTCTTTGGGAGGGAAGGGCTTATGGTAGCTTGGTTATTTCCCGGTCAGGGTAGTCAATATGTGGGAATGTGCAAAGGACTTTACGAGAGCTGCGCTTCGATAAGGGATAACCTCGAACTCTCGGGACGGCTCCTCGGATTCGATATGGTAGGTATCATGCAGAACGGTCCCGAAGAAGTGCTTACATTGACTCAGAATGCTCAGCCGGCGATTCTGGCTCACAGTATAGCGATTTCCGATCTTTTGAGCGATTACAGCTCGCAGCCCGATATGGTGGCCGGACTCTCGCTCGGAGAGTTCAGCGCACTGGTGGTGGCCGGATCGCTAAGTTATTCCGATGCGTTGAGACTGGTGAGGTTGAGGGGACTGGCGATGCAGGAGGCGATCGCTCCTGGAGAAGGGACAATGGCAGCGATAGTCGGTTTACCCGAAGAGCTCGTGGAGAGAATCTGTGAAGAGGTCTCCCCGGAGCGCGACGTGATAGTGGCCAACTACAACTGCCCCGGACAGCTGGTCGTCTCCGGTCTGACGGCTCTGGTGAGAAAAGCTATCCTTCTCGCCCAGGAGCGTGGAGCGAGAAGGACTGTAGAACTTTCGGTCAGCGCACCGTTCCACAGCAAATTCTTGCAGCCCGTTGGAGAAGTGCTGAGAGAGTTTTTGAGAAGTATCCAGGTCAGGACTCCGAAGATACCCGTCATATCCAACGTGACGGCCGAGTTCTTTCCCGACGATCCGGAAAGGATAAAGGAGCTTCTCATCGTTCAGGCCTTCAGTCCGGTGAAGTGGGAGCAGACGATCAGGAAGATGCTTTCCATCGGAGTTGACAGGTTCGTGGAAGTCGGTCCCGGCAAAGTGCTCAACTCGTTCGTGAAGAAGATAGACAGAGACGCGCAGGTGAGTTCTACGGACGTGGAAAATCTCGCTCAGCTGCGTGAGATAGAGATCAGCGCATAATAAAAGAGGTGAATTACTGTGGAGAAGACTGCAAATATCAGAGAAAAGGTAATAACTATAGTGGCACAGCATCTGGGAGTAGATGCTAAAAGTGTGGGTGGAGATTCGAGGTTCGTCGAAGATCTGGGCGCCGACTCGCTGGACCTTGTCGATCTCGTGATGGAGCTGGAGGACGAGTTCTCTATACAGATAAGCGATAATGAAACGGGAAATTTCAAGACCATAGACGATGTAGTGTCGTTCATAAACACGCTTGAAGAGAAGTGAAAAATGAGGAGAGTAGCAGTCACCGGTCTGGGGGTCGTCAGTTCAGTAGGTAACAATCTTTCCGAATTCTGGAGCTCTCTGAAGGACGGTAGATCGGGGATCGACTGGATAGAGGGCTTCGACACCTCACAGTTTCAGGTCAAGATCGCCGGGCAGGTCAAGAACTTCGATCCGTTGAGGTACATGGACAGAAAGGAAGTCCGAAGGAACGCGAGGTTCGTGCAGCTGGCGATAGCCAGCGCGCAGGAGGCCTTCGAAGACAGTCATCTCGATGGAAGCAATTTCGACAGGGAGCGCGCCGGCGTGATCTACGGGGTCGGTCTTGGAGGGATGGATGTTATAGAGGAGCAGCACGGACAGCTCCTGTCCAAGGGACCTGGAAGGGTCAGTCCCTTCCTCATCCCCATGACTATAGCCAATATGGCACCGGGCGTGCTGGCCATAAGGTTCTGTTTAAAAGGCACGAATTTTACGGTATCGACAGCCTGCGCCTCGAGTACGAACGCCCTGGGTGAGGCGGCCAGGCTAATAGCGGGCGGTCTTCTAGATGTAGCGATGAGCGGGGGCAGCGAGGCGACAATAACGCCCCTGGCGCTCGCCGGATTCGCGAACATGACAGCCCTCTCAACAAGTGGTCCCGAAAGGGCCAGCCGTCCCTTCGACCTGAACCGCGACGGTTTTGTAATGGCTGAAGGTTCGGCGACACTGATCCTCGAGGAGTATGAACACGCCCTGAAAAGGGGCGCAAAGATATACGCCGAGATTGCGGGTTACGGTTCGACGGACGACGCGTACCATATAACCTCACCTGAAGAATCCGGTGACGGAGCCTTCAGAGCGATGGCGATGGCTCTCAACTCGGCGGGGATCGGTCCGGACGAAGTCGATTATCTGAACGCTCACGGCACTTCCACGCCCCTGAACGATATAACCGAAACGAAGGCGATCAAGAGGCTCTTCGGATGCAGGCAGGATCTGAACATCAGTTCTACGAAATCCATGCACGGACACGCGCTGGGTGCGGCCGGGGCGATAGAGGCGGTGGCTACGATAATGGCGATGAGCAATTCTTTGGTGCCTCCGACGATAAATTACGAGACCCCCGACCCGCAGTGCGATCTGAATTATACGCCAAACAAAGCCTTCGCCAAAGAGATACAGTTCGCCATGAGTAACTCACTGGGCTTCGGAGGACACAACGCGACGCTGCTGTTCAAGAGAGTTCCATAAACTGAAAAGCACTTTTGCCACACTCTGGAAGGGGCGCTTGCGCGCCCCGCTTTTTATCTTTGGACGATAGAGGCCAATCTCTTCACGGCCAGTTTAACGGCCGGAGTTCTGAAGGGTTTCGCCTGACTGTCTAGCTGGACCAGCCAACCCGTTTCCTTGCGTACCAGGTTGATGTAGAATCTCTGGCTGTAATCGTTGTCGACTGTTATAGTTTCTACCAGGTAACTCTCTTCTACCATGGATTTGAAGGTCCTCAAAAACTTCACCAGAGATTCGCCCTCGATTATCGGAACGTTGTAAACCTCTTCCAGCTTTTCCATGTCGATTTCATCGCTCAACCATTTGTGAGGCATCTCTTCCTCCTTCAAAATACCGTAGCCAGCGTGACTGCCCTCGAGAGTGCTGTAAAGCCTGAAAATCTCTCTTCCCGCCGAGAGCCACTTGGCCTCGTACCTGGTGTTCACTCCCTCTGAGGGATTCTTTTCCATACTCCCTACGCTGTACAGTCCGGTCGATTCCAGACTCGATGCCATCTCCAGCGCGAAGTCCTCCGAATCGGTGTAGAGTTGAAGAAAGCCGCCCCGCTTCAAAACTATCGATACCTTCTCCATGAACTCCCTGTCGTTCAGGCGTCTTTGCGAGTGTCTCTTCTTGGGCCAGGGGCAGGGGAAGTTCATATAAACCCCCTCGAAGGAGGCCGGCGGAAGAATTCTCTCCAGCGCGAACTGTGCATCTATCAGGAGAACGCGAAGGTTTTTCAAACCTTCTCTAAGGGCGGATTTTAAGAGTTTCTGACAACTCACCATCGAGAGCTCCAGTCCGACGAAATTCGAACCCGGCCTGTTCTGGGCCATTTGAAGGAGGAACTCGCCCCCTCCAAAGCCGATTTCGAGGAAACTCGGACCGGCGCGATGGAAGAGTTCCTCGATCTTCAAAGGTACCTCGTATTCGGTCGCATCGATGAAATTACCCAGAAAATGATCCACTTTTCTCTCCCTTGAGTGCTCAGTGATGTACGTTTTTTTGCACCTAAAAGATTGTATCCGAAAGACGTTTCCATTTCCAGTATTTAAACTCGAAACCGCGAACGGGGCTATGCGTCGCGTTCGTTAATGATATAATTATCCTGACTCTCTGGAGGTGAACATGATGCACTTTGATCCTTCGAAAATCGAAGTACTGTATTCGGAAAAAGATCTCGAGAGAATTGTAGAACGGCTGGCGAACGAGATAAACGCATATTACACGCCCATCACCGACGAAATCACGGCCGTCTGCATTTTGAAAGGGTCCGTACACTTTTACAGCGATTTGCTCAAGAGACTCAATCTAAAAGTGAGATACAATTTCGTTCACGTTTCCAGTTATTCGGGAAGTTCAACGACCGGTCGGATACGGGTGAAGACCTGGGTGGACGAGTCGGTTACCGATAAATACGTCCTGCTGGTGGAAGACATCGTCGATACCGGTGGAACGCTTCGATACATAATAAACTACATATGGAAGCAGAAACCCGCCGGCGTGAAGCTGGTATCGCTCTTCGAAAAGACGATTCATGAGCACGGTGTTACCATAGACTTCACCGGCGACAGGATAGGAGATCTGTTCGTAGTTGGCTATGGATTGGACTTCGATGAAGTGTATCGAAATTTGCCGTATGTGGGCTATCTGAAGTCGGACTCGTGAACAGGGGAAGCATTACGGTACTGGTTATTTCGATTTTGCTTTTGTGTGCCTGCGCGATATCCGTTTCGTTCGTTCTGAAGAGTGTTCGTTCGTTTCGTGAGACTTGCAGGCTGATGGTAGAGGCTTCTGTCAGGAGAGGCGTCCTCGAGTCTGCCAGAAAGTTGCTGGACTTCAGCGTTGAGAAGAGTTGCGAGTTGTATCTTGAGATGAACGGTTACTCTCTGAAGACGGAGTTCGCGAGCGCCAGATGGTTGGTTCGGATAGAGGGTGGGGATTTCAAAAAGATAATATATGCCGAGGGTAGGTGACTCGCTTTGCTGGCTATATCCATAGATTCCGGATGTGCTCCGATCAAGGGATTTGTTGAAAAGCACGGACTGTTCATAATGGGCATGAAAGTGATAATAGATGAAAAAGAATACAGCGATAGCTTCGAGTTCCAGGAAAACGAGTTCTACAGAATAGTCGATTCTTCCAGAGACTTTCACACCGCGCAGCCTCCGCTGGGTCAGGTTCTCGAATACTACAACGACATCAAATCCAAAGGCTTCACGCAACTGCTCGATATACATTTTTCCTCGAAGATGTCGGGACTTTATGAAACATGCCTCATGGCCTCCAAGATGGTAGAGGGCCTGGAGGTGTACGTGGTGGATACCCGAAAGGTCTCCATAGGGGCTTTCCTCGTCTCCAAGAGGTTGATAGAACTGGCCGAAAGCGGAATGGAAATCTCAAGAGTGATGGAGGAAGTGTCGCGCGCGATAAGCAACTCTTTCATGGAGTTCAGCGTTCCGACCCTGAAGTACCTGATCAAGAACGGTAGAATAGGAAAGGCTCAGGGTCTCGCCGGGACTCTCCTGAACATAAAACCAATCCTCTCGGTTGACGATGAGGGGTATATAACTCCCATAGCCAAACTGAGGGGTATGAAAAAGCTCCAGGAACAGATGATTTCAAACGTTGTCGCATTTCTCCAGGAAAGAAGAAAAAACGTTGTTCTCTATTCCATATACGGGAGCGAGGAGTACCTTCCCATGATGGAGGAGACCCGCGATCGAGCGATAGTGTCTCTGAAAGAGGCGCTGGGAATAAGGCCGGAGGATCTGGAGTTGATAAACGGTCGTATCTGGCCCACCATCGCATGTCACAGCGGACCCGCCGTTTTCGGGCTGGCCTGTTACGGGGAGAAGAACGGTTCATAATGCTTCTGGAAAATTTCCTGGAGAACGCGGAGGAGGTTATTTCGCTTTTCGAAAGGGAAAGCGAAGAAGCTTCTCTTCACGCGGAACTAGTTAGGCTCTCGTCTCTGATCGATCCGGAAGAGTTCGAGTTCTTCCCTTCTTTGAAAGAGTACCTCGCGAAGTTCTTGACGTATTTCTCACCTCTGGACTCTCTACCCCGGGACAGAAGAATGACGAGGATAGAGAACGGCCACAAGATGATCGATAAGCTCCGCGAAATCTTCTTGAGCAGAAGCGAGGAAGAAATCCTGAGTCTTATAGGCAAGCCCGTTGCGGCCGCCACTTCGATCAAGTACGCCACCTCTGTCGGCGAATCGAGGTCGAAGATACTCAAGCGTATGGGAATAGAGACCGTGGGAGATCTCGTGAACTATTTCCCGCGCGACTACGAAGACAGGAGAACGATAGTGCCCTTGTCCTCGATAGCCGGCGAAGAGAAGGTCAGCATAAAGGGGAAACTCCTGAATTATTCGGTGAAAAAAGTCTCGGGTTATACCATCGTTTCGGCCGTTGTGAGCGATGGCTTCGGTCAGATTCTTCTCAAGTGGTTCAATCAGGACTATATTCTACAGAGACTGGTGAAGGAACGCGTCTATCTGATACACGGAACGGCGAAGAAAACGCCTTTCGGCCCGCTGGAAATGAACTCGCCCGAAATAGAGGAGATAGAGGGAGAAGTACCCCGGGAGATCCTCCCGGTTTATTCCCTGACCTCGGGCATCTCCATGAACATGATGCGCAAGATAATGAAAAGGAACCTCGGGGTAGTGAAGTCACTCGACGAGTTGCTGCCCGATTTCGTCGGGAGTGAGAGAGAGCTGATGTCCAGAAGACACGCGATGACTTCGATCCACTTTCCCCTCAGCCTTTTCGAGATGGCAAGGGCCAGAAAGTATCTCGTCTATGAAGAGTTCTTCCTCTTCGAGCTGGCCATTCTCTACAACCGTTCCCAGCTGAGGAAAAGCAGGGGAGGCATCGCGAAAACCATCTCCGGCGAGCTCTCGAAAAAGCTGATCGTGAGACTGCCCTTCGAGCTGACGGGCGATCAGATCAAGGTCTTTGAAGAGATAAGGGAAGATATGAGGTCGTCCAATCCGATGAACAGGCTGCTCCAGGGCGACGTTGGTTCAGGCAAGACCATGGTGGCCGAACTGGCGATGGTGGACAATTTCGAAGCCGGTTACCAGAGCGCACTGATGGTGCCGACCTCGGTTCTGGCGATGCAGCATTTCGAGAAACTTTCCAGCGATCTCGAACCGCTGGGAATAAAGGTTGAACTGCTCACCGGTTCGCTCAAGAAGAGCGAGCAGGACCGAATCAGGCTCGGTCTGGTGATGGGGGAGATAGACATCGTCATCGGCACGCACGCACTGATACAGGAAGGGGTCGATTTCGAGAATCTCGGCTTGATCGTGGTCGATGAACAGCACAGGTTCGGAGTGAGGCAGAGGGAGGCGCTGACCACGAAGGGACACCTCGTCGATAGCCTCATCATGACCGCGACACCCATTCCAAGGACCCTGGCCATGACGGCGTACGGCGACCTCGATGTATCGACCATCATGACCATGCCCAAGGGGCGAAATCCAGTGAGGACGATGCTCATCTCCAGGAGCCGGACGCGTGAACTGCACTCCTTTATAATGGAAGAACTGAAGATGGGACACCAGATCTTCTTCATCTACCCTCTGGTAGAGGAGTCGGAGCAGATAGATCTGAAAAACGCCACCGACGAGGCGGAGAGGTTGAGAAGCGAGGTCTTTCAGGGCGTGGGCGTAGAGCTTCTGCACGGAAGAATGAGCGACCTCGAGAAGCAGGAAGTCATGGGGCGCTTTCGATCTAAGGAGAGCATGATACTCGTTTCCACGACCGTGGTCGAGGTCGGCATAGATATACCCTCCGCAACGGTCATGGTGATCGAACACCCTGAGAGGTTCGGGCTGGCCCAGCTCCACCAGCTCAGGGGCAGGGTCGGAAGGAGTTCGCTGAAATCTTACTGTATCATGGTCCTGGGTAGCGGAGTATCGAAGGAAGCGCTCGACAGGCTGCGCGATTTCTCCAGAACGATGGATGGTTTCACGGTTGCGGAACTTGACCTCAAATTGAGGGGCCCAGGCGAATTCATGGGGTTGAGACAGCACGGTCTGCCGCAGTTCTCGCTCGGCGACATAGTTAGGGACTCCGATCTGCTCATGGCCGCACGCGATGATGCTGCTAAATTGCTCAAGAACGATCCAAATTTGCAGAGTTTGGGCGCGTTACGCCTTGAGATAGAAAAAAGGTTCTCCGATAGCATCAACCTGATAGAGGTGGGATAGTTGTTGACGTTGACCGGCGGCGAATGGTCCCGCAGAAGGATAGAGGTAACGGAGAGAGAAGTGACACGTTACACCCCGCAGACAGCCCGGAAAGCTATTTTCGATATTATCGACGTGGAAGGGAAAAGTTTTCTGGACCCCTTCTCTGGGAGTGGCGTGATGGTCTTCGAGGCCCTTAGCCGACGTGCCGAACGGGCGACGGCTATCGACGTTTCGCGTACGGCATGCAAAACGATCCGGAGAAACATGGACCGTCTAGACCCTTCGATGAAGCTCGATATTCTCTGCGGAGATTTCCGTAGAATGCTGCCCCTCCTGGCGGCGAGGGGAGAGCGGTTCGACTTCGTTTTCGCAGATCCGCCTTTTGATCGCAACTATATGCCTCCCTTCTTGAAATCTCTTTTGGAGAACCGCTCAATACTAAACCGAGGCTCGCTGATAATAGTCGAAACCTCAGAGGAAGAATCGCTCTTCGCGGGAAGGGAAGAGATGGGTTTTTTGAAAATGAAAGACAGGAGGAATTACGCGAACGTGGTATTTACGTTCCTGGTGATGACAGATGAAGTTCCTCGTTGATGAATCGCTTTCAAAATTGGGCAGAAAGCTTAGAATACTGGGACTGGACACGGTCGTTTGCGGCTGGCAGACTTTTGACTCTTCGCTGACGGAGAGAGACATCTTTTTGACTACCAGCAAACGTTTTCTAGAAAGGGCCATTAAAAGCCACCTTCGCTGTTATCTTCTCAAGTCTAGTAACTGGAGGAGTCAGCTGAAGTCCGTCTTTCAGAGGTACTCAATTCGGGTGGAAGGTCTGAAGCCCTTCAGTCGCTGCTCGGTCTGCAACGGCGAACTGGAAGAGGCTTCTTCTGAGGATCTCTGCTCGGTTCCCGAGTACGTAATGTTGAACAACGAAAACCTGCGAAAGTGCAAAAACTGTGGCAGGGTTTACTGGAAGGGCAGCCACGTAGAACATATGAGGTCGCTCTACCGGATAGTCGCCGAGACGAGTGGTGATAAAACTGAACAGAGTCCATTTTGAAACCTCGCACGAGAAGATAATACAGAGACTAATGAAGAGGATCTCAGAGGGTTTCTCGGAAGATGTATCTCTGTACATTCTCGAAAAATACAAAGGCGTTTACAAAGAGATTGCATTCGGAGAGAAGCTCCAGAGGTCCGGCCGGGAGATAAGGCTTGAATCGAACGAATCGCTGGAAGAGTTTACCTCCGGCCTCTTCTCTGGAACCGTCACGGTGCACAGTCGCTTGGATTCAGCCGAGGAGTCGAGGGATCTACTCTTTTTGAACCACGAGGGCGATCCGCTCGGGCTGCTCTCACTTCCGCGTGGCTCGTCTATAGCCAGCACCCTGAAAGGATGGATTTCCGAACTGGAGATGGCGCTCCACTATTCGCTGACACGTAACTACGAACAGGAAGGTTACAGAAGACTGAAGCTGGTATCGCGCCTCACGTCCGTACTTGAGAGCGAAACGATGATAGAGCGTCTGATCTACTCTTCTATGGAGGTCGCCAGAGAAATGCTAAGGGTGAGGTGGATCTTCTTTCTGGAGCAATCTGGAAGTAAATTCGCTCTGAAGGCCGCGATCGGGGAAGGCAGGAGTCCCCTGAAAAGCATCGAGTTCCAGCTTTCCGTCCAGCAGCTGGACTATCTGACTTCAGGAAGGCTGTTCGTTTCGGCGAAAAAATCGGATATATCCTCGGTTTTCTTCGACGACGGGGCAGCGGTGGGATCTTTCATCGTCGTGCCTCTACTCTCCGAAGGCGATTTCATAGGCTTCTTTCTGGCCGCCGACCGGGAGGAAGTGGAAGGGGAATTCAGGCCTTACAGACATCTGGATGAGGAAGACGTGAGATTGCTCGATGATGTCGGCCGGAGAATGGGCGTCGCAATAAGCAAGATCCGGCTGACTTCAAGGCTGGAACTGGAAGTCAGAAAACTGAAGCAGCTTGGCAAGAAACACGAAGAATCGATAAGCGAGCAAAAGGATCAGCTGTTCAAGCTGGGCGCGCTCCACAAGATATCTCAGGCTATGAGGAAGAGCCTAGATTATGAGAGGATAGTGAGTATTCTCCTGGTCGGAGCGACACATTCTGCGGGCCTGAGGTTCGACAGGGCTTTCTTTCTAAAGAAAAACTCGCGCATGGCTCTTCTGACTGTGGAGGCAAAGGTCGCGAGAGACGAAGGCGGAGAGTTCGAAAGAGCAGTGTACGGAGATCTTTCGAGATATCTGCAGTATGTTTCGCTAGAACGTCACTTCGTTACCGATAAAGATAACCACATTTCCGTTTCATATCTTGGGAATATGATTCTCGAGAGAGTCGTCAACCGTCGAAAGATTGTCCATGTAACACCCGACATGGGCCGGTTCAGAAGCGAAGAGCTCTCCATGCTCAACAAAATAGTCGGAACGCAGGATTATTTGGTGGCGCCGGTTTCCGGGGAAAAGGACGTTCAGGGTGTCATAGTGGTCGATAAGGCCCTGACCGGAAACAAAATAAGTAACGCCGACACGGAAATACTGGGTCTACTGGCCGATAGCGCCGGTGTGGCGCTAGAACTGACGGGGAATTACGAGAGGCTGCTGGAGATAACCGACAGCCTCGAGAAGGAGAGAAACCTTTCCAATTACTACCGAAAATTCGTGTCCAGCATTCTTCAGTCTCTCGAGTCGTCGATTGTGGTCTGTTCTCCGTTCGGAGAGATAACCGAGGTCAACCGCACCGCCGAACTCTTGCTAGATGCAAAGCGCGAGGAGTTGATCGGTAAGAATGTCGAGATTCTGACCGGAAAACTGGAAGGCGTCCTGGAGTTGCTCTTCGACGTTTTAAGAATCGGTGAAACTATAACGCTCAGCGATCAGAGATTCGAAAGTCTCGGCGAAAGATACTTCGACGTAAAGATAACTCCTCTCAGACAGGACAGCGGAGGACATCTCGCCGGCGTGATTATCTCCATGGACGAAGTGACCAGGCGCAGAAAGCTTGAACAGGAATTCAAGAGCAGAGAAAAGCTAGCCGCCCTCGGTGAGATGTCGGCCAGAGTCGCCCACGAAATCAGGAATCCCATCACGATAATAGGTGGATTCATCAAAAGAATGGCCGCTACAAACGATAGGGAAAAGATGGGAGAATATGCGACAATATTGAGAGAAGAACTCGGAAGACTCGACGGTATAGTGAGGGAAGTTCTGGAGATTTCCAGGGCAAGAACCAGTATTCAGGAAGAGGGATTCGATTTTCTGGCACTGACGAAAGAGGTACTGGACGGTTTTCAGGAAAGGGCCCTGGAAGATAATGTTAAGCTGGTTCTGGAATCGAAAGAAGAGAAGCTGGAATATTACGCAGATAAAAATAGAATCAAACAGGTTATAATCAACCTTGTTCAGAACGCGATTGAGGCATCTGAACATTACGGAGAGGTGCTTGTCAAGATAGATAAAGATCCTAGAAACGTTGTCTTTTCGGTATGGAATAGTGGCAGAGTCATTCCTCAGGAGATTCTGAAGAGAATATTCGAACCTTTCTTCACAACTAAAACTCTGGGTACCGGTCTGGGCCTTTCGATATGCAGGAAGATAGTTCAGGAGCACGGAGGCGAAATTGAAGCCGAAAGCGGGGAGAAAGGCACTGTGTTCACCTTCAGATTGCCGGTTCAAAAGATTGGGAGGTTTGATCGTGAAAAAAATACTTATCGTTGAAGATGAGAAAAACATGAGATTTCTCTTAAAGGAAGAGCTAAAAGAAGAAGGTTACGAAGTGACCGTCGCAAGCAACGCCCAGGAGGCCGAGAAAATCCTCGACGGCGGAGTTCGCTTCGATCTCGTTACGATAGATATAGAGATGGAAGGGATGAACGGCCTCGAACTGGCCGGCCTCATGAGAAAGCGGTTGCCCGACTTGAAGATAGTTCTTCTCACGGCCTACACGCATTACAAACACGATCTCTCTTCCTGGGCAGCGGACGCTTACATCGTGAAATCACCGGATTTTTCCGAATTGAAAGCGTTGATAAGAGAACTGATATAGGAGAATTTAAAGAGAGGGGGACATAAAATGCACTTAAAAAAGACGATCATGATTGTGCTTCTGGCACTCCTGCCCATTCTAGTTACGGCCTACAAAATCAGACCGGGTGATGTTCTTTATGTTTCGGTCTATGGTTCCGCAGAGCTGTCGGGAGAAATTGTCGTGGGGCCGGACGGCACCGCGTCGATACCACCGCTGGGCAGCGTGGCGGTGCTGGGCAAGACGCTCGAAGAGGCTGAGTCGCTTTTATCTGGTAAATACCTGAGTGGAGGAATTCTGGCGACGAGGCCACCGGTGACGGTCTCGGTAAAATCTTACGCGCCTTTCATGTTCTACGTTCTCGGAGAGGTTAACAAGCCTGGTGCAATAGAATGGAGGAAGGACAGTCTTACCGTATCGCAGATGATAGCTCTGGCCGGAGGGCTGAAGGACGGGGCAGACCTTTCCGCCTCCTTCCTGGTCGAGAGCAACGGAAATAGAAAGCATATAGACCTCTCTTCTTTTTTGGTCGGCGGAGAGGCATCGTCGATGACACTGGCCGAGGGTACGACGCTTTTCATACCTGCCGGTGCCAAAGCCTGGATCAGGAGCATCGGAGAGTTCAGATCCCCTGCCCTGATAAGGTACAACCCGGGGTTGACACTCACCCAGGTGGTTGCCCAGTCGGGCGGACTGACGGAAAACGCCGACGGAAATGAGATCTTGATAATAGGAGAGGGCGTTCAGGGTGGAAAAAGGGTGGTCGATCTCAACTCAGTGCTCTCCGGTGTCACAGTTGACCCGTTGATCCCAGCGGGTAGTATAGTGGTCGCCAACGACTCCTCCGTTAAATCGGTGAAGTTGCTGGGCGAGGTGGGTTCGCCGTCGTCGATAAGTTTCAGGGATGGACTGACCCTGATTCAAGCCATTGGGCAGGCCGGCGGTGTCAAATCCGGCGCCGGGAGCCAGCTGTTTATAATAAGGGGCGAGCTCTCTGAACCTTTGAGAATCGAATTGATCCCTCTATTGAGAGGTGAGATCAAGGATGTGCCACTCAAACCGGGAGACACCATCTTCGTTCCGCGTGAAAGCGAGAAGTTTGTTTACATCTCCTCGCCGACCTTCGGAGGAAAGGTGGAGTTCGGCGTCGATGAGTCGATCACCCTGGCCAACGCTCTGGTGAAGGTGGATTTGTACAACCCGGCCGGCGACGAGAGCTTAATACTGGTAGAACCATCTGGAGAGCGTGTAGAAGTTCGTCTCAACGAGGACAGGATCCTTCAATCGGGTTCTATGATACTCGTTAGCGGCGGTGTTAAAAGCGTTTATATCGCCGGCGAGGTCAACTCTCCGGGTATGATGCAGTTCGGAAATTTCGACGAAATCACTCTGGCCAAAGTGATATCGAGGGCCGGCGGCTACACCGAAAAGGCCGGTGGCGTGGAGATAATCTCTCCCGGTGGAAAGTCGGTCTATTCGACTGAACAGGCCTTGAGGAGCGATGTGAAGCTCTCTGTGCAATCGATAGTCCTTGTGGGGAGGGTCGAAGAGAGATACGTGTATGTCGTGGCTCCGGGGAGCGGTGGGAGGATAGATTTCAAGGAGAATGAAAGTTTCACTCTGAAGAATCTCCTGGCCAGGCTCAACCTTCTCAACCTGAACTCCTCAAAGGAGATCGAAGTTATAGAGCCGTCGGGGAAGGTCAACGCGGTGGCCGCCTCGCGGTTGAAAGAGAGTGATCTGCCGCTTCAGGCAGGGGCGATCGTCATCGTGCCCGAGATGAGTTCGTGGGTTTACGTCTTCGGAGAGGTGTCCAGACCGGGAAAGATCGAAGTCGACGGAGAAGATCTCACACTCACCAGGGTGCTTAGCTCAAGCGGTGGATACACGGGGGTGGCCGACATATCGAGCGTGGAGGTTCTCTCGGCCGGAAAAAGTGTGAAAGTCAATCTGCAGGAGATCCTCAAAGGCAGTATCCCCGATGTCAAAATAGAATACGACGATCTTATATACGTACCCAGACTGGATAACAGGTTTGTTTACATTGTGTCGCGCAACAAAGGAGGAAAGGTCGATTTCGGCAGCGGCGAGAATATCACGCTGAGGAACGCGCTGGCCAAGCTCAACCTGGTGGAAGTGTCCTCGGAGAAGACCGTTCGTGCCATAGAGCCAGACGGGAAGGTCACGGAAGTGAGCATCAAATCTCTTGAGAGCGCCGATGTGGTGATCGAGACCGGTACCATAATCTTCTACCCGGAACCGTACAGCACGGCTTCGGTGCTTGGACAGGTCAGGAACCCCGGAACGGTCACGCTTCAACCGGATGTTCCTTTCACACTATCCAACATCCTAGCGGCCGCCGGCGGCTTCACAGAGCGGGCCGATGAAAAGAGAATAACCGTCATGATCACCGACAGTTCATCGGTGACCACGTACGGTATGGATATCATTTCCGGCGGGAAGACCATATACATAAAAGATGGTTCTACCGTCTTCGTTCCGGAACTCGAGAGCTCCTACGTGTACGTTATCGGGGGCGTCAAGGCTCCCGGCGTCAAGACTCTCGATCACGACGGAGACCTCCCCACTGTTACGAAGGTCATCGCGCTGGCCGGCGGATTAATCGATCCGACCGCGGGAAGCGTCGAGATCGTTGAGAACCAGAGCAGACAGAAGCTTGACCTCCAGCGGATAATGAGGGGCGATTCTCCCGACGTTAAGATCGCTTCCGGCTCGGTTATATACGTGCCGGAAATCCCCGGGAAGTACGTTTACATAGTATCCGACAGCGGCGGTGGAAAGGTCGATTTCAGCTCCAGCGAGTCTATGACGCTCAGAAACGCCCTGGCCAGGGAGAATCTGCTCGATCTCAACTCCGACGGCAGGGTGACGATCATCTCTCCCGACGGAAGCAAGAGGGAGAGAATTCTCTCCGATCTGAAGGAGAGCGACATTTCGCTCCAGTCGGGTTCGATAATACTCTATCCCATCACCGACAGGCAGATCTATGTTCTCGGGGCCGTTAGAAGTCCGGGGACGGTTCTCTTCAAACCCGCCGAGAAGCTGACCCTATCGACCCTCATAGCCAGGGCTGGCGGGACTACCCCCGAAGCTCTGGTGTCGAAAGTCCAGATTACCGACCAATTTGGCAGGACCACCACGATGGATCTTGAAATGATTCTTCAGGGCAAGGCCCTGGACGTGAAGCTTGAGGATCGGGCCTTCGTGTATGTTCCTGTTTATGAACCGGTAACGGTAAGTGTTCTGGGCGAGGTGCGCAGCCCAGGTCAGGTAACCTTTTCAAAGACCGAGATCCCCGGTCTGCTCCTCGCGATTTCGAAGGCCGGAGGTTTGACCGATGAGGCCTCTTCGGAGATCAAGATCGTCGGTCTGGAAAACCAGTCTTACTGGCATCAACTCATGGAAGGTCAGGACATAACACTGAAAAACGGCCAGACCGTATTTGTGCCCGGTGGAGAAAGATACGTCTACATAACCGGTGAAGTTGCCTCAACGGGCAGATACGATTTCACCGCTGAAGAGAGAATGACGGTCATGAGAACTATTACGAAGGCCGGAGGAGCGAGAGAGACGGCCTCCGACGAGCTTAGAGTTGTTACGCCCTCGGGGCAGGTCATACCCGTGAAGCTCTCGGAACTCCTTTCGGGAAAGAGCGATGCGACTCTCGAAACAGCCAGCACGATCGTAGTTCCGAAGAAGGTAACCAGAATAACCATTCTGGGAGCGGTTAGAAATCCCGGAATGTACACTTTCAACCGCGACGAGAGTTCGTCCCTCGTCGATGTTGTCGCGAAAGCCGGCGGTCTTACTGACCAGAAGAACGTCAACAGAATTCTGGTCCAGAACGCGAACGAAATCAGGGAATTCGCCGTTGCCGCCCTGGAGAAGAGGGGTGACAACCTTCCCGATAACGCCTTTGTTTACGTGTCCTCACTCGAAGCTGCGTATGTTACGGTGCTAGGAGACGTTCCGAAGCCGGGAAGGTACTCCCTGGAAGGCACCCAGCCTGTATCGGTGGCCGAGATAATAGCTATGGCCGGAGGACTCGGAAACACGGTCAACACGTTGAGCGTCATATCGGCCGACGGCAAGATCAAGCTGCTGAACGCTCTCAAGACCGAGGAGCTCACCAGAAGCTTCTTACAGAATAGAGACACGATTATCGCCCTGAAGAATTATGATTCTTACGTGTCGATAATCGGCGATGTGAAATTCCCGGGCGTCTTTTCTATCGGTGACTACGGAGAACTGACACTGGCCGAACTGATCACGATGGCAGGCGGCTTCAACAGCCTCGAATTCAGCAGAAGGGTGCAGATACAGAGCACCGGGAAGACCGAAGAACTGACCGTCGGACCGGATAACTTCCTGCTCCTTTCAACTAGAGAACTGGAACCGGGATCGGTTATCTTCGTGCCTTATATACAGGCACAAAGAGTTTACGTCTTCGGAGAGGTTCTGAGACCGGGAGTGGTGAAATACCTCGAAGGTATGACAGCGATAGAAGCGGTTATAGAAGCAGGCGGCCCGACCAGCTACGCGGTTCTAGGCAATGTACTCCTCTTCCAGGATCCCCAGAAGGAACCTATGGTGCTCAACCTGGACCAGCAGAAGGGCAGCCCCGTGAAGGGAAACGTGAAGCTCGTTCCCGGAAATATAATTTACGTTCCGCAATCATCGATCGTCAACATTAAGGATATAATGTCAATCGTTGCCTCGTCACTGAGTATAGTGAACTCGGCGGTCGGGATCTTCAAGTGATTGAGTGAGGTTGAAGCGTGAACATAGATCTACACACCCATCTCTTGCCGGGAGTCGACGATGGCAGTCCAGATATGGAGGAATCGCTAAGAATTCTCGAGAGAATGAAGGCAGGGGGCGCAGAGAGGGTTTATCTGACCCCCCACCTTTATTCCCCGCGCACTCCAACCGATATTGGTGCGATCAAGGAAAGCTGGAGGAAACACTCGGCTCCTCTCAACTCCTCGGGGGTGGAGGTGCTGCTGGGTTCGGAGGTTTTTTTGAGACCAGAAGCACTGACCGGCGAAGTAATTACTATGGGAGAGACGGATGTATTGCTTGTAGAGCTCCCCACCAGCGCAAGGCCCCATTACCTCATAGAGGCCATAGAGGTCCTGCAGAAGAGGGGATTCAGAATCGTTCTGGCACATGTGGAGAGGTACGGTTTTCTTTTCAAAAAGAGCCTTCTCCCCTTTTCCAGGAGTAAACTTGAAGATGAAGTGTATCGCCTGAAAGATATGGGTGTTCTTTTCCAGGTAAACTGGGACAGCCTCAAAGATGGGCGTACAGGTTTGCTCCTGGAGAAGAGAATGGTTGAAACTATTGGTAGCGATAAACATCACAACAGGGACGGAAGGGGAGTTATAGATTTCTCCTCTGAATCGGCAAGTCAATTCATAAATGATTATTATCTGTGATCGGAGGTGCACCTGTGAGCGAGCTGGAGGGCAGTGATTACAGGGAGCTAACACTGGAAGATATTTTTAGAATGTTCAAAAAAAGACTGGCTCTTTTTATCTCTATCACGCTGGCCGTGGTTGTAGTGACGGGAATATACCTAGTTTTTGCAACTCCCATCTACGAAGCCAGCGTTACGATCAAGGTCGATCCCACTTCACAATCTTCGGTGAGTGATCTGTTTACCAATTCGCTGACAGGAAGCTCCGTATCTAGAGATATATCGACGGAAGTTGAGCTGATAAAAAGCCGTACGAACATAGAGGAGATTATCACCGAACTCGACCTCGTCAACAGAGTCTATTCGAGCGAAGCTCGCGAGAGATTGATATCGGAGGGTTACACCGAGAAAGACCTGGTGATGTCTCTGACCAGATCGATTTCAAGTATGATCACCGTATCGCCCGTTAAGGACACGAGGATCGTCAGAGTATCGGTGCAGAACAAGGATCCAGTTCTCGCCAGAGATATAGCAAACACTCTGGCGATGGTCTATAACAGAAAACTGGCCGAACTCTCGAAAAGAGATCTGACCAGAAAAAGGGAATTCATAGAGGCCCAGATCCCTTTACTGGAGAAGGATTTAAAGGAATCGACGGATATGATGAGAAACTTCAAAGAAGAGACGGGTATTTACGTCCTCGACAAGCATTCCGACCTTCTCTTCCAGATGCTTTCCAGTTACGATAAACAGTACAACGAGTTGAAAATTTCAGCCGAAGAGAAGAAGGCCGAAATCCAGACTTACCAGGGAATGCTCGACGACTTCGACGGAACGGACAGCAGAGATGTGAAATCGATGTGGATCCAGACATCGGAGAGCTTCTCGGTGAACCCCGTCCTGACAAGCCTCAGGCAGAGTCTGTCGAAGCTGCAGGTCGAACTGGCCTCTCTCCAGGAGCAGTACCCTCTGACCGATCAGAGGGTCAAATCCAAGATCACAGAGATATCAAAAACAGAAAGTCTAATCACCGACGAAGTGAAGAACGAGTTCATAACCTCGGGTCGGGGAATGACGCTCAATCCGGCCTACCAGCAGATTTTAACGGGCGTTATAACTGCAGAAGCAAATTTACAGATACTGGAGGCCTCTATAAACGCCGTTGCCGATATGCGTGAGCAGTACCAGATTGAATTAAGAAGCCTTCCGCTCAAGGAGCAACAGCTTCTCGACCTGCAGAGGCAGATCACAGTCAAAGAGAGCCTCTACACACTTCTTCTCGAGAGGCTGGAGGAGGCCAAGATCAGCGAGGCCGCCGTCGTTGGCAACGCTGCGATAGTCGATCCGGCCACAATACCCCAGAGTGCCGTCAAGCCGAACAAAAGGCTTTCCCTGGCGATAGGTGGAGTCCTCGGGATCTTCCTGGGCATGTTGATGGTCTTCCTCGCCGAGTATCTGGACAAAACGCTCAAGACCGAGGAAGAGATCGAGAGGTTCAGCAGACAGCCAATCATCGGCAGGATACCTACGATAGAGGGCATCAGGGAAGAGATGTACGTCGAGAAGAATCCCACAGCGCCATCGGCCGAGTCCATGAAACTTGCCGCCAGCAACCTTTCCTTCACCATGGGAGACGGGAAGACCGTCGCGGTAACCTCCGTTCTTCCAACCGAAGGTAAAAGCTTCGTCATAGCGAACCTGGCCTATTCGATGGCAAGCAGTGGGCAGCGTGTGATACTGGTGGACTTCGATATGCGCAGGCCAAGGGTCGAGAAGATCTTGAAATCGACGAAGAAGCAATACGGAGTCACCGATGTCATAATGGGTAAAGTCGAGCTGGAGAGCGTCATCGAGAGATACACCGACAACATGGATTTTATCGGCGTGGGTACCGTTCCTCCCAATCCGACGATCGTGCTCTCCTCAAAGAATGTAGATGTTTTGCTTGAGAAACTGAAAGAAAAATATGACAGAATACTGATAGACATGCCTCCGGCGGTGGTCACATCGGATGTTTCACTGGTCGGAAACAAGCTCGATGGAATGGTTCTGGTCGTAAAACCCGGCAGGGCAATAAGGGACGGCTTGAGAATCGTCATCGACAACTTAAAAACCGTTGGGGTAAGGATTCTCGGCGTTATAGTGAATGGTGTCGACGAGAAGAACTCCTCCTATTATTACCATTACTACTATTACTACAACGAAGAGGGAAAGAAGAAAAAGCGCAGGACCAAAAAAAATAAATAGAACGGGGGAGAGGATCCTGTGAACCCAGCTCTCAAGGGAATTCTTTATAGTTTGGTGGCAGGCCTGGCAACCACTCTGGGAGCCCTGCCCTTTATGGCGATGAAGAAGGGTATATCCAGGCGAACCCTGGATATACTTCTAGGCTTTGCGGCCGGCGTGATGCTTGCGGCGACGGCCTTTTCTCTCGTCGTACCTTCGATAGAGCTGGGGGGACCGCTGAGATTTGTTATAGGGTTCGCCCTCGGAGGGATCTTCGTCGATATAATGGACAAGCTCGCTCCGCACGAGCATTTAATAAAGGGATACGAAGGACCTCTAGAACACTCGAAAGTCAGCAAGATATGGCTCTTCGTGATCGCCATAACGCTACACAACTTTCCGGAAGGAATGGCTGTTGGAGTCGGCGCCTTCACGGCTGAGGCTCTGGTCATCGCCGTGGCGATCGGTGTACAGAACATCCCCGAAGGGGCAGCAGTTATGGCCAGCCTGGTGGGAGCTGGTTACAAACCCACCCGCGCGCTCAAAATTTCCTTTCTCACCGGAATGGTAGAGGTTGTCGGAGGTCTTCTCGGAGCGATACTCATAAGTGTGGCGAGACCGCTTCTCCCTTACGCCATGGCCTTTGCAGGAGGTGCGATGCTGTTCGTAATAAGCGATGAGGTTGTACCGGAGACCCACAGCGGAGGCTTCGAAAGGGCCTCTACCTACTCGCTGATAGTCGGCTTCATAGTTATGGCTCTTCTGGACAACCTTCTCGGGTGAGGTGAAAGATGATGAAAACGACGATGAAAAAGATGAATAAGGTGCTGGACTTCGAAATACTGGTATATCTGGTCATGACACTGCTAATACCTCTGTTCGTGACCAAGGGCTTCACCCACGAGCCTTCAACGGCTAAACATTTCTTCTACGTCGTTGGCTTTGCTCTGATACTTTTGAGTGTGTTGATAAGGAAGAAACGGGTGGACTTTGAATTCAATTACGTTCATATGGCGCTTCTGGGTATAGGGGTGGCGGCCCTGCTATCTCTGATAACCGTAGCCGTGGACAACCCCCAGTACATGAGATACACTCTCGAAGTCGCTCTTTATACACTCTTTCTAGGATTGACGGCGATATATATATCCAACAAGTTCGACACGATAGAAAAAATCGAGATAACGCTGCTTTTTTTCATCATAGGCGCTTCGGTAGTGTCGATCGACGCATTGCTCAATTTCTACGCGGGGTGGGATATCTTTCTGGGGAAGGTAGGCGAACCCTTCGCCAGGGCTTCGGCCAGATCTACGATTGGAAACCCGAACTTCGTTTCCGACTATATGGGAATGACGATACCGCTCGTTTTCTATTTCATAATATCGAGGAAACCTCTGGCCTTCTTTTTTAAAGGGTTTGGAGGTCAGCTGATCTTGAAGATAACGATGGCGACACTACTGGCCCCTATGGTGGCCGCCGTTTTCGTATCGCAGACCAGGACCGTCATTACCGCTATATTCGTTGGAAACGTCGTCTTCCTGCTCGCATATGTGTTTCTCAAAAAGAACAGAAAACCCGAATTGTCCGACGACCCGGCGGCAGGAAAATTCAGAAGACTGTCCTTAATCTTTCTAGCGATTGCCCTGATAATAGTCGCAGTGCTGGCCTTTCTTTACCTGACGCCTTCTCCGCTGACCGGTCAGGGTGACATCAATATCACCGCCAGACTTGAGTACGCCCTGACCTCTTCGGGCTCTTGGAAGGAACGTTTTTCGGCCTGGAAGAACTCGATCGTTCAGTGGCTCGATAGCAACAACAGACTCAGGATTCCTTTCGGTACGGGAATAGGAACTTTTCAGCTCTACCACCTGCTTTACAGTCCGCAGGTGCTCGACAGCAACCCCGACTATATGATCGTATGGAACAACTTCAAGAGAACCCACAACGATTATATTCAAGGCCTGGGTGAGATGGGTCTGATAGGTTTTGTCTTTATAATCGCGATGGTGGCCTTTCTGGTTTTGAAGTTTTTCAAAACTCTTCTCACAATAGACAACAAAAGAGATTTACTTTTGTACGGGGCGCTCGGTGCGGGGATTTTTTCCTTCGCCGCCCACAGTTTTTTCGAATTCCCCCTCCACATGCAGCCGAATCTTATGCTTGCGCTCTTCATATCGGCCCTGGCCATGGGAAAGTACTTCACCGGAGGTTCAAGGAAGCTCGACCTTTCCAGAACCCTTCTTGCAGGGCTGTTGATTCCACTGGCCGGAGTGATAATTTTTCTAAAAGCATCCGCTTTTCTGGGTGAAGGCTACTTCAGAATGGGGCAGACAGATCAGCAGTACTACCAGGCTTACTACAACCAGGCCCAGAGTCTTGATATAGAGGCGCTTCAGGAATTGCAAAATGGCATTGACTCTTTTTCCGGAAACTACAGCTACCTGGCCGACGTCGGTGCCTATATGGAAAAGAAGGGCAACGAGTTGAAGACCAAATACCCCGGGGCCAGTCCGATCGAGCTGCTCGAAGCGGCCGATCATGAAAGACTGAGCGAAATATCCAGATTGAAAACTGAGATCAACAACCGTCTTAGACAGTACGATACCTTAATGGACAGGGCGCTTCAGTATTACGAGGGAGCTATCGAAAATTTCAAAAGATCGAACAGGATATATCCGGTGCTTGGAAAACCGCTCTGGTATCTCGCCGGACTCGGTATGAAATCCAACCATCTCGAAGAAGCAAAAAACAATCCGGAGCTCATGTTCGACGTTCTCACGGGCGAGGGTGAATTCACATCCGACATAATCCCGGAATTCAAAGGCAGTTTGGAAGTGATTCCACTTCCGGAGAGAGAGATAAGGACCCTGCCGTTTAGGGAGATAGTATCGCATAATAAAGCCGCCTTCAGCAATCTCGAGCTTGCAAACGGACTCCAGCTGTACTTCATCACCCAGCTACAGATGATACTGGATGCAGCCGATTATTATGAATCGTCGGTGATACTCTTCAGCGAAAGGCAGACGCCCAGAATACTCGGGAGGCTTTACAGCAGCGTCAACAGCGAGCTTAAGAAATACTACAACTTCATAGACGCCCGAAACTCGCTCATTCAAAGCGCCTTTGGAAGTCCCCAAGAGTTCAAGAAGATAGTTTTCGACACCATAGACATGGCCGCCGAAAAGGCTTTATACTGGTTCGACCTGGCTGTCAGACTTCTTCCGGGAACCTGGAACCGTTACCCGGACTGGGAAAATGTATATCTCGAATACATGACATCTATAGAAACCGTAGGGCGTTCTCTCGCAGAGAAAAGCCGGTTGCTCCTCTCGGTGGCCGAAAGACATGTCTGGGCCGCCGAAAACATGGGACCTGATTCACCCAGTGACACCCTTCAATACGCCATCGCCTGGGGCAACAACTACCTGTCCGGTGAAGAGCTGAACGAATATAGATTGAAATTGAGGGAGATCTACGCCGGAGTAGTTGAGATGAACCGGGAACTCATCAAAAACGGCGATTCGATCCCGGAGACCAGGAAAGAGAAAATCAACACTCTTATCGGGCTTTATGAGTCGCTCCAGATGTAATTCTGGTATACATTCAAATAGATTAGTGCTATAATATTCGAGGAGGTGTCCTGTGAAAGGGAGATACTATGTAACCACGCCTATTTATTATATAAACAGCGAACCGCACATCGGTTCGGCGTACACCACCATAGTCGCCGACGTCGTATCAAGATACAGGAGGCTTTCAGACAGCGATGTTTTCTTTCTGACGGGGACCGATGAACATGGTCAGAAGGTCCTGAGCGAGGCCGTATCGAGGAAGATGGACACACAGAAATACTGTGATATTTTGGCCGGAAAGTTCAGGCAGCTGTGGAAAGAGCTTGAGATAAGTAACGACGGTTTCGTGAGGACTACTGATGACTACCATATGAAGGCCGTTCAGTTCTTCGTAAACAAAATGAAGGAAAAGGGAGACGTTTACAAAGGCAAGTACGAGGGATGGTACTGTGTTCCCGACGAGACTTTCTGGAACAGAGAAGATCTTAAGGAAGGAAACCTCTGCCCCGAGTGTGGAAGAGAAGTAAAATGGGTAAGCGAAGAGAATTACTTCTTCAGGCTTTCGAAATACAACCAGGCCCTCATAGATCTCTTCAACGAAAACCCGGAGTTCGTTCAACCCGATTTCAGAAGGAATGAAATGATGAGGATTCTGGAAGCCGGTCTCAAGGATCTGAGCATAACCAGGACCTCTTTCGATTGGGGCGTTCCCATGCCCGAAGATCCCGAGCACGTAATATACGTATGGGTGGACGCCCTGATAAACTATCTCAGCGCTATCGGCTATCCCGACAACATGGAGATGTTCCAGCGTTACTGGCCGGCCAACGTTCATCTAATAGGCAAAGAGATAAACAGGTTCCATTCGATAATCTGGCCGGCCATGCTGATGTCGGCAGATCTTCCGCTCCCCGGTCAAATCTACGCCCACGGATGGCTTACGATAAACGGTCAGAAGATATCCAAGTCGCTCGGAAACGCCGTCAGCCCCAGAGAGTTCATAAAGATCTACGGGAACGACGCTCTGAGGTATTATTTGCTAAGGGACATACAGTTCGGCAGAGATGGCGACTTCTCCGAAGATAACCTGATCGGGAGGATCAACGCAGATCTGGCGAACGATCTGGGAAATCTCCTTCATAGAACCGTCGTGATGATCGACAAGTTCAACGGCGGGCTGGTACCACGTCCAGCGGAGAGAAACGGGACCGATGACGAATTGATTGCCCTGGCCGAAAGGACTTTCGTTACATACAGAGAGTCTATGGACGGCCTGCGTTTCACACAGGCCCTGGAAGCGGTATGGGAGCTTATAAGATTCGCCAACAAATACATAGACCTCACCGAGCCGTGGAAGCTCGGAAAAGACCCCGCGATGAAGGGGAGGATAGACACCGTACTGCACAACCTGGCCTGCGCACTGAAAAATATCTCGCTGATGATAGAACCCGTGATGTTCCACACGGCCAGAGAAATAAGGTACAGACTCGGAATCTCAGGCGAGATGAACCTCGCCGATCTTTCGTGGAGCAAATTGCCTGGAGATATGAGGGTCAGTCACGGGGAGCCGATCTTCCCGAGGATAGATCTTACTACGCACAAGAAGGTGACGGAAATGGACGAAGAAAAGGGAAAATTACAGGAGCAGGAAGAGAGTTTGATCGACATAGAGAGTTTTTCGAAAGTCGAAATGAGGGTTGCACTGGTGGAAAGGGCGGAAAAGGTCGAAAAGTCCAAGAAACTGGTCAAATTGCAGCTGGATCTTGGAGAGCTTGGAAAAAGGCAGGTCGTCGCCGGCATAGCCCAGCATTATGGCCCGGAAGAACTGGTGGGTTTGAAAGTGATAGTGGTTGCCAATTTGAAGCCCGCAAAACTCATGGGGATCGAATCTCACGGTATGATACTCGCGGCCAAGGCCAACGATACACTGACGTTGCTTACGGTTCACAAAGATATGACTCCAGGAGCGAAGATTTCATGAGGAAAGAGGGAGGTCTTATCTTTGTCTGAAGAGATCATCCACAGAAATATAGACGATGAACTGATAAATTCATACATGCTCTACTCGATGAGCGTCATAGTGGGCAGGGCCATTCCCGACGTGAGGGACGGTCTGAAGCCCGTACAGCGCAGGATACTGTACGGAATGTCCGAGCTTGGACTCAGGCACAATCAGAGCTTCAAAAAGAGCGCCCGTATAGTTGGAGAGGTGATGGGAAAGTTCCACCCGCACGGGGATGCCGCCATATACGACGCCCTCGTTAGACTTGCCCAGGACTTCTCGATGCGTTATCCCCTGGTTGAAGGCCAGGGAAACTTCGGCTCCATAGACAGAGATCCCCCTGCCGCTATGAGGTACACCGAAGCACGCATGGAAACTCTTTCCGAAGAGCTCCTCCAGGACATAGACAAGAACACCGTTCCGATGCTTCCCAACTTTGACGGTTCTTTGCGCGAACCCGACGTTCTGCCGGCAAAAGTACCCAATCTCTTGCTGAACGGCACTTCGGGAATAGCCGTCGGCATGATGACCAGCATACCTCCACACAACCTGACGGAGGTAGTGAACGCTCTGGGACTTATGATAGAACAGCCTGATTGCGACATAGATGCCCTTCTTGCCCACATAAAAGGTCCAGACTTCCCCACAGGCGGAATGGTGATGGACGGTCGGACCATATCCTCCATATACCACGAAGGAAAGGGAAGGATCATTCTGAGAGGCGTTGCCGAGATAGAAGAGATCAAGGGGAATCAGTATATAGTCGTCCACGAGATCCCTTACAACATTTCCAAGGCCGATCTTATTCAGCAGATAGTCGTTGCGGCACAGAACGTGCGCGATATTCAGATCAGGAACATAAGAGACGAGTCGGACAGGAAAGGGCTCAGAGTCGTAATCGAGCTCAAACGGGGCGCCGATCCGAACGTCGTTCTAAATCTTCTCTTCAAACACACACAACTCCAGACTACTTTCAGCGTGAACATGCTGGTGATCGACGAGAAGAAACGGCCCAAGGTGATGAACCTTAAACAGATGTTACAGGCCTTCCTCACCCACAGGGTCAGCATAATTCGTGCGAGAGTTGAATACGAACTCGAGAGGGATTCCAAGAGGGCCCACATAGTGGAAGGTCTCACCAAGGCTTTGAGATCCATCGATACGGTGGTCGATATCATAAGGAATTCTTACGACGACGAAGCCACCAAAAACCTCATGGAAACGCTCGATATAACACAGGAACAGAGCGCCGCGATTCTAGATATGAAGATGGGAAAGCTCACCGGAATAGAGGTAGAGAAACTGCTCAAAGAATACCGTGAGCTCGTCGCAAGAATCAACGAATACAGGAAGATACTCTCAAACGAAACCGAGGTTTACTCGATCATAAAATCAGAACTTGAGGAGTTGAAGAATAAGTACGGAGATGCCCGCAGAACCAGAATAGACCTGGGAAACGGTACGGACTTCGATATCGAGGACGTGATACCCGACGAGGAGATAGTGGTTCTTGTCACGAAACGCGGTTACATAAAATCCACGCCTCTGGAGAATTATCGCAAGCAGGGAAGGGGCGGAAAAGGTGTAATCGGTGTCAGGACGAGCGAGGAGGACTTCGTGGTGAATATTCTGACCACCACCAGGCTCAGCAAGACCGTGATCATCACCTCGAAGGGGAAGGCCTATGTCTTGAGCAACTATCTGATAGACCATTCTTCGAGAGATGCCAAGGGAAAACTCCTTGCCAATTACATCAAGATAGAGTCCGACGAGTCCGTCCAGGCCGTTCTCTCCATAAGGAACGAAGAAGTCGAAGGCAAGTATCTGGTAATAACGACGAAATCAGGCAAAATAAAAAAGACGCCTTTTGAGGCCTTCCTGAACGTCCGCAGCTCCGGAATCAGGGCCATAGGTCTTGCCGAAGACGACAGAGTGATCGACGCATCACTCACCGTTGAGGAAAGCGATACGATAATCATTTCCACCAGATACGGTATGGTCATAAGGTTCCCGCTGGAACAGGTCCGCACGATGGGAAGGAGCGCGGCCGGCGTTATGGGGATAAGACTCAAGAAGAGCGACGAAGTGGTCAGCGCCAACGTTGTCAGGGCCGACGACGACAGGTTCCTCTTCACGGCCACCGAAAAGGGCGGCGGCAAAAGAACCGATATCTCAGAATATAGATGTCAGAACCGCGGCGGCATGGGAGTGAAAAATATTTACGGCCTCGAGCGTATAGGAAACGTTATAGGAACGCTGGTCGTGACGGGCGAAGACGAAATCATACTCGCTACCCGCGGCGGAATGTCCATCAGGATTCCTATCGATCAGGTCAGATCTACCGGTAGAGTCACCAAAGGGGTGCGTATCGTAGATCTTAAAGAAGAGGATATAGTTGCCAGCATGGCCGTAGTTGTGGAATGAGGGTTTCAGAGAGAATAGGGGGTGTCTGGCATTGACACTGACAGAGAAGCAAAAGAAGATTCTTGAGTTTATCGAGAACTTTATCAAGCTTTACGGCTATCCGCCGAGCATAAGGGATATCTGTCGAGACTTCGATATTTCCTCTCCGAGGGGTGTGGCCAAACACCTTGAATCTCTGGAGAAGAAGGGTTACATCGAACGTACCGGTGTTTCGAGGGGAATAAGGGTCCTCAAAAGTCCGGACGGCACCTCGATAGAACCGGGTAGCGATGTCGTGATGCTTCCCGTGATCGGTACTATAGCAGCTGGAGAAGCAGTCCAGGCTATTCAGGCCGAAGAGGAGAACATACCTGTTCCACTGTGGATGATCCGGCGCGGCTTCGAGTACTATATGTTGAAAGTCACCGGCAACAGCATGATCGACTCACATATCATCAGCGGAGATTTCGTTATAATCAGAAAGCAGGAATGGGCTAACAACGGCGACATAGTCGTGGCGCTGATTGATGAAGAGTACGCCACTTTGAAGAGATACGAGAACGAAGGGCAGAAGATACGGCTAATACCATCCAATCCAGATATGCTGCCGATGGTTATAGAAACCAGCAGGGTGAAGATTCAGGGAAAACTGTCTGGAGTTCTCCGCTGGTACAAGTGATCATCACGTAATAAAAACCGACTCTGTCCCGACAAACCTGGAGGATATGATGAAGTTATCCATAGCATCTGACCACGCTGCTTTTGAGCTAAAATCCTTTATAGCTGAGTATTTGAAGAAGACCCACGAGGTCGTGGACCTCGGCCCCGAATCGTCGGAAAGTTCCGTCGATTATCCAGACTTCGCGCGTGGTGTCTGCAAATCTGTGTTGAGCGGTGAAACCGAACTCGGGATCCTTCTCTGCGGAACGGGTATTGGAATGTCGATGGCCGCGAACAAATACAGGGGAATCAGAGCGGCCCTCTGTCTCTTTCCGGAGATGGCTGCGCTGGCCAGAAGGCACAACCACGCCAACGTGCTGGTCCTCGGTGGACGACTCATGGGTTCTGAACTCGCCACATGGACGGTTGACACATTTCTTTCGACTGCTCAGGAGGGCGGCAGACACGCCAGAAGAGTCGAAAAGATCGAATCGCTCCCCGGCGAAGATCTGGAGCGATCGAAGTGAAGATCTATTACGATAGACGCCATCTCTTTCATCTTCCTATGAAGGAACTGGATAACGGCGAATGGATAGAGAATCCCGAAAAGCCCGAAAGGATAGAGACGATCCGGAGTGCCCTCGAAGAAAAGGGCTTTGTGATAAATGAACCGAAGGACTACCATGTCTCTCATGTGTTCGCTGTTCATACGTCCGAGTACGTTGAATGGCTCAAACAAAAGAGTATGACCGTTTCGCCAAAGAGGGAGTACTTCCCCGAAGTATTCGGATACGATAAGCTGTTCGATACAGGTACACCAGTCACGACAGGCTGTTATATCGCTTCGCTCGCCGGTGTCTCGACGGTCCTCAACTGTGTTGATTCATTACTGGATGACGAGACTGTCGCCTATGCGCTCTGCCGTCCGCCCGGTCATCACGCCGGGGTAGCCACCGGAGGCGGCTATTGTTACTTCAACAACGCCGCGATAGCAACGAAGTATTACCAGAAGCACACCAGAGGGTTCGTAGCCGTACTGGATCTAGATTTCCATCATGGTAACGGAACTCAGGAGATTTTCTACTACGACGATACCGTACTTTATGTCTCCATACACGGGGACCCCAGGGTCTTTTATCCGTGGATAAGCGGAAATTCCTGGGAGATAGGCGAAGATTCAGGTGAGGGTTTCAACGTGAACTTTCCGCTCGATGGGGACACCGAGGGACCCGAATACATGAGAACTCTGACCAAAGCGCTACAGGAGATCAACGATTTTTCACCGGACCTACTGGTGGTGTCTCTTGGGACGGATACACACGTAGCCGATGGAGTGGGCCATTTCAAGCTTATAGATTCGGATTTCTCCATGATGGGAAAACTGGTTGGAGAGATTGAAACACCCAAGCTGGTCATCCAGGAAGGAGGCTACAATCCACAGGCCAATGCTGTTTCCGTTTTGAATTTCCTCAAAGCTTTGAAATAGATTGTCTATTAATAAAGAACAGGTGCGACCGTCGGTCGCACCTGTTCTTTTGACTTTCCTATTCAAAAGGCCGGACCGAAACCAAAGAAGGGCGTCCCATAGTAAAGCTTCCCATCAGCGGCGCTTTTCCCGGCCAGATAGGAGTTGTATCCGTACCCGAGTCGCACCATTCCGATTATAGGAATGCTTATATCCAGACAGACACCGAAATCCGCCACGAAGTTGCCACCGATAATGTCTCCCGTACTGACCTGTCTAAAGAAGACGAGATCTCCGAATCCAACCAGGTCGACCGGAACCGAAGCCGTCTCAGGTGTAAGCGGGTATCGCAACTGCGCCGACCCCACCGTTACCCCGTAGGAGTTTTGACCGATACCTTGAGAGCCTCTGACTCTTATGTACATGTCCGGAGATAGGAGGTAACTTCTGTAAACTCCGTAGGGGGAGAGAGGAAAGAGCTGATCGGTCTTTATTCTAAAACCCAGAACGGGATCGCCTATAGACATGAAGTGTGTATATTCGCCGCTTACAGACAGGAAGAGCTTGTTGTCCTTTCCGAACAGCCCTCTAAGAGTCAAACCCGCCCCGAACTCCGTTCCCATGGTCGGGCGAAAGATGTCGTCTCTGGTGGAGAATTTGTAACTCAATCCTGTGAACATCCCGTCGAAACTCTGAAGAACGGTTCCAGTATCGATGGTTCCATCGATCTTAGTCTTGGTGGCGACATCGCTCGTCGATCTTATATACTCGTAACCGGCTGTCACACCTACACTTTGATCAGGCGAGATGTTGTATATGGGGGTCAGGGAAAAGAGGAACTCCGTTTCCTGTGATTTCGAAGTCACTATCGTGTCTGTTGAATCGACAGTGGTGGTGAAACCGGAAAACTTCAACTTGGCTGAAGTATCCAGATTCAGGTTGGTACCGCCGATCTTAGGGATCGAATAGCCGATCGTGGTATCCAGAGATGGACTTCTGGTGGTGGTTTCCGTTCCGTTCTTGGTTATAACTACCTCTTTGTTGTTTGGAAGAGGTAGCGTGACGCTGAGGTTCGTGGATATCTTCTGACCGTATCCCCAGACGTTTAGGAGACCAAGATCGAGATAAATGTTCAGACCGTTCTGCCATCCACCACCACCGCCTATCCGGTTGTTCTTGTTGCTGTCTTCTAGGGTGATCTCCACGTCTATCGCATCTACCCCGACCGGCACCGGAACTATATCTACTTTGGCGAAGTAGCCCGTGTTGTTGAGGAAGGCGTAGGTATTCCTCAGCTCCTCGAGCGAGAGAACTTCGTTCTTCTTTATCACAATCTTGTCGTATATTAGATAGTCTTTGGTTTTTTGTGGGCCCACGAAGGAGACCTTCACATCTCTAACAGTGGGTTCTGTGATCTTGAAACTGAAAAAGCCTATCTTGGAATCTATGACGGGTTCGACCCTTATGAAGGGGTACTCCCTTTGAGTGTAGAGATCCTGCACCGCCTGTATAGCCTTTGCCGCGGTTTCATTGTCCACTTCCTGACCCTCGATCAGTCCCGATGCCATGAAGATCTCGCCCTTGGGTATCTTGACGTTTCCCTCCACAAAAACGCTCTTCAAAATGAAGGGAGAGCTGACATACTCGACAGGAACGAAGGAGATCCGCATGGACAGTGCACTGCTTTCCTTGACGTTTTCCGGAAGGGTGACCTGTCTCACGTTCTTCAGGGTACTGTTGAAAGAGAGGATCATGGCCTGGTAGATACGTTCGTCGATACCCCACTGACCGTTGGGATTGGCGTAGTAGGTCGAGTATATGGTCTGTATGGCTCTGTTTACATCCTCAACTCTGGGTATATACTTTTTCTTCGAGTTTATCCACCTTATGAGTGGAGACGTATCGTAGTACTGCTTCAAATAATTTAGTTGAGTCTTGTCGAGCAGGTATTTCACGGTATCTGCCGAGAAAGGCGCGTCTATCGTGACTTCCCATAGGTACGCCACTTTCACGGTGAAAGTGACCTTTATCTTGTCGGTTATCTTCCCCGAGACTATATCGGCCCTGTCTTTGTCGGTTGTCCATTCGATCGTGGCGAAGGGCGGTATGTAACCTTTGCTGAGAAGAACCCCTTCCATCGCTTCGAGCGTCATGGGGATTTCGAACATGAGTCTCGAAGGATTCAGCGGTTTCCCGCTTTTTATGGTAGAGGTAGCTTCCAGCGTCTCCTTCTCCACTATTTTGGGGCCTTCGAAAGCCACCACGACCTCCACGACCGGGTACTCTTTCACCTGTATGGTCAGGAGCCTTGAGCTTTCATCGTACTGGTAAATGATCGAAGAAAAGTAACCGCTCGCTTCAAGTCTTGCGACGGCCTCTTTCAGGTCGGATTCCGAGATTTCTATGTTTCTCTCGACCTTTAAAATCTCCAGGACTTCACCGTCGGAAACTACCCTGTTGTCGAGAATCGCGATTCTTGAAGGAACGATGCTCCCGAAGGCAAAACAGAACAGTGCAGCAAACAAAAAAGTAAGGACTCGCTTTTTAACGGACATCTGAATAACCTCCCAGCGAATTTTCAACTTCTTGAAGAAGATCCAGGATCATCTTCATTTTGACTGGAGTTGTGAAACAGTTGTTCCCGAGAGCCTCTCTGAACTGTGACGATTCAACGGCGTATCCGTCGTCGTCTAGACTCCTCTGTATGTACCAGTCTATCTCTCCGTTCATGGTTATTATCGAAAAGAGCGACATAGCGACATCGCCGACGGGCTGACAGTCGACATTCGATAGCATGAAGAGGGAGCTCACGGTCGTACCCTTTCCGAGACTGGACTTCAGCTCGAATTCTCCGCCCGTAGAGAGTGCGGCGAATTTCAGCATAGGAAGTCCCAGTCCGAATTTGACTTTCTTACGCTTTTGAGTATAGAAGGGATCGAGAACCGATTCCTGAAGCTCCTCGGGTATACCCCTTCCGGCATCGCGGACTGTGAAGCGGAAGGTACTGTCCCTCTGTTCCTCGATATCCAGCCACGCCTTTTCAGTCCCCGATTCAACGGCGTTCTGAGCGATATCTACAACATGATCACATAGAGTCCTCAGTCCCATATTATCTTCACACGCTTTCCTCCTGAGGTCAGCGCCGCTTTGAACTCGTTGAAAATCCTTTTCTCGGCCATCATCGAAATCGTAGGTCTCACGAGGTTCAAACTGTGAGCGTCGCTCGAGTGGATTATGTTATCGGTCTTGAGATCGATCTTCTTCAAACTTTCTCTGAAGGAAACTTCCACCGGAATATCCCTGTAATTCTCCGGTATGAAGCCCAGTTGAATTACCAGGCCCATCTTTCTATCGACGTGGGCCAGAACGCAAACGCCTCCGCGCTCTTCCACCGTGGAGATCGCCTCGTCGATACCCAGAAGCGCCGGCTGGCCCAGCCAGATGTTTTCCATAGAGGTGAAAGAGTCGTCTTCGCCGACATAGAGCTGATAGCCGGAGATCTCGGGATCAATCTCGATTCTGTTCAGCTTCTCATCCAGCAACCACCGGGAGTATTCCTCCGCGACGGAGATGTCGGGAAAGTAAGCTAGAACATGCACATCTTCGAGAGTGTGGATTTCCATACCCGGAATCACGGCGATACCCAATCTCTTCAGCACCTCCGTGAAAACCCTGACGTTGCCGGCGCTGTTGTGGTCTGTTATGGCTATCCAGTCAATACCCCTCTCACAACAGACGCGCGCGATTTCATTAGGAGTCATTGTGATATCTGCGCACGGCGAAAGACAACTGTGAATATGAAAATCACAGAAGAAGGATTCCAAAGAGTCAGCCTTTCAATCCGCTTTTTATCAGCCGGGTTGTCACTTCGAACGATGTCTCCGCGCTTTCCAGAAGCACGATGCTATTCTCTTCCGCCTTCTTTCTGGTAACCTCTTCGAAGTGAAGGTCGTTGCAGAGAACTATTGCTTTGATGCCAACGATCGAGGCCACTGCCAGTATGTTGGTGTGAGATTGCACTGTGAGCCATATAGAATGGGCAGGAGCGTTCCCCATAACATCGCTCAGGAGATCGCCTATGTAACCACCGGTCACCTCTGCGTCAAGAGGAAGAGTTGTGACCACTTTCAGCTCACATTTTTCAATCAGTTCTTTCAGCCTCATTTCATTTCCTCCCGTTTCGGTAGAAATTCATCTCAACGACCACACCCTTTCTAGCCTCCGAGACCACTACCATTTTGTCGGAATACCTGTGCATGTTCGGCAGTCCCATTCCAGCACCGAACCCAAGCTCTCTCACATGGTCGGAAGCCGTCGAAAAGCCTTCCTTCATAGCCTGTTCTACGTTTTCGATTCCCTTTCCGTAATCTTCGACCCTCACCCTGATGACCGATTCATCGTACCAGGCGTATATGTATCCTTCGCTTCCACTGTGGATAACCACGTTAACTTCGGCCTCATAACAGGCGATCGATACCCTTCTGACCAGACTGTCGTCGTCGGTTCTGGTTTTCAAGTAACTCTTCAGCTTTGCTGAACCGACGCCGGCCATGTCCACCTCTGTATAATCGATGTGGAACAAAAAATCGGCCGACTTCTTCTCAACGTAGTCTCCGGAGATCAACGATCTGTCGAACCAGTCCACGTTTCTTTCCAGGACCTCTTTTCGGCGGGCATCGTGGACGTATATGATTCTGAACTTGTCGAGAATCGCACCTATTATGTCCTTCTTCGAGATAATCCCTAACAGCCTTCCTTCTGAGTCCACCACCGGAAACCGCCCGTATCTGTAACGGTTGAACCTCTCTATGAGTCCTTCAAGATCAACGTCGGGAGCGAAAGTTATCAAATCTTTGGTCATGTGTTTTTCGATAGGATCGGTTATATGGTTTCCTTCCAGGGCGAGAATTATATCCTCTATACTGACCAGACCGAGCAGATGATTGTCGTTATCGACTATCGGAACTCCCGATATCTTGCATATCCTCATCAGTTCTTTGGCCTGCCACATAGTTCTATCTTTGGTGAGAGATATTATGTTGGTTACCATTATGTCTTTTGCGGTTATGTCGCTGAACAATCCCCTCAGTTTCTCGAGAAGATCATCGACGTTTCTCTCAGTCAATCTGCTTCCCTTCCTCGAGAGCATCGCTTATCTGTTTTTCGAAAAGGATACCACAGGCTTTGTACATTGACATCCGGGCGTGAAGCAACGGCATCTGGAGTTCTTTAGCCAGCTCTATCGTCGTTTCGGGAACATTTCGCTTCCTGATTATCAAAACGGCCGACGCGCCAACGACCGAAGCGGTCCTGACACACTGGGGCGAGTTGAGTCCGGTCACGAGGATCATTCCGGGACCGCCGAAAGCGAGGACATCGCTCATGAGATCAGCCGCTCCCACAGATGCTATTTCGGGATTAGAATCATCAACGCTGTTCAAAGTTTCACAATTAAGGAGTTGCACTATTTCAGACAGTTTCATTCGCTACCCCTCCAACCAACAGATCTCCTTCGTAGCGGTACTTCAGGAAGGCTTCGTATGAAATTGGACACTTCTCTTTGAGTATATCGGCAATCGCCAGCGCGTATTTCTGGATTTCGTACTGTGCATGTGAATCGGCCCTCTGGTTCAGGAAATTCATCATCGATCTCAGATTTATCGTCCAGTATGCCTCTGTATACATGGATATAGGGAGTATGATCCGGGCCATCTCTCTGGCCACACCCATCGAGATCAGCTCTTCGTAAGCCTTGAAAGAATTATCCATCGATTCTCTCATTATCTCGAGGGCCTTCCGGTTGAGTTCTTTATCGTCGAAGGGTATGGATTTCTGTCTGTCTTCCGGGTCTGGGACCCTTATCTCATCGGGAAGGAACCATTCCTCTTCGAACTGGGTGTATCTCCCGCTCCTTTCGTTGATCGAGGCTATTCTGTGCCTCACCAGCTGCCTCATGACGAATATCGGCAACTTTATGTGGAACTTGAAAACCACGTGCTCGAAAGGAGAGTGGTGACCGCGTTCCATGAGATAATTGATCAATTTCCTGTCCCTGTCGGGGGTTGTCAATCCTTTTCCGTAACTCGTTCTTGCCGCCTGAACGACGCTGTAATCATCACCCAGGATCTCTACGAGTTCTACAAATCCTTTATCTAGAACCTTTATCTCCATTGAAACCTCCATCGTTTCTCAAAGCCTTTTCTATCTGTGAAGCTCTTCTTCTCTTACTAATGTATTCTAGCAGAAATAAGGCAAGGACGACTATTACACCGATCGGAACTACTGTAACGAGAACCATTTCGAAGATGACGCGGCGCCTCAACTCTTTGAGAGCGGCAGAAACCGATTCGTCGAAAGCCTCGTAACCGCTCAGTTGCAGGTAAAACCTTGCAAGGTCGTAATACTCTCTGTTTTGCGTTTCGTAGTAAGCCATTCCGAGGTTCCTCACCGCCCTGGAATTCTCGGGCCAGAAGCGTATCGATTGCTGAAATAGCTCGATCGATTCTAGCATGCTTCCCTCGTGAAATAGTGCCTCCCCCAGCGCCATCGCGGCACTGGATGCCAATCTGGGTGGAAGCTTTCTCAGTTCTATGCTCTCCAGCATCGCCCTCCCTTCACTGCCCTTTCCCGTTCTCAGGTAAGCGGTAGCCGCGTAATAGATGGAAACTGGATCGTTGAGGGCTAGAGAGTGGAAATCCTCTATGACCGATTCGAACATACCGGCCGCAAATTCGCTCTCAACCAAGTCCGGTCCCAGAAGAGATCCGAGGCCGTTTTCGAATATTCCTTTCCTGATTTCATTCAGGGGTTCAAGTCTCATGTAACTGGAGCTGGAATAGAGATCCAGCATCACTTTGTGGGGGAGGTATTGACTGGGATCCCTTCCGAGCATATCAACGGCCAGCGTGTTGATTATTTTCGATGAACGCGGATCGGAGGTCTCTAGCCAGTCGTAATAATGTAGCCTCAACGAGACTGCCTCCAAAAGAGGCCCCGGGTCGCTAAATGTCCCGAGCATATTTAGAGCCGAAACCGTCGAGGTGGAAACCATAGAATCGACCACGGCCAGGGAGCGGGCGATATCTTCCAGAAGACCGACACCCGCTAGTGAAGACTTCAGGTTGACGAACCATGTCTTGTAGTTGGGCTGTATAGTTTCCTTGAATTTCAGACCGACCGCAATCGTCAGAAGGGCCCTGGAATCGATCTCTTGAGTGTCTAGAGACTGTGCCTGTTCAAGATAGTCCTTCGAAAGGATAACGCCGGCATGTTCAAAGGCGAAAACCGCGGTACACAAAAAAATCACTGCGAAGATCGTCGAGAGTTTCAAAGCAATTCACTCCAGAAACTTCCCGGGCGAACGAGAAGAGCTTCTTCGGAGAACTCCTCCCGGTCGTCTATCAACACGTGGAGTTCGGGCACCTCTGAGAGTGTAATGACTATTCCGCTGCCTTCGACCTTTTTGGTGAGTTCAATGCTGAAATACTTCCAGTCGAATTTCCTCATCTCTTCAATCACGATGGCGGAAGCAGCAGCTTTTGTGGCGACTCTGGCTTTGTCCAGATGGAGTTCTCTCCCTCTTCCCCAGTCGTATATTCTGTAGGTCATATCGCTGGCCTGTTGAATCTCTATCACTTTCGAACCCGGTCCAAGCGAATGGACCGTACCGGCCTGCAAACATGCGAGATCCCCCCTTTCGGGCGTCAGTATCCTGAGATCCCCGTTTCTTAGATCTTCGAGCGGCTTTTCCTGCCTGGTTATTCCAGCTGCGATTCTTCCCTTCTGAAGGAAATACCAGCATTCGTTCTTGCCCCAGGGATCGCCTTCCAGAGATTTTGCCAGTTCATCGTCGGGATGGACCTGAACGGAGAGCCAGTCGTTGGCACATATATATTTCACCAGCAGTGGAAACCTCGGAAGATCTTTGTTGAAAAGAGGTTCAGTCAGATCTACCGGATAGATACACCTCTCTCCCTCGCACAGCTCAGTCCTCATACCCTGAAAGTCGGACAGGAGCCAGACCTCTCCCACCGGGTCTTGTGTATCAACCTTGTATAGCTCGTTCAACAGACGATCTCCCCACGGTCTCGGAGAGAAGATCGGTTTACTCTTCAGTATCATTTCTATCAGACCTCCATTCCTTCAGAAAGAAGTCCATGTCATCTCTCGCTCTGGAGACCTTTTCCCTGTTTCTGTCACGCTTTCCGCGACCGGCAACAGGCGGAAGGAGACCGAAGTTGGAATAAACGGGTTTGAGTGGAGATCTTCCGGAAACCGTAACATGCTCTATTAAACCGCCGATCATCGTCGTCACCGGTATTGGAAGCGCCCCGACTCCTCTTAGGTACCGTTCCACGTTCAGTGCCGCAACTCTACCAGAGACGATCGCCTCTACGTAGCCTTCGAGACCGGTTATCTGACCGGCGAAGAACAGTCCCCCGTACTCTTTTGAACCGAGGTTTTTATCCAGCAGGATCGGCGAGTTGAGGTAAGTGTTTCTGTGCATGACTCCGTATCTAACGAATTGGGAGTTTCTCAGGGCAGGAATCATGGAAAAGACTCTCTTCTGTTCTCCCCACTGCAACCTGGTCTGAAATCCGACGAGACCCATGAGCGAACCGCTGGAGTTCTCCTTTCTGAGCTGAACGACGGCAAAGGGTTCCTTTCCACTGGAGGGATCGATCAGACCCACAGGCTTCATCGGGCCGAATCTGAGCGCGTCGAAGCCGCTTCTGGCTATCTCTTCAACGGGCTGACAGCGCTCGAAGAGATATCTGTCCGAGAAATTCTCCATCTTCGCGAGTTCTGCCTCTACCAACTCTCTCCAGAAATCGCCGTACTCTTCGCCATCGAGCGGACAGTTGAGATAGTCTCCTTCCTCGGAGTACCTGTCGGCGAAAAAACCTCTTTCGAAATCGATCGACCCGGCCTCGATTATGGGCGAGACGGCATCGAAGAAGAAGAGGTGCTCTCCAAACAACTGTCCCAGAAAGCTCTCAAGCTTCGGTGAGGTTAGCGGACCGGTGCATACTACGTTGACTCCCCTTTGAAGATCCAGAGAGGAGACCTCCTCTCTACGTATCTCGATAAGGGGAGTGGATTCGATTAGATCGGTCACTTCCCGGGAGAACCCTACCCTGTCAACTGCCAGAGCCTTTCCCGCGGGGACTCTGTGTCGGTGAGCTATCTCGAGTAACTTCGATCCGAGCTTGATCCCCTCCTCTTTGAGGAGTCCGGAGGCGTTATCGAGCGATTCGGATTTCAAAGAGTTACTGCAGACGAGTTCGGCGAAGGAACCGCTCTGATGAACTCCGGTGCTGGCAGAGGGGCGCATCTCGTAAAGTTCGACTTCGATACCCATCCCGGCTAGGCTCAGTGCCACCTCGGAGCCGGCCAGACCGCCGCCCGTGACCCTTACTTTCATTCTTTCCTTCCCATTTTTCGGTAGTATCTGAAGAGCGCTTCTTGATAATAACCGGCGTACGGGTAGAAAGTCTTCATGCCGTATTCCATGACCTTTTTGGTACTTCCCGACACTTCGAAGAGATCTTTCATCACTCTCGATATCCATATATCGACGGGAAAAGAATTCAATTCTCCGTATGCGAAGAGAGTTACACAACTCCCGACTTTGAAGCCGACACCGTCGAACTTCATCAGTTCACCGAGTTTGGCGTTGAGCGGCAGGTCGCGTATCGAATCGAAGTAGCTTTCCGATTCGAGCGTGAAGAGTTTGAGCAACCAGGGTACTCTGAAGGCGATTTTCAGCTCTTCGAGCTGTTGCTGTCCGATACGTCTGGCCTGCTCCAGATCAGGGAAGAGGAAGAAGGTCTCCCCTTCAAACTCCACCCTGTTTTCAGCGAAGATCGCCGATAGACCATCGCTCATCTTTCTGATTGTGGGGATGTTGTTTCTTGTGGAAAGTATGAACTCGACCACCATCTCGAAGGGGTCCTGCCTGAGTATTCTCAGTCCCCGCGCCTCTTCGAGCGCCTTTTTAGATATATCCGAAACTTTCGAATTCATCGAAGCGAGCTTCTTCTCGATATCGATGTGTATCTCTTCAAGATTGTCTTCAAGTCCGAGATAAGAGATCAATCCACGGTCTATATCCCTTCCCAAAAGGCTATCCGAAGAGGCCTTAACTCTGAGTTCGTTCCTTTCTTGCTTCAGCCGGATCACGGTGTTCCTGACGATTCCTGTCCACCAGCCATCTCTGGCGGTCCATCGAAAAGTCTGCCCGCAATCTAGCGTGGCATCAAGATCCAGTGGTTTATCTATTCTCAAACAGAACTTCGTCATAATCTCACCTCGAAAGCCTCCGCGATGTTTTTGAGCAACCGGAAGGCGTTGTCTTCACGGAATTCGCCCACAACTATAAGGTAGCACTCGTTTCGCATTCCATCCAGATAAACGGCGGTTAACGGCACACCACCGCTCAAGGTCGAACTCCTCGAACCGGTGGCTTTCGAAAGCGCGATAACCAGAGGTGGTATCTCCTCGAGATCGTAACCCTCTTCGAGGGATTTCCCGTTCTTATCGACGATTCGAAAGACCATCCCGCAGGTCTCTCCAAGCTCTCTAATTTTTTTGGCCAGATTCTCCATATATATCAGACTCCCCGAGTATCCTGCAATTGTATTTTCCCGCTTTCAGCCAGTTCCTTCCGTACAGCTCCGATCCTTTCTTCACCAACAGACCGGAGGGTTTTAGAACGGCCAGAAACTCCTTCAGAGAGCTTTCATCTCTTATGGGTATCTCTTCGATCCTTATTAACCTACCCCTGTATTTCCACAGGTGAACGAGATTCCGGAACTTTCCGGAGAGGAGTTCAAAATCCATTCTTTCTCGCTCTTCCCTGTCCCTTCTGGATTTTACAAGACTGGCCTCACAACCGCAATAATTCTGAACGTAGATGTCCTCGAGATACGGTTTTATCTCTTTTCTGCCGGTTCTGAAATTGCCGCCTGTATATTCGGTTCCATAAACGTTGCTAATTTCCATTCCAATCTCATTTATCGTGTCTATAGACTTTCTGGGACTGGCAAGCAAAGTACTGGTGAAGCTTTTGGCATGGATCTTTCCCGATGTCAGGGCGGCGTTTTTAAGCCTCATCTCCATGCACTTTCCACATCTGGCTCCACCTTCTTCTTCATCGAAGTATCTCTCGAAAAACGCTGAAAACTCTTCCGGATCGTACCGTCCCTCCATGTAGTTAAGGTTTAACCTATGGCAGACGGTTTTGAAGGCTTCGAGTCGTTTTTCGTATTCACTTTCAGGGAAGATGTTGGGATTGTAGAAGTAGAAAACGGCCTCCGGAAACTCCCTTTTCAAAACCGTGCTCAACAGGTCGGGCGCGCAGCAGACGTGTATGAGCGTCAAAATTCTATCAACTCCTCTATATCCTTCAGAATACTCTCACCTATCCCCTTCACTTCGAGCAACTCCTCGCATTTAGTAAAGCGGCCGTTGCTCTTCCTGTACTCGACTATTCTCGAGGCCAGCACCTGTCCGATCCCTGGAAGTCTGTCGAGTTCGCTTTCGCTCGCAGTGTTTACGTTTATCTTTCCAGAACCGGCCATTGCTACTTCAAGCGGTTTTATTTTCTCCAGAATCACCTCGATATTCGAAGGACCTATACCCGGTACGGAGAGAAGATCGGAAACGGACACAAACTTCCCGTTCTTTTCACGATGATCGATTATGGCTTTTGCCTTGGAATCACCGATTCCCGGGATCTCCTTGAGCTCTTCGAGCGAGGCCGTGTTTATGTCGATGCTTTCAGGTGAGGCCTTCGCCTTCGTCTCTCTCCCGGAGCTTTCGCCGACTTTTATCAAAGGTTTCAGCTTATCGAGCGTTTTAGCACCTATCCCCTTAACGTTCAACAACTCTTCCACGTCGTTGAACCCTCCGCTGGCTTTTCTGTATTCCACGATTGCTTTCGCCTTCGAGGGTCCTATACCCGGGAGCAAATCCAGTTCCTCTTCGGTCGATATATTGAGATCCAGCGGGAAGGTCACGGTCTTACCAGCTTCCGGCGTATTCACCGTATCGGGAACGGACTTGAGACTGCCCGAAACGGCTACAAATCCTATTAAAACAAGAACGGCTACGGAACCTATGATCTGAATCTCTTTTATCGATAACTTTCTCATCTCAACTGTCTGGGAAACCTATCGGTAATATTCCAGCCAGTTATTCTCTGAAGTGATTGTACATCCAGAGAATTGGAGTACTCTCTAGCGGCCGCCGCATCGGGGAAGATTCCCAGCACGGCAGCGTAGAAAGTTCTCCCGTCTGTGGTGACGGATTTATAGACACATGCGGGATATCCTTCGCTCCTCAGGTCAATTACCTGTGGCGCTATTCCGTCGGAAATCGTATGAGAGACCAGCTGGATACCGTAGGCAGTCTTCGATTCGTACAGTCCGGGGAGTGGGTTGTCGCCTATAAACATTACCCCATACATGTCGTTCACCCTGGTGATGAAATACTTCCCCTGACCCATCTCGACACACAACTTGAAAGCTACATCCTGTTCAACCACAACAAAATTGAAACCCGATCCCTCGACAAGAAAATCGAACGAATTTAGAATGAGTTTCCTGTAGTCGAAGGTTTCGAGAAAGAAATGCTGTTCCACCGGGATGTTTTGAACATCGCGCGGTACTTCGGTCACACCCTGTGAGATCGGCGGGAGCTCTAAGGGGGTCGCCCCGCCTGACAGATCGGGAAGGACCGAACTTCTTATCTCTTCGATTATGAGATCGTACTTTTTGTTCTCTTGCCTGAGAAGTATCGCGTAACCGGCAAGCGTGAAGACTATGCCGGAGAGGGCAAGCACGATTACAATCATTATTTTGACGACTATATCCTGTGATTCTCCGCTCATAAAATACTCCCAAATCCCATCCAGGGTCTATCCCTGACCTGCGTTTCAAAATCCCTTGCCGTTACCCAGTGAGAGCTTTCACCCGACCTGGAAGGCAGGGCGATCTTCACTCCGCCCTTCTGATTGACCAGATCGACCAGAGAGCTGACATCGATCTTAATAGACCGGTCGGGTTTCCCAAGAACTCTCAACGCCTCGTAAAGGTCTTCCTTCCCCGCTCCATCAATAAGCCCGGAGGTTCTCGCGATGTGTAGTTCCAATATGGCTCCGTAAATCAGGGCGGTGGAGTATTCTGTTCTCAGTCTTGAAGCCGATTGAATTAGATCGCCAACCCCGCATCCGACAACCATCCTGGAACTGCCCAGCGATTTAACAAAGGCTGAAGATGCCGAGTAGATGATGTCGCCCCAAAGTTCGCGGGTCACCTCGCCACCGGAGACGATATGGTTCAGGATATATTTGAACAGGCGCTCATCCAGCGAGTAAGCCACCAGCAACGGGAAAAAGATCTCCCCTCTGCGTATCTGAAACATGGTGCCGTACGTCAGCTCGGTATCCACGTATATTCTGTCGGGGAGTCCGCTCGAGTTCAACAGGTTCTTGACGAATTCGAAGTTTATACTGAAACCCGAAAGCGGGGGCATAACTTGACTGACGGTGGTCGTCGGATACAGAAAGAGTCTGTCGACCTCGCCGTGCGTGGATGCCGCGTAACCGACCAGGTCTATGAGCGAGCCCCCGCCTATGACGGTTATCGCCCTCCTCCCCGAGGTCCTGAGTACCTGATAGACTTCTAGAACACGATCTATAGACTTTATGTGCTCTCCGCCGGGCATCAGGTACTCATCTTCGGGATGTATTTGAAGAGCCTTGCGTGCACCGGAATCGAGTATTTTCAGAGACTCCGGCAGTCTTTCCAGCAACTTTTCACCGTAAATCAGCTGACAATTGCTCGAAGATTCACTGGTGAAAGCGACTCTTTTCATTGCCTTCTCTAGACTCCTTCTTCGGCTAGCGCTTTCAAGAGACGGACCGTGTTGAGAACATCGTTGTAATCCACCACTTCGTTGGGAGAATGGACGTATCTGGTCGGTACGGAAACCGTTCCGGCCGCGATGCCCTTCCCGGTGATCTGGTATCCCCTGGCGTCCGTACCGCCGAAGATAAGAACCTCGTACTGGACAGGAATAGAACGTATATCCGCCACTTCCTTCAATCTGGATACCACTCTGGAGGAGCTGACGCTTCCGCGATCCTTTATCTTTATCGTAGGTCCAGCCCCCAGCTTAAATCCCATTCTCTTGAAGGATTTTGGTGTATCCGGTCCGGCCGTTACATCGACCGCAACAGCCATATCCGGCATTATGTCGAACGCGGCAACGCTGGCCCCGACTATTCCCACCTCTTCCTGAACGGCGAAGACGAAGTAAACATCGTCGGCCGGCTCTTTGAGTTCTTTTATCGTCTGCACCAGAATGGCGCAGGCTATCCTGTCGTCCATAGATTTTGAAACGAGTTTTTCACCTAGATCTCTGAATTTCGAATCGTACGTGCCAAAGGTACCGATCGGAGCTAGCTTTTCGGCTTCTTCTTTGCTGGAGGCTCCGATATCTACGAAAATGTGATCGAAGTCGAGGTTCTTCATTATCTCGCCAGCTTCTCTGGCCGATTCACCTTCGGTGCTTACAATACCGCAGGCGCCGCTTTCAAAAATTATCCTCGAACCCAGAAGCATGTACGGTGAAACGCCTCCGAGCATATCGATTCTCAAGAAGCCTTTCTCGTCGATATGGGTCACCACCACTCCGATCTCGTCCATATGGGCGTCCAGAAGCAGCTTCTTTCCACTCTTTCCTCTTTTCATGCAAATCAGGTTTCCCAGTGCATCGACCCTCAGTTCATCGACGTAATCTCTTACTTCCTCCGCGATGGCTTCTCTTATCGCATCTTCTCTTCCGCTGGGGGAACTTATCTCAACTAGTTTCTTTATCAATTCCTTCATCTAAAGCACCTTCCCTTCTTTTACCAGAACACTGGCAAGCTCTGCTACTCCAAGAAAGTCGTTTATGTTTATTATCGAAGTCGGAGAATGGATGTATCTTGACGGGGTCGAAATGACACCGGCAGGAATCCCCGACATGGTTCTCGCTAGACGCCCGGCGTCTGTACCTCCGGCTATCCGCCTTTTGTACTGGAATTTGATCGAATTTCTTCTGGCTGTCTCGACGATGGTGTCGAAGATCCTTCTGTCCAGAACGAGGCCACTGTGCGCAAAGGTGAGAACCGGTCCCATACCGAGGTTTGTGGCCCATCGATACTCCGGGAGTTCGGGGTTGTCTCCGGCGGTGGTGTTCTCGAAAACGAGTGCCGCGTCGGGCTTGACCTGCCTGGCGGCTATTCCGCTCCCTCTGAGCCCAACCTCTTCCTGAACGACCCAGGCGAAACAGAGATCGTAATCCATAGAGAGGCCCTGTACATCGTCCAGAACTCTAAGAAGGACCTCGCAACCGGTTCTGTCGTCGAAGGCTTTGGCCACAGCGTATTCTCCGGTCTCTTCGTAAGCAGTGGAAAAGAAGACCGGATCCCCGATCCTGTGACTCTTCTGGGCCTCTTCCTTCTTCGAATAGCCGAGATAGATACGCAGTTTGTCCATGGACGGGGTTTTCAACAGCGTCGAACTTTCCTGTGTGTGGATCGCCTCGAAGCCTATCACGCCCGGCAGCATCTCCTCGCCTACGAAGACCTTCTTTCCCATCAGCACCCTCGGATCGACACCGCCTATGGCGGTGAAAGAGAGGGATCCATCTTCGTTGATCCTCTTGACCATCAGGCCGACTTCATCGGTGTGGGCCAGAAGCATCAATCTTCTGGAGCTTTTGCCGTTCCCTTTCTTTATCGCCATGAGGTTGCCCACCGAATCTTTCCAGAGCTCATCGACCTTTCCCTCTATCTCTTTCTCGATGAAAGAGGCCACTTTCTCTTCAAATCCCGAAATCCCGGGGAGTTCACAAAGCTTACACAGTCTTTCGAGCTTCATACTACCTCAACCTCCTCGAGTGAACTGAAAAATCCGGAAAGCAGTCTGGCCGAATTGAGAACGTCGCACACCGCAATCACCTCTACCGGAGTATGCATGAAGAGCTGGGGAAGGGAAAGTAGCAAAGTTGGAGTTCCGTTTCCAGCAAGCTGGACAACGTCGGCATCTGTGCCGGTATGTCCGGGACCGTAATCGTACTGAACCGGGAATCCGTTTTCCCTTGCGTAGTCGTCTAATTTCTTGAAGTATCCTTTGTGAATGTTCGGCCCTCCAACAGTTATCACAGGCCCCTTTGCTATTTCGATTCCATCTTCTTTGCTGTGATGCGTAACGTCCATGGCTAGGCCCAGATCAAGCTTAAGAGCTTCGGCAGCCGCTTTGGCGCCCATCGCCCCGACCTCTTCGCGTGTGGTGAAGATAAAATAAACTGTGGGGTGTTCACGGTACATAGATAGAAGTTTCGCCGTCTCCATGCTTATCGCGGCGCACGCTCTATCATCTAGAGCTTTTCCCGAAACCTTTTCGCCCATTTCGAAGGCCGTGAAGTCTACGACCGCGAGGTCGCCTATATCGATTCTGTCGAAGTCCTGATTGATTGAGGCGTCTATGAAGAGCTCGTCGAAGGAAGGCACGTCTCCCCTCGAACCGGGTTTCTGGAGATGCGGGGCGAGCATTCCAATAACGCCCTTCCTTTCCTTCCCGTCACGACACTCAATCCTGACTTTCTGGGAAATCAATATCTTCGGATCGACCCCTCCGAGCGACTCGAATCTGGCGAACCCCCTTTCATCTATGGCCGATATCACCAGAGAGACTTCATCTATGTGTGTGAAGACTCCCACCCGTCTGGAGTTACCCTTTTTAACGGCGATAAGGTTGCCTATCTCGTCTCTGTAGATCTCGTCCACGTATGGACCCACTTCGGCTTTGATCACTTCGTGAACTCTGTCTTCATAACCTACAGGTCCGAAAGCGTTGGAAAGTTCGATCAATAGTCGAGCTGTGTTCAATTTGTTCCCCCCTTTACTTCGAACTTGACGTTGTCTGCCTCTTCGACGACGATTCTACCCGTTCTCACGTGAGCAACCGATGGAACATCGAAGCGGTCGTATTCCTGTGTTATATAGTTTCCTATCTGCAAAAGAGAAGGTGAGAGATCGATGGCGGCAATGATACCTTCTTCACCCTGGGAATATCCGGCCCTCAAGACTCCCCGGGCAGTTCCAAAGACCACTATACTTCCTCCCGAGATCACCTCTGCACCTGGATGAACGTTGCCAACGATAACCACATCGTAATTGTGAACAACAATCTGGCCGGACCTCAAATTCCTCCGGATGATCTGTGCGCCTCTGACTTCCGTGATCTTTTCCCTTACCAGATCGTATTTCTGACCGACTTTGACGTCTTTCTGTTCCATACTTCCGACGAGAATATCCTTCACGTGGACTCCGAGATCGCTCAACAACGACACGATCTTGACAATATCGTCCGGCTTGCTGGTTTCCTGCGTGAGCATCAGAGATATCTCGTCTCCTTCGGAAAAGAAATCCTTCGCATCGGTGAACTTTCTCATTATGTCCTGTCGCAATTCTTCGACGGTTCTGTAAGAATCGATAAGAAGAATCAACCCTTTTTTCGTCATTCTGAAGTCTATTGGCATCCAGATCACTCCTTTCTTCAAGATTTTATCACGAAAAACAACTCTGAAAGTTCAGCCGATTCCGGTCGATGGGCTAGATATCAGCGTGGATAATTCCGTTCAGGGCCTTGACCGGAGAAGCATTATAGTGTAATATAAATTACGTGCTTACGCCCTCATCGTCTAGTGGCCTAGGACACTGGCCTTTCACGCCGGCGACCGGGGTTCAAATCCCCGTGAGGGCGCCAGAGGTGGAAGCGTAGCTCAGAGGAAGAGCGTCTGCCTTACAAGCAGAAGGCCACAGGTTCGATCCCTGTCGCTTCCACCAGATTGATGGCGAGGTAGCTCAGCAGGTAGAGCAGCGGACTGAAAATCCGTGTGTCGACGGTTCGATTCCGTCCCTTGCCACCAGAGTTAAAGCTAGTTGTTACAACGCCCCCTCGACAAGGGGCGTTTCTTCTTTTAAAATGTAGTGTAAAGTAGCTGCTATAACCTGTAAATAGGAGGGTAGATGGTGAACAAACAGGCCAGGTTGCTGAAGATAACGAAGCTTCTCCAGGACTCGAACGGCGCGATCAGCGGAAGCGAGTTGGCGAGGCTGACCGGCGTCAGCAGACAAATGATCGTCAAAGATATTGAAGAACTGCGCTACCAGGGTTACAGGATACAATCCGGCCAGAAAGGTTACTCTCTATCCACGCAAAAAAAGTGCAGAATGACTCTGTCTGTAAAACACGGAGATTCGGATATCGTGGACGAACTCTCCACGATCCTATCCGAAGGCGGAGCTGTGATAGACGTAGTGATAATGCACCCGGTCTATGGGGAGATTCGGGGAGTGTTGAATCTGCACGACTTCGACGACCTGAACAGGTTCATCGCCTCTCTCAGGTCAAGCGAGGCCGTTCCTCTCCTGGCGCTTTCAAAGGACGGCGTGCATCTACACACGATTGAGGCGGATTCCGAAGATGGTCTTGAAAAAATCAGGGCAGCACTCGAAAAGAAAGGATATCTGGCTGTCCGGGGGGTGGGTTTATGAACATCGACGAGGTTATACAGAGAAACATTTCTTCTGGAAGGAGATTGAAGCTGCTCGCTTTAACTTCACTCGAATGGATGCTGGTCGCGGGAGGGGTTATGGTCACCTCGCTAACGCTTCCCTCGATTATCGAAGGACTTTCGGGGACCGTGGGAGACTCGACGACCATGGCAAGTTCCGTTTTTATCGGTATGCTGGTGGGCGCGCTCGTATCGGGGGCGATATCCGACAGGTTTGGAAGAAAGTGGACCAACCTTTGTCTGCTGATACTCGCCGCGGCAGGAACCGGTCTCACTGGATTCGCCCCATCGATGAGACTGTTCTCGGTGTTCAGATTTCTTTCCGGTCTGGGTTACGGTGGACTTCTTCCCGTTGTCAACGCCTATCTCACAGAGTTTTCTTCAATCAAGATAAGGGGGCTCTACCTCACGCTTCTAGAATCGAGCTGGGCTCTTGGAAGTATCATGGTTGGAGCCTTCACCATGCTTACGCTTGATTCCCTGGGCTGGCAATGGTCATATTATTTCCTCTTCATTTTCGGAATCCCCCTGATAATGATCGGCCTCTTCCTTCCAGAAAGCCCCAAATTCGAGTTCATGAAGAAGGGGAAGAAGGCCCTGGAGAAAATACTCAAAACCTCCATAAAGGAAGAAGTGGAGATGCACGAAAGGGAAAAGCAACCCCTTCTAAGTATCTTCAAAAAAGGTCTGGCAAGAAGAACTCTCATGATATGGTTCAGCTGGTTCACAGTAAGCTTCGTTTATTACGGAATCTACACCTGGGCGCCCAAGATATTCGCTTCAAAGGGGTTAACCCCTGTCTCATCGCTGTGGTACACTTTTTTTATGCTCATCATGCAGCTTCCGGGCTACCTTACGGCTGCCTTCCTCATAGAGAAGATCGGAAGAAAAACCACCCTGACTTTCTTTTTCGTCGCCACCGCGATTTCGGCGCTGATAATGGGGTTGGTTACGAGTTCGGGCTTTCTAATCTTCGCAAGCATTCTGATTTCTATGTCTGTCCTCGGAACCTGGGGAATGGTTTACGCTTATACACCGGAACTCTATCCAACGGAGATGAGGGGATTGGGGAATGGCACTTCCGGAGTGATGGCCAGAACGGCCGGCATAATCGCCCCGTATTTCACGAACTTCTTCATGGGCCGTACGGGCAGCGTTCTATACGTAATGATCTTCATGTCGGTCATGAGCGTTCTGGCTGCGATAATAGTGGCTCTTTTTGGAGTTGAGACGAAAGAAAAGATAATAGAATGATCTCCTGGCGACTTCCCTTGAGGATCTTATGGGTGGTAGTATTGTCTTCGGGAGGTTTTGGAGATGGCGATGAGACCTGAAGATGTGCTATTCATGATGATTCTATTCGGGAGGGGAATTGTGAGCTCCGGAGGTTCCGCAACCGATGTTGAAGTGGCCCTGGAATCGATCGGCAAAAAGAACGGTTTCAAGACCGAGGTTGCTTCGACACCCACGGTAATTCATATATCTCTCATCGAACCGGACGGGAGAAGCTGGTCCAGGATAGAACGGATAAAAGTTGAGCGGCCTGATTTTTATAGAATAACCGCTTACAGAAACCTTCTGAGGGAGTACCTCGATGATGAAACTTCCTGGGTCGATATCGTCGAGAGCCTTAAGCTCCTCGAATCAACCAGGGAACGTTATCCTCTCCTGCTGAGGAGTATTTGCTCGGGCATCGCAGCCATGGCCTTCTCCTACGTGTTTGGCGGTAACTTACTTGAATCGGTATTTTCTGGCGTGATAACCGCTCCGATTTTTCTTTTGCTTTCGCTGATCCCTTCCAACAGGATGTTGATAGATTTTCTGGCGGGGTTTATGACTACAATTCTGGCAGTTCTCTGCGGTTACTTTTTTGATCTCAATTCTTCGAAAATAATCGTCGGTTCGATAATGCCATATGTCCCAGGTATTCTTATAACGAACTCGATTCTCGAGCTGGCCAACCGGAACCTCGTGTCGGGCAGTTCGAAGTTCACCGAAGCGATACTCATACTCGTCTCTCTGGTGTTCGGTGCAAGTTCGGCCTTTTTCGTAGCAGGTGGTCTGGTATGATTCTCAGAGTGCTGGCCTCGCTCATTGCCGGAGCGGGATTCGCTATCATCTTCAGTGTTCCTGCGGGCATAATACCTCTCGCTTCGTGCGTTGCCGCGCTCGGCTGGCTGGTCTATGAATTCACCTCTGGTTTGCTGGGGCTGGCTCTTTCGGTTTTTCTCTCATCGTTGATCATAGGGATTCTTTCCAGGTTAATAGCGACACTGAAGCACTGGCCCCTTCAGCCCCTTATAGTGGTAGGAATAGTTCCTCTTGTTCCCGGTTCTTCGGCTTTCTACGCCATGCAGAGTTTCATGTCAGAAGATCTCTTCAGAGCTTTTGAGTACAGCTATCGGACCTTTTCCAGTGCCTCAGGCATTGTCATAGGGCTGGTGGCCTCATCAACAGTATTCAATATAATAGAGAAGATTATTGAGCTATCAAACAAAAATAACAACATATAGCGGCCTTGTAGTTAAATAATATGTATGATTTTATAATAATAATGAAAGCAACTTTTATCTTTAGCATATATGCTTTGAATTAAATGACTTATTTACTGGTATTTTTGCTGAAGATTCCGTGATTGGGGTTTTATACTTTCGATACACGCTGATTTTATTGTTTATTTGACCCTTGAAATATTGACTTTCCACTTTAAAAACTGGTATAGTGAACACAAGTACTCTTTTTTGCTGTTTGCCGACCAGAATGGGGGTGCTGTCATTGAAGAGAAGACTAACCAAGTGCCCGGTTTGCGATGGAGATCTCAAGATAACTGAATACACATGTCCTTCATGCAAAATAACCATAAGAGGGGACTTCTATCAGGACGAGATAGTCTCACTTTCCGAAGAGCTGCTTGACTTTCTAAAAGTTTTCATCAAGAATAGGGGAAATCTCTCCGAATTGCAGAAAGAGCTGAACATCTCGTATCCCACGGCCAGAAGCAAGCTGGAAGAGCTGGTCACCAGCCTGGGTTATGAAGTCGCAGGTCGGCAGGTTCAGGAGGCTTCTAAAATCATAAAGAAGCTCGAAGATGGTTTGATCGAGCCTGAAGAGGCCGTTAAGCTACTCAACCGTATGAAGGGCAAGCGTTGAAACCACCCCTGGCTTTCAATACATTTTTCACCTGTGCCATGTTTTCCAGAGGAGTCCCGCGGGGTATCTCACAACCGGCGGCTATAAAGGTTCTGCCGTCGGATACATCCAGACATTTCTCGACTGAATCGGCGACCTTTTCCACGCTGCCCTTGAACATGACCGATACCGGGTCGAAGTTACCGCATATCGATATCTTTCCTCCTCCCAGCTCCACCGCCGAAGCGAAATCGACCATCCAGTCAACATCGATTATATCGGCCCCTGTGTTTATCATTAAAGAAAGAATCGGTGTTGTATCCCCGCAGATGTGGAGTTTGACCTTTGCGCCCGCCTCGTGAACACGCTTGATCAGAAGCTTTTCGTAGGGAAGTCCGAATTTGGAGTACGATCTAGGTCCGATAACCGAACAGATCGCATCGCCTATGCCTATGAAGTCGGCCCCCGCCCTCACCTGTTCTAGGGCGAAGATAGTCTCCTGCTCGAGACAGAATTCCAGTAACTCCACGACGAACTCCGGTCTCTCGAAGAAATCCTCCATAATTCCGACCGGAGTTCTGAGGTCGGCAGCCAGGGCGAGCGGCCCTTCGACCCATCCGAGAACCGGGTATTCTGCCGAGGCGTGATTGTTGTAAAAATCGATGGCACCGATTCTGTCGCTCATCCTCCTTCCGGTGGAGGGTTCGACCACCTTCAGCTTCAACGGCTCCGCTGCCGAAAGCAGTGGAAGGCCGAAGTAAGGGATATCGTCTCCTGGAAAGATCACCTCTCCCCCGAGGTCGTTAACCTCTCTGGCAGGATCGGAAATGGCGCTGACCATATCTATTCCGAAATCCTCGCAACACCTGATGTTTCCCTCGCAAAGGACCCTGAAATCGGTGGCGTACTCTCTGTAGGTCTTGCCGATATATTTCGCCGCGAAGGCCATTATTATGTTCAAATTCGGTACCTGATCCACGCTTCGTCCTTCGATTCTCGCAAAGACTCTCTCCCTAGAAGTCAAAACCGCACCTCCTAAAAATAAGAGACTTGAATCCTCTCCCATATAGATTGTAATATCTTTTCTGAGAGAATGTAGAATAAAATTAAAGTGGATAATCATTTCGGTTCTGGAAGGGGTGTTTTCGTTTGCGGGTTGTGAAGGCGATATTCACCGTGCTCTTCGTTTTGCTCATCGCGGTCATAGTGCATGCGATCTTCAGTGTTACAATGGCCAGAATATACCTGGGACGCATGGACCAGGATGGCGAGTACATAACCGTTGGAGAAGAAAAGCTGTATATCGAAGTCTCCGGAGCGGGCGATCCGATAATATTAATACACGGCTTTTTGGGCTCTTACCTCGATTTCGATGCTATAGTGGATGGGCTTTCGACCTTCAGAAAGGTCTATGTGATCGATCTGCCGGGGTTTGGCCTTTCCAGAGCTTCTCTGGAGGGTGATTACAGCAAAAAGGGTTATGCCGATCTTGTGAGCGGCTTGATGCATATTCTCAATTTAAATCTGGCCGATGTCCTGGGTCACTCCATGGGCGGGGAAGTTGCTCTTAATCTTGCTTATTATCACCCGGAGAGAGTGAAGAGTCTCATACTGGTCGATTCGATGGGATACTCGAAGATGAATTTCTTGCCGTCTCTTGTTGAGGATAACGAGTTTCTGAACCATGTGCTCATGAGGTATGGCTTTCAGACCTATCTGGTTCAGCGTTTTCTTTATAGACAGAAACTAGGGGACGTTTCGAAGTTCAACCGTGAATCCTTCCATTTGAGCTTTTCGCTGATAAATCATATCTCCCCGGCCTTTCTTTACAGGTTCAATTTGCAGGACGATAGCGGAGCGCTTTCAGGGAAGATTCGAGATATAAAGTCCAGAACTCTGATCGTCTGGGGAGAGAAAGACAGAATAGCGCCGGTTACAGACGGCGAAAGGTTCAAAATCGATATCCCGGGCAGTGAGCTAGAAATTATAACGGGTGTCGGTCACTCGCCAATGCTGGAAAATCCGTCTCTCTTTCTGGAGAAGTTGAAGCTTTTCCTGAAATAAACACGAGATCATTACAGTGGCCGTGAAACGGCAGGAGGCTTTCATGGGTAAATTCGCCCGACCGGAAGTTGTTGTCAGCAGGTGCCTGGGATTTGAAAGCTGCAGGTACAACGCTCAGACCGTACCTAGCAATTTCGTATCGACTCTGGGTAATTTCGTCAATTACACAACTGTCTGCCCCGAAGTAGATATAGGGCTCGGCGTCCCGAGGGCACCCATCAGGCTGATAGCCCTGGATAGTGTGGTCAGGTTGATTCAGCCTTCCACAGGATTGGATGTAACGGAGAAGATGAACGCCTATGCCTCTTCCCTTCTCTCTTCTCTCGAAAATGTCGATGGATTCATTCTGAAGGCTTTATCTCCGTCCTGCGGAATCAAGGACGTCAAGGTTTACCCGGGTGCGGGAAAGGTTATGGCTACGGGAAAAGACAGCGGTATTTTCGGGGGAGAGGTTGTAACCCGCTTCGGCCACCTTCCGGTAGAAGACGAGGGGAGACTCACCAACTTCGTTTTGAGAGAACACTTCCTCACCACGCTCTTCACCGTGACCCGATTCAGAGAGCTCAATCTGAACCGTTCTATCAAAGGCCTCGTGGATTTTCAGAGCGATAACAAGCTACTCTTCATGTCCTACAATCAAAACGAGATGAGAGCTATGGGGAGAATAGCCGGAAATCTAGAAAAGAAAGATCTGAACGAAGTCTTCGATCGATACGCGCCACACTTCTACCGTGCGATGTCAACGCCGCCGAAACACACATCTCACATCAATGTTTTGATGCATGGATTGGGCTACTTTTCACGATATCTTTCATCGTCGGAGAAGAAATTCTTCCTGGACTCTCTGGAAAGATACCGCCAGGCTAAAATCCCCCTGAGCGTTCCGCTCCATATATTGAAATCGTACGTAGTTGCCTTCGAGAACGAGTACCTGGCGAGGCAGACCTTTTTCGAACCGTACCCCGAAGAGCTTGTGGAAATAAGCGACTCGGGGAAAGGGAGGGCTTTGAAATGAAGCCCCGGACGTCGGCATGAGAAGAGAGGGCATTCACAAAGCAAACAACATCTCTTCGAAAACGGGGAGATTCGTGCTCTACTGGATGCAGGCTTCTCAGAGAGCGGTTGATAACGACGCACTCGATTATGCCTGCGAAATCTCGAACTACCTTTCTTTACCGCTTCTCGTTTTATTCGTTCTTCACGGCGAATACCCTTCGGCCAACCGGAGGAGCTTCACTTTCATGCTGGAGGGTCTGGAAGAAACGGAAAAAAGACTGAAAGAAAGGGGAATCACCTTTCTCTTGAAGGCCGGAAATCCTGTGGATAAGGTTCTGGAAATTGCTAAGAACGCATCGGTTCTGGTGTCGGATGTCGGATATCTCAGGCACCAGCAGTTCTGGAGAGAGAGGATCGCCCATAGAGTGGAGTCCCCCTTTTTCGTTGTAGAGAGTAACGTTATCGTGCCAGTTGGACAGGTAAGCAGAAAAGAAGAATTCAGTGCGGCCACTATTAGGCCGAAGATAAGTCGTCTCCTTATTGATTACCCGGAAAGCCGGCCGGTCGAAAGTCGTCGTTTGAAGGGTCTTGGTGTAGAAGACTTCGAGACTGTTTCTCTATCGGCCTGTTTGAAAGATCTGAAGTTCGTGGACGATGTTCCGGCGGTTTCCAGTTTCAAAGGTGGAACTTCGCAGGCTATCGAGATGCTGGAGAGCTTTCTGAGAGACAAAATTGATATCTTCTGCCGGGAGAGGAACGACCCGAACAGCGATGCATTATCGAATATGAGTCCGTACCTTCATTTCGGTCAGATATCGCCTTCATATATTGCCAGGAAGATCACCGAAAGAGAATCGCCATGCGCAGAGGCCTATCTGGAAGAGCTAATAGTCAGGCGGGAGCTGAGTATGAATTTCACTCTGTATAATCCCGACTACGATCGCTTTGAAGGTCTGCCGGTGTGGGCGAAAAAGACACTGAACGAACACAGGGAAGATATGAGGGAGTACATTTACTCTAGAGAACAATTCGAGAGTCGCTCCACGCACGATCCTTACTGGAATGCGGCTCAAAATGAGATGGCGCTCACCGGAAAGATGCACGGGTACATGCGCATGTACTGGGGAAAAAAGATACTTGAGTGGAGCGAATCGCCGGAAGCGGCACTTGACACGGCTGTATATCTAAACGACAAATACGAACTTGACGGTCGCGATCCCAACGGTTACGCCGGCATCATGTGGTGCCTTGGAAAACACGACAGGGCATGGGCCGAGAGAAAAGTCACCGGTAAAGTTCGGTACATGAATTCGGCCGGTTTAAGGCGCAAGTTCGATGCCGACGGATACGTCAGGAGAATAGACAGACTCACTCAATCGACGTAGAAGGTGCCCGAGAACTGCTCAGTTTTCACTATCGAAGAATCGACTTCGACATCCATATTCACTAGGATTCTGTACTCTCCGACCATTAAATCCAGTAGCCTGAAAGCGATAAACGGATAGGTGAAAGCCTGTGTGACGTAATCGTTTTTGCCGGGACTCTTCAACTTTGCCTGTACCTGTATCTGGTCGCCGGAGAGTTTTACGTTCTGTATCGATAGCTGGTAACCTCCGGTCGGCTTTGAACCGGCTTTGATTATTACGACAGGCTCAATTCCGGTCAGCGGTGTTTCTACGAACTTCCCTTCCTTTTCCAGACCAATTTCGATTCCGGCGGAAAGCCTATCCTTAGCAACCAGATCGACCAAAAGGTAATTCACCACTGTCATATCTTCGCCTCCATCTGCGGAGATCATGGCTTCGATCCCCATAACTTTCAACGAGTATCCAGAGGGATATGATACGAGCAGCGGTTTCAGAGTGTAGTACATTCCCTCCCGGACGAGCGTCAGTTTCTTCGAATAGGAATCGTTTTCCGAATATATCTCCAGAGAGGTTTCAAGTGTCTCTTCTTCACCCGAGGGTTTGAAGAGCCATCCTCCAAGAACGATGATCGTGCTATCGGAATCGGTGTTGGAAATCACTGTGTATCCGATGCTGGAAGTCCTGCTGCCTGCCTGGTTCTGAAACTGAAAGGGTTGATCGCTTTCCAGCGGAGTAATGTTCACCAGAAAACTGCTCCCGAGGAGCGCGGTAGAAACGATCAGAACCGTGATCAAAATTGTAACCTTCACAAGATACACCTCCCTATCCTGACTATATGACTGCAAGAAGTCGTAGCCGGTTTAAGCAATTGATCATAACACCTCATTTGTAGTATTCAAAAGCCTCCCAAAGACTCGAAAAGCCTATAAACGCTTTTCGTAATTGATCGCTAGAGTTGTATTATAGAGATACGGGGTACTTTACCCCAACTTTACGGGAGGTGTTTTTATGAATAGGCGTTCTTTCTTTGTCATGTTTCTCTGTCTTGTCATTCCGATTTCGTTGCTTGTTGGAAAAACTATCGAGTTGCAGTTCTGGACTCACGAGGATCCAAACAGAACTGTGATCGAAAACCGCTACATCGAAGAGTTCCAGAAAATGTACCCCGATGTGGTTATCAAGAGAGTGACACAATCTTCCACAAAAATCCAGGAGCTTGTTCTCACAGCATTTGCGGCGAATCAGGGTCCGGACATCTTCAATATGTCCATCGAAGATGAGTATGCTTATATAGTTAACCAGCGCGTGGCCTCGGTCAACTATGAAGCTGCCGGATACGAAAACAAAGAGGCCCTGATAAACGCTTACCTTCCAGGCACGCTTGACCCTGTAGTCTTTGAGGGAGAGATCTACGGTCTGCCTCTGGAGATAACCAACTGGTGTATCCTGTTGAACAAGAAGGTCTTCAAAGATGCCGGACTCGACCCGGAAAAGGACTATCCGAAGACCTGGGAAGAGATGGTCGAAGTGTCCGAGAAACTAACCATCAGAGAAGGTCAAATAATAACTAGAAGAGGTTTCGATTTCAGGTATCCGTATTATCTGGTCGCTTTCATCCCCATGGTGGAGCAGCTTGGTGGAAAGCTGATAAGCGACGACGGTAAAACGGCGATTGTCAATGACGAGGCCTGGTTGAAGTTCCTCGACTTCATGGCCGCGTGGGGACCGAATGGTCTTAACTTGGGATCTCCAACCTACAAGAACGCCAGAAGCCTTTTCAACATGGACAACAACGATATAGGAATGTGCACAACCGGTCTCTACCAGCTGGCAAGGATCAAGGCCGACAATCCAGCTTTCTACGATAGCCGCGAATGGATGGTAGTCCCCTTCCCGCAGTTCGAGAACGCCGTGAATTACGTGCCGGCTCATTACTACGGCCACTACTACATGGTGAATGTTCAGAAGCCGAAGGAAAACCAGGAGATGGCATGGAAGTTCATTGCCTTCATGTTGAGCCATCCCGAAGAATACCTTGATAAAGTAGCGATAATACAGCCGACGAATGAATTGCTGGAATCGGACACTTTCAAGAATTATCCCTACTCGGACGTATTCATCTCCGACCTTGAGAAATCGACCGTTGTTTATTTCTCCGAATACTCGGCGAAGATACAGTCACTAGTAAAAGAGGCCGTAGAATCTGTCATGTTGAGCAACGCCTCGTCTCGAGACGCGTTGAACGCGCTCAGAAGAAAGGTTCAGGAAGTCCTCGACGACCAGTATTGATGATTGATTTCGTGCCCGCCGCTTTGGCGGGCCGTTTATTCTTTTCGCGAAAGGAGTGGGTTCACCCTTGAGGCGCATTCTCAAGAAAGGAATAGAGCACAAGAAGGCCCGGTGGGGATGGTTTTTTGTGTTACCGTCGATGGCCTTCTTCGCAGTTTTTTCCTTTTATCCGATAGTGAACGCCCTGTATACGAGTCTTTTCAGAAAAAGGCTGCTTTCGCTGCGGCCCCCTACTTTCATTGGACTGGAGAATTACGAATATCTACTCAAATCTCCCGATTTCTGGAACTCGATCAAGGCAACCTTCATCTTCACACTTGGAACTTTTATACCCATACTGGTCTTCAGCCTTCTGCTTGCGGCCTTCATAATGTCCAGGAAGAGATTCCAGAAGTTCTTCCAGATGGCTTTCTATTCACCGGCCGTCCTTTCCTCCGTTGTTGCCGCGGCGATATGGTTGCTGATATTGGATCCTAGAGGGCTGGCCAACATGGGCGCTAATTTTCTACTGGGAACTAAGGGCGTCGATTATAAATGGCTGGCATCGGCTAACATGGTGAGGTTTTCGACGATACTGGTTTACTTCTGGAAGTATATAGGTTATTTCACAATAATATACATCACGGGATTGGCGAGTATCCCGCAGAGTCTGCACGAAGCGGCAAAGATAGACGGCGCAAGCGGGTGGAAGGACTTCTGGCATATAACGATACCTCTTTTAAAACCTACAACAGTTCTGGTTTCGATAATGTCTATGTTGCAGTGCCTGAAGACTTTCAGTACCCAGTACCTGTTCACGCAGTCGGGGGCTCCGCTGGAGCCGATAAACGTTATCACTCTCAATATCTACAACACGGCGATCAGAGATCACAACATCGGAAGAGCCAGCGCGATGAGTATCATTCTCTTTATCATAATGCTTTTCTTCACCTGGCTTCAATTCAAAGCCAGCAGGTCGGGTGGAGAAGTAGATTATATGTGAGGTGGATTGTGAAGATAATTAAAGGACAATCTTTGCTTGTGGATGTAATAATTTGGGCCCTTCTCATAGCCACCGCACTGTTGATACTATCTCCCATAGTTTTCATGTTCACCGCTTCGTTGATGCCCGCCAGGGATATAGTCAAGATGCCTTATCGCTGGATACCCGAAGAGCTGTACCTTGACAACTACGCACAAGCGATAAGAGGGAACGACGGAAGCTACATATACCCCCGTAATATATTGAACTCCTTCATCGTGGCAGGTCTGGTGTCGGTCACGACCGTCTTGCTGTCGGCCCTCACCGGCTATGGACTGGCGAAGTTCCCATTCAAGGGAAGAAATCTCGTCTTTTTACTGATCATGGCGACAATGATGATACCCTTCGAGGCGATCATGATACCGCTTTATCTGGTGGCCACTTCGTTGAACATCCAGAATACCTACATAGGACTGATATTGCCGTTTTTGACCAATGCTTTCGGTATCTTCTTGATGAGGCAGTATCTCATAACCTTCCCCGACGAGATACTGGATGCGGCGAGAATAGATGGATCGGGAGAACTGAGCATTTTCTGGAGGATAATACTGCCCAACAGCGCGCCGGCCGTGGCCACTCTCGCGATCCTAACCTTCAGGAGCCAGTGGGACAACTTGCTCTGGCCGCTGTTGATATCCCAGAGCGAGGAGATGAAGACGATACCTCTGTACATAGTCAAGTTCGCCATGGAGAAACATACCAACGAGGGAGCCATGATGGCGGCGGCTTCAATCGCGAGTATCCCCATTCTGATACTCTTCATAACTCTTTCGAAGTACTTTGTGAGTGGCGCCTCTCTCTATTCGTCTAGAAAGGGTTAATCTATACCGTACACAGGTTTCACTATACCGAAGAAGGCGCCTTTCATACTGAAAAGTTCCTGGAAGGCGCCCATTTCGATAATAGACACCGAATCGCTGAACCTACAAAGGAGATAATCTTTACCGTCTTCCCAGTTTTTTGCAATTACCGCTTGAACCGGCGAAGCGTCGAAATCGAGCGATGTGATCGGTTTGAGATCGAGAACGTCGAAGAAAGATATCGTACTTTCCTGAGGCTCCACAACGGCGACGTATTTTTCGCTAACAGCAACATCGAGCGCGTAATTGGCAGTCAGTTTTCCCGTTACTCGAAGAAGCCCGTCGGAAAACTCGAGCACCAGTGCGCCTTCACTTCCGGCGGCGACGAAGAACCTTTCGCCGGAAGCGACGATCGCACGTACAGTAATACCCGCTTCCACCCTGTCGATTCCCGAAGGAAAGAGTCGCTGAATCTCTTCGAATCCTTCAGGGCCACGCTTGAAAAGGAAAAGTCCGTCAACTTCCGTTCCCGCGAGTATGGAGTTTTCGTGATAGGCTAGGGAGTTCACCCAGCCTTTGACCGGCAGGGTCTGAACCAGCTTGTAAAGGCGTGGGCCGTAGAATTTGTAGATTTTCAAGCCGTGTGTTCCGTCGGCCACAAAGACCTCGAGCGTCTTTGCGTTAACATCTATCGCCTCGCAGTGGAAAGTGTGCACATGTGTAACCGGTTTCAGGGATAACCTCGACACCAAGGCGAAGCCCCGATCTCTCAACACATTGAAAACGAAGCCGCCAGACTCGACACCGCCGCTTGAAAGGGATGTGACAGGCACTATACTGATGCGCCATTCACCGTCCGTGTGATTCACATTGACCAGGCCCTGAAAGCCAAGCCCGAAGAAATAATCCGTTGCCGATACAAAAATGGCGGTAATGAGAAAGACAGCCAGCAGAATTTTTCTCATAGAACCACCTCCGTCTATAGTCTATTACAAAACCACTATCGAAGTATTCGCTTTCGAGAGTGGTGGTCTCAACCTTACTCTGGTCGCTGAAACCTGACGACTTGAGAGATATAATTGTATCGGGGTGATACAATGAGCAAGAGAGAGTATCTCCGCAAACTTCTGGCCAATGGACGCGGGGCCGATGAGATAGCCGATCTTTTCGGTCTCACCACCGAAAAACTCCAGGCTTACCTGGGTGAGGAGGAACGATCCAGACTCGCATTATCGCAGGTGAAGTCTGACTTGAAAAGGCTCGAAGAATTTCCCTTGGATAGCCTTGAGAGCATTTTGCTTTTCTCTTTCAGAGTGATTCTCGAATCCATCGGTTTTCTCTTCGTAGACCTCGAGCGCGATCTCTACGATTCTTCGAACGATAGAACCTCAAGGTTGATAAAGCGTCTTCTTGACGGAGCCTATCTCCTTCTGGCCATAAACAGGCTTGAGTTAGTGGGCGCGGGCATTCCCGCTCTGCGCAAAGACACCAGATTTTCTAGAGCCTGCCAGAACAAAGCCTTTATTGCGGAAAAACTGCTAGATATAGCCGAGAGAATCGAGCGAGATCTTGGCGGAGACCTGTGAGTGTTGTGGGAGTTGTTCGAAAGCGGCAAAGATAAGTGTAGTATAATCAACCTGGATGATGATCGAAAAGAGGGACAGTCTTGTCTGATTTAAAAGATCGCGGGTTAAAGGGGTTTCTTTCGGCGGTTGATGTTTTTGAAAAAGCCGATGAGAGTTTCGAGGGGAAAGGCTGGAGAGTGATAGCCGAAACTCAGTCTGCAGCAATTATAGCTTCCAGGGCTCCGTCCATTTTCTCGATTTTCGGCAAGTTGTTCGAGCCGAAATTCCTTTTTCTATACAGGGGACCAGGGGGCGATGTCCTTGCTTCTCAGTCGGAAAAGCTTGCCGATCTATCGCAGGCCGTTCTCGATGCAGCCCTGTTTCAGAAGGATTTCAACGATAGTTTCGTAGATCTTTACTCGCTTTTCAAAGAAGCGCCGGACATGTTCGAGAAGACCATCGGCCACTACGCTACGCACATCTCGCAGGGAGATAAGGATCTGTTTTCCGCTTTGAGAGAGCTGAAGATTCTCTACGAGAGAGTGAAGAAGAAGTTCAGCCAGTACGCCGTTAAGCTTTCTTTGAACAACCTGGTTACATCGATCTTCAAGCTGCGCTGTTCCTTCCTGCCATCGATCGAGGAAGATATGGTGGATTTTCTCGAGCAATTCCCGCCCGGACCGGAGGGAATGGAAAGCTTCATAGAAAACCAGATCCTCCTGGCGGCAGGAGAACCGGAAGAAAGCGAAATAGCCGTCCAGCTTTCCAGAGTTGAAACGGTGATTCACGAACTGCAGAAGTACTCCTCGAGCTACCTACAGTGGTTCACTGTACCGGAAGGAGTCTTCGTATCGTATCTGGAGAAGGGAATGCAGAGGATTCCTTCGCTGGAGGCGTGGTTCGAGGGTGTAAAGGATGCAAGGACAAGGTACGGTCTTTTGCAAACTCACTGGGAACAATCGCGACATTGGTACTTTGAAAAGATAGGAGCCGGTTTGATAGCGTTGTTTCAAAGATCCATGACTGGCCAGACGTGCTGGACAGTAGTGGAGGAGAAACAGATAAAGGATCCCCTCTCCCACGCTGGCGAGACGGTGCGTTATTCGGCGATAAGGACCGATTTCAAAATAGTGCGCAGCGACGATCAGGAAGGTTCCTACACGCTCTGTTCCATAGATGAATTGAACGTAACTTCCAGTGGCCTGAAGAAAGCGGCGAAGACCTTTCCATATGAAAACATAAACTGCAATTTCAACGAGCTGAAAATTTCGAAAGAGGCCTTTCTTGACAGTAAAGATGCCAGGTTCGCCGGATACATCTGGAAATTTCTTCTTCCCGGTGGCGGTCAGGACAGAGAGGCCAAAAACAACGAAAGAGTTGAATGCTTCGTATATTATGTGATTACGATACTGTCAAAGGGCTTCGGCACACCGCTTCTGAAGCTTTTCTTCGCGAAAGAGGAAACTGCAAAGCTGTTCCTGGAATTTTTGAAGGAGGCCGCCATACTGGGAAGCTGGAAGGAGTATCCGCAGAACGGACTTCCAGCCTCTCTGAAAGCCAAGCAGAGGACTCACGAATCGGATGAGAGAAACATCGGAAGTCAGAACCCTGATGTATCGGTCGTGCCGGCAATCGAGAGGTTTCCCGAGATCCTTGCCACGATCGATAAGCCGGAAGCGGTCGAAGAGAAGAAGCCATTCACGCTAGCCGGGGAACTGGTGGAGAAGATAAACTCTCTCCATTATGAATTGGAGTGGTCCGTGAAAAGCAATCGTGAAACCGTCCTGCATTATTACTTCCCCGAAATGACCACAGAAGAGGTCGGAACAATCGCTGAAGAAAAGCTGCCGGTAGCCGGAGAGAAAACGGATAGTCTGAAGGAACTTGAGAACAAGATAGAGGCGCTTTCGGGAAAGACGCTACAGACGGTTTGCAAAATTCTGGCGTGTGAACCGGAACGGGAGTACACACTCGAAGAACTCGGTCTAAGCTTCTGGAGCGTTTTCGTAGTCGCCCCAAAGATTACAACCGGTGGAAAGCCTCTGATCGAGGTTATTAGCGGCGAGAAGCCCCGGGTCATATGGGGTCGTAACTTCGATTCCAGGGTTAAGGACGTTCTCAAGAAGAAATTCTCTTTTGAAAGCTAAGCGAAAGGAGAGCTACCAGTGGATTACCATCCGATGTTCGAAGCGATAAGGGCCGGAGCGGCCGTTCCGGTCGATTATATAAAGGAGATCCTCACGGGTAGAGACAAGTATCAGGTCGAGATAGAAAACGATATCGACTATATACTCACAGGCAGGAGCAAAGTACGAGTCTTTCTGGGCCAGTACGGGCTGGGAAAGACCACCCTCGCCAGATATGCCGAGTACCTGGCCAGAGAGAAAGGGATGATGATCTCCAGTCTTGCCGAAAAGGATTACGACACACTACACAAGCAGGACGAGTTCTTCAGGTCTGTCATGAAAAATATGTCTCTGGTCGGTATAAGCGGAAATCCCCTGAAAATCTTTCTGGGCGCCTGGGCTGAGAGGATCATCGAAGAGTTGAAGGATCAGGAAATACCGGCCGAAGAGATAATGCCTGTGAAGGAGTACCTTTCGAAGAGAGACCACTACGATCCCGGCGGAATGTTCTCGCAGTTCTGCGCAGCTTATGTGGTTAGCACGGCAAAAGGCGAGACAACAGAGGAGTTTTACGCCTATCTCGTCGGTGACAGCATTGACAAAAGATCCATGAAAAAACGTGGTATCTACCATTTTCTTCAGGACGACGGATGGAATTTCCTGAGATCCTTCACTTCCCTCATGGACACGCTACAGGTTCCCGGGATGGTAGTTATAATGGATGAACTCGAGAGCATAATGAATAGGAGGCGCGATGTTAGAGAGCGCACTTTCAACCAGTTAAGAGAGATAATCGACAGACTTTCGGCCGGATTCCTTCAACGCACCTACTTCCTGTGGCTGGGAACGGATGTATGGTTCGAGAACAAAAACAGGGGAATAGCCTCGTACCACGCTCTGTACGACAGGATGAAGAACATCACGGGCGATGACAGCGGAAAGTCCCTGATTCTTTCGCTCAAGCCTCTTGAACTCGATGGATTTAAGATGCTGGCAAGAAAACTGATCAAGCTTTACAGAGAATGCTATTCGTTCGACGGTGGAAAGGAAATCGAAGAGCTGCTCGTGAAGTCTCTTAAACAGCAGTACACCGGAGTGGATGGCAAAATAAGACCCACCACGAGAGAAGTGACCAAACTGACAGTTGAGTTCCTCGATAGTATGCGTCAGGGTCGAAAACCGGAGTCTTCTGATAAAAAGCCGGTGAAGGCGGTAGATGAACTCTGGTAATCGATCCGAGAATTGACCAGAAGATTCTGGATCTCCTCTCTTATCGATTCCACTGGAAAGAGCTCAGAGAGATTCAAGGCAAGACTATCTCGCCGATTCTCGATGGCGATAATATACTTTTAATAGCGGGCACAGCCTCTGGCAAAACCGAAGCTGTCATGATTCCGGTGTTGAACAGGCTGTTGGATGCGGAGGCCGGCCTGAAGTGCATATATTTTGCGCCGCTCAAATCTCTCATAAACGACATAGCCTCCAGACTCGAGGTAATGCTGAGTCCTTTCGGCCTCTTCGTGGGCAAGTGGCACGGCGATCTCTCCAGGTGGGACAAGGAAAGTGCTCTTAAGAACTCTTCGATTCTGGTAACTACCCCCGAATCGGTTGAAGGCATTCTTTCGGGTTCAAATGCCTGTCTGTTCGAAAATATAGAGTTCATCATCATCGACGAGGTTCACGCTTTCATAGAATCGCCGCGCGGGGCGCAGCTGGTGTCGATTCTGGAAAGATTGAGAGTTCTTTCGCAGGCCGACCCCCAGAGGATAGCCATGTCGGCGACTGTGGGAAACCCGGACAGGATGATGAAATGGCTGAGCGGAAGCTCCGAAAGGCGCGGCGTGATAGTCGCCGAAGGCAAGAAGGTTTCCAGGAGCATAGAGGTCTTCACAGACGGAGAAATCGAACCCGTCGATTATCTGTTGAAGCTTTTGAAGGGAACCGGAGAGAAGATACTCGTTTTTTCTTACTCCCGATCGAAAGCCGAAGAGTTCGCCGCGATAGCGAAGTCGCTAGGACTCAATGTTCCGGTACATCACAGCTCTGTATCGAAATCTCAAAGGGGCCAGATCGAAGATGAGTTCAAGAATAATTCTGACCTGAGGGCAGTGGTCGCGACTTCGACTCTCGAGATGGGAATCGATATAGGCGACATCGACAGGGTGGTCTTTCTCGAGCTTCCCTCTTCGGCCGCCTCCTTTCTCCAGAGGGCCGGACGGTCGGGACGTAAGAAAGGGAAGTCAAAAATAACGGTTTTCGTAAACGACAGTCAGAGCTGCTACAACCTCCTTGGAATACTCAAGAAACTGGACGAAAATACAGTGGAACCTGTAGAACCAATCGACTTCTATCCACAGCTTCTGGCTCATCAGCTGATAGGACTCTCGTACTGGAGGGGCTTGTTGAGTGCCGGGGATCTGGACTTCCTCAAAAGAGCCTTTCCCTTCACCCGAGTGGGCAGAGATCACTTCAAAATGCTGGTTGATCACTTAATAGAAAGAGAGTTTCTGACCGAACGCGACGGCATGATCGTTCCCGGGGCCTCCGCTGCCGAAATCTTCGGTAGTGGCCGATCAAAGATGGATTTCGTTGTTCTTTTTCCCGGTTCCCTGGAATACTCCGTGGTGCTTTCCGGAGAAGAGATCGGCAGAATACATCCGCTGATACTGAATGGACAGGAGGGCGAGGGTGGCGAGAATTCGTTCATACTGGGTGGAAAGTCTTACCTTGTAAGAGAAATCGATCGGAAAGAGAGAGTCGTTCATGTGGTTCCCGGACGCGGGGGAAGGCTGCCGGGTTGGCTTGGTGGATCTTCGGCGGTCACGAAGAGTTTTGCCCGTTCAATAATGAACGCGATGATCGATCTTCCTGACTACGAAGAAACCCTGCTATCAGAGGGAACCCACAAGAGGCTGGAAGAAATCTCCCGCGACGTCGTGGCGGACGGAAGGATCAGGCTGATTTCAGAAAAAGAGGGAAACACCGTAATCACTTACGCGGGAGATATGTCCAACATTTTCCTCGTTACCTGTTTGAAGGCCGTGTTCGGTGTCGAGCGGACATCTTCGAATTGGCGAGATGTAAAGATAAAGGATAAACTCGGCACCGAGGAGCTGGCCGATATGTTACTGGCGCTTGCAAAAATGGACCATTCAGAGCTGAAAACTTTCCTGTCGCTTTTTTTAATGGGGGAACCGGGCCGGCTGAGAAAGATGTACGATCTGTTCGGCGATAAACTCTACGATTACGCTCCGGAGAATTTAATAGCGGAATTCGTGGTACGCAATATCTTCGATCCGGGACTACTAAAGGAACTTGAGGACGTTGACTGTCAATTGATCTGACCGCGCTCTTTAAAGCGGTCAATTCAAGCTAACCGATATGAGCGAGCCGAAACTCGAAGGCGACTTCACAAAAGCGATTTTCGATGTTATACTATATTGTACACAATATAATGGATATCAATTGGAGGTAATTGCTTTGAATACAACTAAGATTAATGTGATCTTCCACTCTATACATGGTCACATATACAAACTGGCTCTGGCCGAGGCGGAGGGAGCAAAATCCGTTGAGGGAGTAGAAGTGAAGATTTACCGGGTCCCGGAAACCTTGAGCAGGGAGATACTCGAGAAGATGAAGGCCGTCGAATCGGTGGAGAGTTTTTCATATCTCCCCGTTGCCGACCTAAAAACTCTATCCGAGGCGGACGGTCTTATCTTTGGAACTCCGACCAGATTCGGTATGATGACCTCTCAAATGCGCAACTATCTGGATTCCACCGGTTCACTCTGGTCGAAAGCGATCCTGGTTGGAAAGCCCGCGACGGTCTTTACGTCGACATCGACTCAGCACGGCGGTCAGGAAGCGGCCATACTCAGTTTTCACACCACGTTGCTCCACCACGGTATGATTCTGCTGGGACTGCCTTACGTTCACAGCGAGATGTTCGAAGTGGAGAAAGTGTCGGGAGGAGGTCCATACGGCGCATCGACCCTTACCGGAAGCGACGGCAGGAGACAGCCGAGCGAGGCCGAACTGAAACTGGCTTTTGAACAGGGAAAGTATCTTGCCACGATAGCTTCAAGGCTCAAAAACAAATGATAAGGAGGCCACGAAGGGCCTCCTTACCACATCATGCAATTTATTCCTCGTCGAAATCCTCTTCAAGCTCCACTACGGAATCGTTCAATCTTTCGAGATCGGCTTTGAGTTCCACTATCGAAGATTGAAGTTCGGGAAGTCTTGAGATTACCTCGTCGAGACCGTCAACCCAATCTTCGATGCTTGATCTGAGCTCAACGACTTCGTCCTGTTCCATGTCTGGAAGGGATTCGAATAAATCTTGAACATCAGTATTCTCAAGTTCATCAAACAGTTCTTCGACAAGATCGAGTATCTTTTCAATGTTCTGCACCCGTGCCACTCCTTTCAGGTTCTTCTATACTGACCGATGTTATCACAACTCCCGTGAGTTTTCTACTGTTTGGAATGCAGTTTTTTTTCGACAATGAATCGATACTCACTACCACAAACCAGGGAATTTCCAAAAGAAAAAGGCGGCCCATCGGCCGCCTTTGAAGCTCCGTCTATCTATTATCTCTCTGGAAAACCGTAACCGATCAGTTCGTTCCACCAATCGGGGTAAGCTGCGGTTCTGAAATTCACATAACCCAGAGCGTAGTTACCGAGGAGTCTGTCGCCGAGGAGTTTCCACTCTTCGAACCATGCTACCGCGTTCATGAACGCGTAGTTGGAAACGAAGTCGATGGCAGCTTCCGGATCAGTCTTGTACATCTCGGTCGCTATTGCCTGGACCTGCGGTGTCAACTTGTAGAGAACTTCGAGTTTGGGATCCCTGTAGTTTCTTATGTCCTGGATGGCGAGGTTGTAGTGAAGCTCAGCCATCTGCTGAACATAGGAACTTACCCACCAGCCGGAGTCTCTTCTGAACTCTTCATATCTGCTTCCGGTTTCGTAGAACTTCGGTAGGTCTCTCATGATGGGCCAAAGTGGGACTATGTATGCGGTATCCGGTGCGCCGTAACCGTACCATGCAACGCCCTTGAATGGATCGGCATAGGCGGAGTTAGTCTCACCGATGTGGACGTAGCAGGTTCTGTGCATGTTGATGCTTCTCTCCCATGTTCCGGTTCTACTTGTGTTGGCGTATCTGATAGGATCGCCCCAGGGACCGGCGGCCGGTCCTACCGTAAGGTCGTATTCCGTACCCTGGTAGTAATCGCCCTTGATAACGAAGATATCGTGAACTGTGAGAAGTCTTTCGGGTTTTACAGAGAGCGGGAACCTCACGTCGTGAGGACTGAGACCCAGAGACGGTGCCACAATGTCGAAGGCTCTCCATTCTCTTCTTGTCGCGTAAAGGTTGTCATTTGGAGCGTAGATCTCCGCTATGTTGAACGGTTTACCGGAGGCGGGATCGTACCAGCCCTGCTCAACGGCGAAGGATACGATGTTCGGAGAGGCCATTACGTTTTCTGTGTCGTTGAGGTCAACTTCCATGATCCTGGCCCTGTTGGCCGCCACTGTGAAGTGGTCGGTGGGAATTCTGACCGCGACCCATACATCTCTTCCGTAGAACTCGGCTATCCAGCACTCTTCGCCATCTGCAACGGTCATAGTTTCTCCGCCGCCACCGACGGTGCTCCAGCCGTACTGCTCAACGAGATCGCCCATAACTCTGACGGCCTCTCTTGCAGTTGCCGCTCTCTCAAGAGCGATATCCTGTGCCGTCCAGCAATCGATTATGCCCATGCTGTCAGTCCAGAGGACTTTTCTTACTTCCTTACCGTAATCTGTGCTTGTGTCGATGGAGAAAGTGGATTCACTGATGGCGACACCCTTCTCGTTCATGAAGGAGTATCTTGAGTGGAAATACTGGTACGTGTGTGGTACCTGTGGAATCTGGCCGATCAGTGTTCCCTTGGTGCCTACATTGACGTCGGGGTAGTTACCGTAATCGATGTAGTTGTGAGAATCGAGGACGATATCTCTCATCGAGCCTTCTGGCCAGTCCATGGCCGGAATTATCCAGAGACGGAAATCGGCGCTGGTCGAATCGTCGTTGTGAGTGATTATCGTGGAACCGTTTACCATGGCGTCTTTACCGACACCGAGAATGGTACAGGCTATTGCCGCACTTCCAAGAGTTACGAGGAATACAATAAGAACTACTAATGCCTTCTTCATAAAAGTACATCACCCCATCAAAACAGAAATATGACTTTCTTGATGTTCCGAGTTGCTATGTAGAGCTGTTCGGCTAAACCTCAAATATCACCTCCAGTATAGAGAATGCAGAGTCTTTGCAGACTCTGCATTATAATAATTATTACTTTTCTGCAGGGAAGTTCTCGTTAACGAACGTTAAAGCATCTCTCCACTCTTTCGGATAGTTCGTTCCGCCGAAATTCACCCTATCTGCCGCGTATTTACCCATGAACATATCTCCGAGCCTCAACCAGTCGGCCTGCCATGCAACTGCGGTGTTGTATGCGTAGTCGCTTATTATGGCTATGGCGGCATCGCGGTCCGTTTCATAGACTTCGGCAGCCAGTTCTTGAATCTTCGGTACAGTGTTGTATATCGCTTCCATCTTGGGATCTCTGAAGTTCCTTAAATCTACGATGGCATCACTGAATCTGCGTCTGGCCATTTCCTGCACGTAAGTGCTCGTCCACCAGCCGGAGTCTCTTCTGAATATTTCGTACCTGCTCCCGGTTCTGTAGAACTCGGGAAGTTCAGCCATGATTGGCCATAATGGCGTTTGATACGATGTACCAACGGCACCGTAGCCGAACCATACGAGAGCGCCTATTTCGGGCGGTAGCCAGCTCTTGATCTGGCTTATCTGCAGGTAACACGTCAGAGGTATTCCGATCGGTCTCTGTCTTCCGCCGGTTGTATAGCTGGCGAAAGGATCGCCGAACGGTCCCGCACCGAATCCCTTGGTTAGATCGAATTGCGTACCTTCGTACCAGTCACCGGAGATGGTGAAGATGTCCCAAACTGTGAGTTTCTTATCGGGCTTTATCCAGAGAGGATAGTGGACTTCCAGATATTCGAACCCCATCGACGGTGCGAGAAGGTCGAAGGCTCTCCATTCACGGATGTTGCCTCTGGTTCTCGGTGCGTAAACATCCACCGGTCTGAAGGGTTCTCCCGAGTTCGGATCATACCAGCCCTGCTCGACGGCGTAGGAAATCAGGTTGGGAGAATGCATAACGTTTTCGGTGTCTTCGAAATCCACGTCACGAATACGGAAAGTGTTCGCGCCAACGTAGACGCAGTCATCGGGCATCCTTAGAGCTATCCAGAGATCTCTCCCGTAGAACTCGCAGATCCAGACTTCGTTTCCATCCGTCACATTGATGATTTCACCCGAGCCGTACCAGCCGTATTCCTCGACGAGATCGCCCATGATTCTGACGGCCTCTCTGGCGGTTGTAGCTCTCTCAAGAGCTATATCCTGAATCGTCCAGCAATCGATCATGCCTCTGGCTTCTCTGAGCTCTCTTCTGGCGCTAGATGTTGATTCGCCCATCGCCACTCCCATTTCGTTGATGAAGGAATACCTGGAATGGAAATAACGATATGTGTGTGGAACCTGCGGGATCTGGCCTACCAGAATTCCCTTGTTGCCGTTATCGACGTTAGGATAGTCGCCGTAATCGATATAGTTATGAGAATCGACAACGATATCTCTCATCGAACCTTCGGGCCAATCCATAGCCGGAATTATCCACAGCCTGAAGTCCGCGACGCTCGAGTCGTCGTTGTGTGTAATGACAGTGGAACCGTCGGCCATGGCATCCTTACCAACTGCGATGATTGTACAGGTAAGAGCTGTCCCGCTCAAAAGGAACAGGAAGACGGTCAATAACAGGAGCACTTTCAACTTGATTTTCATGCTTTACCCCCTTAAGTCTTTTGGTTTTGGTGCTGTGCATACTTACCTTATAGGGCCCGATAATTGAATCAGTTCTTAAAAACTCTCGATGGATCTGCTTTGCTCGGGTCGTGTAGGTAATAACCCGTACCGTTTTCCATTACTTCGGCATAACCCGGGAAGGACACAACCAGGGCCTTTTCAGGGAAAAACATATTCATCCAGTTCACAGCTTCGAGAGTTCCCGAAAGATGTCTCCCAACCCTGTAATCGAGGGGAGCACCGATAATAACATTTCCGAGAGGATCCGTGAAACCTTCCTTGATATCGTAATCGCAGTAAACTAAGCCCTTCTCGGCGGCGGTTTGTACGAACTCATCGATACCGTCGACCATGAGCTCTTCTGTCATCCTTCCGGCGACCCTGTCGATAAATGGCTCGGGCGTTTCCATCAGGAGCGCAAGGGCATCGCTGAAATCTCCAACTTCTCTGTGCGTAAGGCCTTTGAGGTTCTTCGGAGAGGCTTCGATTTTCATAGGGAACTGAGTTGCGCTGAGCATCATCGCGGCCATCATGCCTATATCCATGGCGTCGTCGTGCGCTACGTATGTGCTGACCACAGGATACATGAGAGAGGCTTCATGATAATCGAAGAAGATATCGATATCTTCGTTCCTTATGAGCTCCATTATCGCAAAAGAGATCCGTTCGGTCAGTGTTCCGTTCGCACGTCCAGGGAAGGTTCTGTTGAGATTGCGAATATCCTGATAGGCGAGGTTTTGGCCGGAGGGGTAATGAATGTACGTGTATGGATCTGGCCATTGGTCGAGGGGATTGGTTCCCCTATCGCCTATTCTGTACTTCTGACTTCCCCAGGGAGTTTCAACAGAAAAATACTTTGGATAGGCATTCCCCAGCATACCGAGTGTTGAAGCGCTCATGTTGGCGTGCGGTATTACGTACACCTTACCGCTTTCTACTTTGATGTTTTCCATCACCACATAGGCCGCAACGGTTGTAATGGGTTCATATGGATGGGTACCGCCGAGAATCAACATCGAACCGCCCGGAACCCCGGAGTCGTATATGTATATGGGAGTATCTCCCCAGGTCCCCTTCAGACTCGGCAGGTATTCGCTGAGCATTATCATCTCGGTGAAATCCTCTGATACCACGACAGTCTCTTTGTAGTTGCGCAGTTCGACGAACTCTATGCCTCCGAGAATGCCGAGAATGCCGGAAAGGACCAGAAAGAGTATTTTCAAATACACTGAATTCTTCATAGTTTTCCTCTCCTCACTTGATCCCGATTACTCTGAGGATGAATGTGATTATGACGTAAGAATAGACAATATCGTACACCAGGGCCTTCCTCTTCTCCCTCTTGAAGAGGTTCCTCAAGAGCAGAAACGCGAAGAACGCGGTCATTATAAAGTACAGATAATAAATTATAGTGTCGAAAAAGACCAGCATGTTCTCACCTCACCTCCATCAATAGACCACCAGGAACCTGAGCTGGTTGGGGAACAACAACATCAACAGTCCAATAGCTCCCATGAATAACCAGGGTATGGCTATGGCTTTGAGGAAGGACATGTAACTACCTTCGTAACCAACCGTTTCGATTGTCAACCGGCCAACAATTCTCGACGGAGGCAGGCAGTCTCCAAGCGGGAAGAGAAAGCTGAGTGCAGCGGCGGTGACGGTTACGTTGAGACCCATGGAGTTGAAAAGGAATATTATCGGGGTCCCGAGGATGATGGCGCTTCCATAGCTAAGGGAACCTTGCGCGAATGGAGCAAAAATAAGTGCGGTTATGTAGATGAATGCCATTGGGAGCGTGATAAAGGTGATTGCCAGCAATCCCTTCACGCCGGTGGCCGTCATGATATTCACCAGCACTCCGACGCTGATAACGGTGCCCAGCAACGGAAAGACTTGATCGACGGTCTTCACCATGACGTTGTACCATTTCTTTACCTTCCAGCGGTCCTTATCCATTCCCATCGAAATGAAGGCGCAGATCATGAACGTCAGAGGCAATCCAAGTACGGGAATATAGAAAGTCGCGTACTGCATTAGTAGAATAAGCACTAAGAGCACACCGAAAGGAACGAGGATTTTAAACCAGTTCATCCCGGCCGGTGGTTGTGGTAACTCTTCGAGAATCTCGGTTTTCGTCTTTCTTCCAGGCGTTTTGCTCAGTCCGGTATAGAGTATGGTGAAGGCAGCTATTATGATTATTGGAACTATAAGAACAACGCCGAAACCAACGTATGGCATGTTGGCCTGTGCCGCCATCAACATGGCCCACAGATTTATTGGAGGCGCAACTGCCGCCAGCATGGCGAAGAGATAGATAAAGGCCGCGATCCTTTTCTTCGAAAAGCCCATATAGTTCATTACGGAGCTGACAAGACCCCCGACCACGAAGATCGAAACGCTACCGGCTCCGGTAAGGGCTCCAGGGATTATCAGCAGAATACCCAGAAGGATCAACATCAACCATTTTTTGTCGTAGAATTGTTTGACGATCCACCTGACCAGAGCGTTCATTGCACCGGTCTCTGAATAGATGTTGATGAATATCGACGCGGTAAGAAATATCAGGCCTACATCGAAGTATGTGAACATTCCTTCGACCAGCAGTCTCGAAGGGAAACCGAAACCTCCAACGAGAGCGCCCACGATGGCGGTAATCACCATCGAAATCTCGGGTGACTTCAGTTTCCAGCTGGCCAGCGCGAAAGTTGCTACCATGACAATTGCTATAATTGTTGTTTGAAGATACATTTAAACTCCCCCCGAAAACATTCGATAGTTTCTAACTATTCGGTTGGGAACATCTGCTTGATGACCTGCATGAAATCGATAGTGTTATCAATTATCGTTAGAGGGATATTTTTTTCCTGGGCTATCCTGGTGAACTTTCCATCCTGATTTCCATCTTTCATGACAATAAGATAGTCTGCAAAAGGAGCAATTGCATCTATGGACTGTTCGTCAGCACTGCCGGGATTTCCCCTTCTATCCTTCCCTTCGATATGCGCCGCGATTATGAAAAGGTCCAATTTTTGGGCTTCGACGATCATTTTGTTCAACCTCGCGATCTCCTCTTCGATCGTTATACCCGATGCGCCGAGCCCTTTCGCAGATGAGCCGATTATAACGAAAAGCATTTTGTAATCACGCGCGGCGAGATCGTTTGGATTGTCTCTCAAAGGTTCGGCGTTGTAATCGAAATCCGTTTCTTGAATAGCCTTCGACTGCCAGATAAGAAGTCTTGCCATCTTTCCACCAGGACCCTGTCCGGCGTTCGTGAGAAGGAACGGAAGCTGTCCCTTAATCACAGGAGAACCGGTGACCAACGCAAATACCATTGTAGTCGAGAGAATTAGGAGCGCAAGCAGAACGACTAGGGTTTTTTTCATGTTTTACCTCCTGAAATAATATAGAAGATCGACATCTGACTAGAAGCAACAATACATAACGAATAATATTGATGGGCTGAAACCCTTCAACGAGCGAACAAAACGACTCCGCTTTCCTTTATAACATAAAACCTTGCTTTTTACTCTTCCCTCATTTTGCCCTGAGAAACGATGAGACCTGATGAAACTCGATTATCATAACGAGAGTCTGTATCTCTCACTTGATCTGGTACGTAATCCTTATCAAAACATGTGTTAAAAAAAATTTAAGCTGACTATTTATTACGCACCATTGACCGAAAAAGTGAAACTACCGCCAGATAATAATTATATACCTTTTATGAGAATAACCTGTCTCATTTTCTGTGAAATATCTGTTTACACGCTTTCACAACTGAAACATTGCAACCCGTGTGTTGGTGTTGCCAGGGAGAGGTTTAGTCTTCTTTCAATTGGATTCATTATCAATTAAGTTCTTTGAACGACTCTGGATAGCATCGGCGGTCTTCTCCCATTTACCGGAATAGAATCTTCTGAACTTCAGAAATGTTCTGAACGCCATGTCCGACATCATACCTATCCAGGCACCTAGAAGGCCCATGTTGAAGTACTTCACCAGTAGGAACCCCACTGGAAGCCTTATGAACCACATGGCAACGAGAGAGGATTTCATCGGAAAGGATGTATCGCCCATACCACGCAAAGCACCGGTTACAGCGTAATCTGTTCCCATGACAACCTGAAAGAGGCCTATTATTCTCACGGGAAGGCGACCGGCCTCTACGATTGAGCTTTCGTTGGTAAAAATCGAAATGAAGAGATCTGGAAAAATAGTTATGGTAGTCCCTATTATAGAAGAAATCAAAAGTGCGATCAGCCAACCCTGTCTGACCGATCCTATTGCTTTTCTTCGTTCGTTGGCTCCGTTGTAGATACCCACCATCGCCGTTATGGCAACGCCCATGCCCCAGGCCGGCATGAATGAAAGCGACTCGACCTGAATACCTATTCTGTGGGCCGCGTAAGCCTGTGGTCCGGCGATGAAGAGAATATTTGCAAAGACCAGCACACCGGTGGAGAATCCTAAGTTTTCTATTGAGGTCGGGAGTCCGATCGAGAAGATTTCCCTGGTCATCCATCTTGAGAGCCTTGCCGGCTTTCGACTCATAGAGATTTTGCTGTTTTTGAAGAGCAAGAGAAGTATTATCGCCGATCCTACAATTCTTGATAAAACAGTTGCGAGTGCGGCGCCGAAAGCACCCATTTCAGGAAAACCGAACTTGCCGTATATCATGGCGTAGTCCAGAAAAACGTTCAACACGTTCGCAACCGCCGCAACTATCATAGGCGACCTTGTGTCGCCCGATCCCCTCAGTGTAGCCCCGAGAACTATCATGATACTCATGGCCGGAAAACCGGCCATTATGGTTCCGAGATACTGGCTCCCGTTACTCTGCATGAAGGCATCGCTCGATGGAAAGAAAAGCCCGAGTAGTTGTCCGGAGAAGAGCGATCCCAGCGAGAGAACTACACCAGCCGCAACGCTTAGATAAACGGCATGCCAGGCTATTGAATTCACTCTCTCCCTGTTGCCGGCGCCTATACTGTTGGATATGAGAACCATGGACCCTGTAGAAAGGGCCACGAGAACTGCCTGAAATATAAATACCACCTGATTGGCAGTTCCGACCGCCGTCATGATTCTCCAGTCGTAGTGACCTAGAAAGGCAGTGTCCGAGATTCCCAGGAGCATCTGTAATACATTTTCTCCTATCGCTGGAAGAGCCATTGCAAAAAGGGTCTTTCGGATTTCTTTGGCTTCCGCCGGCTGCAGGTATGATTTGAAAAGACTGTAGTGCATTTTTTCCTCCACGGTAAGGATCACGTACTATATTTAGTTTACCACGTACTGCATGTCTTTGAAAGTGCTGTTATCTCAACTAATTCACTCTAGATTGACAAAAATGCGTTTTGAAAAAAGCGAAAAGAACGCATGAGTTTAGATTGTACACTCTACCTAGAAGTTAAGCAAATCGTGTATCAACTTATTGCAAATATGATGGAGTATATTGAAATACTTTCAATTATTGCTTTTCAACACTAAACTTACCTGGATAAACAATCTTTATTGGTGATATTATTATGCATTTCAAGAAATTATTCAATTTATATCGCCGTATTAGTTGACAAATATGATTTCATATGTTATGTTATTTATTGTGAATGGGATAAAAGTGAAACAGCAGTCGAAGAAGTCTTGCACAACAACAGCGAGTTGACATAAATGAACCCCTTGTTTAGAGATGTGGATTAAAGTGGTGCGAAGGCACCACTCTTTTTTTTGCTTTCAGCCAGAAAGAGAATATGATTCTATAGGAGACATGATCCTGAGAAACTCACGTAAACACCAAATCAGAAGCAGTCCAGACGATATGTATCAACCGTGTTCGAATTCCGATCTCAAAATGCCCATTATGACTTCGTCATGATACTTTCCATCCCTGAAAATTCTCTGCCTCAGTCTTCCTTCGACTTTGAAACCACATTTGACGTACGATGCTATGGCACGCTCGTTGAAGGAGTAAACATTGAGGTTCACTTTGTTTATGTTCATCTGATCGAAAATGAACCCCAAAAGTATACTCATGGCGTCGCTTCCAAACCCTTTGTTCCAGTAGGGTTTGCCCAGGAAGATACCAACGACCGCGACACTGTTCTTCCAGTCGACTTCGTTGATTCCACAGCCACCCAGGTACTCGCCACTCTCCAGAGATTCGATCGCAAAATTGTAGGTATCTTTGAAAGCGCTCTGACTCTCGTACCACTTTTCCTCCTCTTCCAGTCTCATAGGGAAGGGAATACCGGGAACAAGCAGTCTTTTCACCTCGAAGTCGTTTATGTACTTGTGCGCAAGAACCACGTCTTCCTTCCTGTATTCTCTGAGCCTGACCTGTTTGCCTTCCAGCAAAGCCTTCACCCCCTTATTTTCGAATAGTATATCAAAAAAAGACGCCCTCAAGGGCGTCTTTATATTTATTGCGAAATTCTCATCATTCTTCGGGGGCTTTTGTCAGCATGAAAATAGCATTCAGAATTAGCCCAACCAGGGCTGCAAGCCCTATTCCCTCGAATTTCACGTTTCCAATCCCGATCGATGCACCGCCTATACCGATCACGAGCATCACGGCAATTATCGTCAAATTCTTGCCGTCAACCTTAACTCTGTTTTCTATGAGAGTTCTCATACCAACCGCCGAGATCATACCGAACAGAAGTATTTCAATACCTCCCATCACAGAAGTAGGTATTGACTGTATCAACGCGCCGACCTTGGGAACAAATGAGAGAACTATCGCGAATACGGCCGCTATTCTCATCACCACAGGGTTGAAGACTTTCGTTATGGCCAGAACACCGGTATTTTCACTGTATGTTGTGTTCGCTGGTCCTCCGAGGAGGCCGGCCACCGCTGTCGCTATACCGTCACCGGCAAGGGTTCTGTGTACTCCGGGATCTTCAAAAAATTTCTTACCTGCTATAGCGGAAACGGCGAAGATATCTCCAAAATGCTCTATCGTCGGAGCAAGAGCTACCGGAACCAGAACCGAAAGAGCGTAAAGGGAAAACTTCGGCAGAACGAACCCGGGAACACCTATCCATCCTGCTTCCGAAACCGCGGCAAAACTGACGTTACCGGTGATCGCAGCGACGACATATCCAACTATGATTCCGCACATAACCGGAATCAGCCTCGTGAAACCTTTCGTGTAGAGCCTGACAACAACGGCAGTTCCCAGAGCCACTAGAGCTATCCACCAGTTGGAGCTGGCCATGTCTATAGCCACAGGAGCAAGGTTGAGACCTATGACTGCGATTATTGTGCCGGCAACCGCCGGTGGGAAGAGCTTTTCAAATTTTTCGACACCAATGAACTTGATCAATATCGCGATACCTACCTGGACCAGACCGGCGATCATGATCCCTCCGGTCGCGTAAGCGATCATCTCCGGTGTTATCGAAACTCCTGCAGCCATCGCCTCCGGTACGGATTGGAATTTGTCCGAGACATTGGCGTGGTAAAGTATAACGGCGTTTATCGGAGCTATGTAGGCGAAACTGGAACCGAGAAATATCGGGACCTTCCATTTCGTGAGAAGGTGGAAAATCAGTGTTCCGATTCCTGCGGTGAAAAGAGCGACATTGACTGGAACACCGGTAAGGTACGGTACCAGTACGGTTGCGCCAAACATGGTGAAGGCGTGTTGAAGACCTAGAACCAGCAAAGCCCCTTTGTTCAAACCTTTGCTTCTGTCTTCCTGAGCTTGAATCTGTTGATAAGACGAATTTTCTTTGCTCACAAGATCCCTCCTCCTGGATGATGGGTTTGTATTAAGAGTTGTTCCGGTGTAAAAAAAAACCTCACGGGGAATCCGTGAGGTCATTCATTTACTGTTTTTTCGATCGACACCGCTTCCATAAGAGTGTCGATTTCGAGTATATGCCTGTCGGGGTTGATCACCCCATCCATTATGAATCCATGATGGCCATCGATGAAAATCGATGCAAGAGCTAGATTTTCGACGATAACAGGATCTGGTTTCATCTGAGCAACTCCTTAAGAGATTTATCAAGGGAGATTCTATCAAATCTGGTAGTATAAAATCAAGTGATAGTATGGCAATTATAAAGAAAAGTCTCTCCAATAATTACTACAGGAGAGACTGGATGAAGGTTTCAGAGATTTGTTAAGTTATTTTTTAGGGACTAATTCTAAATTGAACAGAAGGCAACAAGTAATTCCCGTCTTAAACCGTGCCGTAGAGTTTCACGAGATCAATAAGATGCCTCTTCTCCTCGGCGATAATCTTCTTGAGACTCTCGCTGTTGGGTATGAAGGTTTCTAGATCGCCGTAGAAAATTATGCTGTCCTTCTCGACTTCCATGGCTGCACTTATAGCCTTGTTGAGGTTCTGTGGCACCTCTTCGGATTCGATCTTCGGGAAGATCGAAATCTCAGCATAAGACTTGAGATAGCCCACGTTGTCTTCCCACTCGGCCGTTACCGGTAAGTTTTCGATATCCTTGAGCATCTCTCTGAACCTGCTGGCGTGGTCCCTTTCCTGGTCGGCCAGATGTGAGAAGAGTTCTTTAATTTTTCCAGTCGTTTTTTCTGCTAGTTTCGAGTAGTAGGAATAACCGGCCCCTTCGATTTTTAGAGCGATTGAAAGCATATCGTTTACGGTAAGCATCGTAATCCTCCTTTTAAATTTCTCATTGACTATTCTAGCATTTTTGAATCGTTTAGAAATGAAGAAAAGAGATCTCTCGATCTCTTTTCTGTATTTGTGGTATCGTTACTCTTCTTCTTTTCCTGAGATGATCTTTATAGTGATTCCCGTCCGCATTTCTTCGCCAATCTGTATTTCCACAAAACCAGGAACCATGTACACTTTCGTTCCCTGTTCTCTGAGGAATCTTGAGGCGATGGCCACAGCTTTGACAGCCTGGTTCACAGCACCAGCGCCAATGGCCTGAAGCTCCACCTGTTCATTCTTAGAGATTACTCCGGCAATGGCACCTGCTACCTTGTTAGGGTTTGATTTAGAACTGACCTTCAGGATCTCCATTAAGATTTCCTCCTTCTCCGGGTTTTTTCGCTGTTATTCTACCACAGAGGCCACCCATTTCGCAAAAGTTTTAACATTCTATTTATTCTGCAGAAGGAGTCTAGAAAAGAACCGTATCTATCGATCAAAGATCCATTATTTCAGATTTCACCCTTGATATCGAATCCAATATTTCCTGGGGCGTAATGAGCTCGCCATCGACCTTTCCCAGATGCTCAAGCTTGACTCCTCGTTTGTTCAATCTCGACACTTCAAAGAGTATCTGACCGAGATTCATCTCGGCAACGATCACTGCGCTGACTTTTTTGAGGAGCTGTCTCAACCTCGTGCTCGGAAAGGGCCAGATCGTAACGGGTTTGAAAAGCCCCACGTTTATCTTGTCTTCGCGTGCCATTTTGACAGCCTTCATTGCGCTTCGCGCCACCGATCCATATGCCAGAACCAGGATCTCGGCATCCTCGGTCATGAATTCGTCGTAGATAACTATCTCGTCGCTGTGCAAACGGATTTTGTTGTCCAGACGTCTGAGGAGCCTTGAAACATCCGAGGGTGTGCCCACTGGAAAGCCAGATTCATCGTGCACCAGCCCCGAAACGTGAAATCTCGATTTTCCCATTTTTACAAGGGGAGTGGCCATCATCTGATCGTCGCCTTCGAATGGGTGGAAGATATCATCTTCGGCCAGACCCGTTTCACCCGTTCTTGGTACTACCATCATTTCCGATTCGTAAGGAAGATAAACGCTCTCCCTCATATGGCCAAGTATTTCGTCCATCAGAAAGATCACGGGGGTTCTGTAAAGCTCGGCGTAATTGAAAGCGGTAACGATGTACTTATAGACCTCTTCGACGTTGGATGGATAAATCGCAATGATCTGGTGATCGCCGTGCGTGCCCCACCTGGCTTGCATGACATCTCCCTGCGCCGTCTTGGTAGGCATCCCCGTGGAAGGTCCTCCACGCTGAACATTGACTATAACGGTGGGAGTTTCGGTCATAGCGGCGTAGCCGATAGCTTCCTGCATCAGCGAAAATCCAGGTCCGCTTGTTGCGGTCATTGATTTTTCGCCTGAAAGCGAAGCGCCTATAATGGCGGCAGCGCTGGCGATCTCGTCTTCCATCTGTATGAAAGTACCGCCGACTTTCGGAAGTTCCTTTGCCATCGTTTCCGCTATCTCGGTAGCCGGTGTGATGGGGTATCCGGCGAAAAACCTGCACCCGGCTTTGATGGCTCCGAGCGCACAGGCCTCGTCACCCTGAAGCAGGACAAACTCACGCATTTTCAATCACCGCCTCTACCTCCTGAATGTCTATGGCGAAATCCGGACAGGAGTTCTCGCACATGGAACAACCGATACAGGTTGTGTGATCGAGTACCTGAGGTTTGCCGAGCTCTCCCTTTGTTATCGTCTTGGTCGGACAGATCCAGTAACAGATGCCGCATCTCTTGCAGAAGTTGTGGTTGATATTCACTCGAAATTGCCGTTTCCCTGCCATTTAAAATTCCTCCCGCTCTACTTTATGATAGAAAGAAATACTCCGGCGGCTACCGCAGAACCAATGACGCCAGCTATATTGGGTCCCATGGCATGCATCAATATGAAATTCGTTCCATCCTCTTCGGATGCCACCTTTTGAGCGACTCTGGCGGCCGTTGGAACGGCCGATACTCCTGCTGCCCCTATCAACGGGTTCACCTTGTTGGTCGAGAAGAGGTTCATCAGTTTGGCGAAAAGTACTCCCGAAGCCGTTGCGACTATGAAGGCCGCGCACCCGAGGACCATTACCATTATACTCTCCACTGACAAGAATATCTTTCCATCGGCCTTTGCTCCTACAGAAACACACAGGAGTATTATAACCGTATCGGATATGTACTTGCCTGAAGCCTCTACGAGACGTTTAGTTCTGCCGTTCTCTCTAAGCAGATTACCCAGCATCAACATTCCAATAAGGGGAAGCGACTGTGGAACGATTATTGAAATCGCTATTGTAGATACAACGGGAAATACGATTCTTTCGAGCTTAGATACCTTTCTCAGTTGTTTTCCCATGACTATCCTTCGTTCTTTCTTCGTGGTCAGCAGTTTCATAACCGGTGGTTGGATTACGGGGACCAGAGCTATATAAGAGTAGGAGGCTATGGCTATCACCGGTAGATATTGAGACTTGAGAACGCTTGCAACATAAATGGAAGTCGGCCCGTCCGCACCGCCGATTATCGAAATCGCCGCTGCATCGAGCAATGAAAAACCAAGAAGATTCGCCCCGATGAACGTCACAAAGACCCCTATCTGCGCCGCCGCACCCAGGAAAAGAGTCTTGGGATTTGCAAGGACGAACGAAAAATCTGTCACAGCTCCGATCCCGAGAAAAATAAGAGGAGGATAGATTCCCAGAACCAGACCTTGCTGAAGGATCCACATGAAACCCGTTCCCGGCTCGAAAACACCGGTCACCTGGGGAGGAATGTTGGCGATTATCATCCCAAAAGCTATCGGAATAAGCAATAGAGGCTCCGCGTCTTTCGCTACGGCAAGGTACATTAGAAGCGAAGCTATTGCGAACATGACTATGTTTTCCCAGCTCAGATTTGTGAAACCGGACTGAGCGAAATACCCTGAGATCAACTCTGCCATGATAGGCTAACCTCCAGAAAAATAATGAAAGCCGCGACCCCGCGCGAGAGTCACGGCGAAAGTAATTATCTGTTTTTGATGACCGCCTGTGCGGCTGCCAGCCTTGCTATCGGTACACGGTAGGGTGAGCAGCTCACGTAGTTGAGACCAACCATGTGGCAGAATTCCACTGAGGAAGGTTCTCCACCGTGTTCACCGCAGATCCCGACTTTCAGGTCCGGTCTGGTTGAACGACCCTTCTCGGTACCCATTTTGACGAGCTGTCCCACGCCAACCCTGTCGAGTTTCTGGAAGGGGTCGGTGGGAAGAATACCCTTTTCAAGATAATGACTTACGAACTTTCCATAGTCGTCTCTGCTGAACCCGAATGTCATCTGGGTTAAATCGTTGGTGCCGAAGCTGAAGAACTCGGCTTCCCTGGCGATTTCATCGGCAGTGATAGCCGCCCTTGGCACCTCAATCATGGTTCCAACTTTGTAAACTAGATCGACACCGGCCTCCCTTATCATTTCATCGGCCGCTTTTACGATTATGGCTTTGACGTACTTGAGTTCTTCCAGCTCGATTATGAGGGGTATCATTATTTCTGGGATTACGTTCATACCCTCTTTAACGAGCTTGATTGCGGCTCCTATGATTGCTCTGGTCTGCATTTCGGCGATCTCCGGATAAACTACCGCCAGTCTGCAGCCCCTGAAACCCATCATCGGGTTGAATTCGTGGAGCTCTTCAATAGTCGCCTTCAACTCGTAATATCCCATTCCCATCTCTTTGGCCAGGTCTCTCACGTCTTCGTCTTCTTTCGGGAGAAATTCGTGTAGAGGGGGATCGAGAAGTCTTATAGTAACGGGATAGCCTTCCATTGCCTTGAAGATCCCGTAGAAATCATCTTCTTGCATAGGAAGCAGTTTAGAAAGGGCTTTTTTGCGCTGCTCAAGAGTGTTGGAAGTGATCATCTGACGCATGGCAAATATCCTGTCCTCCTGGAAGAACATATGTTCCGTCCTGGTAAGACCGATACCTTCCGCGCCAAAGCCTCTCGCAATCGAAGCGTCTTTAGGTGTATCGGCGTTGGTTCTGACACCCAGCTTTCTTATTTTGTCGGCCCAGACTAGTATTTCAGCTAGAGGTCCCTCGAGTCCCTGCGGCTTCACGGAATCGAGCTTTCCCATGAAGACCTCGCCCGTAGTACCGTCTATACTCAACCAGTCTCCCTCTTTGAGGATCTTTCCGTTGACCTTCATTTCTTTGGCATGCTCGTCAACTTCGATTGCTTCGCATCCGACTATACAGGTCTTGCCCATTCCCCTGGCCACAACGGCGGCATGGGATGTCTTGCCACCGGTAGAGGTAAGGATGCCCTGCGCGGCGGCCATTCCGGCGATGTCCTCTGGAGAGGTTTCCGGTCTGACGAGAATAACCACCTTTCCCTCTTCTTTGACCATTCTCTCGGCTGTCTCGGGGTCGAACGCGATAACTCCAGAAGCTGCTCCTGGAGAAGCGGCGATGCCCTTGGCAAGTTTTTCAGCGCTTTCCAGGGTTTCGTTAGTGAAGTAGGGATGGAGAAGAGTCTCGATATGTTCGGGAGTGACTCTCATTATGGCTTCTTCCTTGGATATTAGTCCTTCTTTAACCAGATCAACGGCAATCTTCACACTCGCGTAGGGTGTTCTCTTTCCATTCCTTGTCTGAAGGAGATAAAGCGTACCGTGTTCGACCGTGAATTCGATATCCTGCATGTCCCTGTAGTGCTTTTCCAGTTTTTCGAAGATATCGAGCAACTGGTTGTAAGCGGCCGGGTTGATCTCATGAAGCCTCGTCATCGGGTAAGGAGTCCTGGTACCGGCAACTACGTCTTCACCTTGCGCGTTTGGCAGGTACTCTCCGTAGAATTTTCTTTCACCCGTGTTGGGATCTCTTGTGAAGGCAACGCCTGTACCGCTGTCATCCCCGGTGTTTCCGAAAACCATGGTGCATATGTTAACGGCCGTTCCGAGAAGATCACCCTCCTTCACTCCATTGAGCGCCCTGTATTTGATGGCTCTTTCATTCATCCAGCTTCCAAAAACAGCATTAGTCGACATCCAAAGCTGCTCCCATGGATCCTGAGGGAATTCTTTGCCGGCCTTTTTGTAGACTTCCAGGTATCTCTTAACCACTTCTTCCATATCCGTGGCATCCAGTTCGGTATCGAGTTTCACGCCCTTCTCTTTTTTAACGCTGGCAAGAGCCTTTTCAAACTCGGAATGCTCTATCTTGAGCACTACATCTCCGAACATCTGAAGGAACCTTCTGTAAGCGTCGTAGCAGAACCTGGGATTTCCCGATTCGTTTATGAGCCCTGTGACTGTCTCGTTGTTGAGGCCCAGGTTAAGAATCGTATCCATCATTCCTGGCATGGAGATGGCCGCTCCCGACCTCACAGATACCAGAAGCGGTCTTTCGGCAGAGCCAAAGCCTTTGCCGGTTTCTTTCTCGAGCATTTCCATTGCCGCTTTGACCTCGCCGGTGAGTTCACCAGGGTATTTTTCACCGTGATCGTAGTAGTACTTGCAGACTTCTGTAGAGATCGTGAAGCCCGGGGGTACCGGGAATCCGAGTCTAACCATTTCGGCCAGATTGGCTCCTTTACCGCCCAGGAGATTCTTCATCTTCGCGTCGCCCTCGGCTTTCGTCTTACCAAAATAGTACACATATTTCCTCGACACTTTGTTTCCTCCCTTCCTGAAAACTATTCGAGGCGATTATAACACAGCCTTTCACGGGTGATGTTTAGAATGAAATCACTGCCGTGCTTTAAGTACGTTCAAGGATCTTCGCTGACTAACAGTGAAGTATTCGAAACACTTTCGATTGAAGAGTCACCTTTTGACTTTTCTTATAAAGCGAATCTGATTGATGAATATCACCGAGATGAGTATGAGCGTCATGACGCCCACGCTTTTCAAATCGGGCCATACTTGAAGAAAATACCCTCCTATCAACGGGCCGACACCGAAGATTATGCCGACCATGGATTCGTGCACTCCTCCTTGCTTGCCATGATCGTTTTCCTGTGAGTTTAGACCGTAGAAGATCGCGAAAATGTAGGGCACCGCGTAAGTGGTGCCGCAAAGGAAAGTCACGGCGAAGAACACTGGAGCCGTTTGGGGCATGAAAAATGACAGCACGGCTGTCGAAAAAATTACCATCATCAGTATCAGGGCCTTACCGGGATTGCCGATCCAGAACTTGAATCTACTCATGAAAATAAAAGAGAGAAAGACTCCGACGTTCGCACCAACCGTTAAAAATCCTATGTTCTCCAGAGGTAGACCGGAGGCCGAAATCAACTTTGGAAAGAGCGCCATTCCGCTCGTATATATTATCCCTGCTAGGAGGAAGGCCAGTCTGTAAGATCTTCGATACTCTTTTATTTTTGGAAGGTCGGCTTGCGGCATCGGCTTTTTGAGCTTTTCACTGTAAGGTCCGGGGAGCGATTCGCCCCATTTTTTCCTGCTTCTGAAAATCATCACCGAACTCATAAGGGAGAGAAGGATTCCAAACATGAAGACGACCTTCGGCATCTTTTGAATTAGATAAGGACCGAGAGCCATACCGACGATATTACCGGCGCTCCAGGACAGGACGAAGCGTATCACCGTCGTCAAAGGGTCTATACCTTCTCTCCTCTCTCCCTTGGAGATCAAACCCTCAAGAGACGGAAAGAAAAAGCCGAAGAAGAGGTTCATCCCGAAGGCGAAGAGAGTTATATCCATGACACCTCTCCAGAAAAAACCCAGATTCAGAAAAACGGCCATAGCGATCATTCCGATGGAGAGACTCTTTTTGAAGCCGATTTTATCTCCTATCCTGCCCAAAGTGCTGGCCATCGATACATAAAAGATACTCCCACCAAAGTTTATCAGCCCGATCTCTATGTATGAAAGCCCCCATTCGGCTCCTTTAACGTTTATGGATGAGGATAGTAAATACAAAAGTACCGAAAAGGAAAAAGCGTAGAAATTGAAGGAATGAAAATACTTTTTCACTGACCCATACCTCGTCAATTAAACAATAAAAAAGGGAGGCGACTGCCTCCCCAGATTTTACTACACTTTTTATTGATTGGCTATAATTCTTAGCAGTTCCTGCTCTGCCCAGGCTATACCTTCATCAACCGTTCTCTTCTGGTTGATGACGTCGCCCACCATCGTTCCGAGTACGTTTCTCACATCATCCCAGAGAGCAACGTTCGGATCGACAGAACCGAAGGGGATCTGGCTTATCGGAACGGCAACGGTCGGATTCTGCTGTTCGTATGCCTTCCACTGAGGTGTATCGAGGGCAAGCTGCGTAACCGGCATGTAGCCTGTCTTCACCGACCAGTAAGCCTGGATCTCCGGGCTTACCAGGTACTTCATGAATTTCCATGCGGCGACCTTCTGTTCGGCAGTGATGCCGGCAAACATTACTACATCCGTCCCGGCGAACGGTGGTGCCTGGACTTCCCACATCGGAACCGGTGCCCACGCCCAGCCGTGCTTTCCTCTGGAACCGCTGTCAACGTAAGAGGCTGACGCTATAGTTTCGATGAACATAGCGATCTGACCGTCCCCGAACGGAGCGTCGAGATAACCACCCTGGAAGAGAGCGACACCGTAGGTGTGTGCCATATCGTACATGAGCTGCAGAGCTTCTTTTGCTTGCGGAGAGTTGATTATAACCTTGACCGAACCGTCGTTGAGTATTTCGACAGCTTCGCCTTTGTTGGCCCTGAGGAAGGTCATGAAATGGTCTATGGTCGTTCTGAAACCGAATCCGTACTGGTCGATGGTCCCGTCTTTGTTCTTGTCCTCGGTAAGCATCATGGCCGCGAAGAGCAGGTCTTCCATCGTTTTTGGGACTTCAAGGCCGTACTGTTCGAAGAGATCGGTGTTGTAGTAGAGAACATATGTACTCTTGTTGAAGGGCACGGCGTAGATCGTGCTTCCCCAGGTCACCATTCTCTTGAAAGGCGACCAGATGGCGGCCCATTCTTCGTCGGTCAGACCGGCTTCGGGATCGGCGATAAGGGTATTCAGTTCCTGCACGACGCCCCTGGGGATCAATCTGGCTGTCCAGTTTCCGTAAGCCTGAGAGAGGGCCGGAAGGGTGTTACTTTCAGCACTCACGAGGAGTTTTTGCTGCAATGCATTGTAGTTACCCACGTAGATAGCCTTGACTTCGATATCCGGGTTGGCTTCGTTGAACGAATTCACGATCTCTGTAACGGTCGTTCCCTGTGCGCCACCCATTGCGTGCCAGAACTCGATTTCCGTCTTCGCCATTACGAAGACTGCGAGAATCGCAAACATCACTACTAGAAGAATACTTTTGCGCATCTCTTTACCTCCTTATTCAAAGTGTTTCAAGCGTCGAAGTAATTATAGCATTATGCCCCATTCAAAAAGAACCTCTTCCACTTTTCGCATAGTCGTGGCAGCATCTCCAGATGTGTCAACAACAGCGTCGGCAGAGTCTCTTATGCGGTCAAGATGTTGCTGGGACTGTAAGATCGATCTGGCTTTGCATTCGGTCATTCCACGTAGCGCGAGGCGCCGCACCGTCTCTTCTGGGGAGCATTCCACCCACAAGATCTTATCGCAAAATTCCGAAAGACCAATTTCGTGAAGCAGCGCGCCATCGATTACGTAAAGCTTGGCATCGTCGCTCATTTTCGCAAGTGCCACAGAACGAATCACTGGATGAACGATACGGTTCAACCTTTCCAGGAGTTCTGGACTTATGAAGACAGCATTTCCCAGTTTTTTTCTATCCACCGAATCTCCGGTCATTACAAATTCTCCGAACTCTCTGCGAATTTCCTCTTTCATTGAATCGAGCGCCTGGTGGCCTATTTCGTCGAGGGATACTCGGATCGCACCGGACTTTTCGAGCGCCGAAGCAATCGTAGATTTGCCAGAACCAGCCTTACCGGCTACGCCCAGCACCGTCAAATCAATCTCTCACCTTTCTCCATGACGTTTATTACCACTTTTGAGATCTCGCTGGGTGAAAACTTAAGGGCCTCTTTCTCATCGGGAGTGAGGGTTATGATATCGGCTTCAATCTCTTCCATTTCGCCGATTTTCTTCAGCAACGACTCTGATTGCGCGGAGACGATGATATAGGTCGGAATGGTTTCCTCTAGAAAGTAAAGTTCGGTAACATCGAATTCTTCTATGAGTTTTAGCAAGTCTTCTTTCATAGTTCAAACCTCCAGGAGGTCTTCTCCTCGTATCTATCTCTGATTTCCTCGTAACCCCTGCGCCCCATGAAGGCGTAAGTAAGTTTCTTTCCAAGTTCAACCCCCGGCTGATCGTAAGGGTTTATTCGAAGCATGCTTCCTGCGATCGCGGTCTGTATTTCGTAAGATATTATGAACTCCCCGACGTGGAAAGCATCGATCTGTGGGAAAGTGATCGTCAGGTTGGGAATTCCGTTGGATGCGAGCGCTATCGAAGTCCCTCTGAGTTCTGCATTCAACAGCTCGGCCAGTTCAACGCCGTTCAGGTAGGACAGTGCCTCGACATCGGAATGGATAAACGGAACTGTGAGCTGATTTCCAAAGTCTTCAAGCTTTATAAAAGTTATCACTTTATCCTTTGGGCCTTCGTTGTAAAGCTGGACCTGCGAATGCTGATCTATCGCCCCAAGAGCTTTTATAGGAGTCTGGCCAGTATGTACTATTCTGCCGTTGAAATCGAACTTCTTACCCAGAGATTCGGCCCAAAGTTGTCTGTACCAGTCCGCAAGCGTATAAAGCCTGTTCGAGTAAGGCATCATAACCGATATGTTGTAGCCTTTTTTCATGTATGCGTAATGGATCAACGCATTCACGAGGGCCGGGTTGGACTTGACATTGTCCCGAAGGTACCTTTCACGGCCGAACCTGGCTCCTTCGTAGAGACCGTCGATATCTATGCCCTCCGCTAGGGCCGAAAGAAGTCCAACCGAAGTCAGCACGCTGAAACGTCCGCCGACATCGTCGGGAATCGTCAATGTTCTTATTTTTTCGCGATCGGCTATCTCTCGCAACACGCCCTTTTCGCTATCAGTTGTGAAAATGAAATGCTCGCTTGCCGCAAGACCCAGCTTGTCGAGAAGGCCTCTTGCGATAAGGTAATTAGACATGCATTCTGCCGTTGTACCGGATTTCGAGATGACGTTGAAAACCGTCAACTTTAGGTCCAACTCGCCCAGAATCGAGGAGACCATGTCGGGATCTACGTTGTCCAGCACGAAGATCCTGGCTTTTTTCATACGTTTCTCCCTGCTCAGGTTGTTCCAGTTTAGGGGGTTCAGCGATGAGTGAAGGGCCTGATTTCCCAGCGCGGAGCCACCGATACCTATCACCACAAAGTTTTCGAAGTTTTCCAGCCAGTCTTCCAGTGTCTTCACTTCATCCAGAATGGAATCATCGCCCAATATTCTCAGAAAACCAGGTTCGGGCGAATTGACCTTTTCCATTATCGTTGAGGTGCTTTTACCCGTCTCAAGAAGTTCATCGAAAATCAAACCGCTTTCAAGGGTCTCTTTGAAGGCAAAAGAAAAATCGTACTTCAGCATTACTAACCTCCGTCAGTAAGAGATTAAAGTGCGCACATCGTAACGAGCGAGTTTCTCTCTCGGTTTCAGGAAATCCAGTTCGGCCAGGCACAATATTGAGATCACTTCACCACCGCAGCTCTCAATCATTTCGGCTATTGCTTTCATCGTTCCACCCGTCGCAAGTATATCATCCACGATCAATACTCTCTCGCCTTTATGTATTGCGTCGATATGCATCTGTAGAGTTGCCCTACCGTACTCTAGTTCGTAGTCGATCTCCAGTGTCTCAAAGGGAAGTTTGCCGGGCTTTCTCACAGGAACCAGAGCTTTTCGGGTATGAAAGGCTATTGGAGCGGCAAATATGAAGCCTCTGGCTTCCGGTGCCACTATGATATCGAAGTCAAGTCCTTCAACTAGAGAACTCATCTGTAAAATGCATTCCCTGAAAGCATCGGGATCTTTTAGCATGGGTGTGACATCTTTGAAAATCACACCCGGTTTTGGAAAGTCTGGAATATCCCGCACAAAGACTCCTAGATCCATCGAATCTCCTCCTTATTAAGGCTCCTCGAACACCGGTAATTTTAACATTTAATAGACGATAAGTCTTGTATCCCCGGAATTTCTAGCCAGTCTTTATGCAAGTTGAAAAATGAAATTGAAAGCCATTGCAGACAGATTTCGCTGATCGATCTCAGAAAGGGTATTACGAAGATTCTTTGTTTTCCAACTGTTGGGGGCATCTTAACAGACGAAACTGCCCATTTTTTCGGGCCCATGTTATAATCCATGTGTGAAATAAATAACATTCTTGGCTTAAAGGGAGGTGCAAGGGTTGTCTGTGGTCACATGCCCGGATTGCGAGAATCTTTTTGCCGAACTGGACCGGTATATCGATTCCGTTAAAGACAACACGGGTGTCTTAATTAACGTTCTTCACAAAGCTCAAGAGATCTTCGGCTATCTTTCTGAAGAAGTCCAGCAGCACGTGTCGGAGAAGCTCAACGTTCCACTGAGTCAGGTCTATGGCGTCGTCACTTTCTACAACTTCTTCACCATGAAACCAAAGGGTAAGCACCAAATCAAAGTCTGCCTGGGGACGGCCTGCTATGTGAAAGGCGCCGACAAGATCATGGAGAGACTCCAGGATGAGCTGAAAGTGCCCATGAATCAACCAACTGCCGACGGAAAGTTTTCGATCCACGCTGTCAGGTGTTTGGGAGCGTGCAGTATGGCGCCGGTTGTTCTCATCGGCGAAGATGATTACTACGGAAGGGTCACTCCAGATGAAGTGTCTAAGATACTTGACAAATACAGGAGGGCTGAATAATGGCAAAGATAAAGAGTCTTGAAGAACTCATGAAAATCAAGGAAAATGCGATGAAAGGACTTAAGATGCGCGATTCCGGCAAGAAGGGCAAGATAATCGTTGCCATGGGAACATGTGGAATAGCTGCAGGTGCCAAAGACACTTTGAGAGCCATCGTTGATTCCCTTGATGAAAAGGGGATCGAAGATGTTGCCGTAGTTCAGTCGGGTTGTTTCGGCCTGTGCGATGTAGAGCCTACCATCGAAGTTCATCTGGAAGGGGCCGACCCGATAATCTACGGACACGTAACCCCTGCACAGGCGAAGAGAATAATAGATCAGCACATTGTCGAGGGGAAAGTTGTCGGAGATCTCATTGTCAAAAAGGGAGAACTATAACGAAGAGGTGATTAGCGGTGCCCGCTGTTGAAAATACGGTGCTTATCTGTGCCGGTGGAGCCTGTATATCGGCAGGCGAGAAGAGCGTCAAAGAGGTTTTCGAGGATACTTTGAAGAAGTATTCTCTGGAGACGGTTGTAAGGGTTGTGGAAACTGGTTGTATGGGTGCATGCGATCTCGGCCCGATACTGGTCATTTATCCCGAGGGGGTTTTCTACCAGAAGGTCAACGCCGAAAATGCCGCCCAGATAGTTGAAGAGCATATACTGAAAGGGAGAGTTGTGGAAAGGCTTCTCTACAAAGGCGATACGGGCGAACTCAAGACCAAGCCTCAAGAGGAGCTTCCCTTCTTCACCGAACAGGTTAAGATAGCTACTAGGAATCTCGGTGTGATAGACCCTCTATCCATCGATGAGTACATCGCGAGAGATGGATACTTCGCCCTCCACAAGGCTCTCTTCGAAATAGGACCCGAGAAAGTACTTGAAACGCTCAAGAAGAGTGAATTGAAAGGCAGGGGCGGTGCCGGTTTTCCGACATGGATGAAATGGGATTTCACCAGAAAGGCCCAGGGTGATACCAAGTACATAATATGCAACGCCGACGAAGGCGACCCGGGAGCCTTCATGGACAGGGCCGTCCTTGAGGGCGATCCCCATACGATAGTTGAAGCAATGACGATAGCTGCTTACACGGTAGGTGCGCAGAAAGGTTTCGTCTATGTTCGTGCCGAGTACCCCCTGGCGATAGAGAGGCTTACTTTCGCGATGGAAAAGGCGAGAGAGTACGGTTTACTCGGTAACAACATACTGGGTACGGATTTCTCTTTCGATCTCGAGATAAGGATCGGTGCGGGTGCCTTTGTTTGTGGAGAGGAGACCGCACTTATCAATTCGATAGAGGGTAAGAGGGGTATTCCCAGGGTGAAGCCGCCCTTCCCTGCAAACAAGGGACTGTGGGGTAAGCCGACCCTTCTGAACAACGTCGAGACGTACGCCAACATTCCCCCGATAATCATAAACGGCGGCGAGTGGTTCAGCCAGTACGGCGTGGAAGGTTCAAAAGGTACGAAGGTCTTCGCTCTGGCCGGAAACGTGAAGAATACCGGTCTGGTGGAAGTTCCCATGGGAATAACCGTGAGAAAGCTTATCTATGATATAGGTGGAGGTATTCCCGGTGGAAAGAGGTTGAAGTCCATTCAAACCGGTGGACCCAGCGGCGGATGTATCCCGCTGGAACATCTCGATACTCCGATTACCTACGATAACCTCAAGAAGCTCGGAACGATAGTCGGTTCCGGCGGAATGGTAGTCATGGACGAAGACAGCTGTATGGTTGATGTGGCCAAATACTTCCTCGAATTCACCGTAGAAGAGTCGTGCGGACAATGCACACCATGTCGCGATGGTACCAGGAGAATGCTCGAGATCCTCGAGAGAATTACCGAGGGCGAAGGTACCATGGAAGATCTCGACCTTCTCAAGGAACTAGGCGAGAATATAATGGCGACATCTCTCTGTGGACTTGGCCAGACGGCACCTCAACCGGTTCTTTCAACGATGAGATACTTCTGGCATGAATACGAAGCGCACGTTCTGGAAAAGAAATGCCCCGCAAAGAGATGCAAACCTCTCATGAGAGTCGTGATAGATAAAGACAAATGTGTCGGCTGCACGGCCTGTGCCAGAGTCTGTCCAGTGAACGCGATTTCTGGCGCAGTCAGAAAGCCCCACGAGATAGATCCCGAAATCTGCACTCGCTGTGGCAGTTGTCTTGCGGTATGCAGATTTAACGCAATCAGCAAAGTCTCTCCGTGAGATATTTGAGAACCCCCTTTCGAGGGGGTTCTTCTGCATTGTCAATTTGGGTTGAAGGGAGGAATTAGCATGTCTGCTGACAGTATCCGCGAGACGGTTACGAAGATTTACGAAGATATAAATAGTCAGAGTCTCGAAAAGGGCGACGTACTGATAAACACTCTGCACGCTATTCAGGATCACTACGGCAATTTCATTCCAATCGAGGCGGCTGAGGTGTTGAAAGAGCTGACCGGTACACCCCTGTCGAAAATATACGAAGTCTTGACTTTCTACACCATGTTCTCCACTCACAGACGCGGAAAGTACGTAATAAGGATCTGTAAGAGCCTTCCCTGCCATGTAACCGGCGGACAGGAAGTCGTTGATGCGCTTAAGAACAGCCTTGAAATCAGTTTCGGTGAGACAACCGGCGACGGTCTATTCACTCTCGAAGAGACCAGCTGCCTGGGACTTTGCGGAGTATCTCCCGTAATGATGATAAACGACGAAGCTTATGGAAATCTCACAAAAGAGAGAGTTTCGGAGATTATCGATTCAATCGTTTCCAGAGAGAGAGGTGAGTGAGTATGAGCAAACCTATTACCGTTCTGGTATCAATCGACTCGAACAGCCTTCTTCTCGGTGCGCGCCATTACAAAAACTATCTCGCCTCCCTGGTGGAAAAATACAACCTGGGATCGATCGTAGATGTTCTCGAGACGGGTTCTTTCGGAGATTACGGAAAGGGTGTACTGTTTCTGGTTCTACCCGAGAACACCGTTTACTCGGTCAAATCCGAGGTCGATGTTGAAAAGATCGTTCTCGAACATCTACTCAAAGGTAGGATCGCCCGGGAACTGGTCGTTGAAGATTTCAGCACCGAAGGACCGGTCGAAGCAAAAAGCACCACAATCGAGGAACGCGTAGTTCTGCGCAATGCAGGTTCAATCGATCCAAGGAACATAGAAGAGTACATAGCTCTCAACGGCTACCAGGGACTGGCCAAGGCTTTCAGAATGGAGCCCCGGGCCGTTATCGAAGAGATCAAGAAGAGTGGATTGCGCGGCCGTGGTGGTGCGGGTTTTCCGACTGGTTTGAAATGGGAGTTCACCCAGAAAGTAGATTCGCCTGATAAGTACGTGATTTGCAACGCCGACGAGGGTGAGCCCGGTACTTTCAAAGACCGCCTGATAATGGAGGGCGATCCCCACTCTGTCATTGAAGGTATGGTCGTAGCAGGTTATGCTGTCGGTGCCAGCAAGGGATATATATATATAAGGGGAGAATACTTCGAATCCGTTGCCAGCCTCAGAAGAGCGATCAGCCAGGCGTACGAGTACGGTCTTCTCGGGGCCTCCATACTGGGCACCGATTTTTCCTTCGACCTCTCAGTGAGATTGGGAGCCGGAGCCTACGTCTGTGGAGAGGAAACGGCGCTGATAGAATCGATCGAGGGCAAATCGGGCCGCCCTAGATTGAAACCGCCTTACCCCCCGGTTAGTGGTCTGTACAACAAACCCACTGTGGTCAACAACGTCGAAACCTTCGCCTGTGTTCCTCCGATAATAGACAAAGGTGCGAACTGGTTCAAAGCGATCGGCACGAAGTCTTCGGCTGGTACGAAAGTTTACTCCCTTTGTGGCAATCTGGTCAAGAGAGGCATAGTCGAGGTTCCCATGGGCACCACGGTGGCCGATCTCGTTTATAAGTTCGGCGGCGGCATTCCCGATGGGAGAGCCGTGAAGATGGTTCAGACTGGGGGCGCGGCCGGTACGTTTATAAAGCCCGAAGAACTGGGTGCACCTTTGGATTTCGATTCCTTCAAAAATTCCGGTGCGTCGCTCGGTTCGGGAGTAATTCTGGCTATCGACGAGACCCACTGTGCGGTCGATGTGGCGAAAAACCTGATGGAATTCTTCGCCCATGAATCCTGCGGTAAGTGTTCACCCTGTCGCGAAGGTACACACATAATCGTCCATATATTGAACGAGTTCTCCAAAGGTAGAGGAACCAGGGAGCTCTTCGATCAACTATACGATGTCGCCGATACGATGGAAGACTCTTCCTTCTGTGGATTGGGTCAGGCCGTTCCAGTACCGCTGAGGTCGATTCTCGACCGGTTCAAGGATGAATTTTTGGCGCATGTTGACACACTCCAGTGTCCGGTGGGCATCTGTAAGTTCGATAAAAAGAAGAAGAAGAGATAATTGAGAGTTACAAAATTATCGAGCCGGGGCAACCCGGCTTTTCTCTGATATAATAACCCAGAGGTGGAAAATGGATAAAGGAAAGAGACTGGATCTGATAGTCCTTCTCATGTTGCTGACTTCAATCGTTGTTATATCAGGTCTTCTGGTTGGTTTTGGAAACCGGTTGAGCCCGAAAAAGGTGGCCTCCCTGGCGATCCTTTACAATGCCGGTCTGGGTGCCAACAGGGAAGATTTTCTCAACAACTCTTCCTACACTTACGACGACAGAGTGGTTTCGATTTACGAATATTTCGCCGGCAAGAGCGATTCAAAACCAGTTCTGAGCTCTGCAATAAAGATGCATAGTGTGGACGATACAGAACTCTTTTCTACCAACCCCGCCGTAGATAAACTGATCTCCTCCAGACCTCCTCGGGAGAACAGCTCCCTCAAGAACAAACTGCTGAGTCTGGTCAAGTCTAACAAGCAGCTGGATTCGAAGGGCGATGAGTTCAAAATCAAATTAGGAGAGGCCATTTACAGAGCTATCATGGATTTCACGGGTGTGAAAGTAAATATAATAGTAGGCGGGAAAGTGAAAACGCTCGATCTCTCCAGATTGGATCCTTCGATAGTCGTCTCGATTATGATTGTGGAGTCCTCTCTCAACCCTTACGCGCTGATGGAAGAGAGAAGTCTCAACCCTTCTTTCTCTCCGTACGTTTACTCTCGCGGATTGATGCAGATCTACGAACTAACTCTCTGGACGCTGAACTCATGGCTGAAAGAATCTCAGATAAACGTTAAACCCGAAGGACTCTGGTCGATCAGGGACAATATTTTTCTTGGGATGGTTTATCTTTCGTACGCGAATGAAATGCTGGAGGAATGATCTATGGACGACTGGCAGAGGGATGCGATAATATACCAGATCTTCCCCGAGAGATTCAATATCGGCATGGCACGCGACGTTTTCGAGAAGAGAGAGATGGGCCACTACAGACTTCCCGAACAGCGGGTTCGCGCTTGGAACGAGAGGCCACACGCCTCGCGCGACGGCGGTCACCAGTACGATTTTTGGGGAGGAGACCTGAGGGGCATTATAGAGAAACTCGATTACATAAAGGATCTTGGAGTAAATACGATCTACATGACTCCGGTATTCTGGGGTCACACCAACCACAAATACGATACTCTCGACTATTTCACGATCGATCCCGATTTCGGGACTGAAGAAGACATGAAAGATCTCTTGAAAATCGCTCATTCGAAAGGGTTGAGAGTAATTCTGGACGGTGTGTTCAACCACGCCGGAATGGCCGGCAAATGGTTCAACGGCCTTAACATTTTCGGCCAGCCCGGCGCGTTTCAGGGCAACGATGAGAAAGGAAATTTCTTTGTGCGGGTTAACGGGCAGTTTAGGGGCTGGATGGATTCGAGAAATCTACTCGAACTCAATCTCGAAAACCCAGAACTGGCCGAGATCATTTATAGATCAGAAGAATCTGTCATGAAACGCTGGCTGAGATTAGGTATGGATGGCTGGCGACTGGATGTTGCTTTCGACATCGGCCCGGATATTCTATCGCTAATGTCGGACAGTGTGAAGAGTGTTAATCCGCGGGCCTGTATCGTCGGAGAGATCTGGAACTATCCTAAAGGCTGGAGAGAGAAGGCGAAACTCGACGGTCTGATGAACTATTACTACAGGTCTCTGATCTGGGACTCTCTTCGGGGTTCGTTGAAAGGTGAGATGGCCGCCGTGATTCTTGGCAATTGTATCCACGACTGCGGGCTCGATTATATGTCCAGATCATGGAACATACTGTCCTCTCACGACGTACCGAGACTCAGGAATGAACTCAGCTCCTTCGATAAAATCAAAGCTGCGCTCGTCCTGCAGTACACACTGCCGGGCATTCCGATGATATACTACGGCGAAGAAATCGAAATGGAGGGCGGTCACGATCCGGAAAACAGGGGTCCTATGGAGTGGGAGAAGGTTTCTAGCCCGCCCCGTACCTATCATCTCTACAGAAGATTAAACGAAACAAGAAATAGCAAAACCGCACTCCGGAAGGGCGAATTCACAGTCCTGAGAGCCGGTGATCCTTCTCTGATAACTTTCAAGAGACATACCGAAAGCATCGACGAGTTGATCGTTTCCGTAATTAACACATCTGAGCGTAACGTCAGGACCAGGGTCTATTTACAGGAAGGCTTCCTTATGAACGGAACTGCTATGAGGGATATACTGACCGGAAAGACGCTTTCAACTTCCTTCGGTTCGCTCGAAGCGAACATTGAACCGGGAGAAGCCCTGATACTCGAACCCGTAATAGACAGGACTGTGAACCGGTACTCACCTTACAAGAGAATATGAAAACTTCAAGGGGGAAAAGTCTCGGGCTGATCGTTCTGGCGATCACTTCGATGATGTGGGGTCTTTCGTATATCTTCACGAAGGTTGCGGTGGAAAGTCTGCCGCCGATGTTTCTGGCAGTTCTGCGATTTTCCCTCGCTGTCGCCGTTCTCTTTCCCATTGTAGGGAGACGAAGGGGCTCGTTCGGGAGAGTAAGACACAGATTTGCAGCGCTGGCCGGATTGCTGGGAATAACTACCTACTTCTTTTTCGAGAACTACGGTCTCAGCCTCACCAACGCTTCCGACGCCTCGCTGATAGTCTCGACGGCTCCGATCCTGACGATAATACTTTACGACGTTCTGCGCAGAAGATTCGACTATTTAGAATACATCGGTGGCGGTATAGCTTTTGTGGGCCTGGGGCTGATAATCTATTCGGGAAGCTTCTCTAGCGGTTCAAGCGTTGCTGGGAACCTACTCTCCTTCGGAGCGGCTCTCTCCTGGGCCGGATACACGTACTTTTACGAAAGGATAAGAAACAGTTCGATTTGGACCACCATGGAGATAATGTTATGGGGACTGGTCTTTTCCTTGCCGTTCGCCTTTGTAGAGATCTTCCTTCTCGGAAAGTCCGTCTCCTTTTCCTCAGGAGCTCTGGCCGGGGTTGTCTATCTGGGACTCTTCGCCTCCGCGCTTGGCTATATCCTCTGGAACATGGGAATAAACCTCTGGGGAGGCAAGGCGGCGACGCTCTGGGTCTATACGATTCCGGTCTTCACTGTTATGGCGGATGTGTTGTTTCTTAAAAATGTACCTTCGTGGCTGTTTTTCGTCGGTTCGGCCTTCGTTGGGATAGGCATGATAACGGTTATTGTCAGAGAGTTCAGATCGATGGTCTCCGAAAGCGGTAAAGAAACTGCTAACCGGTGATCGACTCCACCGAGTGCAGCTCGACCGGTATAACTCTGGAGAGGCCGTCGGTCATCGTTACCCCGTGCAGCACGTTGGCCACTTCCATGACTAGCTTGTTGTGTGTGACAACCAGAAACTGTGTGTCGAAGGCGTGCTTTTTCAGAAGCACCCTGAACCTCTCTGCATTGAAATCGTCGAGCGGCGCATCGACTTCATCGAGTACATAAAAGGGACTGGGCTTTATGCTCAGTAGCGAAAAAATCAGCGCGATTCCCACGAGCGCTTTTTCTCCTCCCGAGAGGAGCTGCAATTTCTGGATCTTTCTACCAGGGCGTCGCACGGTGATCTCGAGTCCGGTTTCGAGAAGATCGTCCCCGGAGATTATCTTGATATCGCCCTCTCCCCCCTCGAAGATCTCGTCTATATAAGCCGCGAAGTTCTTGTTTATTCTGTCGAAGGTTTCCATGAAAATTGTCTTCGCCTTCGTATCTGTCTTTTCGATCAGTTCTATCAACTTCTGTCTGGCATCTTCCAGATCGGCCTTCTGATCGTTGAGTTCCTGGTACTCCCTGTCAACCACTCCGTATTCTTCTATCGCATCGAGATCAACGCTGCCCAGGAACTTCAACTTGTTTTCGTAATCGTCCAGCTCGACCTTAACCTCCCGCAGTTTTTCTTCCGAAAGAACGGGAACATCGGCAGTATTTTCTCCAGAGTTCTCCATCTCTTCTCTCACTCTGGTCAGTTTCATCTGGCTTTCCTGTATCAGCATCTCCAATTGATGGGAGCGGTCTCTCTTCTTCTCGCGCTTCTCCTTCAGTTCGTTGATTACACCTTCGGCTTCCTGAAGAGCGTTCAATCTCTGTTCCTTACCCTCTCTCTGGTATCTTATGCTTGAGAAGAGATCTTCGGTTTCTCTCTTCACCGATGCGATCTCTCTCTCCTGATCGGCGACCTGCTTTCTCAACCTCTCGGTCTCCTCCTCGACCTCTTGCATCTCTCTGGAAAGAAGGTTGACGTTTTCTTGATCGGAGCGTTTCTTCTCCAGTATAGAGGCGTGTTCCTTAGAATACTGCTCCTGCTTTTCATATAAAGTCGATAGTCTTAGCTTCGAATCCACGATGCTATCCTGGAGCTCTTCAAGAACCTTCTTCTGTCTCTTCAATTCTTCTGACTCGGCCTCAACGCTCTCTTCTAGTCTCGCCTTCTCTATTTTCAGGGCAGATTGCTCGTTGACCAGAGACTCCTTCTTGAGATGACTTTCCTGTAATCTGCGTGAGTACTCGGTTTCCAGTTTAACCAGTTCTCCTATTTCATCCTCGACTTCCTGTGTCGATTTCAGAAGTTCGTGGATCATTCGATTTATGGCAGCTCCTTTCGAGGCCAGCTCGTTGAGTTCCTCCTGGAGCACTTTGTAGTAGCCCCTCAGTTCGGTTATATCGTCTTTCAGGCGCAGTATCTCTTTCTCTCTCAAAGCGATGCCCTTTTCCAGCTCGACTTCTCTTTCCAAAAGCTCGGCGATCCTTCTCTTTCTAGAGAGAAGATCCGTTCTAGCTTCGTCGCCGATGAAGCCACCGGTGATCGAGCCACCGCCGCTAACGAGCTGACCATCGATCGAGACCATACGTCCGGAGAAGCCAAGCTCCCTTCTCATCTCGATCGCATCGTCAAGGTTCCTAGTAACCACGGAATTTCCGAAGAGATACGGTGGCAACTTCTCGAAACCCTCCGGTACTTCGATCAATTTGGCTGCGTAGCCTATGAAGCCAGGATGGTTCTCTATCTTCGAGTAACGATTGAAACTGCCCTCGATCATGTCGATCGGCAGGAGAGTGGCCCTTCCGATTTTGTAGGTCTTCAGGAACTCCACTATCCGCTTGGCTGTGATGGCGTCGTCAACGACTATATCCTGCATCCTCGAACCAAGCAGGATCGTTATGGCAGTCTCGAAGGACTGTGAAACATCGACGATGTTGGCGACGACATCTCTCAACCCGTTGAAGCTATCCCGTCTGTTGAATACCTCTCTCACAGTTCTTGAGAAGCCCTGGTACTCATGTTGCTGCTTCTCCAGGAGGGTCCTTTCCATCTGCGAACGCTTGAGTTCATTCTGGTCCTGAGTCAGAGACTCTCTGGCCTTTTCCAGGGACGAATCCAGCTCGGCCATTCTGTCTTTGGCCGCCTTTATATTGGCTTCGACTTCCTTCTGCCTGTCCGAGCTCTCCTTTCCCTGTCTGGCGAGGCTTTCTATCTCCTCTTTTAGAGTTTCAAACCGCTCTCTTTTGGATTGAAGTTGTGTCTGGATCAATCTGAGTCGCTTTGTAGTATCTTCACGGTTGTTTTCGAGACGCTCCAGCTCGTTCTCGATCTTAGACAGCCTTTTCTGAGTTGAATCGAAGCTCTCCTGTAATTTCAGCCACTCTCGCTCGCGCGAGCTATAGTTCTTGACAAGCGAGTCGCGTTTCTCCTCGAGAGATGTAAGCAGTCTCTCCTCTTCATAGACTTGCTGGTTCAGACTGTCGATGATCAGCTTTATCTCGTCTTTTCTCTTCTCCAGTTCATCGATTTCGTTTTTGAGGGAATCGATTCTGGTGGATACTTCTATCAGGCGGTTTTCTCTCTCCCCGAGCCTCCTGGCGTATATTTCTTTCAGCTCCAGCAGGTCGTTCTGTCTTTTTTTGTACTCCTCAAGAAGTTGCGTGAAGCCTTCGATCTCTTTATCTACTTCGGAGAACTCGCTCCTGAGGGTTGACCAGTTGGATTCGGCCTCCACCAGTTTTTTTTGGAGCTCTTTCAACTCTTCTCTGATTCTCTCGAACTCACCCCGATGAGTAAAAAGCGTCTCTTCTTCGATTCTGGCGATATTTCCGAAAAAGAGGCCTTTCAACTCCTTCTCTTTCTGTGCGTATTCCAGGTATTTTTCGGCTCTTTTTGCCTTCAAGTAGAGAGACTTTCTCTGTTTGCCCAGTTCGAAGATAATATCTTCAAGCCTGTTGAGGTTCTCCTCAGTGGAGGCGAGTTTTCCAAGGGCTTCCTTCTTTCTTTCCTTGTAGATCGCCGTTCCGGCCGCCTCTTCGATCAAGGCTCTTAACTCGTAAGGCGAGGCACTTACGACCTTGTCCACCTGGCCCTGGCCAACGATGGAGTAAATATCCATCCCGACTCCGGTTCCCTGGAAGAGTTCCTTTATGTCCTTCAGCCTACCCGGTCTGTCGTTCACTCTGTACTGTGAAAGCCCATCTCTGGAAACCTCGCGGGCTATGGAGAAACTCCCCTCTTGCGATTCGAAGACCAGTCTCACCTCGGCAGAGTTGGAAGGCGGAAACTTCTCCGAACCGTTGAAGATCACGTCCTCCCTGTTGTCAGCCCTGATGTTTTTCATCGACTGCTCGCCGAAAAGCCAGCGTATCGCGTCAACGACGTTGGACTTGCCGCTTCCGTTGGGACCGACCACTGCCGTTATTCCCGCAGATACATCGAATTTCGTGGGCATCGCGAAACTTTTGAATCCCTTTATATAGATCGAGCTAAGTCTGAGCATATATACCCCCCAGAAGCCTCTCTCTGATTGAATTCAGATAGCTTTCAACATCGAGGCGGAGACCGTTTTCCCGGAACTGAACTATTATACCCTCGTTTGAGGCAGTAACGATCACGTATCTCCTGTGCCCGGTGAAATCGCCCTTGTGAGATTTGTCCAGAGCGATGTGATCGCTCCCACCCAATCTATGGTGTTCGCGGAGTACTTCGAGCATAAGCCTGTTTCTAACAAGTTCACCCAGTGCCGGATGGTAAGGGCCTGCCACCACGTTCTTAATTTCGTTTCCATAGAGGCACACACCTATCCTGTTAACGACAACACCTGCCCCGTTGATTATCAGGTACATCTTCCAAAGTATTTCGAGCGATTCTTCCAGACCGGGTGGCGAGAAGAGTCCCCGGACGAAGTCCTGTGCGAGCAGCGAGTCTTTCAGAATAACCAGCGGATGGAGTCTCACGCTGACTGCACCTGTACGGACAGCTTCCAGAGAGGAGATCAGATCCTTGGCGTGATTGTCTCCGGGCAGACCGGTCATTAGGTGAAGACCGAAGGGTATGGAGAAATCTTTTAGAGCTTTAGTTGCCGAATAGATCTCTTTCACACCGTGGTCACGGTTGCTCAGTTTCAGAACCAGGGGATCGAAAGACTGCACTCCCAATTCGACCAGACTGATCGGATAATTTCGCAGAAGAAGGGCTTTTTCCCGGTTGAACTGCCCCGGTGAGGTAGAGAAGCGTATCCCTTTTATCACCTTTCTTTCAAAAAGTTCCAGACCTATATCCAGGTATATCTTCTGCCTTTTGGAACCGGTGAACGTCCCGCCATAGAAAGCTAGCTCCACGTTGTTCTTGTCAACAAAATACAAGAGATACCTCTGTACGGTCGAAAGGATCTCTTCTCTGACAGGGAGTTTCTTCAGACCAGTGGCCGAATATTCATTGCAAAAAGTACAGTGGCTTTCGCAGCCCTCGTGGGGTAGAAAAACTGGAATAATGTTCATGTAAGTATTATAACCGACCCGGAGAATTGGGGGAAAGAAGACATTTCAACAAATCTTAATGAAAAGACTTTCTATGTTACCTTACAGATGGTAGAATCTTTCAAACGCGGAGGTACTGACATGGGTAGGATCATAACGAAATTTGAGAAGTTCATACTCAATAATAATAACTGGCCGGGATCGGTCGGTTAATCTCTGCGTACTGAGTAATTTAGAAGATTAAAAGGCCGATGGATTTCCATCGGCCTTATTTTTTAAAAGGGGTTGAAAATATGGAGAGAACGGAAAAACTCAGCGACAGGATAATGGAGCACCTCAGGGACCCGTTCGTTAGGGCGGCTGTTACAGTCAAATCTAAGGTTATTGCAGAATCGGGAAATTTCTTGCGGGGAAAGGGATTTGTCGAGCTGCTTCCAACGATAATTTCGCCGGTCACGGACCCTCTCAACCACGAAGTCCACAACGCCAAGTTCCGATACTACGATCAGGAATATAAACTGATGCAGTCGATGATTTTCCACAAGCAATTAGCCTGTACGGCCTTCGACAGGATCTTCATCATCTCGCCAAACGTACGACTCGAAACATCTGAAAAGGCTTCCTCGGGCAGACACCTCTTCGAGTTCACACAGATAGATCTTGAAATGCGCGACAGCAGGAGGGAAGATGTTATGGAAGTCATGGAAGGACTGATCGTTAACGTCATCACTTCCGTGAAGAGAGATTGCGGCCAGGCGCTGGATTATCTGGGATCCGACCCGGCCGTGCCTTCCCGCCCCTTCCCAAAGGTGAAGTATCTGGATGCCTACGACCAGTACGGAAAGGATTTCGAAACGATTCTCTCAAAGAGCTTTACCGAACCTTTCTGGCTTATAGATATTCCCATCTGGGAGAGAGAGTTTTATGATCGGCTTTCAGATGACGGCAAAACCCTCGTGGATATGGATCTTATTCTCCCTCTTGGCTTTGGCGAGGCTCTATCGGGCGGTGAAAGGGAGTGGGAGTACCGGAGAATCGTGAAGCGGATGGAGTTCAAGGGGAGCGACCCTAAAGAGCTGTCCTGGTACATGGAGATCGCAGAAGACGGCAACCTGGTACCGACGGCCGGCTGTGGTTTCGGAGTGGAGAGGTTGACGAGATATCTCTGCTCTCTGGATCACGTTGCGAAAACCAGACTATTCCCCAAAGTTCCCGGTCAGAGCTGCATATGAGAAAACTCCCCCGAAATTTCGGGGGAGTCCTGGCTCCAGCGGAGGGACTCGAACCCCCAACCGTCCGGTTAACAGCCGGATGCTCTGCCATTGAGCCACGCTGGAACACATTGATTATTGTAACTCGAAACTTTCTTTATTTCAAGTAGGTAGAGTTGTTTTTTCTCTCCCACCGTTGCAGCTGACGGCTCTGGTTGCAAGCAGCGGCGTACCTTCTCCATCGATGTCTTCGACTACTGTATCGCCGACTGCCACGGGGGCAGCTATCGACAGGTTCTTTATCTCTTTCATTATCTCCTTGATACGTGCTCTGTCGATCGGTCTGGGTGTCTTCACAGAGACCAGAGGTAATGTACCGTTGGATACCCCAATACTGGTTGTCAGAATTCTTTTGGGCATCATCAACTCGTTGCGGGCGTACTCCTCACCACGGGCACAGCGGTTGCCTTCTATTGTGTATTGAACTCCCTCTTTTCTGACGGATACTTTGCACCCTACTGGGCATATCACGCACGTTATGTGACCTTCCATCACTGCACCTCTACTGTGAGTTTGCCGTAATTCATCAGCGGTTGTAGTTTGTCTCTGTTCACTACCAGCTGTATCATCTCGCTGGGTACTCCGTACGAGAACTTCTTTTCGATCTTTAGTTCCTTCAGGACCACTACGCCTTTTTCCATCGGTTTTCTCAGTCTTATGTATAGTCTCAAATGCTCCTCCATATCGACGATTCCCGGGACCAGAACGCTTATGTTCTTTCCCCGGAAGACCGGCACTCTATCTCCTGAAGTATTAACTCCCCTGGAGAATAGTGCGGCGTGACGACCTGCAATCCAGCCTTCAGCGGCTACATAATCCACCAGATCGAAGATGGCGACATTGTTTCCGGCCGCGAAGACTCCTTCTGTGCTGCTTTCACAGGTGTTTGAAACGAGGAAGCCCCTGTTCATCGGATCGACTTCAAGGTCGTCGCTGAAATCTTCTACCTGCGGTAGAAGGCCGGCCGAAAGAATAAGTGCATCTACGTCGATGGTTCTGGAAGTACCCGGAACTGGCGTAAAGTTCTCGTCGACCTTCGAGATCTCCACACTTCTCAGTCTTCCGTCGCCACTGATTCCCGTAACCGTGGTAGAGAGATGGAGCGGTATATCGAAGTCTTCCAAACACTGTACTATGTTTCTAGTCAGTCCTCCTGGGTAAGACATTCTTTCTAGAACGCTTACTACCTCAACTCCCTCCAGAGTGAGGCGTCGCGCCATAATAAGTCCGATGTCTCCGGAGCCCAGAATCATAGCTTTTCTGGCCGGTATTCGATTTTCAAGGTTTACGTATCTCTGCGCAACTCCGGCCGGCATGACGCCGGCCGGCCTGTCGCCCGGAATTAGAAGCGATCCGAAAGGTCTCTCTCTGGCGCCGGTGGAGATAACCAGAGCTCCGGCCTGTATTTCGTAGGCACCGTCTGGAGAAAGTACCTGTGCGACTCTCTTTCGAACGTCGATATCGCGTACGTACGACTGGCTGATGATTTTTACGTTTTCCATGTTCATATCATCGATCAGCCTGGAAGCGAACTCCGGGCCTGTGAGTTCCTGGTGATAGAATTGCAGGCCGAATCCGTTGTGAATGCACTGGTTCAAAACGCCCCCCACACTCGATTCTCTTTCGAGAAGCGTTACATATACACCTTCTTTCGCGGCGCTCAGGGCACAGGCCATACCGGCAGCTCCGCCTCCGATCACGAGAACATCCGTTTTCTCTCTCTTCAGCATCTTTCTCTCACCTTCCCGTCGGTTATCCAGCTTTCAGGAACGTTCTGACGTATCTCGGAGAGATCTTTCCCCAGTTCTCTTGAGAGTATCGAGGCGATCTTCCAGCTGCAAAAACCACCCTGACATCGACCAAAACCGGCCCTGGTTCTAAACTTAACTCCATCTATCGTTCGCGCCCCGTCTCTTATCGACTGAACGATTTCAGCTTCCGAAACTTCGTTGCACTGGCAGATTATCTTTCCGTATAGGGGATCACTTTCGATCAAGCTGGAGATGGCTTCAAATGGGAGTTCCTTTATTCTGGTCTGTTCTTCTATGAAAGGATCGAAGTTTCTCTTCTCCTCAAGTGAAACGCCAATAGAAGGCAGCAGCTCAAGAACGACGTATTCCGCGATCGCGGGAGCAGCCGTCAAGCCTGGCGATCTAATGGCTCCAACGGTTATGAAGTTATCAATCTCACAAGCGGCTTTTATGTAGAAGTCCTTGCCGGAGCTTTCCGGTCTGATACCTGCGAAGGATTTGACGTACCATTGGGGTGAATCGATTCCTGGAATCAGCTCCTTTCCAGATTGCCTGACAGAATACAATCCCTCCGCCGTTGTCTTCAGCTCTTGCGGAGTGAAATCCTGTAGCTCTTCCGAAGTGGGTCCGAGGAGTACGCCACCGTCGATCGTGGGCAGCACCAATCTTCCCTTTCCTGAGGCGGTAGGGAGCGGAAAGACGATTCTTCTGACAAGATCGCTGGCTCTTTTATCCAGGAGAATATACTCGCCCCTTCTCAATTTGACCGGTGGTACCTCAACATCAAAAAGCCGTGCCACCTTTTCGTAGAAGAGGCCGGTTGCGTTTATCACTATATCGATGTTCTTTATTTCTCTGCCGGAAGCCAGACGGAGGCTCTTTATAGAGCCTTCTTCAACCCTGCCGCCGACCACTCCGTCTCCGGTGATAATTTCAGCTCCGTTGCGAGCGGCGTTTATCGAGGCCGCTATGGCTACCATCCATGGCTCGGTGATACCGGCGCTTCCACAGTAAAGGGCGTAGTTGAACACACTCGAGATAGCCGGCTCCAGCTCGTGCAGTTCCTCTCTCCCCACTATTCTCAGATCGCGAACGCCGTTAGCTTGGCCGTTGACCAGTAGCTCTTCCAGTTTTTTCAACTCTTCTTCGTTTCTTGCGACGACGATTGAGCCGATCCTGTTGACTGGAACTTTCAACTCTCTGGCCAACCTATCGTACAGTTCGTTGCCCCTGGCGCACAACCTGCCTCTTAGGCTTGCCGGCGGATCATCGTACCCCCCGTGAATGATGGCCGAATTTGCCTTGGTGATACCCTGGCCCAGATCCTCTCTCTTCTCTATCAGGATTACTTCACCTTCGAATTTACTCAGTTGCCGGGCAATTAGCGTCCCGATAACTCCCCCTCCAATTACCACCGATCTCATCGAAACACCTCCAAAGAAAAACCACGCCACGAAAGCATGGCGTGGTTTTCTCATAAGCTCTACCACGTGTCGATAAAATTATAGCATATAGGACTTTCTCTTTTTGCGCGGCTGGAAGAATGGTCGGAGAAAACCCGGGCTTTTTAAGATGGTAGAATATTGGCAAGGAGGTTAATCCATGCTCAAAGGTATTATTGCCGCTTTATGGGATAGGAAAACCCGGCCGGAGGAGGTAGATCCGCGGACGGTTTTCTTTCTGAACGGAGGCCTCTTCGAAATTCAAGACCGGATAAATGAATTCAAGGCCGCCGGCAAGTCTGTTTTCGTCGATATAGATTTCATATCAGGTCTTTCGGGCGACGAAGACAGTGTTCTCTTTTTAAAGAAATGCGGGATCGATGGTATAATCACCGCCAAAATAAGGATAAGCAAGCAGGCAATCTCTCTGGGAATGAACAGTCTCTTGAGATTCTTCGCCCTGGACTCACGGGCGGTGGACAAGGGAATTCAGCAGATACTCTCCAACGGTGTAAAAAACATAGAAATTCTACCAGGTCTGGTATCGACCAAGGTTGCACCCAGAATACGCGCGATGGTTCCGGATGTGAACCTGGTGGCGGCCGGTCTTATCGATACCAGCGAGGAGTTAGATCTTCTGAAGAAGTATGTTGACGGTGTTTCTACCAGTTCGACAGTTCTATGGAGGTATAAGTGGTGATTATCTGTTTATCCTGGGATCGAGTATGTCCCTCAATCCGTCGCCCAGGATATTGAGACTGAGAACTATCAGAGCTATCACCAAGCCGGGAAAGAGTACTACCCACGGCGCACTCAAAAGGAAGGCCGTGCCCTGTCCCACCATCCCTCCCAGTGTGGGTTCTGGCGGTGGTACTCCAAGACCGAGAAAGCCAAGAGAAGCCTCCGTCAGGAGAGCCGTCGACACGTTGGTAGTGAAGGTCACTATGAGAACCGAAGAGACGTTGGGCAGAATATCCGTTAACATTATAGAAAGGCTCTTCTTTCCGAGAGCCCTCGAAGCCTTTACGTAGAGACTCTCCCTCAGGGAGAGTGCAGCCCCTCTCACGGTTCTTGCGAAGATGGGAACGTAAACCAGCCCTATGGCGAATACTAGATTCACCATGTTCGATCCGAAGAGAGCAATTATGAAGAGTGCCAGTATCAAGGAGGGAAAGGCGAAGAAGCTGTCCATTATCCTCATTATCACCAGGTCTGTGGCACCGCTGAGATAGCCTGATATCAAGCCCAGCATGGTACCGATGAGGGCAGATATTGCAATCGCGCTGGAGGCGATTATCATACTCTTTTGCACCCCGAACATGGCTCTGGAAAAGACATCTCTTCCGAACTGGTCTCCGCCGAAAAGGTGCTTCCACGAAGGCCAGCTCATGAAGGCTTCGACGTCCATTTTGTAGGGATCGTAAGGAGCGAAGAGTCCGGGGAAGAGCGTTATCAGAACTACAACCAACAGCAACAACAGACTGATAACGTACAGAGGGTTTCTGGCTAGTCTACGTAAAATCTTCAGCACTGCTCCACCACCTAACGCAGTTCGACTCTGGGGTCGATTACTGTGTATAGGATATCTACAAGGATATTGAGCAGCACTATCAAAACACCTATGAATAGCACTATTCCCTGTACCACGGGGTAGTCTCGCTCGTTGACCACCTGCAGCAGAAGCCTTCCCATTCCGGGAAGGGCGAACATGTTTTCTATCACGATCGTTCCCCCAAGGAGATAACCCAGCTGTATCCCCGATAAAGTGACTACCGGGATCAGGGCGTTCTTGAGCACATGTTTCATTATCAGGTTTCTGGAATTGACTCCCTTGGCCCTGGCCGTTCTTACGTAATCCTGGGTAAGAATATCGAGCATCGAGGTTCTGGTCATTCTCAGGATCTGCGCCGATACCATCAATCCGAGTGTAAGAGAGGGCAACAACATAACCTGGAGATTATCGATCAGATTGCTCGACATACTCACGTAGCCGAAGAGATTGAAGTTCTCGAAAACTCCCGAGAAGAGAACTATGAGAATCGCCCCCACCCAGAAGGATGGGGACGAAAGACCAATCAGCCCTATTACCCTTACTACATTGTCGATGAACGAGTTCCTCTTAACCGCCGAGATTATTCCCAGAGGTATCCCGATAACTAGAGCGAAGAAGAGCGAAAAAACGGCCAGTTCCAGAGTCACGGGGAATCTCTCGCCCAGGAGTTCGGTTACGCTCTTGCCTGTTCTCAAAGAGGTCCCGAGGTTGAAAGTGAAAAGATTCTTCACCCAGATTCCGTACTGTACTATCAGGGGCTTATCGAGACCGTACTCTCTGTAGAGCTCCTCTATCTGGTCCTGGGTCAGATAGTTCTGTGTCCCTAACATTATATCTACTACATCTCCAGGAACAAGGTGTATGGCCAGGAAGACCATGAAAGTAACCAGCAGTACAGTCGGGACGGCAGACAGTAACCTTCTTATAATGTAGCCGAACTCCATTTACGCCCCCTTATTTCTTGGAAGTCTCTCTAAGGAAAATAAGGCTTTCATTCGCCAGAGACCTGAACCCTTCTACGCTGTTGTTGGTTGCGAAGAGCGTATTGGCCGAGTACAGGAAGATAATCGGAGATTCTGTAACCAGAATCTTTTGCAACTGGTTGTATATTTTCTGCCTTTCGTTTATGTCGGCCTCGCTTCTTCCCCTGTCGAGCAGGGCGTCAACCTCGGGGTTGCTATAGAGGAAGACGTTCGTAGAACCACCTGTGTGGAAAGTTCTGTTGAACTGTATGTCGGGATCGATAGAACCACTGTTGAGTGAAATGAAGGAGTCGAAGTCGCTCTCTCTCCATTTGCTTATAAATATACCCCACTCCACAAGGTTTATCTTAGCTCTGACACCGACCTCTGCAAGCTGCGCCTGAATGACCTGGGCAACTTTGTCGAAACTGTATCTCTGGGAGGCCACTATCTCGAACTCAAAACCGTTAGGATATCCGGCTTCGGTTAGGAGCTCTCTAGCCTTTGCGGGGTTGTATGTGTATTCACTGAATTGAGAGGGTTTCATCGCCCAGAACTCCAATTCGGGATTGAGCGGACCGGTCACCGCACCCTCGTCGAAGGCGACGAGTTTGACGATCATTTCTCTATTGATAGCGTAATTCAGGGCATTTCTCACCTTGGGGTTGCTGAGCGGCCCCCTCGTGGTGTTTATTCCCAGAAGGTAATAGCTGAGCACCGCATTTCTGTGGATCTTGAATCTGTCTGTCGGTAGTTGATTCAAGCTGAGCGGCTCGTTTATTCTTGCCAGATCAACGTCACCGTTTCTCAGTGCCGAAACCCTGGTCACCTCTTCGGGCATGATCATCATTTTGATCTCGTCCAGGTAAGGAAGGCCCTCGATGAAATACTCCGTGTTTCTCTTGAGAGTTATGTAGTTGCCCGCTACATAATCGGCAAGTTCGAAGGGTCCTGTTCCGTTGGCCGAGAGCTGGAGATTGGCTCCCGATTCCACAAACTTCTTGGAGAGGATTGAGCTGTTGACACCGGCGAAGTTCGGCAAAAGCGAGGCGGCCATTGGGATGGTGAGCTTGAACTCGATCTTGTTACCGTCAACGACCTTTATCGAACTGACTTCCTTGTAGTAGGTCGCGGCCGGGGCCTTGGTGTCGGGGTTCATTAGCCTTTCAAACGTGAAAATCACGTCCTCCGAGGTTAATGGATCTCCGCTATGGAATTTCACACCATCTCTCAGCTTGAAGAGAATAGTGTACGGATCAACCACTTCGAAGCTTTCGGCAAGATTTGGTACCAGGTTCATACTTTCATCGTACCTCAACAGACCGTCATAAACGTTTTCCAGCACCCTGTGCGAAGCGAAAGCCGTGACCAGTGTAGGATCGAGGCCAACCGGTTCGGTTTCGATGGCCATCACCAGCTTCCCAGGGGAGCCTGCTAATAACGTAACAGCTAACAAAGCCAGAACCAAAATCTGAAAGAACCTTTTCATACAGCCACCTCCTTGTAGTAGCGCACTCAATTGTATTCATTCAGAAGCACTGGGTTACCTGCCGATAGAACGTCGTATATTAGCAGTCTGTTTCCCGCCCTTACGGCGAGAAGTCTTCCCGAAATCCTTATCTCCTCGACCTGCGAAATCTCTATATCCCTCAAAATCACAGGTTGGGACGGACTGGAAATGTCTATTATCGAGACCCCTTTGTCCGTTATGGCATAGATAATGTTGTTCGATACAAAGAGCTTCAAGACTATGTAGTATTTCCCTAAATTGCTCCTGACAGACCGGGAAAGGTCTATCATTTTAAGTCCGCCGTCTATACCAGCCTCTCCAGAGAAGACCAGGTCCTGAACGGCCACGACAGATCTGGCGTAACCGTTGAGAGAGACTGTGAACCTCGAGGAGACATCCCCGTACGAAGAGCCACTCCTCTCGAGCACCTTTATCCCGGAAAGCGCATCGGCGAGATAGATCCTTGAAAGATCCTCGCTGACAAACATATCGACCGGCGTTGTCCAGTCTCTGAAGACGCTTTCGCTCCTGATCGGTATCCCTCTGTTGTCGAGCGAGATTCTGAGAACCACCGCGGCGCTCTTGGTATCCAGCAGCCAGAGATAACCGCCGGCCAGTACGAGTGTCTCGGGACTGGTTCCCGTGTTCAGACTCGAAACCGTCTCGATGGTGGTTCCGCTGACCCTCAGTGTCACGAGTCTTCCGGTGTCATCAACCATATAGATCAGATCGCCGTTGGTGACCGGGGAAACCTTTCCCTGGTACTGGTAGGGGTTCCTGATCACGCTAACTGTACCGGATGTATTATCCATAGAGATAACATTCAACGTACCGTTAACGTACACAGCCACCGTAGTGGAATCGGAAACCTGAACAGGCCTGCTCTCGGTGGAGAACTGCCAGAGCGGCGATGAGGAGACCAGATTTCCACCCTCCCAAAGTTCAACCCTCCAGAAGTAAGTGGTTTCCATCTCCAGCTCGCCCGTGTAAGCGAAGGAGCTGGAGGCCGAGGTTCCGACCATCGGCAGGAACGATCTCGAAGTACCGAGATAGATCCTGAACTCACCACCGGTCGTTCCCTGCGTTCGCCAGGAGAGGACCGGTTTAATGCCTATCCCTTCACTCCCGTTCGATGGAGACGGAGTGTCGATAGTCACGGCTCTCTGGGTCGTTGTGAAACGCCTCAGAGGAGAATCGAGCGTTATCCTGCCGTCGCTCACTCTGATATACCAGCCATAGCTGTTGCCCGGCTCAAGGTTGGTCACCGTGAAGGAATTAGAGGTTATACTCTCGCTTACAAGGAGCATATCGTTGTTTTTCCCAAAGTACAGAGAGAAACTTAAACGGTCGCCATCTTCGTCGCTGGCCGACCATCTCAATTCGACGGAACTCTGATCGACTACTGCACCCTCTTGCGGTGACGTGAGAGCTATAAGCGGCGGGTTGTTTGTAATTTCTGACGGAACTTCGAACCTTCTTATCTCGCTTCTGGAAGTATTTCCACTCACGTCTGTGAGCTGTACGTACCACTCGTACAACTTTCCTCCACCGAGTCTTCCGATGGTATAGGACCTAGAGTTAGGACCGATNNTTGTTCTGTGGGCCCTGAACCTCCCAGTTCAGCGTAACCCCCGAAGAATCCACTATCGCGTTGTTCTGTGGAGACAGCAGTGTTACGCTGTTACCCGAACCATTAACGAATCCAATTGGCGAACCGGCATATTCACGATCTCCATCGATAACGGATACGGCCCAATAGTATTGCTTCCCTGTTTCAAAAGTTATTTCCGGTCTGTAATTGGCCTCCGTCGTTCTGGCCCTAACCAGTGGATTGAACCCTTCGTCGTACAACCTAAATATGTAACCTTCACCGGCGCCTACGTGCGACCATTCGAAGTTTCTCTCGCCAGAGTAAAGGCCACCGCTTGTGGGATAGATATATGTGATCGGCGAGTATCTGCCTTTGAAAGCGATCGAGGCCCTTCCCTCTTTGCCTCCGGGGTCGGTGGCTACAACAGTCAGGGTATAATCCCTACCTTCCTCGATCCGCTCAACTCTGTAAGAGAGCAGATTGTTTCCACTCGCCACGGGGGTTGCGCTCTCTTTGCCTGTTTCGCTCAAGAAGACAGATACGGAGAGACTTTCTCCCTCGGGATCGTCGAGCTCCCAGGTGAATTGTAAAGGAGCGGCTACGCCTTCCAGGAGTGTGCCAGACGGTAAGGTGAAGGCTACGGTGGGGGATTGATTGCCGGTCGTAAAGGTCCACTCCGGCCCTTTGTTTTTCTTTCCGCCGTCGTCGATGATTTCTACCCACCATCTGTATTCGCGGCCAGATAACAGTCCATCCACCACCACCGAGTTCGAGCTGGTGTTCAGAACCTTCTCTTCACCGCCACTTATTTTAAAGTGAACGATCGAACTGGCTACAACACCGTCACTATCGCTGGCATCCCAGACAAGAGCGAGCCTTTCGGTTGAAACGTCGGTGGCACCGTTCACAGGCGACCTCGCGGTCGGAACCTCTGGCGGGTTGTTGAAAGTCTTGAAGGTTCTAACTTCACCCGTTCTAACTTCTTCGCCGATCAGTAGATCGACACTCCAGTAATACCGCGAATTGCTCTGGAACTCCTGATTGACTTTCAGTGCCTTCTCCTTCACTGTTCTCTGGATCACTATCTCTTCCATTTTCGGGTCTCTCGAAAGTGTGAATCGGTACTGGGCGTTTTCCGGCTCCTGATCTATCTTCCAGGTGAACTCGGCGTTTCTGAGTGGCAACTCCAAAGCTTCCTGTTCCGGCAAGAGCAGGGTAACGACTTCGAGGGATTTCTTGCCAGTCGTAAAGACTCTTTCGGAGCTTCTGGCGAATGCTCCCTTGTCGTCGCTCGCTATAACGTACCATCTATACTCCCTCTCCTCCTGGAGATCTCTGACGGTAAACCTTTCAACTTCGATGTTTTCGAATACCTGTCTCTGTCCAGGCGAATTGATGTGCAATTGGTACTTGAGTCTGTCGCCGTCGCTGTCGCTACCCGACCATTCGAAGGTCACTGCCGTAGGCTCAACCAGACCTTCGGTCTCGGGTCTGGAAAGTACTACGGAAGGGGCACGGTTGCCGGGAGTAAGAAGTATCTCCTTCTCTGCCTGTGCGCCCCGTCCATCTTTCGAAACTACCTTGAGCGTGTACTGTTTTCCGATGTTAAGACCTGAGAGGAAGACGGAGGTCATCTTTCCCGACGCGATCCTCACAGGTGTTTCGTTGACTTCTCCGAAGAAAACTTCGCTGGTTATTTCGTCACCATCTCTGTCAATGGCCGTCCAGCTCACGGGAACACTGGTAGATGATGTGGTTAAATCGGGGTACTGAATATCGATCACCGGTGGCCTGTTGGCAGTGGTGAACGTCCACTGGTCGCTTCTCTTTTCCTTTCCAGATGCGTCTCTTACAACTACATACCAGCTGTAGGATGTATGACCTTTGATTGAAGGAACAACTATCTCTGTCTTGTTGGAGGTGCCTGCCAGCGAGGCCCTGGACTGTCCTTCGGCAATATATATATCGAAGAAGAGCCCGTCCGGGTAGTAATCGAGAGGGAGAGAGGTCTTCCAGGAGAGCGTCGCTATATCGGCGTCAAAACCCGTCATGCCGTTTACTGGCATACCGGGCGATAGGGCCGGAAGTTCTGCGCGTATCTGGGTCGTGAAAGAGTCGGTCTTGGACACAGACTCGCCACTGTAAGGATCCTTCGCGACGACTTTCCAGTAGTACCTGGTTGAGTAATCGAGTTTTTTGAGGGTGGAAATATCTATCTCTGTATCTCTAGTTCCTTTTAAAAGAAGATCTCTATCGTCCAGCCTTGGTTCTCGCCCGAAGTAAACATCGTAGATCAGCTCGTCGTTATCGAGATCGGAGGCCTCCCACTTGAGAACTAGATCCCTCAAGGCCACGTTGGCAGAATTCTGACTGGGTGGAATCAGCACCGGTTTTTCCGGATAATGGTTCATTAGGACGAAGGTCCATACTTCGCTCTCGGCCGATTTTCCCTTCTGGTTGTAAACACGGACCTTCCACCAGTACTGGGAGTGCGGTTCTACCGGATAGCGGAAAACGAAGGAAAAGATTCCTTCGGACTGTGAAGTTAGAGTACCCTCTATATCCTGGGCAAGCTTAACGAGGCCGTTACGGTCCTCTCCGGCGAACACTTCAGCCATCAAACCCTGCCTGGGCCTCTCGTAAACGGCTTCCCATTTCAATTCTATGAACTGCTCTGCCAGAACCCTTTCCCCGTTTCTAGGAATTGGTGAAACATTCGTGATCAATATTCTAGGTTCGGGAGCTGGCCACAGAAAAAATACCGCCACGACGGCAGCCACTACGACAAACAGAATGGTAATTATGATCGGCACTATAGATGAGCCCCTGAGATACACCACTGAATCCCTCCTCAGATACCCGGACCGTTGAACTCATTGGAAAAACCTTCCAACATGATTTTACACATCAAAAAAAGTTCCGCTTCTGGCTGTCTTCTCCACAAGGCGAACCGTGCTCAGTTTCTTTATATGTTTGGACTGCACCAGAAATTCGTCCCCGATCATTTCTATGGTAATATACCCCAATTCGACTCTTCTGGCAAAACCGTTGCCCGGGTTGTCATCTATCAATTCAACGACCGGCTTCCACGTCCCGGTGTTGGCATAGAATTTTTCCTCTCCGTTGTTAGATACCATGCGAAGCACATGTCGATGATTATGACCCATTATTACACCTTTCAGTTCACCTGGAACTATCGCTGGAGAGCCATTACCGTATGCGGCGAAGTAGTCGTTGTTCATGGCTTTTCTGAATCCCTTCATACCTTCCGCGCCCAACATTCTACGGGCCTGCCTGTACAGGTTGTCGGTCTTTCTGAATTTGCGTGTTGCCATGACCATTCTTACCATGAAATCGCCCAGTTTCATGCCACCGTAACGGTTAATGAAAAGTCCTGCCAGGATCTTCAATACCGGCCAGTTTCTGTCTATCCAGACTTTTGCGAAGGGTGTTTTTAGAAGTTTCACGAAGTTTTTAGACCACTCTTCCTGAAGATCGACGTTTATATCGAATGTTCTTCTTATATAATCGAACCACTGGAAAACATCAAGCGTCGGGTGTATGTTCTGGTAGTCCCTGACTGACTGCTCCGGCAGTTCGGCCCTCATGAGCAGGTGATCGAAATTCTCCATCATGAAGCGTGCCATGAAATCACCGAACGGTTGCTCCAACTGACCGGTTTTCCTGTTTAGGAAGAAGCGGTTGACGATATCGTACTGATTTCCGTGAATGGCAAGCGTTTTGAACTGTCTGTCGAGATAGTACGGCACGATCTTCACCTTGTCGTTTCCACCGAGGATTTGTCGCACTCTATCGCAGAGTTCCTCTTTGAACAGGAGAAAAGAGTCGTGATTTCCGACTATGTAAATAAGATCTCCGGTCTTGCTGAACTCCCTGAAAACTTTGAAGACATCTCTGTGTCGTTCCTCTATCCTGTCGATCAACGAGACGTCTAGACTGTCCAGGAGCTCTTTGTAGGAGACCATACCCTTCTCCTTTACTTTTTCCGAGGTCAGAAGCTCCAGTCCGTCTCCAACTATGACTATTTCGTTGAAACCCTTTTTATTTGAACTCTCAATGAGCTCGATGAGGTCTTCGTCAAACTTGAAATCGTCTTTGAGTGTACCGTCGCCAATATGAAGATCACTCAGATATAGCTTTTTCATCGATTCCTCCCCATCATCCATATTACTCTATATTACCGGGGTTTTTTCAATATTCTGTGAAAATGTGGATTCAAATAATGCCAGAAAAGTGAGAGAATACTAAAGATGAGCCTCTATTATTTTATAGACCTTTTTTGTGCACTGGCGTTCTTTTGGCTCGGACCTTTGGAATTTTTTACAGGACTGGGTTTGAGCCTCTTTATAAGTTTCTCGATGCGCGGTTATGAGGGAATGGTCCTGTCTGATAAAAGAAGACAGAGGTCTTCCACCCTCGGTTCCGCCGCATTGATTTGTCTCTTTCTTCTCTTGCTTCTACTGATCCGCCGGTTGTCGATTCTCTCGGTTATGCCGGCGACCTCAACGGTTTTCTTCAGACACGCGGTGTTGTTCAGGTTCGGCCGTTTCAACTTTGATGAGTCGCAATTGATGGAAATAGAAGGTCTTTCACTGGAAGAGATTCGGGCTTATGACAGATTAAAAAGGCTTCTAGATGTTTTAGTCGGAGGCCTTTTCTTTATTATCTTTTCACCCCTTTTAATCCTCATTACCCTGATCTCGCTAATTACCGGCGGCCGGCAGGTTTTCATCAGTCAGGATCGCGTCGGAAAGAACGGTTCACTTTTCAAGATGTACAAATTCAGGACTTACGGCACCAGAGACGGTCGCAATGAAATAACCGTTCTGGGGCGCGTATTGAGACCGCTTCGGCTCGATGAACTACCCCAGATAGTAAACATAATCAAGGGTGATATGAGCCTTGTTGGTCCCAGACCGGAACTACCGTCCTTTCACAAGCTGGGAAGCGACAATATACCCGGCTACTCTCTCAGATTGCTGGTGAGACCGGGGTTGACTGGCTGGGCGCAAATCAACTACAAATACACTGTAACAGTCGAGGAATACAGAATCAAGACGGCCTACGACCTTTACTACGTAGCGAGAAGATCTTTCTATCTCGACCTGAAATGCCTCTTGAAGACTCCCTATGCTCTAGCAGTGACAGTTTTCGAAAGAGAAAACGGCCAGTAAAAAGGGGAGCCTCACCGGCTCCCCTCATTATATCTGGCAGATCTTTCAACCCTTAGATACTTCTTCCAATTCCTTCTTTCTCTCTATTACGCTCTTCTGGTTGTTCTTATAGTGAGTGTGGAGAAGTTCGTGAGAGAGGTGACCGAGAGGTTTGCCGAGATAATCTTCGTATATCTTGGTTATGGCAGGGTTCTCGTGAGACTTTCGGATCTTCGAGTCTCTATCGATGTTGTAGATCGCCTCCATTCTCTTCTGAAGATAACCGGGCTTACTGGATTTCGGCTGACCGCCCCCGCCTATACAACCGCCGGGACAGGCCATGACTTCTACGAAGTGGTAGAACTTCTCTCCCGAGCGTATTTTTTCCATCAGCTGAACAACGTTACTTCCACCGTGAACCACGGCGACTTTCACTTTGGTACCCTTCATATCGATCTCAGTCTCTTTGACTCCATCAAAACCTCTGGCAAATTCGAAGTCGAGTTTTGGAAGCTCCTCGCCGGTGTATAGTTCATAAGCAGTTCTCAGGGCCGCTTCCATGACTCCTCCGGTTGCTCCGAAGATGGCGGCGGCTCCTGTGGAGATTCCCAGAGGTGCATCGTATGGTTCCTCTTCGAGCGATTCGTAGGGTATCTTGTACATCTTGATCAACTTGGCCAGCTCTCTGGTTACAATAACGGCGTCGGTTGCCTGCATACCCTTTACCGAAAGAGTTTCTCTGCTCTTTTCATCCTTCTTTGCGGTACAGGGCATTATCGAGACCAGATAGATATCTTCGGGTTTCTTGCCGATCTTCTCAGCAAAATACGTCTTGATAAGGGCGCTCATCATTTCCTGTGGAGACTTGGCCGATGAAAGATTCTGGGTGAATTCGGGATAGAGCTTCTCCATCATGTTGACCCAACCAGGGCAACAGGAGGTGAACATTGGGAACTTACCGCCCTCTTTCACCCTTTCCAGGAGTTCCGAACCCTCTTCAATTATAGTGAGGTCGGCCGTAAAATTGGTATCGAAGACATAATCAAAACCCAGTCTTCTCAGCGCTGCAACCATTTTGTCGGTGCTTATCGATCCGGGTAGCTCACCAAACTCTTCGGAAAGTGCCACACGTACAGACGGGGCCGTCTGGGCAACTAGAACCTTGTCGTGTTTGCGAAGAGCGGTGATGACATCTCTGAATTCCATTCTTTCGGTTATCGCGCCGACCGGGCAGGCAACGGAGCACTGTCCGCAATTTATGCAATCTGTAGCGGCGATAGGTGCACCCAGAGCCGGTAGTGGAAGTACGTGGTAGCCCCTGTTGACTGGCGATAGTATCGACAGTCCCTGGAGTTCATCGCAGGCTCTGACGCATCTTCCACAATCTATACACTTGTTCATGTCCCTGAAGAGCGATGGACTGGAAGTGTCGTAAGAGACGTTCCTCAAGGTTTTGGGGAACATGTCCTTCACGTCGTACTGGTATATTAGGTCCTGAAATTCACATCTGCCGTTGACATCGCAGGTCATACACTCGTTCGGGTGATTGGAAAGAAGAAGACCAAGATTAAACCTTACAGCTTTGTTCACTCTCTCGGAGCTGGTTTTGATTTTCATTCCATCCGACACCTGTGTCGCGCAGGCCGGCGAAAGATTTCTCGCTCCCTCGACTTCAACAACACAGACCCTGCACGAACCCACGACCGACAGGGACGGGTGGTAGCAAAGCGTTGGGATGTTTATCCCGGCGTCACGGCAGGCTTCGAGAATACTCTGATTTTCCTTTACCTGATAATCCTTGCCGTTGATGGTGATAGTAACGGGCACCTATAGCACCTCCTTAGAAAATCTTCAACAGATATATAGAACGGAAAAAGATTGTGATTTTTCTATCAAATTGATTCTAGCACAAGCGGTGCACAATATGCCAGATAAAAGGTTAAAATTATTATATCAAAATAAACGAAAGGCCAGACCGAAGCCTTGAAAAAAACAGTATCGTACACAGTGAGCGTTCACAGGTAAACTTTTTATTGAAAGTGCCGGAGCGAAATGGTTGAACCGGACGAACAATCTACGGTCGATTTAGTGTCATAATAATAGAGACTTCTCTTTGGCGTGATGCCAGAGAAGATTATAATGTTGTTGTACAGTTTTCTCTTCTATGGAGGTTGTGCGGTATGAGAAAATGGTTCTTCTGGGCTCTTTTGATGGTAGTAGTGATGGTGGTTTTCGCGATCAGGCTACTGCCAGATATGCTTAACAAGCCACCGGTGTTGAACATTCCCGATCTGATAATCGATGAGGGAGCCGTCCTGACCATCGATTTGCACGATTATTCGAGTGATGAGAAAAAGAGTTTGCTCGTCTTCCAGAAGATCTCCGGACCCGGCGAGATAAAAGGTAATCTATACACGTTTTCTCCAACCTTTCAGCAATCTGGTAAGCATTCGGTGAGCATCACAGCCAGTGACCAGAGCGATCAAATCGCAGAAGAAACTTTCATCATCGAAGTCAGGGAAGTTAACCGTCAGCCGACCTTTGCCTTGCCGTCGCTAACTTTAGGAAAAGGCGAGATGGTTTCCATAAACCTGGATGATTATGCGAAAGATCCAGACCTAGATACTTTGATTTACTCGATAGAAATGGGTGGCGGTCAGATAATTGGCAGCAGTTATACCTATAAACCGTCTTTTTCAAATTCCAGAGAAGAAACTGTCAGTATAAGGGTGTCCGACGGAAGGGGAGGAATTGCAACATCGGTACTCAAACTCTCCGATAGGGATTTCATCGCTTCCATTGATCAACAATCGCAGCGTGCCACCGATACCACAGCGCAGGGGACAGCTGCAACCGGAACGGATACGCAGGTACAGACACCGATAGCCACCAACAATCCGCCGGTGGTATCTGTTCCAGACCAGAGGATGAACCAGGGTGGAACTCTTGCGATAGATCTGAAGGGCTTTGTCATCGACAAAGACAACGATGCGATTACGATAAGGAAAGTATCGGGACCGGGAACGCTGGAGCGAACACTGTACTCATATTCGAGTCCCCCCAACGATAGCGGTCAGAAGGTGGTAGAGCTTGAAGTCTCCGACGGAAAGACCACAGTGCGATCCAGCTTCAAAATTGATGTGATAGCTCAGAACAGGTCGCCAATCGCCGTCGATATTCCCCAGAACTCCGTAGTACAGGGCCAGACTTTTTCACTCAATCTCAACAACTATTTCAGCGACCCCGATGGCGATCCGCTGTCGTACCAGATCCTGAGTGGACCGGGAAACATTCAAAATGGTTTTTTCACTTTCCAATCGCAGACCACAGGCCTCTTCTCAACTACCATCAGGGCTTCCGATGGTAAGGGAGGAACTGTTGACAGAACTGTAACAGTCAATGTTCAGGCTTCCAATAGACCTCCCGTTATCTCGATAACTCCTAGAAGAATCGCCGAAGGAGAAGTCCTGACGATCGACCTTGCGGCCAGTTCTTCAGATCCAGACAACGACAGGTTGAGCTACACCCTTGTATCGGGGCCGGGAACTGTTCAGGGTAGCGTCTATACGCTTAGGACGGACTTCAACTCGGCCGGAAACTACTCGGTGGTTATCAGGGTCGACGATGGAAAGGGAGGTAACACAACTGGCTCCTTTGCCGTAGAAGTCAGGGATGTCAACAGACCACCGTTGCTGGAACTCTCAGGTATAACCGTTCCGGAAGGTTCAACGTATGTAGTCGATCTCTCGAAGGTTTCTTCGGATCCAGACGGCGACGCTCTTACCTACTCTATAGTGCAGGGAATTGGAAGGATAGAGAACAACAATTACATTGTGGAGCCAGACTACGACGACTATGGTTTCTATACAGTGGTGATAAGGGCTTCAGACGGCAAAGGGGGTCAGGTTTCATCTACTTTCGATCTTCTAGTAGCGGACACTAACAGGGCACCACTATTCACGATACCTGATCAGACAACGATGTCCACCAGAACATTGAGGCTGGATCTCAGGGAGTTCAGCAGCGACCCGGATGGAGATTATCTCAGGTACGAACTGGTTTACGGGCCGGGTTTGTTGACCGGAAGCATTTACTCCTTCACTCCCGAGGGACTCGGCACAAGTACGGTCATGTTGAAGGCCAGCGACCTGAAGGGCGGCGAAACGACTACCACATTCACAATTACGGTCAGGTAATTGAGGATTGAAATGAGATATCGATCAAAAAATGCGATTGCGCAAATGGAAAACATACTATAACTTCTTCCTGGTTTGTAATCTCGAAGGGTAAGCATCTATAAAGCCATAGGAAGCGTTAATCGAGTTCCAAGGATGGAATTCAGCTGTTTACGCCCCTAAAGACTCTATTGTATAATGAGGCTGTGTTTTATCAATCACTGCTGAGGAGGAATTTTGAATGAAGTTTTCAGGACTAACGATCGGTGTTCCAAAGGAGATTCTGGCCCGCGAAAAGCGTGTCGCGGTCACCCCGGATGTTGCCAAGAAATTCGTGGATAATGGTGCGAAGTTTCTGATCGAGAGCCACGCTGGAGAAGGTGCCTTCTTTTTTGACGAAGATTACGCCGCTGTCGGAGCCGAGGTAGTATCCAGCGCACAAGAGGTCTATTCGAGGGCCAATCTCATTCTCAAGGTCAAGGAACCGCAGTTCAATAATGATCTGGGGAAGCATGAAGCCGAACTGGTAAAAGAAGGCGGAACGATTGTGGCTTTCCTTCATCCGGCTCATGATGTCAACCACAAGTCTATCAAGATTCTTGCAGAAAGAGGTATCACGAGTTTCACTCTGGACAGCATACCGAGAATTTCGAAGGCTCAGTCTATGGATGCGCTCACTTCTATGAGCACCATCGCAGGCTACAAATCCGTGATCTTCGGTGCCAACCGCATCAAGAAGTTCATACCCATGATGCCGACATCGGCCGGTATGATACCGCCCTCCGAAGTGATCGTCGTCGGTGTAGGAGTTGCCGGTCTTCAGGCTATCGCAACGGCCAAGAGGCTTGGAGCAAAGGTCAAGGCTCTCGATATAAGACCAGAAGCGGCAGCTCAGGCCAAATCTCTGGGTGTCGAAGTAATCCCATTCGATGTTCCTCAAGAACTCGCCATTGGCAAAGGTGGCTATGCAAAGAGGTTGCCTAAAGAGTGGTACGTGAAGGAACGCGAAATTCTCGCCAAACACCTTTCAACATGCGATATCCTGATACTCTCGGCCTTGATACCCGGCGAGGTCGCCCCCACACTGGTTACCAAAGAGATGGTCGATACTATGAAGAAAGGTTCGGTCATAGTAGATATCGCGATCGATCAGGGTGGTAACTGCGAGGTTACGCACGAAGGTGAGGAATACGATTACAACTCCGTATGGACAATCGGAATATTGAACATCCCGGCAACACTTTCCATAGATTCGACCAGAATGTTCTCGAGCAATATCTGGTATTTCGTCGATAATCTCGTAAAAGATGCGAAGATCAATGTCGATATGGACGATCAGATAATTCGTGAGACTCTGGTGACTCGTGGAGGTTCAATTGTTCACCACGGAACGCTTCTGTCGATGGGACTTATAAACGAATAGTCGTAAAGTATCAGGAAGGAGGATTTCTATGCTCGTTGCTTTGCTGATTTTTCTACTCGCCTGTGCAATCCTCGGATACAGGATAATATCGTCGGTGCCTTCGCTGTTGCATACACCCCTTATGTCGGGTATGAATGCACTTTCTGGCATCACGGTTCTGGGTGCCATCGCAGTTTTCGCGACTGTTGATTCCGGGATTGTGCGTTTCTTGAGCGGTACAGCTCTTTTTATGGCCATGATAAACGTTGTGGGAGGTTTCTGGGTGACGGACCGGATGCTGAAAATGTTCAACACCAGCGGCAGGAGAAAGGGCGAATGAGCGTCATAATTATTTCCGCGATCATAATAGTCGGATTCATTGTTCAGATAAGATTGATGCAATCTCCTAAAACCGCCCTGCTTGGAAACCGGATCGGCGCTATCTTCATGGCCGTGGCAGTACTGTACACGATAATCGCATACGGCGGCATAGGAAATCCTTCTTTGTGGCTATGGTTGATAGTCGGGGGCGCGGCCGGAGTGTGGTTAGGACAGATAGTCAAGATGATACAGATGCCTCAGATGGTAGGTGTATTGAACGGTTTCGGAGGTGCAGCCTCCGCTCTGGTGGCCGTCGCGGGAAGCGTTCAGTACCCCGAAAATGCCGTCTGGTATCTCTGGCTGACAGCCTCTTTGGCTTTGGCGGTAGGTATGCTGACTTTCACGGGTAGTCTTGTGGCTGCGATGAAGCTCCAGGGAATGATATCTGGAAGACCGGTTCGTGTCGATAAAAACGGCCAATCGCAGAAGGGACTGCTGATCGCCGGAGCGGCAGTAATTCTCTTTAGTATAATTTTCACCGGCGTATTCAACCTCTGGCTTGTTTTGCTGGCTATCGTATCGGGTATCTACGGAGTGATAATGGCTCTGAGAGTGGGCGGGGCCGATATGCCGGTCGTTATCTCCCTGCTTAACTCCTTCTCGGGAATTGCGGCTTCGATCACAGGTTTCGCCGTGGAAGACCCTCTTCTGGTTGGTGTCGGGGCGATTGTCGGCGTCTCCGGTCTTATACTCACCAGAATAATGTGCAAAGCCATGAACAGAAGTCTTTCGGCCGTTCTCACGGGAATAACGACTGTCATGGCTCAGGCTCGTCAGGAAAGCCCGGTCCGGCCACAGTCTCCATCAATCGATCTACCTAAAGTCGCCGAAAATAAGACTGGACTCTCAGCGGTGGTGGGAAATGCCAGGAGAGTGATAATAGTTCCCGGTTACGGCATGGCGGTGGCGCAGGCTCAGGACAAGGTCAAGGAACTGATAGACAAACTCGAGCAATCGGGAAAAGAGGTCAAGATCGGCATTCACCCGGTTGCCGGGAGAATGCCGGGCCACATGAACGTTTTGCTGGCCGAGGTGGGCATCGACTATGACAAACTGTACGATATGGAGACCATAAATCCGGAATTCGAGAAGACCGACCTGACGATTGTTGTGGGTGCCTGTGATGTGGTCAACCCTTCCGCCAACACGGCCGAGGATACACCGATATACGGAATGCCCATACTGGAAGTTGACAAGTCCAGGCACATAATCGTATGCAATCTAGACGAAAAGCCCGGTTATTCAGGTGTGGAGAACTCTCTCTACTCTATGGAAAATGTGACCACCATCTGGGGCAACGCCTCTGAAACCGTTCCCATCATCACACGGGCCTGTAACTGAAGGCGCTTTCATTTGAATGGAAACAGACGCCACCAGTGGCGTCTGTTTTTTGTTGTGCAACCGACTGTCAATGGGTGGTATGATGGTATTCTATCCAGGGGGTGGAAAAAATGAAGAACGCTGTTTACGCACAATCTGGGGGAGTGACGGCCGTAATCAACGCTTCGGCCTACGGCACAATCGTTGCCGCTTTTGGGAGTCGTGATATCGCTAGGGTCTTTGCGGGCGTCAACGGGATCAAGGGAATACTGAACGAAGAGCTCTTCGACTTGACCGACGAAAAGCGGAGTGAGATAGAAAGAATCCCATACACTCCCGGTGCGGTCTTTGGTTCTTGCAGAACAAAGCTGGAGAAGGACGAAGACTTCGAAAGGCTTTTCAAAGTCTTCGATGCTCACTCGATAGGTTATTTCTTCTACAACGGCGGCAACGATTCTATGGATACGGCTTACAAGATACATAGAAAAGCTATAGAAATGAACTTTCCACTGAGAGTTGTCGGTGTACCCAAGACTGTCGACAACGATTTGCTTCTCACCGATCATTGCCCTGGTTATGGTTCGGCAGCCAAATTCACGGCCATCTCGATACGTGAAGCCACCAGAGACCTGAAATCTATGTACAGCGATTCGACGAAGGTGTTCATAATGGAGTCGATGGGCCGTCATGCAGGATGGTTGGCGGCATCGGCCGCGCTGGCCGGTATAGATCAACTTCAGGGACCGCAAATAATTTTACTTCCGGAGGTGGCCTTCAATCCGGAAACCTTCCTTAGAAGAATCGAAGAGGTTATCAAAACCGATGGATACTGCTCCATAGTTGCTTCCGAGGCCCTCAAGGGGAGCGACGGGAATTATTTGTCCACGGCCGGCTACTACGACGCCTTCGGAAATGTTCAGCTGGGCAAGATCGGCCAGTATCTGGAGAGGCTGGTGAGGGAAAGCTTGAAATGCAAAGTTCATGTTGCGCTTCCAGATTATCTCCAGAGATCTTCAAGGCATATAGCCAGCCTTATAGACTGGCAGGAGGCTATAGAAGTTGGAGCCTTCGCCGTCAAGGAAGCGGTGCGCGGAAAGAGCGGATTCATGGTTTCCATAGAGCGGACTTGCGACAGACCCTATCTCAAGGAGCTAGAATGCGTCGATCTCTCGCAGGTCGCTAACGGAACGAAGTCTCTTCCGGAGAGCTTCATTTCCGAAGATGGTTTCTATGTGAGCGACAGTTTTTTATCGTACGCGCTTCCGTTGATCCAGGGAGAGGCACCGAACCTCTTTCTTCATGGATTGCCTATCTATGAAAACATGGCCAAGATCAAAGTCAGAAAGAAATTGTAAGAAAGTGTCCCCGATCGACCACACTGGAAGATCGGGGATATACCTATACTATGAGATCCGAGAAGAGCTGCAAATACTGGTAGAGATGTCGGGTACTTAGGAAAGCTCTCCGGGCTATCTCATAACCTTTGTTGCCCATTTCCTCGGCCATTAAGGGGTTTTCGAGGATCTTCCCGGTATATTCGATAGCCTCATCGATACTGTTTACCAGGTAACCGTTGACACCGTGATGTACTTGCAGCGGAATACCTCCAACGTTTCCGCCGACAACAGGTGTCCTCTTCCACATCGCCTCGCTCATAGTCAATGCAAAGCCCTCTCTGAGAGATTTTTGGATCACAACATCGCTTAGTCTCTGTGAAGCGTTGACCTCGATATCCCCGATTCCCTGGAAATTCGACAGAACTTTCACATCGTAGTCCATACCAGTGTACCTGAGGAGATCTTCGTAAATCTTCCAGCCTTCTGGATCATCGGAGGCCATGGAACCTATCATGAGTAACTGGAGACCTTCGAATCTCTTTTTTAACCCTCTATAGACATCCACGACTCCCATCGGGTCTTTCCAGGGATCAAACCTGGAGACCTGCGTGATGATGGGTCTGCGTATATCCACACCAAGTTTCTTCACTGCGTTCGTCAATTCAACATCTGAAAGATCTCTGTTTTTGTTGCTGAGTGGATCTATAGAGGGGGCTATTTCGTAGATCTCTCCGATGGCTATCCCCTCTTTTGCGTAACTCTTCAAGGTAAAGATCCCCGCGTTGTACGAGGCAAGGAACGAGTTGAGATATTTCCAGAAGGTCTGGTTGGGAGAGGATGTATCGATATGGCATCTCCAGACGAGTTTAGAATTACCAAAATCCGCGAAGATAGGAAGTCCAACAGGCTGCGGATCGTGTATCACTACGATATCGTACTCACTGGCCTCAATGAAGCGCGCGTTCTCTTTGGCTACACTTTCAAATAGACTGCGGTCTTCCTGCGAAAGAACATCTTCTTTTCCCTGCAAGGCGTTGTGCATACGTTTAGTCAAATCGAAATATTCCGGCGGGGCTTCGACCACTTTCCAATCAACCTCGAGACCGCAATCATTCATGAGAGGAATCAAAGTGTGGAGAAGCTCGGCCACCCCCCCACCAAAAGCCGTGGCGTTTATGTGCAGTATCCGCGCTCCTCTGAGTTGTTCTGAAAGTCTTTCTATATCTTCCAGAACGGAGCTTTCGCTGAACGATACATATTCTTGAAGGTTCTTTTTAACTGTCTTAACTGTTTTCACCGCTTCACCTCTTTAGATTCTTCCTAACAAACATACTGGCCCCTTCCGGGGCCAGTATCCCGAACGCTATTGTATCAGAATCCCCAGACTATTTCAAAGCCGGTTATGTCTTGTAGATCGAGCGCCAGCTCTTCAAGGACGTTCTGGGCGTCTGATGTTCCGGAGAGAATGCGGTGAACTGCCTTGAAGAAGAGGGTGGATACTTCGTTGTATCTGGGAGCCGTCGCTGTAGATGGTCTCGCCACTGCGTTTATAAAGACATCGAAGAGTGATCCGAAGAAGGGATTGGCTTTTATAACTTCATAGTCTGCATAGAGAGCCTGTATAGTCGGGTTCATCGAACCCTCGACGGCTCTGAGCTTCTGAATCTCGTAACCGGCCATGAATAAGGCTAGATCTGCCGCTTCTTTTGGATTTTTACTGTACTTGCTGACTGAAAGTTGCCAACCTCCAAGCGTTGCAGCTCCATTCCCGCTCTTACCAGCCGGAAGCGGTGAAACGTCGAACTTACCGGCGACATTACTGTCGGGGCCTTTGCTAAGACTGTAGCAATAGGGCCAGTTCCTCATGAAAGCTGCGTTTCCCGTTTGCCACACTGCCCTTGCATCTTCCTCGGCGAAGGTCAGAACGCCTGATGGCGATATGGTGCCGATCCAGCCGGCGACTTTTTCGAGTATCTCAATAGCGTTGGCATTGGCTATTGTTATCTTCTTGTCGGGGCTGATAATAGTACCTGCGTCGTTGGATGCCAGCCACTCGAGAGCATCACATGTTAGTCCTTCGTAAGCATTGCCCTGCCAGACAAAGCCCCAGAAGTCGGGGTTGGTTTTTCTTTCGCCTTCCTGAATGATCTTTGCGGCATTCTCAAGTTCATCCCAGGTGGTGGGTGGTTTCAGTCCGTACTTCTCGAGCAGGTCGGTTCTGTAATAGAGTAATCCAGCATCGGTGAACCAGGGAATTGCAACGAGTTTACCATCGACTGTGTTGTTCTCAACTATTGCCGGGAAGTGCATTGAGACTACTTTATCAGCGTTGTATTCATAGAAGTCGATGAAATGTTGTGCCAGATCGCCAGGCCATATTACGTCAACCTGATAGACATCGATCTCAGGGCTCTTCGCTTCGAGAAATTGCAGATAAAGTCCAAGTCTGTCCTGGACCATATCAGGGGTGTCAAGAACCTTGACCGTGATATCGGGATGGATACTCATATAAGCTTCAGCTGCCTGCTTTGTGAGCTCGAGCTCCTGTCCGACCGCTCCGGCCGCCACAGTCAGAACGATCTGTGAAAACGCCACCAATGCTACAAGCACTACCATTAGGGTAAGCAGTAACTTTCTCATAAAAATACCTCCTTAAAAATAGTTTCTAAAGATCTTTTCTAGTTTCACATACAGTGTTTCACTTTCGTTCTAGAATCTTCCGGGATCACCCCCCTGTCTTCCCATCAGACCATGCGCGATTCGAAAACAAGGAATATCTTCAACCTTTCACCGCCCCGGCCGTGAGGCCCTGAACTATCCTTCTCTGGAAGATGAAGACGAGAACAACTATGGGAACGGTGACAACCACAGCACCGGCCATGATTTCACCAAAGGGAACCTGTCTCGAGACGCTTCCGGTAAAGAGCGAGATAGCAACCGGAATAGTTCTCGCTCCGGGTGCTATAGTTGTAAAGGTTAGCGCGAAGATGTATTCGTTCCAGGCAGCAATGAAGGCCAGTAGTCCAGATGTGACCATCGCGGGGGCGGTGAGTGGCAATAAAATCATACGAAATGTCTGGAAGGGAGTAGCTCCATCTACCCATGCCGATTGCATTATCTCCGAAGGCAACTCTTTGAAAAAGGCCGTCAACACCCATGTTGTGAAGGGCAGGGTGAAGATCATGTATGAGAGTATTAGGCTGAGCCGGGTGCTGAGATTTAGCGTTGTGATGACGGCGTAAAGTCCCGACAGAACAGTTATCTGAGGAAACATTGTCAGGGAGAGTATCAGGTACAGGGTGGCCTTTTTCCCTTTGAATCTCAGTTTACCCATGGCATAAGCTGCGAAAGAGCCCACACCGAGTGCCAGTAGTGTTGTGAGTCCGGCCACTATCGTACTGTTCCACAGTGCCCGGACGAAAGTTCCATCCTTGAAGATGGCCACGTAGTTCTGAAGCGTGGGGGAGAATCTTCCCTGACTGTCAACCGGAAGAAAGGTTGCGGGTGTCATCTGTAGCTGAGATTCCGATTTCAATGAGGAGTTGACCGCCCAATAGAAGGGGAAGAGCATATAGAAAAATATAAATATCACGAGTATCCAGAAACCTGTCTTTCCCAGTATCCAGAGAGTTCTCTTATTTCCAGTCATTCCTTATCAACTCCCATGAATCGCATATATATTACCGCGAAGACGGCTATGAAAATGAAGATGATCACCCCTATCGCCGAAGCCAATCCCATATTTCTGTTTCCGATGAGCTGGTAGTAATTGTAGGTGGCCATCGAATACATTCTATTTCCCATTAACACCTGGAAAACATCGAAGGCTCTCAACGCGTCGAGTGTTCTGAATATCAGCGCAACGGCCAGTGTCGGTTTGAGAAGAGGTAGCGTGATAGAAAAGAACTGCCTGAACTTACTGGCACCGTCAACCCTTCCGGCCTCATAGAGCTCCCTGGGTATCAACTGGAGTCCGGCTAGAAGTAGAAGAGCCATAAAGGGCGTCGTCTTCCAGACGTCGACCGCTATCAACGTTGGCATCTGAAGCGCAGGTGAACTGAGGAAGGAGAGGCTTCCATCACCAAGTCCAAGTCTGTTCAGGACCATGTTGAATAGACCGGCTCTGGTCGGCTGTAACATCCACTCCCATATTCTTGCCGAAACCACTGTTATCACGGCCCAGGGAACTAGCATAGTTGCCCTCATCACACCCCTGCCCTTGAAGTTGCTGTTCACAACCAGCGCCACGCCAAGGCCGAGGATTGTTTCCAGGAATACGGATACGACTGTGAATACCAGTGTGTTCCAGATGGCTTTCATGAATTCCGGATCTCTCGCGCCGACTACGTAGCGTTTACCGAAAAAGGAGAACTGGAACCATTCCCTGTATCTCACAGGTGTCCTGGGCAGTACCCTGACGGCCCTTTCGTAAACTGCTTTGCCCGAAGCATCGGTCTGGGGTTGCCCTGTTTCTGTGTCGATTACCGGAGGCATCTCTTGAATCGTCAAACCCAGAAGGCTTTTGTAGTTTTCTATACCTATGAAATCGGGTGCTTCGTCAGTTCCGGAGGCAAAGACCCTGTTGGTGAAACTCGTATAGAAGACCTCGAACAGTGGATAGAAGGCCACGGCCGCAAGAATTACCAATGCCGGTATCAGAAGCCTGTAAGCGGTTCTCTGTTCTTTCTGTGCAAGAGTGAGCTTACTATCTTTTCTGGCCATAAATCCTCCTCAACTTCGTTTGCTGGTTCAGGCAGTTTTTCTACGCACCACGTATGGCAGAAACTTGACCGGTTGAATATAGCCAACCGGTTCTTCGATTCTATTAATAATGAGTTCGGCCGCTTTTCGTCCCATCTCCTCCATCGGTTGCTGGATCGTCGTAAGTCCGGCCCTTTCTGTCCAGCTCTGGTTGTCGTAACCGACCAGGAAGAAGTCCTTTCCAGGTGTCTTCTTAACGGCCGAAGCTGTTTGAAGAACTTCGAGCGCGAAGTTGTCGGCTAGTGCAAATATGCCTGGTCTTTCGTAATTGAGAAGAATGTCGGCTATCCTTTCGTGGGCTGTGTCGAAGAAGAAGGAAGTATATACGGCATGATCCTTTCCGAATCTATAGCCGGCGGCTTCGAGCGTTTTCGAAAAACCTAGCAACCTCTTTTCAAAGTTCTCCGTTGCCAGTACGTTGTTACTCTCCTCAAAAGTAACGGTGAAAAACTCCTTTACACCGTTATCGAGCAGTAATTGGGCAGCGTATTTTCCTCCGAGAAAATTGTCCAGATAGACACAATCGAAATCCTCCGATTGTGATTCCAGAAGCACTATATTCTTCCCAAAATCGATCCTGCGCTTCAGAAGGAACTCCATGTTCATCGTACAGAAAACTGCTCCATCGGAATCTCTGAGAAGTGTGGTGTCGTTGTGCAACCTTTCCAGTCTCCGACCGGAGAAGAGCGGATATATAACCATTTCGTAGTTCATCGCGTCAATCGCGTCGTCGAATGCCTTCATCACACGCCAGTGAAACTCGGTTCTCACTTCAGGCATGAAAAAGAGCACCCTCCTGGTTCGTCCACCCGCCAGTCGTCTGGCGACTGAGCTGGGTTGATAACCAAGCTTGGCTATAGCCCTTGTCACTTTCTCTTTTGTCGAAGGCTTAACAGAACCGCCATTCAATACTCTAGAAACGGTACCGATTCCAACACCTGAAAGCCTCGCAACATCTCTAATAGTTGGTTTTCTCAAGCAAATTCACCCTATACCGTGATGTAATATTGGAAACGATTCCATTATAACAATTGAATTACATATAACCTAAATCCCTATAACTAGCATTTAGGTCAATTATTGGCTATTGGAAGCGATGTGAAAAGAAGAAGGACATTATTCTTTTGATTCGATGGAATATCTTTCGATTGTTTGATATAGCGATCTTTTTCGAAATACGAAGATGGAACTGTCTTTCTGGGTATACACAGATCGATGGGACGAATGGAGGTCCCGGAGATGGAAGTGCTTTTTGGAAAAGCGAGTTTCCAGCAGTGAGGTTGTCTTCTACCCAACCAACGCGCCTATGCCGATAATTCCACTTCCTCCGTGCACGAGAATTCCGGCCGACAGCTCACCCGCAAAAAGCACCTTTGAAAGACCGCTTATCTGTTCTTTCACCCAGGAGACCAGCGTCATGGTTTCGTTGTCGTTGCCGGAATGGTATAGCGCGATGCAAAATATCTTTTTGCCATTAACGGCCGATTTAAGTCTTTCAACCATTTTCTCAACGGCTTTTTTCATTCCTCTGGTTCTTCCTACCTGGGAAAAAACCCCACTTCGGTCGATGGTGACAACGGGTTTAACGTTAAGTATTTGTCCCAGAGCCGCTTCCAGTTTACCGATTCTTCCACTTTCTTTCAAGTATTTCAGGGTGGGAAGTACAAAGAAAACGATATTATCCTTACCGGCGCGCTTTCTGAGATCGGAGGCGATCACTTTCAGAGAATCGCCCCTCTCTTTCATCATAAAGGCCCGATAGACAAGCATGGCGGCTCCACCAGAGAGCGAAAGTGAATCTATACACTCGATGTGAACGTTCGGATTCTCGCTCATGAATTGAGCGGCCATAGTGGCGAAGAGATTGTGTGTACCGCTTAAAGAACCCGAGAGATTTATAACTAGGAGTTCGTTGTAGCCGCGTTCAACCATCGATCGGTAAGATTCCAGTACATCTGTAGGATTTGGTAGGGAAGTGTGGGCAAAATTCCTTTCCAGATGCTGTAGTATTGCTTTCTTTTCGATTTCCTGACCCTCACGATAAGACTTTCCATTCAAAATCACCATGACCGGTACCACAAAAACATCGTCCCGCCTGGCCAGCTCTTCTGGAAGATCCACTACTGAATCACACACAAAACCTATCAAGACGGATCAACCCCTCCCGGATTTGACAAATTGGCGAACCATAGAATCGTTACTGTGGAAACGCATGGTTCAAAAAAATCTTCACTAAAAAGATTATACCCCGTCTCCCGACCGATAGATGAACGATTATCACGGTTTTGGTTTGGAAGAATGAAGGGATCGATAAACAGAAGCTTCCGTTTTGGATTCTCGATGGTACAGATAGTAAAATATACTATTGATACGAAACTATGATGCTTAAAACCATTTTGAGGTGTAAGAAGAGATCCTTTACGTTATGACTTTCGTTACGGGGTTCCAAAGTATTAAACGGGTATGATTTGTGTTTAGAGAGTGATTATCGGGTGAGTTCAATGTGGAGAAGATTGCTTGGAGAACTATCCAGAAGACCTGTTGCTGTTTTTCTTTTGATGGGAACACTGATATTCCTGGGGCTTTTTTCCTGGCAGAAACTGCCGGTCGACCTTCTGCCCAATCTGAACGTTCCCTACGCTCTGATCGTGACTCCGTACATAGGAGCGACACCCGGGGAGGTTGAAAGAGATATCACCGATCCTCTAGAAAGCGCCGTTTCCTTTGCCAGCGGCGTGAAGAGTGTCTCATCGCAATCGCGTGACGGATACTCGATACTTACGGTCGAGTTCGAGGGAGATACCGACATGGCTTTCGCGGTATCGAGATTGAGAGACTACATAGATACGTTTTCCTTCGAGCTTGCAAGCGATGTAGATCCCATAATAGTCGAATTCAATCCCTCGCTTCTACCGGTGTATATACTGGGAATCTCTTCCAGAGAGGCAAAGGATCTCCAGGCTCATACAAACAAACTCATGGGAGCGCTTTCGAGAATCGACGGAGTAGCAAACGTGATGCTCGCCGGTATCCCCGAGCAGCAGGTTGTAGTCACTCTAGATAGAGAGAGAATGGAGGAGCTGGAGATACCGCTGGAGATAGTAAAAACCGTTCTGGAAGAAGGCGTGCGCTATCCCATGGGTTTTCTGGAGAATGACGGCCTGGTGTACACTCTTTCGGTCCGATGCGAGTTCACTTCGCTGGAAGAGCTTTCGAACACGGTGGTGGGATTCAGAGGTATGGGGAGTTCGATATCGGCCCTGACACTGGAGACGGGTCAGGGCTTCCGGCTTGATGGAATCCCTATTCCCGTCAGGTTGAACCAGATAGCCGTTGTGGAGTTGGAAGATCAAGAGATAAGGGGTGCGATCTCCGTTAACGGTCAAAGTGCAGCTGTTCTAACCGTTCAAAAGCAATCGGGAGCCAACACTGTGAATGTCGCCGCCGAAATCTCGGAGATACTTAAAGAGTGGGAGAAATCGGAGACACAATCGGAAGTGATAACGATCAGTGATACGAGCCAATTCACCAACATGGCTATCAACGGGCTTTTTAGGAATCTGCTTATTGGAGCGCTCGTGGCCACCCTGGTGATCTTCGCCTTCTTGAGGAACTTCGTTGCGACTCTAGCCATAGCGGTTTCGATGCCTCTCTCTCTGCTGACTGCGATACTGATACTCTACTTTTCCGGTTTGGGGCTGGACTTGATGACCCTGGGAGGTCTCACCATGGCCGTAGGAATGATAGTTGACAACAGCATAGTCATACTAGAGGCCATATACAGATACCTCGAAGCCAGGAAGAGACCTTATGAGGCGGCTGGCGAAGGCTCCGAAGTTGTTGGTGCTATCTTCGCCTCAACATTGACAACCGTAGCCGTTTTCGTGCCTTTCGCCTTCATAAGCGGTCTAGCCGCTCAGATCTTCAGATATTTTGCGTTTGCACTGGCCTTTTCTCTGGGCGCTTCGCTGTTCATAGCTATAGTCATGATTCCAGCCTTCACAGGATTCATAAGGGTCAGGCGACCCAGGGAAAGCAACTATGTAAGATATAAAGCTTTTTTGAAAAAGTTGCTAGAGCGGAGATTTCTAACCGTGCTGGTATTCATCGCGATATTCGTTATAAGTCTATTCGGCTTCTTTTTAAGGGACACCGAGTTCATACCGAGCTTTGACAACGGCATCGTTACCATTGATATAACACTACCAAAAAACACTGATTATGGTACCACAGTAAAGGCGGCAAAAGAGATAGAAGCCTCTATACTCGATAATTCGTCCGAACTCGCTTTGAAAACGGTCTATACAATGGCCGGTGTTACCGGGGATATAATAGCTCTCCTGGCAGGTTCGTCGGAGAACACGGCCACTGTCCAGGTCTATCTGAAGGATCTCGGCGAGAGGCGAATTTCCACAGAGGATGCGTTGAGAATTTTATCGAAGATCACAGACGGAATTGTTGAAAAATATAGCGGAGAGATCAGCATCGGCACGAGCGGTCTGGAACTGGAGGCCGTCTTCGGCAGAGACATAGAAATAGCCGTATTCGATGGCGATCTTGATAGTATGAAGGCCAGGATCGAAGCTTTTGCCATCGAGCTTGCTGGCTTGGAGGGTGTCGAGAATATACAGACCAGTTTCGATAACAGACAGGATGTACTCGAGTTGACTATAGACAGGAGCAAGGCCACACTTGCCGGCCTTTACCACTTACAGGTTCTGGCGGCCATTCAGCCCTACACGATAGGTATTGACCTTGGGAAGATCAGCCTGAACGGAAGGAGTTTGCCGGTTAAGCTTCAACAGGTAAAGGGAGAGGGGTATGAATGGATCAAATCCCTTCCGATCGATTCTTTGCTTGGAAGCAAAACCTATGTCGGCGTAGTCTCCAGCATGGAGATAAGGGAAAGCCCCTCAACAATAGAGCACTTTGACAACCAGCGGGTTGGCTATGTGAAAGCCGACGTGATGGGCAGACCTCTCGGACAGGTTGTAGAAGAAGTGAGATCAATCATAGACGGCCGGGATGGCCTGGCCGAATGTCAGCTGAAAGGTCAGGGAGACCTTATAGAGCAGATAATAGAGCAGTTCGGCTTTGCTCTCTTAGCAGGGATAGTCTTCATGTATCTAATAATCGGCGCCCAGTTCGAATCACTGGTGTATCCACTGGTTATCTTCTGCACCCTTCCGATGGCTCTTGTCGGCGTGGTCGTCGTTTCTTACCTGTTCAATCTCACTATAAACATCAGCAGCCTGGTGGGAGTACTTACACTGGCAGGCGTCATAGTTAACAACGGAATAGTGATGATAACTCAGATAAATCAGTTGAGGAAGGGTGGAATGCAAAAGAGAGAAGCTATCCTTGAAGGGGCTGGCAGGCGGGCAAGGCCGATTCTGATGACATCTCTGACGACTGTTGTCGCATTACTCCCTACGGCTTTCATAAAGTCAGAAGGTTCGGAATTAGAGAGCCCCCTCGCTCTAATAATCGCCGGAGGATTGCTGGTGGGAACTCTCTTTACGCTTTTGCTGACCCCTGTTCTTTACGACTTGATAGACAATCTCTCCGTGAGATTCAAAAAGAAAAGCCCCATACAATGAGGTGTTTGCAGTGAATCGAAAAGCGAGTATTTTGGTCTGGTGCGACCAGGAAGCACTGGATGTTTTGAGAGAGAGAATTCCGGGAATCGTAATAGTTGATTGCCGCGGATTTGAACAATACACCGTCGAATCCATTCTAAAAGGAGAGAACATTGAGCGGGAACTCTTTTCCAACGGAGGAAGGCGGGGGGACGAGAACGAAGCGTATTGCTTCGTCGTCTTCGATGGTCTCAAAAACGAGCTCGTAGGTCGTGCGGTGAGTTTCATCAAAAAGGCTGTCGGGAGAAGATGGATCTTCGCCACCACGACGGAGAACAATATATCCTGGAAGCTGAAGAATCTTCAGGAGGAGTTGATAGAGGAACACAATTATTTCGAAACGAGAGGCGATAAAAAGTGATTGAAGGAGCTTTTAGAAAGCTGGATGAACTCTCAAAGGTCGATGTGGTGAATCTCCTCAACATCATTTTCGAAGATTATGCGTTGCGAATGCAGTGGAATCTCGAGAGCTTCGATCGCGATGTCCACGAGAACAGTATCTCGCTGTCCGATTCGTTCGTCATGGATATGAAGGATGAACCGGTCGGGATAGTTCTGCTCAGTTTCAGAGACAAGCGGGCCAGAATCGATCTTATGGGCGTTATTCCATCGTTCAGGAGGAGCGGCGTCGGTTTTCAGATGGTTGACGAGGCGGTGAAGATCTGTAAATGGAGGGGCAGCGATAGCGTAGTGCTGGAGGTTCTCAAGAAGGATTCGAGGGCCATGGGCTTTTACAGAAAGTTTGGTTTTCGCGAGAAGAGGGACCTGGTCACTTTCTTCCTCAGAAAATGCGGCAATAACGGTTACGTTCTTAAGAGAACCACACCCGACGTAGTAATGGAAAAGGCTCTCTGTACTATGGGTAAGTACGGCAGACAGCCTGAATGGCAGCGCGAGCCATCGAATTTTTCCCGCCTGGATTTATACAACTTCGACAGAATAGTAGATGAGAGCGAAAGGGAAATCGGATACTGTGTCTGGGGTCAGAAAGAGGATGTTATGTATGTGGTCGACTCCGGTCCATCGGAACGTTCCGATTTTCATGAGGTGCTTCAAGCTGTCTGTGGCATAGCAAAAGGCAACGGCTATCTTCTCTTGTTTCCAACCGTTCCGGAAGAAGATGCGTTGTTCAAAGCCGCCGAAAAACTCGAACCGGAAATACTACTCGTGCAGACTGAGATGATCTATAAGCTTCATTGAAAAAAACGGGGCTCAATAGCCCCGCATCTCTCTTGAATAGCCGAGCAGATATTCGAGCAGTCTGAACCCCTCCGGGGGAAATTTTTCTATTAGAATATCGAAAAACTCTTCGTCACCAAGAACCGCGAACCTTGAATCGTCACCTGCAACCACCGTAGTATCCCAGCTTCCTCCGGTGAATGCGTGGATCTCTCCAACCGAGTCAGGAGCGTCGATTGTGAAGAGTAGCGATGTCCTACTTCTGCTTGTTTTAAGAAATTTCAGATTTCCTTCCAGCAGAAAGACCACGTTGTTGGACTTGTTCCCTTCCTCAAATATAACTGTATCGCCCCTGGCCCTGGAGGATCTGTCCGACAGGAGATCGGCGAAATGATTGAAGAAATCCTTACCGTAACCCGGGCCTTTAGTTATCAGTCTATAGGAGGTCTCGAGAAGTTCGAGATAACAAACCATCTTCCTTGCAAGAAAAGAAAGTTCGTTGTTTGCTCCACTCATGATCTGAACGATGGTCTTGAGGGAGACTTCTACTTTCCTGTTGTAGATACAGCTTACCGCATAAAAGATCATCGCCGGCCAGGTCAGAGGTGAGTTCTCGTAATGAGAGATGTAGAATTTGAGAACCTCTTCGGCCTCAGCAAATTCACCTCTCTCTATGAGCTTTACACCTTTACGATAGAGAGATTTTTCACCGAAGAGAAGCGGAGGGAACTCATCGAGCCATCTTTGTTTGGCCTGTATGAGCTTCTTCATGTAATCCTCGAAGTCCATATCTCTGTAACGTTCACAGGCAGATATTTCCTGACGGACACTGTCGAAGACTCTTTTCAGTCTTTCAGGTTTGGCTACCAGGTATTCTCTTAATTCCTCCTTGCTGCCGACCAGTACCGACGAATAGCCTATGGTGAAAAGATCTCCACTGTGGTTACAACCGGTTATGGTGATCGGATCGGCGAGTTCACCGGCCATATATATCCTGTCATTTACTCCTTCACTTTTGAGTAAAAGACCACCAGAAGAGACTATATAGAATTGATAAGGTTCTCGGCCGCTTTCGACGAGTCTGAGATCTCCTTCGAAAATCCTCTCTCTAATTTCCCTTCAGCACCTTTCCTCAGTCTTCCCAGAGCTTCAGCTCTTTCAGACCCTTTTTCACTATCTCGCTCGTATCCCTTGCTATGACCAGCTCTTCGTTGGTAGGTACTACCATTACCTTTACCTTCGATTGGGGAGTAGAGATCATAGTTTCACAACCTTTGCAGTTGTTCTTCTCTCTGTCGAGTTCTATCCCCAAATAATTTAGATATTTATTCACCACATTTTCTCTAAGGAAGGGGCTGTTTTCGCCAACTCCGGCGGTGAAGGCTATAGCGTCAACACCGTTCATCGCCGCGGCGTATGCACCTATGTATTTGGCCAATCTGTACTCGTAAATACTGTGCGCACGCATGCAAAGGGGATCTTTTTTCGCCGCTCTCTCTTCGATGTCCCTCATATCTACGAACTGACGATCAGTAAGACCGAACATGCCGCTCTCTTTGTTCAGAAGATTGTTGACCTCTCCAGCCGTAAGGCCTTCCTGTTCCTGCAGGAAGGGAACGATGGCCGGATCTACATCACCCGAGCGTGTCCCCATAACAAGACCCTCAAGTGGCGTGAAACCCATAGATGTATCAACCGATCTTCCATACTTAACGGCTGCAACCGAGGCACCGTTGCCTATGTGGGCCGTGATTATCTTTAATTCCTTTATTGGTTTTCCGAGTATGCTCGCCACTCGGTTAGCGACGTACCTGTGGCTGGTTCCATGGAAGCCGTACCTGCGGATCTTGTATTTTCTATAAAGCGAGTAGGGAATAGCGTACAGATAAGAAGTTTCCGTCATCGATTGGTGGAAAGCCGTATCAAAGACACCTATGTGGGGAACCAAGGGCAGAATCTTCTTGGCGGCAATTATTCCCTCGATGTTGGCCGGGTTGTGAAGAGGTGCGAGAAAGTTGTTGGCCTCTATCTCTCTTATAACTTCATCATCGAGAAGAACCGAAGAGGCGAATCTTTCACCCCCATGGACGACTCTGTGGCCCACGGCTTCGATTTCGTTGATATTTTTGACAACACCTGTTTTTTCATCCTGAAGCGCGTCAATAATCAACACTAACCCTTCGGTATGATCGGCGATATCTCTGATGAACTCAAACTTCTCTCCGCCTCTTTTGTGTGTTAGCTTCGAGCCGGAGATCCCTATTCTCTCCAGTAAACCCTTCGCAAGAACACTCTCACTGTCGGCATCAAGCAACTGGTACTTGATAGAAGAAGAACCGCAGTTTATAACAAGAATCTTCATCCAGACACCTCCATCTATGCTTTGTTCGAACAGCCAAGAAGTCTAAGTCTTTCCCTGATTATGTTCTTTACCAGCTCCTTCGGTGTCTTGAAGTATTTTCTCGGATCGAACTCTCCGGGATTGTTGGCCAGGTACTCCCTCAAAGAGGCAATGAAGGCCATCCTGAGATCTGTATCTGTATTGACTTTGTTTATACCGTACTTGACCGACTCTGTAAGGATGTCCGAAGGCACACCCTTGGCTCCCCTGAAATCGGCTCCATACTTTTCGGCGAGCTTCTTGACCTCTTCGGGAACGCTGGAGGCACCATGAAGGACCAGCGGAAGCCCGGTGAGTTCTTTGACTTTTTTGAGTCTATCGAAATCCAGTTTTGCTTCTCCCTTGAACTTGAAGGCTCCATGGCTAGTGCCTATCGCGGGAGCGAGGAAATCCACTCCGGTCTCTTCAACGAACTGCTTCGCCTCGTCCGGGTCAACCAGTGCAGCTTCGTGCGATTCGACCATCACGTTGTCTTCTATTCCCACGAGTCTTCCAAGTTCGGCTTCCACGGATACCCCTACACTGTGGGCTATCTCGACCATCTTTTTCGTTTCTTCTATATTTTTCTCGAACGGATGTTCGGAAGCGTCTATCATTATCGATGAGTAGCCTGCCTTGATAGCCGCCATAAGTATTTTGAAACTCTTGCCGTGATCGACATGCAGAGATACCGGGATATCTATATTGTCTGCGAAGGCTCTCACCATTGAAACGAAAAGGCCGGCTCCACGCTGGATATCGCCATCACCTGCGTACTTTATTGCTCCTTCAGATGTCTCTATTATTATCGGGGAGTTCTCTTCTACCCCGGCCTCTATGATGGCCTGAAGAAATTCAAGGTTGTTGATATTGAGTGCCGGCACGGCATAGTAACCTTTGTTCGCCTTATCAAGAATATCCTTTGTGTTAACGTACGGCATTTACGCTCCCTCCAATTCTTTTGTTTAAGTGCTGTTCAAAACGATTATACCACCACATTAACCGACCATTCAGAGGTTACAGCTTCTGCTCCAGCGTCCATTCTCTTCGTAAACATGCCCTTCAAGCTGAAGCTGAGTCAGCTCCACCATCAGTTCGTTGCTTGACTTCCCGCTAGCTAGAAGGATCTCTCCGAAAGTCATCGGACCGTTTCCCAAACACCTGTAAACGGGCGAGTCGATCTTTCGATTTTCACTTTCCCTTCGTTCTTCTCTAGCGAGCCAGGGAAACTCCTCGAGTATATCTTCGTATTCGGTGATCAACTTCGCGCCGTTCTTGAGAAGCCAGTTGGTGCCCCTCGAATTCTCTCTATAGATATCTCCCGGCAGTGCGAAGACATCTCTCCCGTTTTCCAGGGCCAGGCGGGCAGTAATGAGTGAGCCACTCCTCAGTCCGGCCTGAACTACGAAAACGGCCTTTGAGAGACCGGCGATGATCCTGTTCCGTCTGGGGAAATTCTGCTTTAGCGGAGGCGTTCCCGGCAGGAACTCCGATACGATACAGCCACTGGTGCGTACCTTATCTATCAGGGTTCTATTGGATGCTGGATAGGCAATGTCTATCCCGGTACCCTGTACTCCTATCGTAACACCACCAGCCTCCAGGGCGCCTTCATGTGCCTGGGCATCTATGCCGACAGCCAGACCGCTTACGATAGCCACTTTTGAAGCCGAGAGCGATCTGGAAAAATCTCTGGCGACTCTCAAACCGTAGCCATCTGCCTTTCTGGAGCCAACGACCGCCAGCATGGATTCGTTCTTGAGCATTTCTTTGTCTCCGTGGTAGAAGATAACAGGCGGTGGGTCGTAAAGATTTCTCAGGTTATCTGGATACTCTTCGTCTTTATATACCAGAAAGGTCGCATGAGAAGAAAGAACCTTCACAGTCTCTGCGAAGGTTCTTCTTATACGTTTCAGGGCAACCGGGTTGAGCGGCGCTTCTGAGAACATTATAGAAGTCGATGAATAGCCTTCCTCGCATAAAATCCGCATCTGCTCTACCGTGAGATCTCCCGAAAGGGCAATGGCCGCATACTCTATCCTGTCCATTTTAAATCACAGTATGAATGCGCTGAGATCTTCATCGGCTGCTATACTGCCGATTTTGGAATCGACGTAATTCCTGTCGATGACTATATCGGCCGCAATCTCGGGAGCCTGGAAGGAAACCTCTTCAAGGACCTTCTCGACGACCGTATACAGCCTTCTTGCGCCTATGTTTTCTATCCTCTCGTTTAGGTTGTGCGAGACTCTCGCCAGCTCTTTCAAACCGTCCTCGTTAAAAGTGATCTTCACACCTTCAGTATCGAGGAGTGCCGCGTACTGTCTGGTTATAGCATTCTTGGGCTCGGTAAGTATTCTCAAGAAGTCCTCCTCTGTCAGAGGGCTCAGTTCTACCCTTATGGGGAACCTTCCCTGGAACTCGGGGATCAGATCCGAGGGTTTAGACATGTGGAAGGCTCCGGCAGCGATGAAGAGTATGTAGTCCGTCCTGACCTGACCGTATTTGGTCGTAACGGTCGTACCCTCTATTATCGGGAGAAGATCTCTCTGGACACCTTCCCTTGATACATCTGGGCCATGGCTACCACTTCTGAAAGAGATCTTGTCTATCTCGTCTATGAAGACTATACCGCGGTTCTGAACCCTCTCTATCGCCTCGGACACAACTTTGTCCATGTCCAACAGCTTTTCCGACTCAACCGGGAGCAAGGCCCTTCTCGCATCGCCTATCCTCATCTTCTTCCTCTTCACTTTCTTTGGGACCATGCCTCCCAGGACACCCGACATATCTATACCCATGTCCTCCATGCCCGGTATCATTATCATTGGCTGACTGTGGTCCTCCAGTTCGATCTCTATATCCAGGTCTTCAAGATCACCGGAGCGAAGACGCTCTCTGTACTCATCTCTCCTGTTTCTTATTCTTTCGATCTCTTCCTGACTGGGTCTATTCTGCTGTGCGCCCTGGAAAAGCTCGAAGATATTTTTCGGGCCGTTGGCCTTAGGCTGACCTCCGGGCACCAGAGATTCCAGTATTCTCTCTTCTACCTGGAAAGAGGCTTTCCCCTCGACTTCCTGTATCTTTTCCTGTTTCACCATGTTTATACCGACATCGACCAGTTCGCGTATTATCGATTCAACGTTTTTACCCACATATCCCACTTCGGTGAATCTTGTGGCTTCGACCTTGACAAAGGGCGATCCAGTTAGCTCGGCCAGCCTTCTTGCTATTTCGGTCTTTCCAACTCCGGTAGGGCCCATCATAAGTATGTTTTTGGGTATGACGTCTTTCTTCATCTCTTCTGGCAATCGCTGACGACGTATTCTGTTGCGCATGGCGACTGCCACGGCCCTCTTGGCCATTTGTTGTCCTACTATGTATTTGTCCAGCTCTTCTACTATCTTTCGCGGTGTAAGGAGGTCGAGTTCCTCTCTCGTCACTTACCTTCACCCCCGAGAGTTTCCACTGTGAAATTAGAGTTGGTGTATATGCATATCTCACTTGCGATAGTCATTGCCTGAACGGCTATCATCTCTGCATCGAGGTTTGTGTTGCGCATAAGAGCTCGAGCAGCGGAGAGCGCGTAAGAACCGCCCGAACCTATCGCCAGAATCTCTTCGTCGGGTTCGATAACCTCGCCGTTACCAGAAATCAGAAGAATCGTCTCATTATCTGCAACAAGAAGAAGTGCCTGCAGGTTTCTAAGGATCTTATTGGTCCGCCACTCTTTGGCCAGATTTACCGCTGCTCTCTTCAGGCTTGAATTGCTCTCCTTGAACTTTTCTTCGAACTTCTCGAAGAGCGTCATCGCGTCGGCAACGGAGCCGGCGAACCCTGCAAGAACTCTTCCGTCTCCTAGTTTACGCACCTTACGGGCTGTACCTTTCATGATGGTTTCACCCAGAGTGATCTGTCCATCACCTGCCATTACGGTTTTACCGTTCTTTCTCAACACGAGTATAGTCGTTCCGTGCATTTCAATCATCTTTATCACCTCCGGTTCCTGCGGTCGGCCGCTTCGACGATCGCACCTATCGTCCGATCGAAAGAGAGGCCCATGGCCCTGGCCGACATTGGAAGATCGCTCAGATCGGTGAGCCCGGGGATAGTGTTCACCTCTAAGAAGTAGAACCTATCCCCTCTCACGATCCCATCCACTCGGGCCATATCCCTGCAGCCCAGAGAACGGTATATTTTCAAAGCGTCGCTCTTTATCTGCGATTCGACTGTGATATCCAGAGGGGCGGGAACTATGAAATCGGTCATCCCTGCCGTATACTTGGCTTCGTAGTCGTAGAATCTCTTTTTCGGCCTTATCTCGAGTATCGGGAGAACGACCGGTCCGGTCTCAAAGTCGATTATTGAGACCGTCACTTCCCGGCCTACTATATACTCCTCAAGGAGAATCGCGCCGTACTCCTCAATCAAACGGGAAGCTTCCCCCGCGAGCTCTTGCAGGTCATCACAGATTACCACACCGATGCTTGAACCCTCGCGCGTCGGTTTGAGAACACAGGGAAAGATCTCCCAGCCTGCTATATCTTCTAGAGTGGTTATCTTTTTCCACTCGGGAAGATGTGCAATTTCCCGCACCAATCGGTAGGTCATCTCCTTATCGAAGCAGATGGCACTCGCTTCGGAATCTGAACCGGTGTAATTCAATCCGGCTAGCTCCAACAGACCCTGCACAGTTCCGTCCTCTCCGAATTTTCCGTGGAGTGCCAGGAAGAAGAGATCCGCATCTATATTCAGAAGTTTTTCGATATTCGATCTTTTAAGATCGAAAGGGACGACTTCGCTGCCTCTCTTTTCGAGAGAAGCAATCACGTTATAACCGCTCTTTATCGAAATCTCTCGTTCGTGCGAGAGACCTCCGTAAACAACCGCTATCCTTTCTCTTTCCATGATCGATTACTCCTCTACAGAGTACTCCTTTTTACACTTTTCGCAGTAATGAACCTTCTTTCCCCCGCGCTTGACTCTTATGAAAAGCGTGGAGTCACATACTTCACACTTTCTGTCGCTCGGTTCGCTCCAGTAAAGCTCGCCGCAGGAAGAGCATTTGAAGTAATTCTTGCCTTTTTTACTGCGCAGTTTTCCGACTGTTCCTCCGCATTTAGGACATGGGGCCGGAATTTCCACATTCCTGGTGTACTTGCATTTGGGATAGGCCGAGCAGGCGATGAATTCGCCAAACCTACCCTTTCTAAGCAGGAGCGAGGAACCGCATTGAGGACATTTCTCATCTATCTCCCTTTCTTTTTTCTGCTCTTGCAGAATATTTTTCAGGATAACCTTCCCATCAATAACGCCTGAAAAGACTGTAATGTCGATCGATTCGTTCTTATCGCATTCGGGACATTTCAGGTAACCGCCATACCTGCCGAACACCACTTTGAAATGGCTACCGCATTCGCACTCTCTATCTGTTGGAAACTCGATCTTAAGTTCTCCGTTCTTTATCTTTCTGTCTATATGGTCCAGATCGGTCTTAAATTCGCTGTAGAAGCTCTCTATTACTTCCTTCCACTTTTTTGACCCGTTTTCAACCTCGTCCAGTTCATTTTCCATATTCGCCGTGAAGTTTGTATCGACCACGTCGGGAAAGTAATCGGTGAGGAATTCGTTGACTATAGCTCCCAGCAGTGTCGGTCGCAGCTCTTTGGCCTGATGGAGTACATACTTTCTTTCGAGCAGGGTCGAGATTATCGTGGCGTAAGTTGAGGGCCGGCCGATACCCCTCTTCTCCAGTTCTTTGACTAGCGAAGCCTCGGTAAATCTAGAGGGGGGCTTGGTAGTTTCCTTTTCCCAGACGAAATTATCTGGCCTTATCTCCTGCCCCTGGTTGTACTCATGATTGAGTTCATCTTTGCTGGATCTGGTCAAAACCTTTTCGAAACCATCGAAGACTCTTTTCTCGCCGACGAGGGTAAAGGTGAAACGATCACCTTTATCTACCACGTTGACTTCTGTCACATCGTACTCTGCACCGGACATCTGCGAGGCCAGAAATCTGTTCCATATCAAGGTATAAAGTTTGAGAAAATCTCCCGAAATCAGCTTCTTCGCAACTTCCGGACAGGTCTCCGGGTAAGTTGGCCTTATCGCTTCATGGGCGTCCTGGACCTTTTTGCCACCTTTAGATGCCTTTACAGGACCGATGTATCTTTCACCGTAGTTGTTCTTGATTATCTCGACGGCCTTCTCTCTGGCCTGCGAAGAAATCCTGGTCGAGTCGGTTCTCATGTAAGTTATGAAAGCTATCTGCCCCTTCTCTGTTTCAATCCCTTCGTACAGCTGCTGAGCGACCTTCATCGTCCGGCTGGCGCTCCAGCCGAGTTCGCTTATGGCGCTCTGCTGAAGCGTAGAAGTTATAAATGGCATGGGAGAAGCCCTCTTTGAAAGCCTTTTTTTAACTTCCTCAACAAAAAAAAGGCCGGCCTTTAGCTCTTTCAAGACAGTGTCCAGTTCCTCTTGCGTAGTGATCGATCTGTTTCCAAACTTTTTCCCGTGAAGTTTAGTGAGTGTGAACCTGTCCTCGCCCACAAGCATGAAGATCTTGAAGAAATCGTGGGGCACGAAGACCATGATCTTCTTCTCCAACTCTACCATGAACTTCAAAGCTACCGATTGTACTCTTCCGGCGCTCAATCCTCTGGTCATCGTTCTCCACAGAAGAGGGCTGAGTTTGTAGCCGACTATTCTATCGAGAATACGGCGGGCAACCTGCGCTTCGACTTTGGACATGTCTATCGTCCGGGGTTTGCCAACGGCCTCTTTTATGGCAGATTCCGTTATTTCGTTGAAGACGATCCTGTTTGTATCCTTGCTTGATAGCCCCAGAAGTTGCGCGATGTGCCAGGCTATCGCCTCGCCTTCACGGTCCAAGTCGGACGCGAGAAGAACCCTCTTGCCCTGCGCCTTCTTTGTAAGTTCTGCGACTATCTTTTCCTTCCCCTTGAGAATTTCATAAGTCGGCTCGAAGGTCTCCGTATCTATCCCGAGATTGGATTCCGGGAGATCTCTTATATGTCCCTTCGAAGCCGTAACTTCGTAGCCTTTCCCCAGGTACCTCTCGATGGTCTTCGCTTTTGCCGGGGACTCTACGATAACTAATTTGTCTGGCAAGATATCACTCCATTTCTGAATTTCAATCGCCGGATTTCCTGTTCCTCATGAAGACCCTTCTGTTGAGGAAGCGATCGTAATTGCTCCAGGAGGCCGAGGCTCCATTGAATTCTCGTTCCTCTATCTCCCTGAACTGCGCAACTTTCGAATCGAGATCGTCGGCCATGTGAAGCACTATCGCCTCGGTAGTCTTGGGAACGACTGGGGAGCCCCACTCCATCTCCCCGTGGTGTGAAAGCAACAGGTGCTTGATCTCGGTTTGAAGATATCTAGGAAAGCCTGTTAGCTTGGGAATAGCCTTGTTGATTATCTCGATACCCATGGCGATATGTCCAACCAGTTCGCCATCGTTGGTTCTATCTATTCCCGTCTGGGTAATCGCGTATTCGTAAACCTTGCCTATGTCGTGTAGCAACGCACCCGCCACCAGGAGTTCACCGTCTAGTGAATCGTTGTACTTCCGCGCGAAAAACTGGCAGAGCTCAACAACAGACATGGTATGCTCAAGGAGCCCCCCTTTGTATGCGTGGTGAACCTTCGCCGCCGCAGGAGAAACTATGAACTTCTCTATGAACTTCCTGTCGTTCTGGAAAATCTCAAGTAGCAGTGCCTTTATGTTCTCGTTGACGATTCCATTTATAGTTCCCAATAACTCGTCGTACATGCTAGGAATATCTTTGGATGTTATGGCCAGAAACCTCTCAGGGTCGTACTGCCCAGCCTCGAGTATCTGTATGCCGTCAGGATCGACGTTGAGCTGGATTCTGTCTTCGTAAAGTACCAGTTTACCCGACACCCTCACGGCAGTGCCCTGGTCGAGTCTGGAATCGTTGACTTCGGCGTTGAACCAGTCTATCGCCCTTATGGCACCTGTTTTGTCGGATAGAGTGAGGAGCAGGAATTTTTTTCCATCACGGGCTTCCTGGATTCTCTTGGAGTGCACTTTGAAAACAGACAGAAGAGTACTGCCAGGTCTCAGATCCGAGACGAAAGGGTAGCCATCTTTGTTGGCTTTGTCGTGATCGGGGTTTATCTGATTGAGTACGTCGTTTCCGATAATATCGCGGAGTTTCATATATTTTCTCCTTTCATGTAGAGCCTGGGCACTCTCGACGAAATAGCACAGGTTACTTCATAATTAATGGTACCATTCCACTCTGCCATTTCCTCTGCTGTAATATTCTCATCGCCCTGATTTCCAATTAATACAACCTCATCTCCCACGTTGGGCGAGTAGTCCAGGTGCGTGACATCAACCACGAACTGGTCCATGCAGACTCTACCAAGCACCGGACATCTCCTTCCAGAGATAATGACACATCCTCTATTGGAGAGATGTCTGTTGTAACCGTCGGCGTAGCCGACTGGAATGGTAGCCACCGTCATTTCACGATCTGCAACAAAAGTCTGACCGTAGCTCACACCGTAGCCTGGGTAGATCTTCTTCACAAAAGAAACACATGTCTTCCACTGGAGCACCGGCCTGAGATTTTCGTCACGCTGTGAAGAAGGCTGGAGACCGTAACTTGCGATCCCGGCTCTAACGTAATCGAAACGACTGTTGTCAACGTAAAGGATACCGGCGCTGTTGGAGATATGTTTCAAGAGAGTCTTTTTTGTTATCCTCTCGGCCTGGCTGAGAAACGACAGAAAGGCCTTCATTTGTTCGGCGACTAAGTCGCTGCTCTTATCGTCGGCCGTGGCGAAATGCGTATAGGCTCCTTCTACATTCAGTCCCAGATCAAGGGACGCTTTCAAGAGGTTCACCGACTCTCTCCACTCAAGACCGAGCCTTCTCATCCCGGTATCGACAGCGATGTGAAAGGCTGAGTTTATAGCAGCTCTGGATTTCATAGACGCTTCGATAGCCTTCAGTTGCTCGTGAGATACGATCGTGAGCGTGAGTTTATTCTCGAAAGCCGCTTCAAAAGAGCTGGGTTCAACGTAATTTAACACAAGGATAGGAATCTTAATCCCGGCCTCCCTAAGCTTGAGACCTTCCTCGAGGAAGGCAACGGCAAGATATCCCAATCCTTCATCCTGGGCAATTCTAGCCAGTTGCAAGGCACCATGGCCGTAACCATCGGCCTTTACAACCGCCATGACCTTTGCTGGTGAAGCTTTCGACGTCAGATATCGTAGGTTGTACCTGTAAGCTTCCAGATCTATTGAGGCGAAGGTTTTCCTGCTATTCATAATGCCTTCCCATATTCTAAAAGAAAAGCGCGCATGGCGCGCTCTGCACTATACTGCTCTCTGTATCTTTCCTGCCTTAAGGCACTTGCTGCAAATCTTCACTCTTTTTACTTCACCGTTAACCATGGCCCTTACATTGTGTACGTTGGGCTTCCACCATCTCTTGGCCTTCTTGTTCGAGTGGGAAACCATGTTTCCTGTAGTGGGGCTTTTCCCACAGATCTCGCAAACCTTGGACATGTATTGTCCTCCTCTCGAATTGCATTACACTTCATTATATTAAAGATGTATCAGCTTTTCAACTCACCGTTGCGGGGTATATAATTCCATGATGAGGAAATTGATTGTACCACTTACAACGGCACTGTATCTATCAGTGATAATATACTTTTATCTTGCACCGGCCAGATCGGGTCTCATAATCGGCAGTGATAAGTTTATGCACTTTTCGGGCTTCTTCGCCGGAGGTCTCTGGCTATCTTTGATCCATTTGCTCAAAACACACAGGGTGAATCTCCTGGTAGTTTCTATCTTTCTAATAACCGGTCCGGTTGTGCTCGAAATGCTCCAGAAGTTCTCTCCAGGCCGATCGGTGGATCCGCTGGATATTTTAGCCAACTATCTGGGCTGGCTGGTACCGGTGAGTCTTTATGCTTTCATAAAACTGATACGCTCAGTTATTTTATAGTCTTAAATAAAGGCGGTAGAACAAACGATGGAGAGAGTTCCTAGTAGTGGAGAGCAGTTTGTATTTTTCTACCAACGGAGTATTCCGGATGTTATACTTTCCTCAGTCGAGCCGAGACCTTGTGGGGGGTGGAGTTTTTTTGAGAAGCATTGTTTTCAATCCTCTTGGTTTAGTCCTGGCGTATCTTCTCTTACTGCCGGTTTTGCTTTTTGGTAACGCCGGAGTAGTTTCCTCGCTTTTTGGAGAGCTGGAGTACGTCACACCCGAAGCCTCTCCAAACGGCCATGAAGTTCTAATCGTCGGTTCGAATCACGGTTCCTCGCTATCGATACTTGAAGGAGGCTCCCTCTATACAGTTACATTACTGGGCGTTGATTTCCCAAAGTTGAACCCTTATGACGGGATAAACCTCTCCCTCAACAGCATAATGCGCAGCATCGTTGGTCTAAAGGCAATTGTAGAAAGCAGCAAGAAATTCAACTTCGATGGGCCGGCCTATCTGTGGCTTAAGGATGGAGAGAGAACGGTACTTCTTCAGTCGCTGATACTGTCCAACGGTCTGGGAAACTTCAACGGACAGGGCTATATCAATCTTTATGATGCCCAACAACACGCCAAGAGCAAAGGATTGGGGATATGGGAGGAGAACAGAGACAGTCTCACCAAAAATTCTGTCTCCAATTTGCCGAGTGCGCAAACCACAACAACAGCGGGACATATGTCGAGCTGGGTGGAGTTGATAGACGTGCGTATCTTCGACAATGGTTCATTCGGGCTAATAACGCTGGTTACCAGAGAAGCTGGCAGCATGGCCGGAACGATTGTCTCGGTAGTCTCGAACACGGATATTACGAAAGATGAAGATTCTTTCACAATAAACGACCAGAGAGAACTCAAAGCTGGTGAGAGTTATGTAGTGCTACTGACAATTGACAGAGCACAGACTCCTTCCTTCAACTACAACACGATATGGGTGACCTATCTCGATCCGAGCGGCGGGTTCCTGGGGCTGAAAAACCTTAACGGAGCCAGACTTCTCTACGAATATGAATACAGCAGAAAGATAAATGGCTATGTTGTAACCCCACTTAATTGAGGGAGGCATTATAATGAGAAGAGTGTTGTTCTTTTTGGCGATTCTTCTTGGTACTACAATAATGGCTTTTACAGGAGAAAGTATGGGAAAAACAGCAGCCGATTACGGTGCAGAAACGGTACTTATAATACATTATCACAGATACAGCGGCAACTACGATGGATGGAATCTGTGGGTCTGGCCAAATATGCCAGCCAGCTTGGATGGCAAATCTTACGTTTTCGACAGGAGTGACGAATTTGGGGTCGTCTCGACTGTCAAATTTTCCACTAAACATAACAGGCTCGGCTACATAGTCAGGTTGAATGACTGGCAGGCTAAGGATGTAAATGCAGATAGGTTTGTGGATATTCCCGAATCGGGAGTGGCCGAAATCTGGGTAATCGAGGGCGAGTACGACCATGTAACCGACCCGGCGACCATAGATCTCAGGCCCAGAATAAAGGTAGCCTTCCTTGACAGTTTGAACGAGATATACGCTTCACTGTCGGCTCCGGTAGACACTAAAATGGCTGAAGCGAAGGTTCTGGTTAAAAACGAACAACGGTCGGTAAAATCAATCGAGAAGGCAGATCCCACAGACGTCTCGCTTACAAATTACGTGAAGGTAACACTCGCCGGGGACATCCAGCCGGGCGAAGTCAGCGATCCTATAGAACTGGTGATTGAAGGCTTTCTCCCCGATGAAGTGATCGTGAGAAGAGCACTGGACGACCCTTCTTTTTACTACGAAGGACAGCTCGGAGCAGTATACGCAGGCAACTCCACGACTTTCAGAGTCTGGTCACCGGTCGCGTCTTATGCCACTTTGTTGTTGTACGATGATTATAATTCTCAAAAAAGCACGCAGATAGCTATGACGAAGAATTCACAGGGAGTATGGGAAGCGACGGTCGAAGGCGATCTTCACCTCAAATCGTACAGATACTCGCTCTTTTCTTACGGTAAGCTTCGTGAAACTGTGGATATATATTCAAAAGCCGTAACGCGTAACAGCTCGAGGTCGGTTGTGACCGATCCGGCAAGGACGGTTTTCGATGAATGGGAGATGGATGCCAGACCATTGATGGAAAAGTTCGAGGATGCCATAATCTACGAGATTCATATAAGCGATATGACGGCCGATACAAAGACGAACGTAGTCAATCGGGGCAAATATCTCGGTCTTACCGAAAGGGATAGAACCGGTCCCGAAGGGGTGAAAGCAGGCCTGGATCATCTGATCGAGCTAGGTGTAACTCACGTTCACATCCTCCCTTTCAACGATATTCATTACATCAACGAGGGTGTCGATGGGCAGTATGGCTGGGGGTACGACCCATATTTATACATGGTTCCCGAAGGTCATTACAGTACCGATCCTGCCAATCCACTCAGCAGAATAGTAGAAGCGAAAATGATGATAAAGGCTCTTCACGACAGTGGTATTCGCGTTATTCTCGATACAGTTTACAATCACACTGCTTCTACAGGCGAAGACTCGCCCTTCGATCAAACCGTTCCTTATTACTATTACAGGACCGACAGGACGGGGGCTTATACCAACGGTAGCGGCGTAGGAAATGAAATAGCTACGGAGAGGCCCATGATGAGGAAGCACATTATAGACTCCCTAAAGATGTGGGTGAACGATTACCATATCGACGGTTTCAGATTCGACCTGCTCGGCCTCTTCGATAGGGAAACCGTACTTTCCATCGATAGAGAGCTTCATGAATTGGATCCCACTCTACTGCTCTACGGCGAACCCTGGGGCGGTTGGGGAGCCAATGTGACCTTCACCAAGGGCGACCAGAAGGGCACACAGGTCGCCGTCTTCAACGACAACTTGAGAGATGCGATCCGCGGAAGCGTCTTCGATCCAAAGGTAAAGGGTTTTTCACTTGGAAGCAGAGCCAAGGAACGCAGGATCATGCGCGGCATCAGCGGTAGCATAGAGTACAGCTATGATATACGCGACTTCACCGATGACCCTGCAGAAACAATCAACTACGTTTCGGCGCACGACAATCAGACTCTCTGGGATAAAAATAGCGCGGCGATGACCGATGCACCGCTAGAGCTGCTACTTAACGCACAGAAACTTTCGAATGCGATCGTGTTGCTCTCGCAGGGTATTCCCTTCCTTCACGGAGGGGTCGATTTCGCCAGAACCAAGAACGGCAACGACAACAGCTATAACGCCGGTGTTGAGCTCAACAAGATGGACTATTCCAGGAAGGCCCAGTTTATAGATCTCTTCAACTACTACAGAGGAATGATAGAGTTGCGGAAGTCTCACCCGGCCTTCAGAATGGCTACTGCTCAGGAGATAAGAGAGAACCTTGTCTTCCTAGACACACCGAGGAATATCGTTGCTTTCATTATTAACGGTGAAGCGGCCGGCGATACATGGAAGGAGATACTGGTCATATTCAACGGAAACATCGAAGATGCGAAGATAACACTTCCCAACGGTTCCTGGAACCTGGCCATGGATGAAGCGAGGGTATCCAATGAATCGCTGGGAGAAGTCAGTGGTGAAGTCATTCTAAGGGCCGCTTCGGCTTATGTGCTTTACAAATGATATCCGGAGGTAGAGATGTACAGGTGTAAGATCATAAGGATCCTAGAATCGGGGTTTTTCGACGAAACATCCAAATCGATCGAAATCTGCGAAAAGATGCTCAAAGAACACGGTTACCATTTTGCCGGTTTTTTTGATGTCCAGCCAGTAATGAGTGATCTAAAAGAGTGCATTTATGCCGCTTCCAGGTCAAACGACATGGTAATTGTACTCGGGGGGACCGGCCTTTACAGAGAGGATATTGGTCCCGAGGCGGTTCTCTCTCTGGTAGATAAGAGGGCGACCGGCATTGAGACGGCCATGATGCGACACGCGATAGTTGCCGACTCTTCGCTATGCCTTTACAGGGTAGCGGCTGGAACTATCAGGGAATCTTTGATACTCTGCATTCCTGGTTACCACAAATCGGTCGCCAACTACCTCGATCCGGTCATAGACGTTTTGAAACCGCTATTCGATGGCTGGAAAGAAAGAGCCGAAGCTTCAGGCGAGGAGAATGCCTGAACTCGATTTTAATGGGTTACAACATCTGAATCCGGTCTGAGTCTTCAAGACAACTGTGAAAGGAGAAGCGCCATTTGCCTCCCGGAGACTTTCCGGAAGTGTTGTGCGTAGGAATAAAATATGTTTTCAATCGCTAGCGGGAAGTATATCGCCGTTGAAGGTGTGATTGGTGTTGGAAAGACAACCCTTGTCAGGAACCTCTCTCTGAAATACTCGATACCGACCGTCCTGGAGGTAGTCGAGGAGAATCCTTTCTTGCCCAACTTCTATGAAGATATGGACAGATGGGCCTTCCAGACGCAGCTCTTTTTTCTTGTTAGCAGGTTTGATCAGCAATCGGCCGTGAAAAGGACGGCTGCCCAGGGACAGGGAGTAGTTTCGGACTACACTTTTTACAAGGATCACCTCTTCGCTTCGCTGACTCTGAAAGGTGACCAGCTAGAACTGTACGAAAAGATCTTCAAAGTTTTGCAGGATCAGGTACAGACACCTGACTTGGTGGTCTATCTCTATGCAGACGTCAACGTTCTAATGAGCCGTATAGCCCTCAGGGACAGACCCTTCGAGAGAAGCATGGATCGGAACTACATCTCTATGCTCAGCGAGGCTTACGAGGAACACATGGGCTCTGAAAGAAACTTTCCGGTGTTGAGGATAGACACCTCCGCCATAGACTTCGTGAGGAACCAGAAAGACTTACACGAGATTTTCGAAAGAATCGAGGCGAGCTTATGATACTTGGAATTTGCGGAAACATAGGTGCGGGAAAGTCTTCGCTAACGGCTCTTCTGGAAGAGAGACTCGGTTTCAGAGGAGTGTACGAAGCGGTAGATGAAAACCCCTTTCTGAAAGACTTCTATTCTGATATGGGACGCTGGGCTTTCCATTCTCAGCTCTTCTTTCTTATAAAACGTTTCGACTTTCTCAAGAGGGTAAATACAGAAGGGGCCGTCGTCCTTCAGGATAGGACCATATACGAAGATGTTAAAATCTTCGCAAGAAACCTTCACTTGATGGGCTATATAGACAGTCGCGACTGGGAACTGTACATGGATACTTTCAAGACACTCTCCGATCACCTCAGTACTCCGACCGGGCTGGTGTATATCAAGTGCTCAACTCCTGTGCTTATGAAGAGGATCAAGAAACGCGGTAGAGGCTTCGAAAGCGATATAAAAGAGGAGTACATAGAAAGGCTCAACAGACTGTACGACGAATGGATCGAAGACGCAGACTTCTGCAGAAAACTGATTATAGACGGCGACAAATACGACTTCATGGAGAGTGATCAGGATAGGGACGATGTTCTTCATCTGATTTCCAGATTCAACGCCGAGCTGGTGGCTGGCGTACAGTCGAAACTCTTCTCCAGATAGAGGAGCTCATTGTAAATATATTGGCTGTAACCGTAAATCTCATATAATCGGGAGGTTCGTATGGAGTTTCTATCTGTTCCACTGCCAGAGAAGATAATAAAACATGAGAGCGAAGGTGCTTTTGAAAAGGCAACCCGGGAGATAGACTTTCAACTCTCCTTAAGCCTTCCTTCAATACTCCGTGAAAGGTTGCTATGGGAAAGGGAGAGGTTGAGGCGGATACGTGAGAACTACATCTATACCATTGATATAGCTTTCGAGATACTAGATTCGGAATTGGCGGACTTCACTCGCGCAGAGTTCGATGAATTGAAGAAGGGTGGTTATCTCGATTTCATGGTTATCGACGGCGAAGAGTTCTATGAAAAGCGGTTCGATAAAAACCTGCTCTTTGCCAGAAATGATTATGAAAAACGCTTGAAAGAGAAAGACATCGAGCGTAACAAGAAAAAAGAGCTGCTGCAGACCCAAATAGATCGTTTGATATCCGAGAGAGTACCGGCCACCTTTAGAGTCAGAGCCCGGTCTTCCATGAAGGCCAGAGTTCAGGCAGGAGACAAGGGCGAGTACCTTAAGTGCTGGCTGCCAGTTGCACGGCCCGGCGACCAGATCGAAAATGTCAAGATACTCAACACCAGCCAGAAGAACTACTTTCTGGCCCCGCCCGATGCCCCGCAGAGAACCATATACATGGAAGCACCTATGGGGGAAGTCAACTTCTCGGTTGAGTTCGAGTACGAAATCTCGGAAATCTCGACCTCTATCGACCCCTTTTCAATCCGACCCGTTGATGAAGCCCGTTTCTATCACTATCTCCGTGAGCGAGCCCCTCACATACTTTTCACACCCTTTCTCAAGAGTCTGGCAAGTGAGATCGCAGGCGACGAGAGGAACCCTTACTACATCGCAAAAAGCTTTTACGACTGGATATGTGACAACGTCAGGTACTCTTTCATGAGCGAATACGCCCTCTACGGCAACCTGTCGGAGTTCGCCGCCAGCAACATGAGAGGTGACTGCGGTCTTAAAGCCCTCCTCTTTATGACACTTTGCAGGATCAAAGGTATCCCTTCCAGGTGGCAATCGGGCTGGTACGCAACCCCGGCCGGAGCTAGCCCTCACGACTGGGCTTTTTTCTGGATCGAGCCTTACGGGTGGATTCCGGTGGATGGCTCTTTCGGAGGCGCCCGCAAAAATATACCGGCTTACAGGGAGTTCTACTTCGGAAATCTTGATGCTTACAGAATGGTGGCCAACTCGGCCTTCATGGCTCCCCTGACACCGTCAAAGAACTTCTACAGATTTGATCCGTACGACAACCAAACAGGTGAGATAGAAACCAATCTGAGACCGATTCGAAGCGATGAAAAAGAACACACAATCGAGATACTGGATTTCGAAAGGATATAAGTTTCATCGCGGGGGTAAGAGATGAAAGCGATAAGAGGAGCAACATCGGTTGAAAATAACGAACGTGAGGAGATCACTGCCAGGACTATAGAGTTGATGGAGGAGATCTTCGCCAAAAACGATATTTGGGAAATACACTCGGTGATCTTCACCGTAACGCGAGATGTCACCGCCTTCAATCCAGCTACGGCCTTCAGGCAGAGATTCGATTATAGCGATGTCGCGCTTTTGTGTATAAATGAGGCAGACTTCCAGGGATCATCGAATGGAATTATAAGGGTTCTCATCCACTGTGAATCAACCTCGAAGAACTTCGTCTATCTTCACAGAGCACGTGACCTCAGACCCGATCTGGTTAGGAAAGATGAGGATAACCCATGAAGATTCTTATAATCGGGGGCGGATCGATCGGTGGATCGATGGCTCTCAGACTTTGTGAGCGGGGTTGCCGTGTCTCTGTCTTCGATACATGCGAAAAGATACTTTCAACGCTCTTTTACAGCGGGATCGAGACTGGTCCCCTTGATCTGTTGCTACCGGGAAATGAAATAACCGTGATAGCTACTCCCATGAGCGTGGAACTGGAACTACTCGAAAGTATGGAGTTCAATGGTCCTGTGATGGATGTGGCAAGTGTGATGAGGCCCTTCCGTGAAGTGGCGTCGAGAAGGAAGATACGCTTCATAAACGGCCATCCGATGGCCGGCAACGAACATTCTGGACCGGCCGGCTGGGACAGAAGAATGTTCGAAGGGCGCCCCTTTTTTCTCTCTCCGTGTGGAATGGCAAGAAACAGCGACGTCAGCACCGCGTTGAAGATAGTAAACGACCTGGGAGCCAGACCTGAGTTCATAGAACCGGCCGAACACGATAAGATGCTCTCGCGTATCAGCCAGGGGCTTTATTATCTGTCCCGGGTCGCAATGAAACTGGGAAAGAATCATGAAAAATATGCCGGTCCGGGTTTTGCTTCCACAACCAGGCTCGGCAGGCAGAACAGAGAAATGGTACTGGATATGGCCAGATACAATGGAGACAACATCGCCGAAGCTCTTGAAAAAATCGAAGAGTACCTCCACAAAGTCAAAGAGGCGATACGATCTAAAGATATGATGGAACTCGTCAAACTCATAGATCTTGAAGAAATATAGAAAAACACACCATACACTACATCTAGCACTTCAGAGAGTACCATGACGCAGCTCAATTTGAGATTGTGATTGACTTATACTTCAAACATCAACCGGTGATTCTCCGGAGAACTAAGCGATACTTTTATCACCCTTTGCCTTCCCATCTCGCAGATACACGAACCAGTAGATTGTGGCAACGAACAGTGCGCCACCTACGATGTTGCCGAGCGTCACAGGAATGAGGTTTTTAGTGAAGAGAGTTCCCCAATTCAAGTTTACTATCTGATCGCTCTTGACGCCCAACGAGATGGCTGCCTGGACGAAACCTTCGTTGGCTTTGGCGAGAATCCCCGCGGGTATATAGTACATGTTTGCCACGCTGTGTTCAAAACCAGATGCTATGAATAACCAGATCGGAAAGAAAATGGCAAGAACCTTTCCGGCTATATCTCTGGCCGTGGAGGCCATCCACACGGCGATACAGACCAGCCAGTTACATAATATACCCATGAAGAAGGCGTTTTCAAAGCTCAGACCTGTTTTATAAACGGCCGTCTTGATAGTGAATCCTCCCAGTAGATTCCCGGAAAAACCCA
>DBRH01000004.1 GCA_002305955.1 Kosmotogaceae bacterium UBA1373
CGGCCAGCGGGTTGGCGGCCCCTGCGTTGACACCGTTCACGACCCAGTGACTGAAATTGAAACCGGCCTTCTGGGGCGCCGAGAAGTTCACGATCTCTCCAGCGATGTGCCAGCCCGCGCCCGCGATAGCCGTTCCGGCGGGGTTGGACGAAGTTGCCACCAGATACTCCAGCTTCATCTGGGCCGTGTAGGTTATATCCGAATACACGGTGATGTTTCTCGGGTTCTGCGTGTTGAGATCGTTCCACTGCTGGAAGGTGTATCTCGTGTCGTCTCCGGCGACTTGAGCGGAAGTATCCTTGCTCTGCGGAGAAGTCACATTGATCTGTGTGGCTGTCCCGCTGTTGAGCACCACGCTCTTGGGAGAGGTGTAAGGAGTTCCCCCGATGCTTATGTTCAGATTCGTGTGGGGCGAGGTGGTGACCGTCAGCGTGTAATCGGGTTCCTGCATGGCAAAAACGGCGGTTACATTATGAGGCTTGTCAATGGTCAATTCCAGAGGTCTCGCGCTTCCCACATTCTGACCGTTGACCAGCCAGTAACTGAAGTTGTAAGGTCCGAGGTCACCGGAGAAATCGAACTGCCAGACGGCTCCTCTGGGTGTCCAGTAAACGCCTGTCTCCCACAGTGTGGGCGAGGCGCTGACATCGATCCTGTACTCGGTAGTCATGTTGGCGGTGAAGGTCTTATCGGAATCGAGGGTGACGTTTCTCGGATTCTGCGCGCTGCCGTCGTTCCAGTTCACAAATGTATATTTAGAATCGATTCCCGTCATCCACGGCGACACATCTTTTTCCTGGTAGGCGACCACGGCGATCTGCTTGTTGCTTCCACCCTGTACCACCATGCTCTTGGGGGAGGGATAAGCCGTTCCGTCTATTCTCACGTCCAGAGCGATGTCGGGAAGGGTGGTGACCGTCAGGGTGTACTGTACGTCGGCGTTGTACTGCGCGACGACGTTTTTGGGTTCGTTCACCGGAATAATCAGAGGATTCGTATTTCCGACGTTTACACCGTTGACTACCCAGTGGCTGAAAGTGTAACCGGCGAAAGCCGGCGCCGTCAGCGTGGCGTTCGCGTTTTTGTTGTACCAGCCGCCGCCGGTCACGAGAGCACCGACAGGGCTGGAGGAGACGTCGACTTTGTACTGCACTCCCATCTGCGCCGTGTAAGTCACGTTCCCGTTGACCGTGACATTTCTCGGGTTGGTGTTGCTCGCGTCGTTCCACTGCTGGAAGGTGTATTTGGTATCGTTACCGACTACGAACGCTGAACCGTCCCTCTCCTGGGGAGTGTCTACGGAGATCTGCACGACCGCGCCTTCGCTCACCGAAACCGTTCTGGGCGAGTTGTACTGGACACCGGCGATTCTTATGACCAGGCCTGTGTCGGGGGTGGTGGTAACAGTCAGGGTGAATTGCGCGGATACATAATGGGCCACGACGTTTTTGGGTTCGTTCACCGGAACAGTCAAAGGATTCGTATTGCCGATGTTGACACCGTTGACTACCCAGTGGTCGAAAATGTAGCCGGCCATCGCCGGCGCCGTCAGCGTGGCGTTCGCGTTTTTGTTGTACCAGCCGCCGCCGGTCACGAGCGCGCCGGCCGGACTGGATGAGACGTCGACTTTGTACTGAACGTTCATCTGGGCCGTGTACGTGAAATTTCCGTTGACGGTGAAATTTCTCGGGTTGCTGTTGTTTGAATCGTTCCATTGCTGGAAGGTGTATTTGGTATCGTTGCCGACTACGAACGCCGAACCGTCCCTTTCCTGAGGGCTTGTGACCTGGACGTTCACATTCGTTCCCTCCACGTACTTCTGGCTGAAGGGCGTCTGTTGATTGACCAAGTCGATAGTTATCTGCAGCGCCGTATCGGGCGAAGTGGTTATTGTCAAAGTGAAGCTTTTTGGACCGTTGGGACACCCGGTAAGAAGCAACATCAACAGAGCCGCCACCGATGCGAAGAACAGAAGCTTCCTTTTCATTGTACGACCTCCTCTCTAATAGAAAAACTATGGTCATTCTTCACTGCATTGAACGCCAAATATGGAACACGAAAGCAAGAGCGTACTGACGGTGCTGATAGCCAGAGTTGAATTCTGCTATGGTCTTACGCTCGTATAGAAAGATACTATCACTTTTTAAACGTTCAGGTTCCATTCATCGGCTCTGTTCGTTTCCGAAATTCATCGGTGTAGATCGATAATCACCTTTCGATTAAAACGGGTAGAAGCCCAGATCCAGCGCGTTTTTTTCATAGATACGTTCCATAAGTCTTTTCACCAACTCCATGTGTCCCTCTTCCCAAACTCTGAGAGTTGTCAGCAGTTTTTTGGCCCGATCATCTTCTATCTTTTCCGAGGCCTTACCGTAATACTCCACGAAGTCTTTCTCTATAAGGTAAGCCATTCTCAGTATCGAAAGATCGGCCAAATCGTTGCTGTAGGTGTTACTGGAAAGAGCCTGTGACTTCAGACGTTCTTTGAAGATTTCGTCCTTTTCTCCGGTTGCTTCGATATTTATGGTCTTATCGGTTTTGAGTTTTTCGATCATTTTCTTTATAAATTCCACATGTGAGGATTCCATCTCCATCAGATACATAAAGGTTTCCCTTGCCAGCACTTGCTTAACTTTTTCCATGTTGCTTTTGTAAAACTCCTGCCCTGATCTTTCAAAACTAAGGGCAAGTTCCAGAATCTTTTTCAGATCACTCACTTCTTCACCCCCGCCAAGAATTCATCGATACCGATCGCAGCTCTATGGCCGTCGGCAACGCCGTGAATTATATCCGGTCCGTTCACTATGTCTCCTCCAGCAAATAACCACGCTAAAGCAGTCTGTCCCTTTTCGTTAACAAGAATTCTGCCTCTTATGAATTGAATCTCTCCCTTTATTTCGACAGGAAGAAAGTCATAATCTGGAGCTTGACCAATCGCCTCAATAATCATCGTACCTTCTATAGTCGAGAGATCTGATTCATCGAACCGAGGATTAAATCTACCGTCGTCGTCAAAGACCCTTGTACAAGCTATAGTTTTTAATCCGTAGATCTTTCCATCTTTCAACAAAACTTCTTTTGGCCCACGAGATGGAAAGTACTTTATGCCTTCTTCCTTACCTTCGAGAATCTCTTCCAGATCGGCCGGCATCTCTTCCATCGACTCTAGCGATGTTACCTTCACATCGATGTGATTCCTTTCCATTTTCTGTATGCGGGCTACGCTTCTGGCTGCATCCATCGCGACGTTGCCTCCACCTATAACGATAACGCTATCGGTTACCGGTGGCTTCTCTCCATCTCCTTGCCTTAGGTAGTCGCGAATCTTTTCTAGAAGAGGTATCGCCATGATTACCCCTTCACTATCTACCCCTTCGACACCGGTACTCCTACCCTTAGAGAATCCGGTTCCCAGGAAAACCGCATCGTATTCGTCGCGTATTTCCTCTAAAGTTACATCCTTTCCGACGGTAGTGAGACACTTGATTTCAACCCCGAGCGACTCTATAACTTTTATGTCTTTGTCCAGGGCTTCGTCAGGAAGTCTATATCTCGGTATTCCGTACCTCATAACTCCTCCGGCAAGAGCTTTGCTTTCGAATATGGTCGCAGAGTATCCCATCAGCGAAAGATAGTAAGCGGCCGAAAGTCCGGCAGGGCCCGCACCTATTATGGCTACTTTCCCGCAGGCCTTCTTCACTACCTCTCCGTTCGAAGCATAACGTATCACGTCTTCAGTTTTCTCCTGGTCCATGATGTAACGTTTCAGCCACCTTATCGCAAGAGGCTTTCCTCTATTACCAATCGAGCATACAGTTTCGCATTTGTGGGTACATACTCTTCCGCAAACTGATGGAAGCGGGTTGGTTTTGTAAATCCAGTTGGCTCCTTCCTCAGTGTCATCATGGAAGACACTCTCTATGTATCGGGGGATGTCCATGTTAACAGGGCAGGCTTCCACGCAGAGTTCACAATCAACGCATCTGGCCGCTTCCGCTATGGCCTGTTCTCTCGAATAACCCTTCACGAACTCAATAAAGGAGTCGATGCGTTCCTCTCCGGGAAGCTCTTTCATCACAACTCTTTCCAGATCGAGAAGTTCAGAGTTTTCGTCGCGAGAATAACCCATCGGTGGAATATCGTGGTGGATACCGGTCTCGTCCGGCAAAAAGAAGAAAGTGCCGGGATCGTCGGATATATGTATGTACTCCCTGGTCATATTTAAAGAGCCAGTGGTGCATATATCGACACACATGGCGCAGAAGGAGCAGCGACCGTAATCTATGGCCGGTCTCTGTGCTTTTTTTCCCGATTCTACCGTGATATCGACAGGTACCATCCTTATCGCGTCGGTCGGACAGATCTTCGAACAGGTGGAACAACCCGAGCATTTATCCCAGTCGTTTACGTGAAATCCCCTGTACCTTTCTGCCGCTTCACGGTAAACTTCTGGAACTTTTATGGTAACCGGTCTGGTGAAGAGCCTCTTCCAGGCTATTGTCGGACCCCAGAAAGTCTTTTTTAACCCATCATATATGCTCATACTACCAGCCTCCTATCGATCGATTTCGGGCGGGCAGAAGTCCATAGTTGCCAGCCAGAGAGCAACATCTTCAATTCTTGTACCCGGAAGTAACTTTTCAATACCGTAGAGTCCCTGGGGGAAGGAGGCGCCCCTTACGTTTATTCTGTAAGGTCTCTCGCTCCCATCGGAAACTACGAAGTAGCCGTATTCTCCTCTGGAAGATTCCACGTGAGCATAGACGCTACCGGCAGGGACTTTCCATCTTAAAGCGCTCCCTTCGCTGATTCTAATGTTTACCGGTCCATCCGGAATCTTCTCAACGATCTGTCTCAATATCCTCAAGCTCTGTCCCATTTCATAGTACTTAAGGGTAAACCTCGCGAAGGCATCCCCCTCCGTTGCTGTCGGTACTTCGAACTGCACGTGGTCGTATCTCGCATAAGGGGCGATCTTTCTCAGATCGTTAGGTAGACCGGTAGCCCTCAAGGCTACTCCGCTTATACCTAACTTCAGTGCATCTTCCCGTGTCAACACACCCAGACCTTTCGTTCTGGTTCTAATTATTCTGTTTTTCAGGAGCAGGTTTTCGAACTCTTCACTTCTGCCTTCGATGTAATCGACCAGTTTTAGTATGTCTGCCTTTATGCCTTCGGGCAAATCCTTCCTGACACCACCCGGCACGATATACATGTGATATATTCTTGCACCGGTGATCTTTTCGAATATATCCAGAATGAGATCTCTATCGGCAAGGGTCCAGTTCGGCATTGTATAAAGACCCGTAGAGCCTCCGATACCCCCAAGAGCCATGAGATGTGAGGCTATTCTTGCCAGTTCCAGGATCAACATCCTAATCCAGTGCGCCCGTTCGGGCACTTCGACTTTAGTGAGCGCTTCTATCGCCATCGCATACACCATCTCGTTTATATCCGGTTCAGGAACGCAAATTCGGGGAATCAATGCGAGATTTTGCATCCAGGTCCTTCGTTCCATGAGCTTTTCAAAGCCTCTGTGCAGGAACCCGGGTACCAGCCTGGATCTTACCACCGTATCGCCTTCTACATAGAGATGGACGCTGGCGTTTCCATGCATTCCAGGATGGTTAGGTCCGATGAAGAGCTTTACTTCCTTACTCATCTTCGCCACCCCCTTCCGGCAAAAAATCGGCGTTATACTTTCTATCCGGAAAATGCTCCTTAGAGTATTTATGGGGATCGAAGTCCTTTCTCATCGGCGGTATCTCGCTCCAATTTTCCAGTATCAACGGCTTCAGATCGGGGTTGCCATCGAAAACAATACCGAAGAATTCATGAACATCCCTTTCGTAGAACCTGGCAACCGGCCACATCTCCATGATCGTCGGAAGAACGGGTGTTTTTCTNNTCTACAAGGGTACTCACAAGAATCGTCTCTCCGCTCTCCCAACAGAATAGTGTGTAGACTACTTCGAATTTTTCATCGTTCAACCTATCTATACCGGTGATAAGCGAGAGGTGCGTGAAACCTTTCTGCCTTAATAGTCCCAGAACGGACAGCAATCCAGAGGATTTTATATTTACAGAAAATTGTCTCTTAGTTATCTCCGAAAAGGTGAATTGGCCCGCCATCAACATGATTTCATTCAATTTATCATTCATGGAACTCATCGTGGATGTACACCTCCCCGAGAGCATCTATTTGATTTTTTCTGTACCATTCGTAGTTCGCTTCGTAATCCTTCCAACCCGTCGCCTCTCCTTGGTCGATTTTATCCATCAAATTTTTAAAACCATTTACAATTGCCTCTGGTCTGGGCATACAGCCGGCCAAATATAGATCTACGGGTACGTAAAGATCGAGCCTGTTGATCGTCGCGTAAGAGTCATAGTAGATGCCGCCGTTGATGGTGCAGGAACCGAACCCGACTATGTATTTTGGAGCCTGCATCTGCTCGTAGGAGTATATGACTCTGCGCAGGGTCTTGGTGCTGAGGTATCCCGTTACGAGGAGTATATCGGCCTGACGCGGTGTCGCCATCGGTCCTATACCAAACCTCTCCATATCGAAGCGGGCTGTCATTGTCGGTGGTAGTTCTATGGCACCGCAACCGGTACAGTAATAAAGCATCCAAAGCGATCTTGCCCTCAGCATATTCGCCACTCTTTCCCACGCGGTCTGCTCGTTGTTCATTAAACTCGCCTCCCCATTATGAAAACGACAATAACCACTTGAATGAAGGATAGTATGAGTGGCCATTTCCAGTAGAATTTGACTGCCTGTTCGACCCTGAAACGCGGCATAATGGACGAGATGATAACGGCAAGAAAGTAAACCAGGAAGAACTTCAAAAGAAATTCCCAGATAGTCTTTCCGCCACCCAGAAAAAGGTTGACGAAAAGCCCAATCTCTATAAAGGTCCCGAAAGCGTGCTGGGTCATGAGCAATCCCAGGTATTTCCCGCTGTACTCTACAAGTGGTCCGGAAGCTATCTCGGCAGGTGCAATAAATGTATCGAAAGGCTTCTTGCCAAGCATGCCCATCAGAGATACGAAGCCAACAACTGCCCCGATAGGCATGATCAAGACGTTGTAGGTTCCTCCGGAATTCTGCAGTACTGCCAGCTCAGATAGGGACGAGGTTCTGAAATGGAAGAAGACACCCAACAACACTATCATGAAGGGGAGCTCGTATCCCAGCATCTGTGTTAATGCCCTGCCTATCCCGATTGAGGCGTTGGGATTTCCCGAGCCTACGGCCGACATCGCCATTCCCAGTAGACCTATAGCCAGCAGATAGATAATAACGAAGACGTTGTCAAGACCAGGGAAGACGACGAGATTTCCTGCCGGTATGAAAAGTACGGTGGCTATTGTGCCACCCAGGGCCATAAGGACTCCAAAATCAAATATGAAACCATGAGAGATCGAATGTTTTGTAAGACTCTTGAAGATATCTATGAAGTTCTGCCAGAATGGAGGACCGCACCTTCTATGTATTCTAGCCTCGATCTTCCTCGCGATTCCTTCGAGAGTTACAGTATAGGCGAAGGCCAATATGAGCAGTGCGATTGCAGATAGAATAGTTATAATCATACCGATCACCTCAACCACCAGAAGGTCCCGATAATGGCGACCATCGCGAGACCTATGTACAGCTGGGGATTGGCCGGATAAAAGATCGCCTTCAGCAGCGCTCCCAGTTCCTTGATTTTATCCGATAGAGAAGAAAGCCAGTCCTCCATCGATGGCCATTTTTCGAACAACCTGTCGAAGGGTCTGTACATCCTGTACGAGAAATGGTATAACTCGCTCGTGTATAGAAAATCTCCTGCCGTATAGTTGTCCATCAGATCTACCTGTCTGGCTTTCTTCGCCCTCATGAATATGAAGAGTGATATGAAAAATCCAATAGCGAAAACGGTCGTAACCAATATCGAATCCCATTCGCCAGTGAGCGCTACGATCCTGGAAAAGGTAACCTCTACCGCGTTGATTCCGACCGAAGCCGTAACGGCGTTAATAGTCTTAATGGCGTTACTGGGCAGCATCCCCCAGAAAACCGTCAACAGTGTGAGGATTGCCATCGGGACAACCATCACGAGCGGTACTTCCTTTAAATTTCTATGCTGGGGCTTCAATTGACCTAGAAAGATCCCGGCCAATGGTTTGAAGACGTACATGAACGAACCTATACTTCCAAAGAAGGCTGCAAAGGCCAGAAAGGGGAGACCGTTCTGAACGAGTTGCTGGTATATAAGCCACTTTGATACGAAACCACTGGTGGGTGGAATCCCCGCTACAGAGATAATTGCCACCAGGTAAGTGGCAAAGGTTACAGGCATTTTGAGTATCAGGCCACCCATTTCGTGCATTTTCGTTGTACCAGTTCTATAGGCTACGGCGGCTATAGCCATGAACATAGCTGCCGAGGCCATGGCATGATTGAGAACGTGCATCAAGCCTCCTGCTGTGGCGTATGTGCCCCCGATCGAGAGTGCCATCACTATATAACCGGAATTGCTTACGGTTGAAAAGGCTATCAGTTCCTTTGCGTCCTCCATCCTTATTGCCATAACCGTTCCCACTACAATGGATATCCCTCCCAGGAGGGCGAAAGTGTAATTCACCATGGGTATTCCGTTGAAAACGGGAAGCTGGCTGAAAATCCTGAAAGATGGCAAGGCTGCGGTGATCGTGAACAGCAAAAAAGCGCCTATCTTGGTGAGGGCACCGGAGAGTATGGGGCTAAATTCATCAGGAGCCGAAGAGTGAGAACCTCTGAGCCAGATATGCAGTGGAAAGACTCCCATCTTTGCCAGAACCATCACGCCCAGGGAAATTAAGATAACCAATTGTACCTCAACAGTCGCACTTTCGATTCTCGTGGCAACGGTCGAGAAGTCTATCGAGCCTAATTTATCGAGCATATAAAAGATCGCAAAAAGCATCGAATAAGTACCTATCGAGGCTATTGTGACGTATTTTATAGCCTCTCTTGGCGATTTCTCCTTGTCCTGAATTATAAGGATGAGTGAAGCCCATGTCGAAATCTCCCAGAAGATCATTAATGTAAGGAAATCTTGTGAAAAAACCGCTCCAAGCGTACCGGCCGAGACAAGAGCGAGCAGAAAAATCTTCACCGGACTCTTCTTCAGTGGAAACATGAAGATTGCACTCATGGATATTATGAGTAGCACGATAGAGGCAAAAAACCAGTTGGTTGGAGTGATGCCGAAGTTAAAATTCAGCCTCTCGGTGATTCCGATCACTTCGTACGAAACGTTACTTCTTCCGGTGAAAAAAACGTAAATGAACGAAAAGACCTGAAGCGCAGCATAAGCTCCGTAGGCGATCTTTGTATTGAACTTCGCCAAAAGGTATAAGATCGGTGCAGCCAGCAACGAAGCCACCAGTAGGGTCAGGATGCTCATTCATACCCCTCCAATCAGATTTTTTCCCAGTGTGATGATCGCATCGACCATAGCGTTGCCCGCTTTGCTGAACGTCATCAAAGTCTCATATGAGCTTGAGCCCAGAAACACGAGAATCGCTGCAAGAACGACGCCTATGGCCATTAACTCCAGCGGAAGAGAAAGCCTTGCCCTCTCCTCTCCTTGATAAGGTCTATAAAGGGCGAAAATCCATCTGAAGTAGTAAGTTATCTCTATAACCGCGGCCAGCAAGATCACGATCGGAACTACGAGCAACGATTCGAAGCTCGAGGAGATCGCAAGAAGCTTCGCTCTGAACCCAAAAAAGAGGGGCATTCCCGATATCGAAAGAGCCGATACTGTAAAAATCAACCCGACAACGGGTGCCATCCTTCCCAGGCCGTAAAGGCTTTCCAGGTCATCAGCACCCAGTTCTTCGGTAGTATAGCTGTCCACCGAGAAGAGAACGAATTTGGCGAGGGCATTGTTTATAATCAACATAACGCTTGCCGTCAACGCCTCGACAGTTCCTATACCTACCAGAAAGATTGCAAGACCCGATTGGGCAATACTCGAATAGGCGAGTGTTGATCTCAAATTTCTTTGTTTGAAGGCGATGACTTCTCCGATCAGAACCGTCGCAACACCCAGAACGATTACCAGATCTAGAGCACGCCGGTCACCCACCGCCAATATAACCCTGCTGAAGGTTGAGATCATGGCGACAGGATAAACTGAAGCGAGAACCAGAGTGGCCATATTCGATGATTTCGTAAAAACTCCCGGTACCCAGCCGTTGAAAGGTACCAACTTCGACTCAACTCCCAGGCCCGCTATCATAAGCAAAGAGGATACGAGCATAACATCGCCGTTCAACAGACCATCTGAAACCTTTGTAGCTATCGCTGAGATATTGAGAGTGCCCGCGGCGGCATAAAGCACGGCAACTCCGAGAAGATACAGCAGCGAACCTACTGAACCGAGCAATAGATACTTGAAAGCGGCGACCTTACTCTCTCCTTTCTTGCCCGTCATGGCTAATAGGTAGGCGGCGACTCCGGCAATTTCGAGAAAAACAAAGAGATTGAAGAGATCGTTTGTGAGAAGAATTCCATTCAGCGAGGCTAACGAAATCGTATAGACGACCGAAAACTTTTCCGAAGCTCTCTTCTTACTGAAGTGTATGATAACTGCGAAAAAGAAAAGAATGTTTGCCACAGGAAGGAGTATTCTCGTCGCGTCAGTCACGATCAGATCGATGCCGAAAGGGGGTCTCCAGCCACCGATAGAGTAGCTCACGGTGCCTGAAGAGAAAGAGAGAAAGATGCCGGCGACTGCATTGAAGATAGCAGATAGAATAAGCAGCCAGTTTGATATCTTATTTGCGAAAGTGCTGATAAAAGCCAGTGCTAAAGGTACGGCTATGAGCCAGACGGGATTCATTCTTCAGCACCTCCTCGTTCTGTCAGTTCATCGATATCTATCGTTCCCTTAGAATGGCTTATAGTAACTATTATGGCAAGTGCCAGAGCAGTAATACCCACACCGATCACTATGGATGTCAGAACGAGTGCCTGAGGAAGAGGGTCGACAAAGAGCAGCGTCGATGAATTGTTCTCAGATGACAGTATAGGGACTACCCCTTTTTCTATATAGCCTATTGAGACTATAAAGAGATTTACACCTATCTCGGCGATGTTCAGAGATACTATCAGCTTCACAAGATTCTTCTGCGAAAGGAGGCCGTAGATACCTATGGCCGTCAGCAACAAAGAGAAGTACTGGATCATATATTATCGCCCCCTTCCGAAACGAAATCATCCACAATTCCCGAAAGCTCTGCCCCAACTTTCAATCCTATAAGAGAATAGACGATTGGGATCAGACCAGCGCTGAAAAGATTTCCAACAACCCCGGTCGGGAGAAAGTTCTGCAGAAACGAACCGGAGATCAACAAGCCCCCAATCCCCAGCAGAACATAAGCTAGTCCCATAGAACCTTCCAGGACTTTTAGCATAGCCGGAGCACGCCTCTCATCATCGACCATCACAAGAAGCAGAAAGGCAGCTGCTATAATCGCTCCGCCCGGGAATCCGCCACCGGGAGTTAAATGGCCGTGTGTGAAAACGTAAACCCCGAGTATCAGCAGGAGAGGAGAAACGATTTTAGCCGCTGTTTTTACGATAGGGCTGGCTTTGATTGGACTTAGAAGACGTTTTTTGTCTCCACCCAGTAGAAGACCAACGCCGGTTGCCGAGAGGAACAAAACCGTAACTTCGCCCATCGTATCGAAGGACCTGTAATTAACGACGATCGAAGTGACGAAGTTGGCCGAACCGGTTTCCGCATCGGTGGTTGAACCGAACTTCACTTCTTTCAAAGTATCGTTTACAGATTTAGTAACGTAGCTATGAGAGTTTCTTTCCGATAGATCAAACTCTCCGTACCGGGGTATTCCCGAAACGGTCTGTGAATCGGTATTGAGTACAGTGCTCATCGTGAAGAAGAAGAGGAGAGCGATGATCCCGGCAATAATCCTTTTCATTCGATATCATCTCTCTTAAGCTTTCTCAAAGATAGAAGAAAGATGGCGGTAGTTAGTCCGGCTCCCACTGAAGCCTCGGTTATAGCGACGTCCGGAGCCTTCATAATAACAAATAGAACTACCGATAGCAATCCCACGGCCGACAGCATTATNNCCGGTTATTAGCGAGAAGACGTTCATTCATCTTCACCCCCTTCAGAGGGCCTTTGGTCAACTTCGACCAGTTCTTTTCTACCGACCGGTTCTATGCCCTTTTTCATGGCAGCTCTGGCGATTACGGAGCTCCCCACCGGATTTGTGATCGCGATGAAAGTGACTATGATTATAGCTTTCATAAGCCAGGCAGGATTTGCCAGTCCTACGCCGAGTATGAGAGAGAATGAACCGAGCGTCGTAGCCTTCGTTCCTGCCTGAAGCCTGTTATATACATCGGGCATTCTAAACATACCCAATCCCCCCAGAAAGTAGAAGAAGGCCCCGATAGAGATCATTATGTATCCCAGAATATCCAGTACGATCATTTTCTCCCCTCCAGATACCGGATAACCACAACGGTCTCCAGAAATGAAAGGGCCGCATAGACAAGAGCGATATCGAGGAAAAGTGAGTTTCTATCGATGAGCGAAAAGAGAACTATCGCGCCCGTCAACATTACATTCAAGATATCAAGAGCGGCCACCCTGTCTGGAGTCGTCGGACCTTTGAAAAGTCTGTAAAGAGTAAGGAAAGCGCCGAGCAGTATCAGGGAAAAAAAGATGGAGAAGGCAATCATTCGAAAACCTCCTTTATCCGTTTTTCAAAGCTTTCGGGAATTAATCCCGTTGCTTCTGTTGACTGTAGATCTTCCTTCAAATCGATGGAATGAATTAAAAGTCCCTTTTCGTCCATATCCACGGTCAGCGTTCCTGGAGTCAGGGTAATAGAATTGGCCAGACAGAATTTGGCGAAGTCTCCCTTCAGGTCTGTATCTATCCTGAACATACCTGGATTGATCGGAAGATCTGGGTTTAGTACCCTGCGGGCAACATCGATATTTGCCTTTACCATTTCAACTATGAATACCGGCAGAAAGCGAAATATGAATTTGAAAACACGCAGCGGAAAGTCCAGCCCGAAACGAAAATTCGAATACCTGCTGAAGATAGCCGCCACGATGGCTGTTATAACCAATCCCAGGAGCAACTCCAATGGATCGAAACTCCCTGTAAAACCGAGCCAGATCAAAAATCCAATTACGTAAACCGATAAAAACTGCAGGGCCATACCACCACCCCTTATAATGAAATTTGTGAAATGCATTGAGTTTATACTGTTTATAATACCATAACCCTGTATGGGTAAAGCGTTCTCAGTATTGAATATCGATAGTTCCAAAACTCAACTCGCGAATATTCACTAATTTCAATACGGTCTCGTATCGGAATTGCTGTACAAAACGATATGCGATTCATGGCCCTGTCTTCCAAACTGTTTCGAGCCGGGACAAATCGCAGGCATTTTCAGCCATTACTTGAAGACAAAAATCGCCATCTGATATATATAATAGTCCAACATACCTATCAGGCAAGCCGTTTAGAAAGACTGTAAAATTATACGAAACGGTGAGAAGTCATAAATCTCAAGACTAAAGCTCGAGCGTTGAAACACTGCTGGTTTTCACTTCAAAAGTGCATGACACCAGTCCATTGGAAAGGATTTCAATGTGAAATGCGTTAAATCAAAAAATCTATTCCACAAACCTCTTGAC
>DBRH01000075.1 GCA_002305955.1 Kosmotogaceae bacterium UBA1373
CTCGCGGTCGAGGCCGCACTCGCGATGGGCTTTGCCGTCGATGCGGCGGCCGGGGGCGCGGGCGTCGAGGAGATTCTGAAAGCCTCTCTGGAAGGCGCCTCCTGCACAAACGACCTCGACACTCCCAATTACGTGGGCGCTTCGTCGGCCTGGAAGATCAAGTTCTTGATCGAACTGCTCGCCGATAAGAGTGAGATCGACGAGATCCTCGACACGATATACTACCTGAACGGAACGGGACTGCCGGCCAACGAAGTGGTGCCGGCCGCTCTGGCGGTTTTTTCCGTAGCGAAGGGAGATGTCTGGCTTTCAATAAGAATGGGCGCTTCGGTTGGCGGCGACACCGATACGATCGCGGCCCTCGCAGGTCTTTTGTCGGCGCTTCACTCGGGGGATCATAACATACCTGAGGAAATAGTCGAAGAGGTGCTCAACGTCAATCGACTGGATCTCTCAGAAATCGCGGAGATGATCGAAAAGAGAAGGAAGAGCGTGTGAGATGTACGGCGTGATACTGGGAAGCGTGACGATAGGATTTGTATTCAGCATAGTCAATATGCTCCTCATACCCTTGCTAAAAGAGAGCTTTACGCCGGCCGTTTCAGGCTTCATAGTCTCTGCGGGCATGTTGCTTGCGGCCGCTGCCGGCCCGTTGATAGGGTTGTGGAGCGACTACATCGGAAAGAGGCTCCCCTTCATAGGCGGGCTGGTCGTGCTCTCTTTTTCCGGCACCCTTCTGCTGATAGTCAACAACTCCGTCGCTTCAGCCTTTGGAGGAATCATACTGGCCTTTTGCGCGTACAGTTTTCTGGGGCCGTATTCATCGCTGGTGGCCGACCGGGCCGGAGCCTCCGGGGCTAACCGTGGCTTCGGAGCGGTGATGGGCGTGGTGAACGTTTCGGGTTTTGCGGCCTCGCTCGTGATAAACCGATTATACGATACGGGCACCGACGTAACTCTATTCGCCCTTTCTGCCGGTGTATTGTTGCCCTTCATCTTTCCTTTGCTTTCTGCGCCACGCCGCGAGTATTTCAAACGGTCCGGTCCTGTCGAAAAGATAAGTCTGAGATCGGTTGTCGAAACCATTTCGAAACCGGCGCTCTTTTTCTTCTTTTCTATGCAGTTCTTCGCGTGGTTTTCCATCGGCGGTCTCTTCCCTTTCATAACATCCTTCCTCTCTTCAGAGGCTTCTATGTCTCTCTCAACGGCCGCTGCATGGTTCGGCGCTTCGACGCTTTTATCGGGAGTTACTTCCTTTTTCACGGCCGTTACTGCAAAGGCTTTTGGAGAGAAACGTTTGCTGGTAGTTTCAATATCGGTTATCGCTTCGATCGGTTGCCTCTACTCGGCCCTTTACGAGAAATTGATAAGGGGAACTGACGCCGGTTATGCCGGTGTAATCGTCTTTCTTCTCTTCTCGCTCGGCCTTGGCTTCTATTACTCGTTGAGTTCGGCGACCCTGACAAAACTCGTAGAGCCGCACGAAATAGGGATCGCGTTCGGCGTCAACAGTATTTTCATGATACTTTCACAGGCTGTTTCCGTCGCTATCATGGGAGGCTTGATATCCATCTGGGGATACCGAGGGATGATACTGGTCTGTACGACGGGCTTTATACTTTCGGCCCTGTCTGCAGTCAGGATCTCACCGTCCGTTACCGGAGCCGGGTTATGAACCTCCATCTCTTCCGGCTGGCCGCAGGTGAATANNCTGTATATGGATATACTGTCTTTAATCAAAATCGACAGGAGAGAAGGTTATCTGGCGAGGTTAGCCGTACTGGAGAGGGAAGTGAAGACTCTCGCGCACCAGATAGAGCTCTTGAAAAAGGTCGAGGATCAGGTTTTGAGGGATTCTCTCTTTGAGAGCGCTATAATAAGAGCTTCCAAGCTTGTGAGAAACAGCGGATTCACGATCAAAAGCTTCCGGGAATTCGTTCGCCAGAGCTGCCCCAGACCTTTCAGAAAAGAGCTTTACGATCTTCTCGACGGCTTCGAAAGAGAGGAAACTCTCCTCGTCGAAAGAATCGTAAAACTCAAGAATCGCCGCGATAGAGTCATCGTCCATATGGATCCAAGGTTCGCCTTTCATCGCGAAAGGGACGGCGAAAACACCGTCGAAATCGAGGATCTGGAGTCAATCCTCGACTACTTGAAGAGACACATGTCTATCTTCACCTTCACTCCTCGAACATAATGGTGTATATCCCGAACGGTTCATAATCTAGGGCGACGTTTTCCCCGTCGGTCGTGAGAGGTTCGATCCTCTCCTCGAGCAGGTTGCAGAGCCAGGCATGTTTGAACTTGAAAGCGGTTCTTATGTGAGCCCTTCCTCTGGCGCCCAGAAGTTCGACCACCCTCAGGACCTTCCCGCTTCCCTCTTCTGCCAGTTTCAGGGCCATAATGCCGATGGTCGGCGCACCCATTTCGATGAACGGTCTTTCGAGCCTGAGTCTTCCTTCGATGGTCAGGAGGTCTCTGTTGATGCTCTCGCCCTCTATGAGGGTTCCCAGCAGATCGCTCCCGCCGTGCGGATATATGGAATAGACGAATTCATGTCTGCCTTCATCGGCAAAGAAATCGGGGAAGATCGGAGAACGCAACAGATTGAGCGAGACGGTGCTTTCCCTCACTCCGTGACCGTACTTTCCGTTGTTGAGAACCGATACTCCGTAACCGTACTCGGAAAGATCGACCCATCTGTGAGCGGGAACTTCGAAAGCAGCCTCCTGAAAATCGTTGTTGATGGTCGTCGGCCTTTCGATGTATCCGCACGAGAGATCGTATCTCGCTACACGTGTAAGTACATTCAAAGGCAGGTTGGCCCTGAGCATCGTTCTTCTCATGTGCCAGTCGATCGTGTTGAAGAGATCCACTCTCCTTGAATGACCATGAAGGGTTATATCCTGAATCACCCTGGTCATTCCCAGGTTGAAGACCACCCTCAAGCTCTGCCTGATCTTTCCCGATTCCATCCTGCTTATGTGCGAGGGCGCCAACCGTTCACCGGTCAGATGGTAGTCCCTTTCGATGTCCCAACTATCCCAGTAAGTTGGAATATCCTTGTAGATCATCAGTGCGGCCTTTCCGTTGAAAACCTCTCTGGAGAACTCTTTGTCGTAGATGCTCATTCCCTCTTCATCTACCCTCACGAGTAGAAGATCGTTTTCAAGCGTGTTTTCCTGCCCGGCTGCGGTCGTCTCCAAAATTCTCTTCATGACCATTTCACTGCCGGAAGCTTTCAGAATTATCGAACCCATCGGTGCTATCTCGGTATCGGAATAATAAAGCGTTTCCCCGTTCTGCAACTTCTGGGCCACAACCTTCTCGCCCGTCTCGAGAGACAGTTCGAGTTCTTGCGGAAGAGAGAAGAAGACTCTTCTGGGAGAGGAAGAGGGGTTGAACAGTGATAGATAGGTCCTGTCTCTATCGGAGAGTTCACCCAGGGAGCCTTCGATCATTCGCGTCGCCTCGTTTTTGAGTTCGAATAGCTCACCCAGCGCATCTTCATAAACTTCTCTTATTGAAGAACCCGGAAGTATGTCGTGGAATTCGTTGTGAAGGAGCGTTTGCCAGAGTCTTTCCATTTTTCCGGTATCGTAGCCGGTCACGGTGCCGAGCGCTTCGGCCAGATATAGCGAACATTCGGCGTTCCTGTGGGCCATCTTCATTCTTCCCTGGGACGTGTAGGTCCCCCTGTGAAGCTCAAGGTATAATTCTCCGTCGTGAACGTGAAGCTCCAGACCCTCCGGCAGATCTTCGAAGTACTCCCCGAAGGGTCTCATCTTGAGCGTGGGCATCCCGGGAATATCCCTCAAAACCCTGTAGTTGTCGAGCATTTCATCGGTAGGTCCGCCCCCGCCGTCGCCGTAACCGAAAGAGAAGATGGTCTCGTTGTGTAGGGCTTTGTCTTTGTAGTTTTTCATGGTTGTGAGAATCTCCTTCGGTCCAAGAAGCCCGTTGTATCCGTTTCCGGGGTTGTTGAAACTGTGATAGATCACCTCAGAACCGTCTATGCCTCTCCACCTGAAGAGATCTCTTTGCGGTTTGTTCTTCTCGCTCCAGTAGATCTTTGTCGTAAAGAAGAAGTCGATACCGGCCTTCTTCATTATCTGGGGCAGTATCCAGGTGAAGCCGAAAACATCGGGAAGCCAAGCCGTGCGACTCCTCTTTCCAAACTGCCTCTCGAAGAAGCGCTGGCCGTACAAAAACTGCCTCACGAGCGATTCACCGTTCACAAGATTGGTGTCGCTCTCGACCCACATACCCCCGATTGCTTCCCAGCGGCCTTCAAAGATCAATCTCTTTATCTCTCCGAACAGTTCAGGGTCGGACTCCATTATATCCGCGTACATCGCGGCCGAAGACTGGGAATAGACGAAATCGCCGTACTTTTTCGAAAGCCTGACGGCGTTGGCGAAAGTTCTCCTGATCTTTCTGCGTGTCTCGCTCAGAGGCCATAGCCACGCGTAATCTATGTGAGCATGACCGGCCACGGTCATCTCTCCGAAAGTTGTAGTGGAGTCCTTGATAACCCTCAGTTCTCTGTCAAGAAAACTCTCTGCTTCAACGAAACTCCTTCTGAAAGACTCCGGGAGCGAACGCGTTTCGGCCAGGGCGAAATCCTCCGCCTTCCAGATAGAAGTTACCTCACGCGCAATGGCCGGATCGTCGAGCAGCCCGCGCGCGTAGTTTGTCGAATCTCTGGGAATTTTGACCAGAGAGAGAGTTCTGTTAAGAACGCCGTACAATTTTTCGCACAAAACTTCATCTTCCGAATGCATGAAGACTTCGAGAATGTTGCGCAGTTTAGTTATGAAGCCCTTGGTTTGCGTATCATAGATGATCAAAAAGGCCTCGGAAAAGACGGGGCTCTCCACGCTCGATCCAAAAAGACCTTTGGGAACGGTCTCGACCTCGACGAGTATTCTCTTTCCGGCAAATTCCGTCACATCGAGCTCTCTGTGGTGCTCGTTCAGCTCGCCGTAGGTCCTCCCGTCTATTTTCACCAGACTCTCGCCGCCAAACCAGAGCTTCAACGACAGCTCCTCGCTTTCATGAAGGTATGGCAGCATGATTTTTCTGCAGAAGTGAACGGGAAAGTCCCGCGGCGACCACAAAAAACCCGGATTGACGTGTTCCCGGTTCTGGAATATCCAGGTGTTTTTCAGGTTTCTCCTGACGATCGAATAGGGAACGAGTTCGCCGATTGCGCGAGAGAACTTTCCATACGCATCTTTCTTCGTGTAATACATATACTCACCTTCTCAAACGTATCCCATGTGGTCGATGTACATATTTCTGAACTCATCCAGACTGGAAAGTTCTATATACTTCGAACAGCCAATTATCGCATTGATTTCGGCCAGGCTGGATCTGTAAAGAAGAGTCGCGATAGCGCCCCTCAGCGAGGTGTTTCCCTCCACGGCTATTTCGCAGTCCGGCCCCGGAGGAAGGATCCCGGTGATGAAGAGATCTCCAATATCTATCTTGCTTCCAAAACCGCCGGCTATCCTTATTTTTTTCAATCTTCTCTTGTAGAAGCTCTTCAAAAGAACTTCAATCCCAGTTCTCAAAGCGGCCTTGGCCAGCTGGAACTGTCTCAGGTCCTTCAGGGTTATGTAAACATCTTTGGAAAGCATGAATCCGTTGCATTTCTTATCGAATCTAGCCCGCAGCTCCCCGGGCCAGGATTCAAGGTTCGAAAATCTTCCCGACGCTTCTATAAGGCCGTTCTTAAGAAGCAGGGAAACGATAGAAATCAATCCACTTCCGCAAATGCCCGAGGGTGGAGTTCCTCCTATAGTTTTCAAGGTCAGGCTTCCGTCGAAGGAGACCTTCTCGATTGCCCCGGAGACGTTGCCGACTCCACACGCTATGTTACCGCCTTCAAAAGCGGGGCCGGCGGCCGTGGAGCAGCACAGTAAGCTTCCTCCCGAAGAGACGACTATCTCGCCGTTGGTGCCAAGGTCTATCAATAGCTCGTCTTCATGTTCTCTCAAATTGGTGGATAGGATCCCTGCAACTATGTCTCCTCCCACATAGCCCGAAATCGCCGGAAGGGCCAGAACCTCGGAAAAAGGGCTCAGCTCCAGGCCGATTTCCCCGGCCTTCTTCCTCACGATTCCTCCGTAAAATGGCGAGAACGGAGCGGTGGCTATAGATCTCACCGGAAATCCGAACAAAAGGTGAGTCATCGTCGTGTTCCCGGAAACCACCACCTCGTTTATATCTCCGGACCGTCTCCCCGATTGCTCACAGAGCCCTTCGATCAGTTTCGAAACGGCCTTCCTTACCACCGACGAAAGAGTTTTCAGTCCCTCCCGTTCAACGACAGTGTGAGTGATCCGCGAGATAACATCGTGTCCGAAAGCTCTTTGAGGGTTCATCGTGTTTTCTTTCGCGAGAACTTCACCACTGTCCAGATCAAGCAGGGCGGTGGCTATGGTGGTCGTGCCGATATCGACCGCGACTCCCAGATTGAAGCTTCTCCGGCCGTCTATCGCGACCAGCTTTCCCGGTCTCGTGTAGACCGAGACTTCTCCCTCGAGAGATCCGGTGTAAAAATCCGACAGATCCAGATCTTCTCCAAGATACTCCTCCACCAGCGCCGATACCTGGTTTCTCACCCCATCACCTGAAGGGATAACGAAGCTTTGCCGTCTTACTACAGGATCGCACCCTTCAAAAGAGATTTCGTCGATCGTGGCGATGGCATCGAAGTATCCGGGATCGAGGTATACTTGGCAGTCTCCGGTGATCTCGGCCATGCAGGACAGTCTGATTCCCCTTTTCAAAGCCTCTCCCAGGATAGTTTGTTCCGCCTGGCCCGGCGGGGAAAGCATACTGTCCAGGTCGACCCGTACTCTACACTTGCCACACTTTCCCGCGCCACCACAGGGTGTATCTATAACTATTCCCAGTTCACCTAAAGCCGAAAGCAGGGGCGTTCCGGGAGGAAAATCATCTTCAAACACATCTTCTCCAGAATGGACAATCAATCTCAAAGTACACCTCCACTCTTCCCTTACAATCTTACATTCATCTTGCTCGCAGTTCAAATCGATAGTAGATGTCGAACAGTATTATTCAAGCACCCCTTTGTTGTAAAATAACTTAGACGAAAAGCTTTAGGAGGACTACAGAGTACGGAAGGGGGGAATCAAGTGGAAAGTGAAGTAAATGTGGATATGGAGCTTATAAAACACGCAATAAACAAACTCGACTGTGGATTTCTGATATACGGCGTTAGGGCGGATCTGTTGTACGCTAACGAAGCCGGAATCAAGCTGGCAAGCAAGTGTGAAGGCAAAATAAAGGAGAAGATCGAAGAACTGGTCGCCAGAGAAGAGACGTTGAGCGGCCGATTCGAGTGCAGCCAGCAGGAGCAGGGTGGTAGATCTTTCAGATACTTCTTTAAACCGCTCTCTTTGAACGGAAAGGACTACTTCCTTCTCCAGATAGAAGATATCACCGACCTGAAGATCGCCGAAAGCACGATCGCACAGCTCGCCCATTATGACGGCGAGACCGGCCTTCCCAACTACATTCTCTTCAGAGACCGCCTCAACATGTCTATATTCAGGGGCAAAAGACATTCGGACCTCTCGATGGTAGCCGCAATGGAGATCAAAATCGGCTCCAGAAACGATTCTAATCCGGAACTGCTGATCATAGATCTGGCCCAGGATCTTTCACGGAACATAAGGAAAAGCGATACACTGTGCAGGTTTTCGAGAAGAGAGTTTCTCTTGCTTGCGGAAGAATTGAAGAGACCGGAAGATGCGGAGAAGATAATGAGAAAAATGGGCGAGACCTTCGAAACATGGAAGGGTAATATACCCGGCTGTTCCTTCGGCTTGAGCTATGGCTACTCCCTGCTGCCGGTAGACGGAGTCGATCCCGAGACTCTCGTCAGCAAGGCCTTTAACGCTATTAAAGAGAAGTGATCAAAGGGAGTATGTAAATTGAAGATACTTATCATTGGTGTGGCAGTACTTGCAGTGATTTTACTTGTGCCCTTCCTCATACCGGTTCCAGATTTGAAAGGTACGGTAGATCCATCGCTTCTGGCCGATGAAGACAGCCGCTTTGTCTGGTTGGAGAACGTGAACATACACTACAAAGTATCGGGCGAAGGCTTTCCGCCGGTTGTGCTCCTCCACGGGTTCGGGGCCAGTATCTTTTCTTGGCGGGAAGTTTTCTCGCCTCTCGCCGACCGGTTCACGGTAATGGCCTTCGACAGACCCGGCTTCGGCTTGACTTCCAGACCAATAGGGGAAGAGATAAAGGATTTCAACCCTTACACTCCAGAAAACCAGGTAGAGCTGACGGTGCGATTGATGGATCATC
>DBRH01000014.1:0-220 GCA_002305955.1 Kosmotogaceae bacterium UBA1373
GCAAGTCTATTAGCAGAACTTCTTTCGGCATGTTCGCTTTGAAACCGGACTTGCTTATGATAACCGGTACTTTGACCCTCTTGTCAGGGATGTACTGCATCTTCTCTATCAGCTCTTCTGCTACTTCAGGTCCAACCGGAGCCTTTCTCCATTTGCACTCGAATACCAGAATTCTGTCGCTCGACTCTCCAATGAGATCTATCTCATAGGTCTTGTCCCT
>DBRH01000014.1:271-625 GCA_002305955.1 Kosmotogaceae bacterium UBA1373
TAGGGCCCGTTCGGAATCGAATTCTACGGCGTTCTGTCTTGAATAGATGTATTTCATCCAGAATGAAAGGAAGTTGTCCTGAATAGTGTATCTCAGACCGCGTTTTGATTTTGAAAGGAGATTTTCTACCCTGCCGATTATTCCGTAGCTGTTTGTGAGCTCAGAAAGGTATTTCATGGCCTTTGTGCGTTCCATACCCGTTCTATCGACAATCTCGCCGGCATCTCTGTCAAAATAACCGACCGCCTCAAGTACGGAGAAGTAACCTGGATGCTCCGTTCCAAACTCGCCAATAAGAAGGTTTTTGCCCTCCTCCCGAAGGGGCGCGAACCTGTCAAAGAAGAGTTCTCGAAT
>DBRH01000014.1:655-793 GCA_002305955.1 Kosmotogaceae bacterium UBA1373
AGCCTCTTCAAATGAATAACCGAAACTTCGCAGCATCTCCAGAGCCTCCCTGAAGCGGAACTGATTCAGCTCGACTTTGTGATCGCATCTTCCGAATAGCGGCGCCTTCTGGTCCAGAAAGATTCGCTTCATCATCCC
>DBRH01000014.1:884-1170 GCA_002305955.1 Kosmotogaceae bacterium UBA1373
TCGAATATCTGTGAAGAGAAGTCTTTCAGCAAAGTCTCGGAAGAACGGGTGTCAACGAAGAAGTATCGCGCGTTCGGATAGACTTTCTTCAAAAGAGTCGTTTTACCGATCCTCCTGCGCCCGAAGAGGGCAACCATCTTCTTTGACTTTCGCTTCGCGAGTCCCTCGAAAAGCCTCGTTTCATCGGCGCGATCAAAAAACTTCATTCTTGCCTCCAATTTGTATACTGGTCAGTAACTTACTGTATAGTATACAATTTTCGCGGTGGCATTGACAAGACTTCTCT
>DBRH01000014.1:1221-1469 GCA_002305955.1 Kosmotogaceae bacterium UBA1373
ACACCCCCATGCGAAGAGCGGGAACAGAGGTAAGAGGGATGAGTTTAGAGGTAAGAAAACCAAGATCTCTTCGCTCTTCAGACCTCTCAACTCTCGCCTCTGATCTCAGGTTCTCCAAGGACGGGTCCATGATCTGGGACGAAGTACGAAGGACGGCTCCTGACGCTTCTTACCAGACCCTAGACCCCAAACCCCAGACCCGGCTCTTCGTCTCGCCTTCTCTCCTCATCTCGTGTTCTTCTCGGCGG
>DBRH01000014.1:1547-16312 GCA_002305955.1 Kosmotogaceae bacterium UBA1373
TTAGGCGATAATGCTTTTATTATGCGAGATGATAACGTGTTGGGCTTCCTCAATAAGATCAGAGAACCGGTATCGATAACAATACACAAGAAAATACTCTATTCGCTTTCTGTACTGCTTGCAGGAATTTTACTGGGAACAACTTCAAAGATTCTCGATGAAACAGCCAGTAATCTGTTGCCTCCAATGCTTGAGGTTCTGGATTTAAGGAATTTCTTTTCACGGATGGGGATTTGGCTTTTCTTTGCCGTGTTGATTTCCGTATACAGCAAAACCCCCTTCAGGGCAGCTACCAATGTTTTCTTGTTTTTCGTCGGAATGGTGGGCAGCTATTATCTCTATACTGCACTTGTAGCCGGCTTCTTTCCGGAATCATATATGATGATCTGGATTACAATGGCATTCATTTCACCATTTATGGCATTTGTATGCTGGTACGCGAGAGGAAATGGGATTATTCCCGTTATTATCTCGGCTCTAATTTTCATGTTTATGACAAGACAGGCTTTTGCCTTTGGTTTCTGGTATCTCGATATCAGGAACGGCCTGGAGATGATTCTATGGATTGGCACGTTTTTTGTGCTTTATCAATCTCCCGGACAAATGGCTAAGGTTGTCACAATAGGAGTATTGGCGTTTTTTCTCACTGCCCCCCTTAATCTCTTTTGGGGAATGCTTTAGTCTTTAGACATCACACCGCGCTGAAAAAACCGGAGTTTATCTTCGGTTTATCGATTCATAATAACATTTGCCTGTACCAGAGTATACTCACTGGCGAAAGGGATGAAGACTATGCTACAACTGAAGAATATCTTCAAAAGCTATACAACCGGAGATTTCACGCAAGTCGCGCTGAACGGGGTGAGCCTGAAATTCAGAGAAAGCGAGTTTGTGGCGATTCTGGGGCCAAGCGGCTCGGGTAAGACAACTTGCCTGAATGTAATAGGCGGACTCGACAGGTACGATGAGGGAGATGTGATAATCAACGGAAAATCGACTAAGGAATTCAGAGACGCCGACTGGGATGCGTATAGAAACAACAGTATAGGCTTTGTTTTCCAGAACTACAACCTGATAGCACACCTGAGCGTTCTGGACAACGTAGGAATGGGGATGACGCTCAGTGGCGTTTCGTCGGCTGAGAGAAGAAAGCGGGCCATGGAAGCGCTGAAGAAGGTAGATCTCGAGCAACACTCTCACAAGCGACCCAATCAACTATCCGGGGGGCAGATGCAGCGAGTCGCTATCGCGAGGGCGCTCGTCAATAACCCCGATATAGTTCTGGCAGATGAGCCGACGGGCTCTCTTGACAGCCAGACCAGCAAACAAATAATGGACATAATGAAAGAAATCTCGAAAGACAGGCTGGTAATACTGGTGACTCACAATCAGGAATTGGCCGACAAGTATGCGGATAGGATTGTCAGACTTAAGGACGGTGAAGTAGTCTCAGATAGCAACCCCCCTGAATCCATAGAAGTGAAATCGAAGTTTTCTCTTAAGAAGACGGGTATGAGTTTTCTCACAGCTCTGAAATTGTCTGGCACAAACATCTCCACAAAAAAGTGGAGAACGGCCCTGACTTCTTTTGCCTCTGGTATCGGCATAATCGGTATTGCGCTTGTTCTATCGCTTTCGAATGGCTTGAACAAGAAGATCGAGGAATTCGAAAGCAACACTCTCTCAACATTCCCCATCACTGTAACTCAGACTACAACCCAGATAACCTCGAGCCAAATCGCTTCTCAGCGCAGAAGACCCTTCCGGATTAGAAATGAACCGGTGTATTCTCCAGGACCCTATGTCTATCCTCACGACCCCGAAGGAGATATACAGACTCACACTAATATCTTTTCGAGGGAGTATCTAGAATACATTGGGGAAATAGATCCGCAACTGCTTTCGGGCATCTCCTACACGAGATTCGTCAACATGAATCTTCTCAGATCAGATGGAGAAACTGCAAAACCCGTCAGCGCCTTCTCAATAAACTTCACTTCTTATCCGGAGAATCTTAACCCCAACCAACCGGGATATCTGGAGAAGAGTTATTTACTTCTTGCAGGCTCATATCCAGTAGAAACAACTGATTTAGTTATGATAGTGGATAAAAAGAATCAGCTCGACAAATCTGTGCTGCAGGCTCTCGGAATGGATTACCTTTCACAGACCATAGACTACGAAACCATAATCGGGAGAGAGCTGAAAGCGATTCCAAACGATGAATACTATGTACAGCGCTCCAACTACTTCACTCTAAATGGAACCGCAGACAATCTCAGCGAATTGTATAAAAGCGATAACTCGATAACTCTGAAGATTGTCGGGATTATCCGTCCCCGGGACGAAGTTGAAATACCATTTTTACCTGCAGGAATCGCGTATTCTAACAGTCTGGCCCAACTCTTCATTGAAGATGCGAATGAATCGGCAATCGTTAAAGCGCAGAGAGAGGTTGATTACAATGTGCTAACCGGAGCGCTTTTCGACCCCCAAGCAGCCGACTCGTCTTCTTTGAACGTTTCCAGAGTCAACGCCGGCTTTTCTAACAGCTCATCCCGTTCGATCACAAAGGAAACGATGCTTTCCTTTCTGGGTGCCGATAGCGCTCCACACTCCATCACCCTGTATCCTGCAGATTTTGATGCAAAGGAAAGCGTGATAGACTATCTCAACTCCTGGAACGAGGGAAAGAGTGATGAGGAGACGGTTATATACTCTGACCTGGCCTCAACTATTACGGACACTGCAGGGGGAATCTTGAATGGAATCACACTTGTACTGATAGCATTCGCTGCCATTTCGTTGATAGTTTCGTTGATCATGATCGGGATAGTAACGTATATCTCAGTTCTCGAGAGGACGAAAGAGATAGGTGTGCTTCGCTCGCTGGGAGCCAGAAAAAGAGATATCACCCGTGTTTTCAACGCGGAGACATTCATCATAGGAGGAAGTGCAGGTCTTCTAGGTATAGCCATAGCGTATCTTCTGACATTCCCGGTAAACAGAATACTGCTCAGACTCACGAATCTCTCGGGAGTAGCTCAATTGAATCCCCTGCACGCCTTGCTGTTGGTGCTCGTCAGTGTGGCGCTGACGATGCTCGGCGGATTGATACCCGCACGCATGGCGGCCCACAAAGACCCCGTAGAAGCCCTGAGGGCCGAGTAGATGTCTTCAAATGGTTGGATTACGAAACGTTCAGTCCGGCAAAATCCAATACTATGTGTAAAGTGGTGATCTCATGAAGGATATTCAGGAGATCAAAGAGAGACACAATATCATTATGAAGACTGCATTGATGTTTGTGATTTTTTCGCGTGTAAGCGCTGTTGGACGAAGGGCATATGCTATTATTCATATACTAGCTATTGCTCCTGAAGACCGCCATTAATTTCGTGAGAAGTCGATGCAAGAAGATGAGCAAAACGGAAGTCACGACTAGTAGCCATTTGTAGCGTACTCTCCTGTATGCTCAAATGGATTAATACTGTTCACGTGAGCGTGTAGTATGGCGGGCAGTTCTGTAAGCCTCTTTTTTTATGAGTCTGTGATGATTCTATTGTTTAATGGGGATGATCTATGTCAATGAAAATCCTGGTTGTCGACGATTCGGCTACAGATAGGGTTCTTATCGAACGTATTTTGAGCGAGTACGATGTATTGACTGCTTGCGATGGCGTAGATGCCATGAAGCAGATAGACGCGAACAATGAGATAGGTCTGATAATTTTGGATCTGAATATGCCCAGAATGAATGGATTCGAAGTGTTGAAAGTCCTGAAGTCGGAAGAAAAATACGAGGGGATTCGCACAATAATACTGACAAACTACGATGAGCTGGACAATGAAATCAAAGGGTTGGAGCTTGGAGCTGTCGACTACATAAGAAAACCCATTCATCTGGCTTCTCTGAAGACAAGGGTCGGAATTCATCTGGAGCTCATCAAAATACAGCGGCGACTAGAGCAGAAACTTGTCGAGCAAAGATCGACGTTTGATACGATCTTCAACCAGGCACCGATTGGAATTTCGATTTCTTACAGCAGTGACTCCTCAGATGCAATTAGTGATGTAGATACACAGATCAACTCGATGTTCGAACAAATTGCCGGCAGGACGAAAGAAGAGATGATCGAGCTTGGCTGGGCAAATATCACGCATCCAGAAGATCTGGAGAAGGATCTAGAGTATTATAGGAAGCTGAAATCAGGAGAAATCGAAAGTTATGCAATGGAAAAGAGATTTGTCAGGCCTGACGGTTCCATCGTATGGGTTGAAATGACGGTAGCTTCCCTCAAACTTATGGGTGAAAGTGAAATTGCCCATATCGCTCTTCTTAAGGATATAACAAGAAGAAAAGCGATCGAGGAAAATCTCAAGTACAGCTATGAACACGATAGCTGGACGGGACTTTACAACCGCAACTACATGGAGAATCTTCTGGAGAGCGATTCGAGAAGGGGATTTCACGAGAAAAGGGCAGTAGTGAGCATCAACCTGAGCGCGATGCAATCATTGACGACTACATATGGATTTCACTACACGCAGGAACTGAATAAGAAGATCGCCGATATACTCGGCCAATACTGCAACGGCGGGCGAGTGCTTTTCAACATATACGAGAATCGATTCGCTTTCTATATAAAAGGCTACGAGGACAAGAATGAACTGACTGAATTCTCCGAGGAAATTGCAAAAACCCTGGAACCGCTTCTTATAACTGAAAGAATTAGTGGCGGAATAGGAATCGTTGAAATAGATGAAGAGAACGGACGAGATGTTGATGGACTCCTGAAGAAACTTCTTATCACATCGGAGAGGGCTATCGATATCGACAACAGGGAGATAGGCATATGTTTCTACGACGCGGCGATTGAAGAACAGATGGTACGCGAGCAGGAAATAAAACGCGCGCTCACCGAAATCGCAGCCGATGAGAGCTACAGCAGGCTGTTTCTACAATACCAGCCGATCATAGAACTAAAAACCGATGTGATAATTGGTTTTGAGGCTCTGTCCAGACTGAACATAGATAAGCTTGGCCTGATACCTCCTCTGGAATTCATCCCGATAGCCGAGAAGACGAAGCTCATTGTCCCGATCGGAAGAAGGATCATGCTTCAAGCGTTTCGCTTCTTGAAAAGGCTGAACGATCTCGGTTACTCTTCAATAGGTGTTTCGATCAATGTCTCCGCCATTCAGATACTGAGAGATGATTTCACAAGCAGCCTCTTCCGGATGATAGAAGATGCCCGTGTTCATCCTGAAAAGATCTGCATCGAGATCACGGAATCGGTCGTGGCTTCGAACTATGAGGAAATGAACCGTATTCTAGGCAAGCTTAGTGATTCAGGGATTCATATAGCCATAGACGATTTCGGAACGGGCTACTCCTCTCTTGCCAGGGAGAGGGATCTAAATGTGAACTGCCTTAAGATAGACAAATCCTTCATAAATAGACTGATGTACCTCAAAAGCGAGGAGGCCATCACCAGCGACATCATTTCAATGGCTCATAAACTGGGACACTGTGTTGTGGCGGAAGGTGTGGAGTACCAAAAGCAAAGAGAGTATCTGGAGAGATGGGGTTGCGACAAAATACAGGGGTACTTGATCAGTAAACCACTGAATGAAGAAGCGGCGATCGAATTCCTAAAGACGTATAATCATTGGTAGTGAATTCGAATCGATTGATGGATGCCGCAAAGAGGAATTGTAAGTTCTTCGAAAGTCTGCAATCTAACACCGCTTCTTTATAAACAAACACCAAGAAGACTCTCGATTTCAATCAAGGAGAATTTGAGTATTTCCGGCAGAGAATGGTTCTGCCCTTAGTGTGGGTCAATGAACTATCGCGATATCAACGCCGAGATAAACATCCTGATAGATATTTCAATAAAAAGCCTCCCCGCAATATAAAGAGCTGCTGACCTAAATCAGCAGCTCATATTCTATATGGAACTAAGTGACTGAACTTATTGAAGCTGAAGTACCAGAGTGTCTGCCAGTTTCCAGTACGCCTTTTCGACCTCCAGCATTACAGAGGAGGTGTAGTTTGTCAGGAACTCGATTGCAAGAGCCGGATCCTGGTTATATAGCTCCAGAGCCACTTTTTCAATTGAATCCTGCATTTTGTACAGCCTCTGTTGTATCGGATCCCTGACTTCGATGACTTGAGGCATGAAAACCTGGTACCTCTGGTTAGAAAGCTTGTTCACCGTCGCGAAGGCATAGTAGGCGGCATTTCTATCAACGGTCTTGTCGCTTCTATTTACTATTGTCCACGACACCGGGACTTCGGTGTTAGCACAATAAAGCGGAACCACGACTGTCTTCTGCGAGTTGGAAAGCCCNNCAGCTGGTGGAATGTGAAGCGAAATTACTGACCGTCGCGATCCCCAGAAGTGCCTTGATATCGTTTCCAGGCTGAGGGGAGGCCAGGTTGCTCTTCACCGGATTACCTTTGCTGTCTTTGTAGTACCATGCTTCGGCCGCTTCCGCGTCATTCGGGGTTCCAGTTGCGACATCTCTGAATAGCTCGATGACATCGTACACCGATAGCTTGTTGTCCGGCTTGAAAGAGAAAGGATAGTCATCGGTCTTGTTGTAGTCCCAGTTGCCGGACGGGTTCAATAACGTGAAGAATCTTGCGGTTCTTGAACTCCATTTCCCCTTGATGTTTCCGTACACGTATTTCCAAACGAACGGCTCCCCGCTGTTCGGATCATACCTGCCGATTTCGATCGCTGTATCAAGGTAATTGTCGCAGATCAAGAAGTCGCCTTCAGGAACATTTGGCGGGCGATTAGTCTTAAGGTCGATTTCACCTATCATGCTGTAGTTTCCATTAATGCTTACGTGGTCGTCGGGCACTCTCTGGGCCGCCCATACTGCACCGGGACCTTCGCCCGGTTTCCAGAGGGGTCCAACTCCATAGACTTCAAAAAACCAGACTTCATTTGGATCGGCAACCGATAAACCCTCGCCCAAATTGCACGACTCTCTGTAGCCGTATTCAACGGCAAGGTCGCCCATGAGCTGTACCGCTTCACGAGCAGTCTTGCATCTCTGGAGAGCGAAAACTTCTAGCTGCTCGATAGTCATGATTGCGAACTCGCTATTTGCCGTCTCCCTTGCGCCACCCTGAGTGGTTTCCCCTATAAGGAGCTGGTGCTCATTTCCAAAAGGATATGCGTTGTTAAAGTACTGGTACGTGTGCTCGACTTGCGGGATTTCACCGAGTTTCACAAGCGGCATCCTGTCACCGTAGACAATCCACTCATACACGGGAGCCATTTCCCCAGGTTCGTGGTCTGCCGCGGGCACTATGATGATTCTGGAATCGTATGTACCGTTCACAGTCTGTGAAGAAATGACAGAACCGTCGGTGGTTGCAAGCTTTCCGACCATGATATCGGTACAGGCGAACAGACTTGCGTGGAAGATAAACAACACGAAAAGAATGGCGATCAACAATCTTCTCATTATCAATTCCCCTCCTTGAAAATCATAAACAGTATTTTGTTTTGTGAAGAATGTCTGGCTTCGAATGAAGTAATCAAAGAAGATACGGCTATTTGTGCTCCTCGCTCATCCTCTCCCATGGCCTCCCTTCAAAGGAGTAAGGAGTCTCATGTGTTTTGCACAACAAAAAGGCTCAGAATTATCGAGCCAGATCACCGGTATTCATTTTCCTGGAAGCAAAATATGATCGAAAGACCGTACGGCTAGAAAACTCGTAAAACCGTATTGGCAACCCTCAGGGCTATTCGAAGCAAGTTCGCGATGCTAATATTCTACAGTTGCATCATATCACTTCTTCTATATTGTACGTAATCCGAAAAATCCTAACTGCTGGCAGTTTGAGTTGATGGGAAACAACTACGCGGGAATCGCTTCGATTTCAACAGGCAGTCTCCACCCGCTAATTAGATTATGGTTTCTAAAAGTACTTTATAATCAGCGCGATCCAGTAGGCTATTACAACGATACCGGCAATAGCAAGACCCGCGATGACGAGTGGAATTAAGCTGGCGATTATCATCATTTGATCACCTCCACGGGATATGGAAAGCAAAGACTATCGTCCTCAGGCGACAGAGAATGTCACTGTTAATTATATGCTTCTGTTTTGCGTNNTGACCACGGCTAAGTCAAATTGCGCAAGTCGGGATTATCGTAAGTTGAGTCTTAAGCTGGTGAAGAACTTCCTGAAACCCGTATCGCAGCCATCGCTGTTGATCTTTCCCTTTTCGTAGAGTTCGACGAAGTACTCACCACTGCTGATTTCCACCGACAGCGAGTCGAGAGGAAAGCCGGGTTTTCTTATCGCGTGGGGCTTATCGACGAGCAGGAAACTCTCGGCCAGGTCTTCCCCGTCGTAAGTTACGACTCTCTCACGATCAATAATCAGGCAGATCGCGTTCCTGTAGCTCGCCCTCGCTATGCCTCCGAGCTCCTTCACGAGCTTAGAGTAATACTCAATCATTTCTTCGTCGCTCAATTCCCTGTCGTTGACTCTCCTGACTCTCGATCCGGGTTGTCTATTATCATCTAGACCCTGTATATAGAGGCCGGAGTCGCAGGAAAAGAGAGGCTTTCCGATCACTTCGTAATACGCTCGAGCCTTTATGTACGCATTTTCGGCCGGGGTGTCGCCTTCCTCAGGTATCCCGGGGAGCGCGATGTGCCTGTCCGGTGCCAGTATATCGATCCCCAGACCATCGAGCATCTTTCGCATATACTCTATCTTGCTTATGTTGGTAGTCGCATATATCAGTTTCATAAAGTAGTTTGACCTCCGTTGCAAGTATGGAGCCGCAAAAAGATGTTATCATGACCTGGATTACAAGTTTTCAAGTTTTCCTTAATCTAATCAATAGAACGAAATTCCGTATAGGATCACTACGGGATGACAGGCAAGGCGAAAATGAAGATTGACGGGATCCTGACGTCTGTTGTCTTCGATTTTATTATCACAAGAACAAGGGCCCTTTCGGGCCCTTGAATTGAATGGGTAGGGGTTTTAGCAATTACTGCTGTGCCGCTTTTCCGAATCCTCTGCCGAGTCCCGGTCCCTTTTCGCCAGAGGCGCCACGCCTGTAGCCTGTTCCGTCCTGGGCATTCTTCAGTTCTCTTACACCGCCGTTCGGGCAGTTGTCATTGATTCCGTCGCCGTCTGCATCCACGAAGTTCTCACAGGTTGGGTCCTGGACCCTCTGCATCGCTTTCGTTCCGTAACCTACTGCCAGTGTCATTCCACCAATTAGAAGAGCCGTTATCGTAATCAACACTATCTTTTTCATTTCTTACACCTCCATATGATTTTTGGTACATTCTCAGTCTACGGCGTGTTTCTTAGAGTCCGCTTAACAGCCGCTTAGAGATTGCTTAGAAAACGGAACCGTGGTTTCTGATGGGAAGTTGGCGGTTGGAATAGCGAAGAACCAGTTGCAAGTTATAGGTATAGGGGGGAGCAGAAAGAAATCCCGTGTCGGGGCACGGGGATGACAGTCTTACAATTTTCTCTTCATGCGGACCTTAATCCTTCATCTTGCTATTACCCACAACCCCCAACGCACAACCGACAGCTGTTCTTAGAGAGAGAAAGTCCCCGGAGACGCGGATTTGAATAGACAGCTTTTACGTTTCGTGTATCGCCCGCCTGGATCGGGGTCACCGAAAGTCAATCGGTGTGGTGTCGTTTATTCAGGCTTTTTAAGGGGCATCACTATCTTTGTGAGGTGCTGGCTTTCTGGAAACTCCGGACCGTTGTAATAATGCTCATAAACGACTCCGGTAGAAATGAATCCGTTCTTCGTTATCCATTCGGCCATCTCGCTGTACACCGATTCCATCTGGGCGTAAGGACCCATGAAGATGGAGAAAACGTTCAACCCTTCGGGAATCGATCCCTGAACGATGTCGCCCCTTCCGGAGAGTTTCGATGAGACGGGGAAGCCTATCTCGACATCGAGATTTTGCATATCCATGTTGTGATAAGCCACGAATGGGATATCTGCCGGAAACTCTCCCAGCTCGCCGAGATAAGCCGCGATCTCTCCATAGCACTTTCCTATCAGTCCGGGCAGATTTTGAACGCTCGTTGCTGTACGTACTACAAGCGTTGGCTGTTCGCTCCGTTTCAGTAATCCTATCGTAGATACCCTTGGCATTTTTGTCCCCCCTTTGCACTTTGTTTCGAAGTGACCTTTGTAGTGTCGATTTCTCTAATCTCTAACCTGTTCGAGTCGATTATGTGTGGCAACTACATTCAGAATACTACATTTCTCTGGAATTTCCACAAGCCCGACAGATCGAGTATCCGGTCAGTATTTCAGGTATATCACTATGTCGTTTTTGAGGAAGTCCCAGGCGGGGTTGTTCCGAAAGTCGAAGGAGAATTCCCTGAAATCAACTAGCAGCTTCTCGAGTTCCAAGCGGTTTTTTACTGTCGTCTCGTCGGTGTATATGAAGACCCTGATTTCGGAGTTGTCGGCAACGGTAATAGTTTCGGCAATTTCAAAGCTTTCGTTCCGGAGTTCGAGGATCGAGACCTTCATTTCGCTTATGGTTATGTCGGAGGAGCCGAAAGTGATCGCATGGTCTGTGTTGTTTCTGACGTTCATCACGAAAACGGGATAACTTCCGTCGGCCACCACGAACCGGTCTCTATACATAGATCCCGAGCGATCGTGCTGGGCGGCCGAACCGTCGGTGTTCATCATCCAGCAGAAGAACTCCTCGTCCACCGGATGGCAGATGACGGTCATTGTACCGTCTTTCCGATACAGATAGGCGCCCCGGCCGATGATATCGAAAATATGAACCGCGCTTGCCAGAGACTGCGGATACAGTGCCATCAACCGACTAATGAACACGATCTGTAAAAGCAAGACGAGTATCCAGTTCAGGGGTCTTTCTAGTCGTCCTCTCATGAGAATATGATACACCGATTAGCAAGATTAAAGCCTGAGAAACGATATTCGCCAATTAAAGTTGTTTATGATCTTCTATCGTGCATATACTTTCTATAACTCTCCAAAAGTTCCGATTTCATAACTTTATAATTACCAATGATTCGGTCGGTCGTTGTTGTGATAGTATGATTAGCAAAGTTGGGCTTATTCTTCAGGGTTGTTTTTCCACATCATTTCTACCAAGGGGAGGTGCTCTATGAGAAAGTTGTTTATGCTCCTGCTACTTTCCATCTGTTTCTTCACGGCTTTTGCGTTCGCGGCTCAAACACTGGTGGTTGCCTTCATGGGTGATCCTATATGGTTCAATCCATGCGCCAAAACCGACGACTACGGCGCGTCGGTGAACAGAAACATCTTCGATCAGCTAGTTGCACAGGATGTCAATTACAATCTGGTTCCACAGCTGGCGACCAGCTGGGAAGTCTCCGAAGACGGTAAGGAGTACACGTTCCACCTGAGAAAAGGCGTGAAGTGGCACGATGGAGAAGCCTTCACTTCCAGAGACGTCAAGTACACGCTCGAGTCTATCGTCAACAACAAGGGTGCGGCTTACAACAACGTGGCGATGATCACAGAAGTGGTCTGTCCCGACGATTATACCGCCGTGGTCAAGTTGCAGGATCCTTACGCTCCGTTCATTCCCTTCCTTGCATGGTACGGAACGCAGATGATGCCGGCCCACCTGTACGAAGGAACTGACTGGAACGACAATCCGGCCAACCAGAGACCCGTGGGTACGGGCCCCTTCAAGTTCGTCGAGTGGATCAAGGGAGACCACGTGACTCTCACCAAGAACGAAGAGTACTGGGGTGAGGGACCGTACGTAGATAGGCTGGTCTTCAAGATCATTCCCGATCCAAACACCGCTCTGCAGGCCTTCCTTAACGGTGAAGCCGATATCGACGTGAACAGGCCGGGTTTCAATACGCTTTCGATCCTCAAGATGAATCCCGAAGTCAACGTTGTGATCAATCCCTCGCCGAGCAGATACTATCTCGGATTCAACATCACCGATCCCGCAAGACCGTCGGCCAATCTCAAGGTAAGAGAGGCTATCTCCTGCGCTATAAACAAGCAGGCCATCGTCGATAAGGTTCTCGGCGGTTTCGGGGGGATCGGCGAATACTTCTACACCCCGGCCATTCCCTGGGCCATCGATACAAATGTTAAGGCGGCCATTTACGACCCGGCCAGAGCCGACAAACTGCTGGACGAAGCAGGTTACGCAAGGGGTAACGACGGCTGGAGGTTCGCGNNTACTTCCAGGGCGCCGACTGGACGGACATGGCCGCCGTTATCAAGGAGAACCTGGAAAAAGTCGGTATAAAGGTCAACCTGGGCGAGTACGAGATCGCCACGTGGATCGAGAAGGTCCTGAACGCACACAACTACGATATAGCCCTTCTCAACGGTTTCCAGGGTCCCGATCCGGCCAACCTCACAATGAGGGTGGCGACCGGTGGCAGTCTAAACATAATGGGCTATTCGAGCGAAGTCGTCGATTGGAACCTCAAAGAAGCGGCCAAGATCTCGGATATCGAGTTGAGGAAGCCATACTATTACGCAGCTCAAGCACAGCTGGCGGCGGATGTTCCCTTCGTTCCGCTGGCCGAAGTTTCCTACATCTACATCTTCAAAACTTACGTCGAAGGAATGGATATAGAGAATCCGGGAAAGATAGGTACCGGAAGTTACGCGTTGACCAAGCTCAATTTCTAGCAGGCTGAACTTTCAGGGGCGGTCTTTCCGCGGCCCGGACGGATCGCCCCACCTGTTTTTTCTGGAGGTGGTACTTTGTCTTCCTTTGCGAGATATATCATAAGGAGAAGTCTCAGCATTGTTCCCATGGTTCTCCTGATCGTGGCTTTGAATTTCTTCATAATTCATCTGGCTCCGGGAAATCCCGCGCAGCTCATCTCCGGTCTCGAACAGCCCTCAGTGGAAGTGGTGAAGGCTCTCGAGAAGCAGTACGGTCTGGACAAGCCGCTCGTGGTTCAGCTGGGGCTGTATTACAAGAATATCTTCCAGGGCAACCTCGGTTATTCCTTCATATACGGTACCAGCGTCAACGGGCTGATATCGGAAAGAATAGGCGCCACGATTCTGCTAACGGTTTCGGCGGCGGTGATAGCCTTCGCTCTCGGAACGCTGCTCGCGGTCCTGGCGGGTCGAAGAAAGACCAGGATACTGGACTCGATCTTCTCCGTTCTTTCCTACGTGTTCTACGCCATGCCTTCCTTCTGGCTGGCGCTAGTTATGATACTCCTCTTTTCATCGACCTTCAAATTGTTTCCGACTTCGGGGATGTTCAACGTCAGGGCCAGTTACGAAGGCTGGGCCAAGCTGTGGGACGTTCTGCACCACCTCTTTCTCCCCTGCCTGACGCTGGTTTTGATCCAGATTCCCGTTTTCTTCAGAGTCACCAGGTCCTCGATAGATCAGGTCAATCAGGACGAGTACATAACGACGTTCACCGCCATCGGCCTTCCGCGGAAGAAGATATTCAGGAAGTACGTTCTCAAGAACGCCATACTTCCGGGAATCACGATCTTCGGCTTGACTCTCGGCTATTCAATAGCCGGTGCGGCGCTCGTGGAGATCGTCTTCGCGTGGCCGGGGATGGGCAGATTGATGCTGGACGCGGTCTTCAGAAGGGATTACAACCTGTTGCTCGGCATCTATTTCGTGATGGCCGTCTGTATCTGCGTGGCCATTCTCCTCACCGATGTGGTTTACGCTTTTGTAGATCCCAGAATTAGGTATCAGTAGAGGGGTTTTGTTATGGTGGTCGAAAATCAGATCTCGTTGAGCAGAAGAGAGAATAAATTACTTAAATACGCGAGGAGTTACTTTTCGAGCGTCAAGGGGATAGTAGGGTTCTCGCTGTTGCTTCTTTTTATCTTCATGGCGATCTTTGCGCCTGTGATCGCGCCTTACAGCCCCGACGAGATGACCGACGACGTTCTCAAACCGCCGTCGGCCAAACATCTCTTCGGAACCGATCATCTGGGAAGGGATATTTACAGCCGGGTCGTTTTCGGCTCGAGGATCTCGCTTTCCGTAGGCTTCGTGGCGGCCGGTCTTTCGGCCGTGATCGGCGTTTTGATCGGCTCTTTCTCTGGCTTTTACGGAGGAATCACCGACGATATAGTGAGCAAGATAGTAGATACCTTCCTGATGATTCCGTCCTTCTTTTTGATCCTGATCATCGTCTCGATCTTCGGAAGCAACATACTCTACATAATGTTCGTGATAGGACTGACCACCTGGCCGGGAAACGCCAGGCTCATGAGGGCGCAGGCGCTCTCGATAAGGGAGCGGACTTTCATCATGGTGGCCAGATCGACCGGCGAATCCAGGATCAGGATACTGTTCGGCCACGTTATACCGAACGGCGTTTTTCCTGTGATAGCCAACTCGGCTCTCCAGATGGGGGGAGCCATACTGACCGAGGCCTCGCTGAGCTTTCTCGGTCTGGGAGATCCGAACCTCACCAGCTGGGGAAAGTTGATCTTTCAGGGAAGACCGTACATGACTTTTGCGCCCTGGATGATAATCATTCCGGGGATCTTCGTCGTTCTCGCCGTGCTGGCCTTCTCTTTCATAGGTGACGGCCTCCAGTTCACGTTCAATCCCAAAAACAGGAAGGGTGAATAATATGCCTTTGCTTGAGATGAAGAACGTGAATATTAATTACAGATTGAAGAACAGACAGGTGAGGGCCGTACGCGACTTCACGCTGGATATAAACGAGGGAGACATAGTAGGGGTGATAGGCGAATC
>DBRH01000014.1:16466-19275 GCA_002305955.1 Kosmotogaceae bacterium UBA1373
GAGACGGGAAAAGAAGAGGCGATCAAGAAGCTAGAAGGGCTGCTGTCGGTGGTCAATCTGCCCCGCAAGGCGCTCGATATGTATCCCCACGAACTGAGCGGGGGAATGATGCAGAGGGTGATGATATCTCTGGGCCTTATATTCAACCCGAAATTAGTGATACTGGACGAGGTGACCACTGCGCTGGACGTCATAACCCAGGGTCAGCTTCTGGACGAGGTCAAGAGACTGGTCAAAGAATTCGGCCTGACGGTCATGATGATCACTCACGATATAGGGGTTGTGAACGAGCTCTGCACGAAGATAGCGATCCTCTACGCCGGCGAGCTCCTCGAGTACGGCGACGTGAAGGATGTCATCTTCCGGCCTCTCAACCCCTATACCAGGGCGCTCGTAGAGTCCCATCCCGATCTCAACCCTCACGGCGGCGGACTGAGGGGCATTCCCGGCACGCTCCCCGATCTTTCGAACCCGCCGGAGGGGTGTATCTTCTACGACAGGTGCACCTGCAGGCTGGATCGCTGCAGAGAAGAGAAGCCGGAGTTGAGGGATTTCAACGACAGGAAAGTGAAGTGTTTGAGGGCCGGTGAGTTGAATGGATAAGAACATTCTGCAAGTCAAAGATCTGGTCAAGTACTTCCCCGTTAGAAAGTTCGGGAAGAAGCAGTATGTGAAGGCCGTCGACGGTCTGAACTTCTCGATAAAGGACGGCGAGATATTCGGTGTCCTTGGCGAGAGCGGCTGCGGAAAGACGACGCTCGGGCGTGTGATCAACAGACTGGAACACGAGCAGAGTGGAACGATCGAGTTCATGGGCGGGACGATATCCGGCAAGGAGTACAGGAAGGACCGCCACTTCAGAAGAAGGATGCAGATGATATTTCAGAACCCCTACGACTCCTTCGACCCACGGGTGATAATATACAAGAGCATGGACCTGCCCATGAAGATAAACGAGATCGAGCCGGACGGCAGGAAGAGGCTGGAGAGGATAATCGAGACGATGAACCACGCCAAACTGACACCGGCCGAGAGTCTCCTCACCAGGTACCCGCACGAGTTGAGCGGGGGTCAGCTCCAGAGGATATCCATGATACGCTCGATGCTCCTCAATCCGAAGTTCTTAGTCGCCGACGAGTGTGTCTCGATGCTCGATGTTTCTGTCAGGGCCGGCGTTTTGAATTTGCTTCTGACGATTCAAAAAGAGCTGAAATCTTCGATGCTCTTCATCACGCACGATATCTCCGTGGCGACGTACATCTGCCAGAGGATCATGGTCCTCTACGCCGGGAAGATAATGGAGATAGCCTCGAGCGACGGTATCCTCAAAAACCCGCTCCACCCTTATTCGAAGGCGCTAGTGTCCTACTCGCCGACCATAAGCAAGGAAGAGAAGATGAGATACACCATCACCGGGGAGGTGGTGACTCCGATCGATCCGCCCCCGGGATGCAGGTTCGCCTCCAGATGCCCTATCGCGAAGGGGGAGTGTACCGAAAAAGAGCCTGAACTGAGGTATATTGGTAAGGATAGACAGGTCGCATGTCATTTCGTATGAATGGAGGTCATTATGGACGCTATCAAGCAAGTAATCAAGAACGTACCGGAGTACACTTTCTTCAAGACGGTCGATGAGCTGAACGAATCGAGCAGGGAACTGGCCGAGAAGCACCCGGATATCGCCAGTTTCTATCAGGTCGGGAATTCGATGGCCGGCGATCCCATCTACTGTTTGAAGATCGGAAAGGGCTCGAAGGCGATACTTTTGTACGGCTTTCCCCACCCGAACGAACCGATAGGCAGCATGATGCTGGATTACCTCTCCTGGCAGCTGGCCGAGAACGAGGCTTTCAGGAACAGGTTCGAGGATGTCAGCTGGTACATAGTCAAGGCCGCCGACAACGACGGGGCGAAGCTGAACGAGGGCTGGTTCAAGGGGCCGTACACGCCGCTCAACTACGCGCTGAACTTTTACAGGCCGGCCGGTTACCAGCAGGTGGAGTGGACCTTCCCCATCAAATACAAGACGCTCGACAACAACGACCCGATCCCCGAAACTAAGGCGCTCATGAAGATCATAGAAGAAGTGAAACCGGTCTTCATATACAGCCTGCACAACGCAGGATTCGGCGGGGTTTACAACTATATCTCCGAGGACGCCCCGATTCTCTACCCGATCTTCGAAAAGGCCTACACCGATCTGGACATCCCCGCGGCCCTCGGGGAACCGGAGATGCCCTACGCGGTCAAATTCGCAGACGCCGTTTACAAGATGCCGACTACAGTTGACACTTACGAATTCTACGCCGCCAACTCCGATAAGGACCCGGCCGAGATCATAGGCAAGTCCGGAACTTGCAGTTACGATTACGGGAGGCTCTTCAACGAGAAGGTTTTCGAGCTGGTCTGCGAAGTTCCCTACTACTACAACCCGAAGATAGAAGACCTCTCTTTGACAGAGTTCGTGCGGCGCGACCTCGTTCTGGCCAACCTGGAGAATATGAAATCTAATTATCAGAAGATCAAAGACATCTACTTCCCGCTGAAGGAGAAGATAGTTATAGAATCCCCCCTGAAAACGGCCCTCGATCACTTCATCGAATCGGCCGACAAGCACCTGCCCGTGCAGGAGAACTGGGCGAAGACGGCCAAGGAGCTGGACGCCAGGGCGACGGTGGCCGAGGCCTTCGACAACGGTCCGGTCTCGAAGACTTACAAGATGCTGATGTGGGGTATGCTGAGAAGGATCCTGCTCCTCAACTTCGAAAAGACTGGCGAGTGTGAATTCAAAGAGGCCGCGGAAAAAGTG
>DBRH01000014.1:19374-22519 GCA_002305955.1 Kosmotogaceae bacterium UBA1373
TCTTCTGTGGCGGACCCGATAACCGGGTTCGCTTTTTTTGTTAGAATTCTATGATGATATAATTGTCTTGCTCAGATACAGTTCAACTTCATCAACAGGCAGGAGGTGCGAGATGCTAAAGAAGTTCGTTTTGATCGGTGTGCTTGTTGTTCTCTCTGCAATGGTATTCGCGGGAATAATAGGTCACGTGCAGGAAGTGGACAAGTACGGAAACGTGCACACGGACATACCGGTGGAAGCTGTAGTTTATGCGGCCATAGAAGCCGGCGATACGGTCTCGATCAGGATCGGGGAGACCACCATAGTAGTCCCGTTCGTTACCACCTACGGCGATGTGGACAGGGGAAGCGCGCTTGCTAGATACTCCGGCGATCACGTCCTTCTAGCCATCAATTACGGAAACTTCGCCCAGACTTACGGCCTCGAAGCCGGCACAATGATTAGAATGGCCCTGGTCGAAAAGGGCGCCTACAAGGAAGAGCTCGAGATACGCCACCTGGTGAGAACTGACCTGCGTAGCGATTACGCGAGCGACGAGGTCTTCGCCAACTTCAGGGAGATCACGATCGGAAACATTGCCCCCCACAGACTCTACAGATGTTCCCACCCATCCATCGACGATCCCAGGGCACCCTACGCGGCCGCTCTCGTCGAGGCTGCCGGCATAAAGACCGTGATCAACCTCTCCGACTCCGACGAAGAGCTGGCGGCCAGCTATGCCTACTCCCAGTATTACAAATCGATCGGCGAGGCCGGGAATCTGATCAACCTGAACATGGGAGTCGATATGCTCAGCGACGATTTTTCCCAGAAGCTCAAGTCGGGCCTGCTTTTCATGATCGAGAAGGAACCGCCATACCTGGTGCACTGCGTGGAGGGCAAGGACAGGGCCGGAATTGTAGGGGCTCTGCTCGGGGCGATAATGGATGCAAAGACCGGCGAGATATACGCCGATTACGTCAAGTCTTACGAGAACTACTACAAAGTCGCGCCCGGAACGCTAGCCTACGAAGCCGTCGAGGGGATCATAGCCGATATACTCGTCGCGATGAACGACGGTAATCCGGTCGATGACTCCAACATCAAAGAGGTTGCGCTTAACTATCTGAAAACGAAAATCGGACTGAGCGATGTCCAGATAGCTGCTCTGCAGGCCAAATTGAAGTAATACAAAGTCCTTGAATTATCGAAGGCGGCCCACCGGGCCGCCTTTTTCTGTTGTATAATTGGCCTGATTTTAACCTGTTTGCCGGGAGGTTTCTATGTGGCAGGGATTGAACGGGCTGGAGCTCTCTCTAATGAACTGGCTGGTCTCGCCGATCGAAGGAGCTTTCATGGATTTGTTGATGTCTTTCTTTCTCTTCCTGGCGAGAGGCTCGCTGGTCTGGATTCTCCTGACCGTCTTCCTGCTCTTCGATAAGAGGTACAGAAGAACCGGCTATCTTACTTCGGCCGGCCTGGCGATCTCGCTGCTACTGAGCTTCGTCATCTTGAAACCGATTCTCGCCAGGACCAGACCCTTCCTCCTGCTGGAAGGTTACAGCCTTATGTTCCCTCTGCCCGAGACATACTCCTTCCCTTCCTCGCAGGTCACGGTCGCCTTCGCTTATGTGGCGATGACATGGAAGAGCGTGAAGTCGTTGAGAATACCGGTTCTCGCGATCGCCTCGCTCGTTTCGCTTTCGAAGATATACGTGTACTTCAACTACTTCTCCGACGTGGTCGCTGGGATCTTTCTGGGCGTTTTCTGCGGCTGGTTCGCCGTGAAACTCTTCGAAAAGTACACCGTGGTGAGACCGGAGCTGCCCGAGAGGTGAGCGATGAGCTTGAAGAGACTCCTCTACGGTAGTATAGCGCCCCGGGGCTGGCTCTTTGAAGAGGCCACGCGGAACCTGAAGGGTCTGGTCGGCGAACTCGACGATCTGGTTCCGGGGATAATAAGGGACGACGAGATCTACGGCCGCGACAGGTTGACCGGCGCGGTGAAATCGAAAGATCTCGGGACCGTGGCCCAGGATCAGGAGTGGGAGGTCCAGTACCTCTGGTGGAACAGCGAATCGCAATCCAACTGGCTGGACGGACTGATAAGACACGCCTATCTGGTCGGGAACGACGAATATATAGATAAGGCGAAGAAATACCTGCGAAGGGTCCTTATGGCGCAGGATGACGACGGGTACATAGGCATCTACGCCGGAGATCTCCGGTTCGACTTCAAAGGAGAGAACGGCGAGCTCTGGGCACAGGCGACCTTTCTTCGCGCCGCCCTGGGTTATTACGAACTCACCGGAGAGAGTGAAGTGCTCGAGAGAGTGATGAAGGCCTTCGATCTTACGATGAAGGCCTATTCGGAGAGAAATCCCTTCGACCTCGAGAAGGCCTACGCCGGTGCCAGTCACGGACTGGCCTTCACCGACGTCTGCCACGGGCTCTTCGGGTTGACCGGGGATAAGAAGTACCTCCGTTTTGCCGGCCGGCTGGTCGATTTCTACAACCGGGCCCGTCTTTCGGAGGAAGATATAAGGGAGGACAACCTCCTCGATTACGCTTACAGATTCAAAGGACACGGCGTTCACACCTACGAAGGTTTGAGGTCGTTGATCATAGCCAGCATGCCGGACGGGCGATACAACCGCGCAATAGAGGCGTATCTTCACAGATTGAACTTCGTCACGACCCCTTCTGGCGCTCCGATCGGCGATGAATGGATCGGGGGAAGAAGCGCCGATGCTACGGAGACGGGCTACGAATTCTGCTCGATCCAGGAGCTGCTCCACAGTTATCTCACGCTTCTCGAGACGACGGGCGATCTCCGCTGGGCCGACAGGGCCGAATGGCTTTACTACAACGCGGCGCACGGGGCCGTGAATCCCCGCAAAAGCCAGATAGCTTACTGCAAGAGCGACAACTCGTACGCCATGAACGGTCATGTCGGCGGAATGGGAAGCGAGAACGATCTGCGCTATAAATACTCTCCCGTTCATCAGGATGTGGCCGTTTGCTGTGCGCCTAACGCCGGCAGGGTACTTCCCTATTTCACAGGCTCGATGTACATGAAGAGTCGGCACGGTCTTCTCGTGGCGCTGTATGGACCTTCGAGAGTCGAGACGTCGATCGACGGAATCGATATCGCCCTTGAACAGAT
>DBRH01000014.1:22561-27165 GCA_002305955.1 Kosmotogaceae bacterium UBA1373
CGAAGGTCGAGGATTGTGTTGATTCGATCGCGGTTTCGAAAGACTGGAAAGACGACAGGATACTCATAGAGTTCACAGGCAGAATAACAGAGCGACTCGATCTGAAGGGCGACGTCTATTATTCTTACGGACCGCTCCTTTACGCGATGGAGATCGAATCGGCAGAAAAGCCCGGGCGTCTGTACGGTAAGGGCTTTGAAGACAGCCTCTTCCTGCCGGAAGACCGTTCCTTCCTCGAACTTTGCGCAACGGAAAAGACGCTCGAAAGCCTAACCATCAGAGATAAACATTCCGGGGATTTCACAGATCCGCCCCTCATGAGAGGAAAGTTTCTGGATAGAAGCTCCGGTGAAGAAAAGACAGTATTCCTGAAGCCGATAGGCTCGACGATACTCAGAAAGACAACCTTCCAAAAAAATGTGCGTCTGTGAGGCGGGAAGATCCGTCCAGCGTCCGTCGTCCCAGAGCATGGACCCGTACTTCGAAAGAGCAGAGGAGGAGAGAGAAGAGAGAAAAAGAGAGAGATTGAAGATATGTGAGAATTCTCGCCTTCTCGTGAGCGGAGCGAACTCTCGACGCTCTTTCTCTCGTGTTTTGCCAACGCACAACCCACCACGCTCCTTTTTCTATCATCTGACTTCATGATTTCTCGAGATACGGACTCGCTTAATAACGATATTTCGCAATATCCCTCCGTCATTCTTCCAGGCCGTCTCCAGAGGGCCGTAATGGCCGGATGAAATTCACGTCCATGATGCTACAATTATAGTAGTAATGACTATTACTACTAAGTGATTCCGATTGGTGGTGGCTTATGAACGAGCTGAAGATACTTAGAGAACTGGGTTTCTCGCTCAACGAGGCCAAATGTTATATCGCACTCCACAAGAGCAGTCCCATGACNNATCTTACAGAGACTGGAGAGGAAGGGCAGCGTCAACGTGATCGAGGGTAACCCGAAGCTGTACTCGGCCGTGAGCTACAAAAAACTCATAGCCTCTCTCAGAAAGGATTACACGGAAAAACTCGACGATCTCGAGAGTTCTCTGGAAAAGATCACGCGAGAGGTGGATGCCGACAACTATATACTGAACCTCTCCAACCATGCGGAGATGCTAAACCTCATCGCGAACGCCATAAAGGAGGCGAAACGGGAGATCTATCTCTCTCTCTGGGATTCCGAGGCGGCGCTCTTCGAAAACGAACTGAGAGAGGCCGACGGGAGGGGAGTGAAGATATATATCTTCTCCTTCTGCAAGATGCCCTTCGATTTCGGCGTCCAGTTCACCTACAAGATGAAGAACGCGAACATGAACTTTCCAAGGCGCAGGATAATAGGCGTGTTCGATAGGGAGTTCATGGTCATGGGCGAGGGGAATTCCAGCATAAACGAGATAGGTATAACCACGCGAAACATCATGCTGATGGAGATGTCTATCGACCAGATGCTTCTGGATATTATACTCCTCTCCACCTTGAGGAACGGAGGGTACATCTGGGACGGGATAGATGTCGGGGAGTACTATGACAACGTCCAGAGGTTTTTCAAATCAATAGAGTTGCCGGCCGATCTGCCTTTGAGGGTCGATGAGTGATAAGGAGTGAATGCGGTGTTCAGGGAACTGGATCGTTATAAGCCCGACATCGACAAAACGATAGCGATGATGGGAAAGACTTATGAAGACGCGCTGAGCCACAGGGGGGGTAACGTTACGATAAGGGCGCTCCCGAAGTGCGACGTTGAGCATTATTCCAGGCTCGACCTCACCCGCTACAATTACAGGAACGATATAGATCTGTACGCGCGAGATCTTTGCGGTCTTATGAGCGAATCTTTCGAGAAGCGCAGAGCCGTCGACGACAACATGATCCCTTCGGTTTCACCGGTTCTGGGGATCGGAGATTATTCGGCCTTCGTGTACGGAAATATAGAGTTTCAAAAGGATACGAGCTGGTCCAAACCGGTTCTGGGAGAGATAAGGGATTTCCGGAGTCTGCCCGAAATCGGAACTTCCTTCTGGTACGGGAACTTTCTGGATATCTGCGAGGAGATACTGAAACTCTCCTCCGGCGCCGGTATTCCCTTCATGAAGGGCTTCTTCTCTCCGCTCGATCTGGCGGCCGCCCTCAGGGGAGAGGCGATCTACACCGATTTCTACGAAGCTCCCGAGGAGTTGCACGAACTCCTCGATTACTGCGCCGATGCGACGATAAAATTCGCCGAAGACGTTTACGCGCTGGCCAGGAGGTACCTTGGAGGCAGCAAGTACGGGATGTGGCTTATCGATAAATGCATATATATGTCGGAAGATATCGCCTGCATGATATCTCCCAGGCTGTACAGAAAGTTCTGCGCGCCACACACCCAGAGGGTGATCGATCACTTCGGCACCGGTCATATGCACTGTCATTCAAGGGCGCTTTACCTGGTGAAGGAGATCTGTTCGCTCGAGAAGGTGGCCAGCCTCTGGATAGCCACCGATCCCAACCAGCCGAGGCCGATAGAGAACATAGGGCGACTGGTGGAGGATTCGCGCGGCGTCTGTCTCGCCATCGACTGTGATTCATTCGACGAGATAGTGGCGAACATGGAGGCGATGAGAAAGGGAAACGTCTCGATCTGCCTCCCGGTAGAGGGAGTGGATGAGGCGGTGAGGGTTACCGAAGAGTTCAAGACGCTCTGAAGATCGCGTACGGGGGGATAGATCTGTGAGAGGGTTCAGGTTCGTAGTCATTGTTCAGGTGGCCCTACTGCTGGGCGCGAGGCTTTTCGCGGCTCCGGACGGCGGTGATTCGACCATACGTATCTGGTTCAGCCATATCGAACCGGAAAATCTTGCCATGGCCGCGATCGCCGGGGAGTTCACCTCCCTCACCGGGATCGAGGTCGAAGTAGTGGGCCGACGCTCCATATTCGACGCACCGAGGGATCTGGCCAACAATGCGGAGCTCGACGATCGGCCGGACATAATCCTGATGCAGGCCCCGGATATCGGCAACATGGTCGCTTCCGGGTTGATCGTGCCTTTAGAGATAGACGACGATCTCAGGAAGCGTTATCTCGATGCGACCTTCGAAGCCTTCACCTACAACAACAAATGCTACGGTATAGGTTATTCACTAGATACTTCCGGTCTCATATACAACAGGGATCTCATAAGCGAGTCGGAGCTGCCAGAAACCTGGGACGACTTTTTCAGGATCGCCGAGGCTCTCACTCTTAGAAACGAAGACGGGAAGATAGTCCAGTACGGTACACTACTCAACCCCAAGGATATGTGGTTCAACTACCCCATAATAAAAGACCACGGGGGCTACTACTACGGCAAGGCGCCCAACGGCGATTACAACCCCTACGACGTCGGTCTGGACAACGATTGCATGCTAGATTACGTGAACAGGATGAAGGAGTTGCAGAAGAAGGGATTGACGCTGGCCAACGAAAACGGTACCGAAAGCCATATATCGGCCGAATTCGCCAACGGCAGGGCCGCCATGATACTCTACGGCCTCTGGAATGCCTCGATCTACCAGAGCATGTGTGTCGACTACGGAATCGCCCCTCTGCCTAAAGGACGCAACGGGGAGGTTTCCAGGCCGCTGGCCACGGTTCAGGGCTTTGTGGTGAACAGGTTCACCAGAAACATGGAGGCAGTGGAGAGCTTTCTGGAGTTCGTGCTCAGGGACGAGAACCAGCAGAAGCTGATCGAGGCCGGCAACAGGGCCGAAAGGAGAACCGGCGAGAGGAACCCCTGCAACATCTCGGTCATCGAGAGCGATTACGTGAGCAAGGACCCGATACTTTCGTCTTTGAGCGCGATAGGCTTCAACTGCGAACCCTTCCCGAACATACCCGAAGGCACGATCTGGTACAACTACACCTCGACGGCCTTCAGGACTATCTTCTACGGAGACAAGTCGGGCAACCCGGTAGATGCGAAAGAGAAGCTGACCGAGCTCGCCAACAAGATCAGGGGCGATGTGGCCGTTATGAACAAAGTCCCGGAGAAGATCGAGATACCTACCGGCTATCTCGTCTTTTTCGCCTCGCTCGCCGCGGCTGGCCTCGCTTTTTTGCTGGTCTGGCGAAGGAGGTCCGCCGCGCCGGGCGAGATAGCGGAGCGCTACGGCAGGAAGGAGAGCATCGTGGCCTGGCTGATGCTGGCGCCGCTCTTCTTCCTCCTTTCGATGTTCTACATCTTTCCTGTCTTTCACAACATATACCTCTCGCTGACCAATTACAGCGGCGTCAATCTGAGAGATTACGGGATCGTCGGGCTTTCGAACTACGCGGAGATCTTCTCGACGGGTATCAACGGCCTGATATCGATGATAATCTGGACCGTCGCCTTCGCGGCCACGGTCGTGGGTCTTTCCTTCCTGGCCGGGACGGTGCTGGCGGTAGTCCTGGATAAAGTCAAGGTGAGGATCGCGAAGATCTACAAGATCGTTTTCATACTCCCCTGGGTAGTGCCAAGCGTTATAACGCTACTGATGTGGCGCGGAATGCTGGAGAGCGACGGACTGGTGAACCGTCTGCTCGGTATAATGGGCATGCCGCCCGTTCCGTGGCTCACGAGTTCCTTCGTCGCGAAGTTGAGCTG
>DBRH01000014.1:27250-31178 GCA_002305955.1 Kosmotogaceae bacterium UBA1373
GCGCTTTTTCCGATGATGATCATGTCGTTCATAATGCAGTTCAACCAGTTCGGAGTCTATCTACTGACCCAGGGAGGTCCCCCTGGCGATGTTCTCGGCTCTCCCGGATCGACCGATCTACTGATAACTTATGTTTTCAATACGGCCTTCAACACCAAGAGATACTCGCTGGCGGCTGCCTATTCGGTGATAATCTTCTGTTTCGTCGGGTTGTTCGCCTTCGTATCTCTGAGGATAGGAAAGAGAAAGATCTACGAGTAATCCCCGAGCGAGGTGGTGAGACGGTGGGCTGGACAAAGGCGAAGACCGGCAGGGTATTTATCCATCTATTTCTGGCCTTGCTGGCCGTTATTACAGTGATACCCTTTTTCTACGTTGTGATTATATCCTTCGGCAAGAACGTCATAGATACCGGCGCCTTCGCGATCACGGAGCTGACACTGGACAACTATACGAGGCTCTTCAGCGAGACGCGCTTTATGAGCTGGATATTGAACTCGCTCCTTCTGGCCGCGGTCACGATGGTTGTGGCAGTCTTGGTCGTCTCGATCTGTGTTTACGCCTTCTCGAGGCTGAGATTCTACGGTAGAGTCGGGCTGTTCAACTTCATACTGCTGGTTCAAATCTTTCCGCTGACGCTGTCGATGGTCTCGATCTTCAAGATCTTCGTGGCGCTCGGCCTTCTGAACAAACTGGAAGGACTGATTCTGGCCGATTCGGCCTTCGCTTCGGCCGGTCTCGTGATCCTGGCCAAAGGGTACTTCGACACGATCCCTTACTCGCTCGACGAAGCGGCGATGATCGACGGGGCCGGTAAATTCAAGATTCTGACCAGAATCACGCTTCCTCTGGCCAAACCGATGATAGCCATCGTGGCCATACAGAGTTTCGTAATCGCGTACAACGAATACGTCATCGCCAGCACGGTGATGACTCAAAAGCTCGAGGCTATGCCCCTGGCGGTTGGGTTGCAGAGCATGATAGTCGGCCAGTTCGGGATCAACTGGAGCGTTTACTGCGCCGGCGCGGTGCTCGGGAGCATACCCATGCTCGTGCTGTTCTACTCGCTTCAGAAGTACTTTATAGGCGGGTTGACCGAAGGAAGCGTGAAGGCATAGAAGGAGACAGAGATGGAGAGAGCCGCGATCTACCACATATCCGAACATAACTACGCCTACGCCGTCGACGGCGATACCCTGGCCGTGAGGTTGAGGGCGAAGAAGAACGATCTGGAGAGAGTCGTGGTTCATTACAAGAACCTCTATGACCACACTTCCCGGCCGGAAGAGCTCTCCATGGAGAAGATACTATCCGACGGGACTTCGGATCTGTACGAGGCGAGAATAAGGGTGAAGGAGAAGAGGTTCAAATATTACTTCGAGCTTTTTTCCTCGGGGAGGAGGGTCTTTTATACATCCGACGGCTTTCTCGAGTCCGTCGATGAGAAGAACTGCTTCTTCTACCCTTACATAAACGACGATGATATCTTCAGACCGCCTTCCTGGGCCGAGGGGGAGATTATATACCAGATATTCGTCGATAGGTTCTACGACGGAGACCCTTCCAACAACCCGCCCGGCACGATCCCGGTAGGTACGCCTCCGGGCAGAGAAAGCTACTACGGCGGAGACCTCGAGGGGGTTATCCTAAAACTCGATTACGTGGCCGGTCTGGGGGCTAAGATCATCTATCTAAACCCGATCTTTCTCTCGAACTCTTACCACAAGTACGACATAATCGATTATTACAGCATAGACGGCGCCTTCGGAAAGACCGAAGACCTCGTACGACTGGTGGAGAGGGCACATGAAAGGGGTATGAGGGTGGTTCTCGACGGCGTCTTCAACCATTGCAGCTCTTCGAACCCTCTTTTTCTGGATGTCCTCGAGAGGCAGTCGGAATCGAGATACAGGGACTGGTTCTGCATAGAGCGCTTCCCGATAGACGCGACGGGAAAGAATTACGATACTTTCGCCGGGCTCGTTCCGGGGATGCCGCGGCTGAACACTTGCAACCCCGAGGTGATACGTTACATAACCGATATAGCGCTCCACTGGACGAAGCTCCTGAAACTCGACGGCTGGCGGCTCGACGTCGCCGACGAGGTATCGCACGCTCTCTGGATAAATCTCAGGAGAGAGCTGAAGGCCCTATCGCCGGACATTCTCCTGATAGGGGAGATATGGAACCACTCCTCCCGGTGGCTCCAGGGGAGAGAGATGGATACCGCCACCAACTACAAGTTCATGAGGGCGCTGCACGAATTCGTCGCGGACAAGATAGAGGCGCGCTCCTTCTGGGAAAGGGTGAGCGCCAACAAGATGCTTTACAGGTCCTGCCTGTACAACTATCTGGTAAATCTGGTGGGAAGCCACGACACGACCAGGTGTAGAACGATCCTGGGGAGCGATGAACTCCATATCCTGGCGATGGCCGTCAACCTGACCTTCGAGGGTATGCCGCTGATATATTACGGAGACGAAGTCTGCATGGAGGGCGGTTTCGATCCGGATAACCGCAGGGCGATGAAATGGGAAGACGTGGAAAGCCGGTGCGCGAGAAAGATAAGAGAGCTTTCACGCTTCAGGGCCGGGAGCGAGATACTGAAGAAAGGTTCGTTGATTCCTATAGAGGCCGGCCGTAGGGTCTTGGCCTTCTACAGGGAGTTCGAGGGGGAGCGGCTTTACTTCCTGGCCAATTTCGATGTGAGAGCGAGCGTTCTCGAAGGCCCCTGGAGAGACGCGCAGGTGATACTGGGGGAGGGTTCTCTCGAAGGCGGGAGACTCGCCCTCGAGAGCGGGAGATATGTCTTACTGGGCGATAAATGACATCCGGTCAATCCGACAGGGTGACAACAGAACTCGAAGGAACTCAAAAGGGAGGCAGGGAAAATGGGAAGAAAGTTACTGAGAATCTTTGGACTGGCTGTGGTCTTGTGTATGCTGCTGGGTTCATCGACCTTGCTGTCGCAGAGCTATTACCTCGGCACGAGCGCCAACGGTTACCAGGTGCCGCGCGACGGCGGTCTTAAACTCGAGCCGGTACCGGGCAAGGAGAACTGGTACGCGATAACGATCGATTTCAACGAGGACAACAGGGATCCGATGTACGACGGACATTACTACAAAGTAACCGACGGGACGTGGAACGCCGACGGCTGTTGGGGAGTGGACAACTACGCCTTTCAGCCGGCGCCGGTGAAGAAGTTGAAGGACGGCACGGTGGTCGGCCTGGGTTCGATCTATATCCAGGAGAACTGCAAGCTCCAGATACTGTTCGACGCCAACACCAAAACCATCTACGACGATTACCTCCAGAGATTCCCGACTCCGAGGATCTACGGAGACTTCAACGAAGCGATGGGCAGAGGCGCCAACTGGAGCATGANNGAAAGCGCTCTGGTGCTGACCGATCCGAACGCCGACGGTGTATTCAACGGCTTCTACAAGCTGCCGGCCTACACAGGAAGCGGAGACGGTTACATGATGGTAACGGTTCTATCCACCAGGTTCAACACGCAGTATTACTTCTTCGGGGCCGTCGAACAGTACAAATTCGACGGGACGCCTGCCGGGATGGGAATGGCGAGTTACCTGAAGCCTCTGACCGATACGATCTACGAATTCCAGTACGATGGCTCGACCCACGTCACGACCTTTGCGGAATGCGTGACCGATCAGGTTGTGCAGCTCCCCTCGCCGGTCGTATACGGAGATTTCAACGGCTGGAACATAGAAGGGCCCAGGGCCGTCGTCCTCGCGAAGGACGGCGAGAACACGTACTCGACCGTCTTGAAGCTTCCGGCCTACACCGGCGAAGGTTCTGGCTACATGGTACTGGTATGTCTCTCCAAGAAGTTCTACAACGACCAGTGGGGAATGAGATGGGGAGCGGAAGAGCAGTACATATTCGATGGAACCCGGGCCGG
>DBRH01000014.1:31264-32414 GCA_002305955.1 Kosmotogaceae bacterium UBA1373
AGAGCGGCCGTGTGAGAATATATTGCAAATGATTTGCGCTAACAAATGGCAAGGATGGTGTTGGTTTTGAAAAGGCTGACTACTCTCAGGAAGAGCGTCCTGGATATAATAGACAGCTCGAGCGCCCCGCTGAGCGCCGATAACATACACGGCAAGTTACAGGCCAGACCCGATCTTTCGAGTGTTTACAGGAGTCTCTCCTTCCTCGAGGAGAGGGGATTGATCAGATCGGTCTCCTTCGAATGCGACACACGGTATTATTTCGGGGCCGGGAAGGAACCGGTCCACTTCATACACTGCAAGAGGTGCCACAGGACCGAGTCCTTTCGCGGATGTTTCGCCGCGGAGCTGGAGGAGTCGATCAGGGACGATCACGATTTTACGATCACCGATCATGTTTTCTATTTCATAGGCATCTGCGGTGATTGCAAGAGAAAGATGATAGAAGAACTGGAAGGAGGAAAACTGTGAGAAGATTTATAGCGTTCTTCGTGTTGATTCTTCTCGTCGCGACTTCTGCTATCGCTTTGAAAGTCACGGCGACCATAAATCCTTATTACATGATAGTGCGGGACATAGTCGGGGACAGGGCCGAGGTGAGTCTCCTGATCGGACCGGGGCAGAACCCCCACGTCTTTTCTCCGAAGATATCGGATGTGAAGAGGCTCAACGAGGCCGATCTGGTGGTGGCGAACGGACTGGAGCTGGAGGCCTTTCTCGAAAGCACGCTCGAAGAGCTTTCCAGAAAGGGCAAGAGGGTCCTTCTGGCCGGAGAGTCTGTCCCTCCGTCGCTTCTGAGCGAGGAGGAGGACGGCCACGGCGAAACCGATACGCTCGAGCACAGCCATTCGATCAACCCGCACGTCTGGCTCGATCCGCTCTTGCTGGTCGACCACATAATCCCCGCAATCGTCGAGGCTCTGACCGAAATAGATCCTGAGAGCGGCTCATACTACGGTGAAAACGCCGAAAAAATCTCCGGAAGGTTGATGTATTTCTACGGAGAGGCCGGAATGTATCTGGAGCGGTTCAGGGGTGGCGTGGTCATAGTGGCCCATCCCAGTTTCTCTTACTTTTTCGACCGTTTCGGGATAGTGCTCGAACCGGTTCTCGAAGGAGTGGGCGACGAACCGTCGATACAGGAATTGAA
>DBRH01000014.1:32431-38410 GCA_002305955.1 Kosmotogaceae bacterium UBA1373
TACTGGCCGGAGAGGCCTCGGTCGGGAGTGGTTCGCTCGACCCGCTGGGAATTTCGAGAGCCGACATAATAGACCATTTTCGCTGGAATTTAGAGGAGATGAAAAAAGTCTTTGGAGAGAGATAGGGTACTTCAAGTTGAGGATCTGACCTACAAAATCGGCTCGGCCTGGATACTGAGGGGCGTCTCTTTCAGCCTTTCCAGGGGCGAGTTCGCCGGGATAATAGGCCCGAACGGCGCGGGGAAGACCACTCTAATAAAGGCTATAGTCGGCGACCTGAGTGATTACAGCGGCAGTATAAAGGTCACCGGCCGTGTGGGATACCTACCCCAGAACCCCGAGAGAAGCAGGGACTTCCCTATAAGCGTCAGGGAGGTAGTGGCCATGGGCCTCTATAAAGAAAACGGCCCCTTTAAACGTTTCTCAAAGAGCGAGTGGAACACGGTCGATACTCTCCTCAAGACGACGGGAATAGAGGGACTTGGAAGGAGGAGGGCCGGAACGCTTTCGGGAGGAGAGTACCAGAGATTGATGCTGGCCAGGGCGCTGGCCTCCAACCCCGAGCTCCTCATACTGGACGAGCCGGAGGCCGGTGTGGACGAGATGGGAAAGTCTTCCTTCTACCGCCTTCTGGAAAAGCTGAAAAACGAGAAAAACATGGGCATCCTCATGGTCAGCCACGACATAGGGATGGTCTTCGAGGCCTGCGACACGATCATGTGTATCAACAAGACGCTCCACTGCCACACCTCGGCCGACATGATCTCTCCCGAGCAGCTAAAATCGGCCTTTTCCACCGATCTCGATCTTTTCATACGCTCGAGAGACCACTTTGAAAGGGAACACAGCGTATGATAACTCAGTTCATCGGAGATGTTTTAAGTTACGAATTTTTAAGAAACGCGATGATCGCCGCGATCCTGGTGAGCACCCTGACGGGTGTTTTCTCCAGCGTTGTGGTGTTGCGAAAGATAGAGTTCATAGGCGACGGGGCGGCACACGCGACTTTCGGAGGGATAGCCTTCGGCCTGCTGCTCGGCGCCAATTACATCGTGATGGCCGCCCTCACGGCCGTGGTCTTCGCGGTCGCGGTGAGCTACTTCACCAGGAGGAACAGGCTATCAGAAAGCAGCGTCATAGGGATGCTCCTTCCCCTTTCGATGTCGCTGGGAGTCATCGCCCTCTCTTTCGTGAGGGGCTACACTCCAGACGTAATGGGCCTCTTCTTCGGCAACATACTGCTCGTAACTGCGGCCGATGTCTGGCTGCTCGCCGGCGCTAACCTGGGCGCGATTATCTTCTTCTCGCTCTTCTTCAGGGAGATACTTTATTACGCCTACGATGAAAAGATGGCCAGACATTACGGCGTCCCCGTGGCCTTCGTTCATTACGGAACGCTCATAGGTATTAGCTTGAGCGTTGTGAGCTCTGTGAAGATCGCCGGGATAATCCTGGTCACGGCCTTCCTTATAATTCCTGCGGTTTCGGCCAGGCTTCTCGCCAGATCTCTCAGGTCGATGATCTCGATCTCGGTCGTACTCGGAGTGACGGCCAGCGTGCTCGGAATGTTTTTCTCATACGTTCTGAATATGCCCCCTGGTCCGGTCATAGTGGTCCTGCTGTTCGTTCAATTCCTCGCCATCCTTTCGGTGAAAAAACTGTTGGGCTCGAAAGAAAACGACTGAGTGGACAGGTTTATCCTGAATAGTTGACTTCCAAAGCTTAATGAACTATAATTCATTTAAGCGAACAATGGTTCATTAAAAGGAGGTGGAAACGAGTTGCCTAAAATCATAAGAAACGTTGAAGAAAAGATACTCGAGGCCGCCTGCGAGCTCTTTCAGGAGAACGGTTACCGCAACTGCGACATGAAGTCTATAGCGGCGAGGGCCGGCACGGCGGTCGGAAACATTTACAGATACTACCGGTCCAAGGATGAACTCTTTGTCGAGTCTATGAAGTCCTCGCTCATGAACGAGATAGACCAGCTAGAAAGATCGGTAGATTCTTCGCAATCGGCCAGAGAAAAGCTGTTGAAATTTCTTCAGGGGCTTTACGGAATAATGGAGAAGAAGATAGATCTCTTCGAGGAGTATGTGACCGAGAGAGAGACTCTGCCGGGAATAAATCTCGAGATCCTTCTAGAAGAGAGGTTGATGGAAATTCTCAGTGAGCTGGAGCCCATTCCAGAAGGGTGCGAGGAGCGCGCAGCCACCTGCTTGCTGGTTAGCATACTGGTGATGTTGAGGCGCTTCCCCGGAGAAGGCGAGAAAAACCTTCGCTTTATGGAGTTCATGCTCAACGGNNTGAAACGGGAATAAGAGATTCAGATATCTTTTGTACTCACCCGGTGTGCTGATACTGATGACGATCTTCAATTTCCTCTTCCTTGCCGGACGCCTCGGACGATATAGAGCGAGCCACGAGACTGGCCAGGAGCATGATAACTATCTACGGAATGTCAAACGAATATGCTAATATGGCTATAGAGTCTATCTAAGACAGGTATCTCGACGGGCGGCCGGTCTATGAATGTAGCTCCGATAATCGGTAAACTGGAGCGGGAGAGGCCGGTTGCGGTTATGAAAATCGCGGAGGTGTAAGGATGAGGATCACGGTTCTCTGTAACGATAAGGCCCTGGAAGGCTTCAGATCGGAACACGGCATTTCGTTGCTGGTGGAAGACCGCGATAAGATTTTCCTCTTCGATACTGGATCGACGGATGTTGCCGTTCACAACGCTATAAAGATGGGTATCGATCTCTCGAAGATAGACGCCATAATTATAAGCCACGGTCATGACGATCACCTGGGCGGTCTTGCCAACGTGCTGAGGCTCACCGGAAGCAAACACGTTTACGCCGGTAACGGCGCTTACCTCCATAAATACAGCGACACAACCTTCGGCAGTCCGATTTATGGCAGAGAGTTCTGTGAAAGTCTCGGCGCTTCTTTCAACTTTGTGACCGAAGACTTCGAGCTTTACGATGGGGTGTTTTTGCTGACGGCCGTGCCCTTCGAAACCGGTGAAAGACCTCAGGAAAAGTTCAACATCCTTGTCAACGGCCAGAGAAAGCGTGACCTCTTCGAAGACGAACTGACGCTTCTTATAGTCATCAACAACAGGGGAACGGTTATTACCGGCTGTTCGCACAGGGGTATAGGTAACATATTGAACCGGGCCGGCAGGTACTGCCATGTGAAAAACGTCGTGGGCGGTCTCCATCTCGCCCACAAGAGCCTGGCGGAACTCGACTGGGACGTCGATTACCTGAAGAGGTTCAACGTCGAAAGTTACCACATCGGCCACTGCACAGGCGATAAAGCCATCGAGACTATAATGAACAGGGTTCCGGCCACCGTTGAGGAGCTCATGGCCGGCCAGAGGTTCGAGACGTTTTAATCTTCGAATATAGATCAATGAATCACGTATTCAGTCGGAGGAATGTATGCAGATACTTTTTCTTGGAACGGCGGCCTACGAAGGTTTCCCCAATCCCTTCTGCGAAGGAGACAACTGCTCTGCCGTGAGGCGGGGACCGCGCGAGTCTTTCAGATTGACCTCGGCGGCGCTGTTGAACAACGATCTACTTATCGATTTCGGGCCCAACATAATGGCCGGCACTCAGAAGAGCAACGCGAGTCTCTTCAATGTCGAAACGTTGCTGGTTACGCACTCTCACTCGGACCACCTCTATCTCCCCAACTTCGGCTTCAGGAAGATGCCCTATAACCGCTCTTACGAGCGATTGCCGGTGATGACCGTTCTCTCGAACTCCACGGTTCTGGGCAGAATCGCCGAGGCCACTTACTACGATCCCGAAAAAACGGTGCTTCTGGAGGCCTCACCCTTCGAGAAAGCGAAAGTCAACGGCTACACGGTGACGCCGGTGCCCGCGGTTCATAAGGTTGCCGAGGGAGAGACGCCGCTGATATATATAATCGAGAGGGACGGAGTTTCGCTCTTCTACGCCACCGATACCGGTCCTCTCGACAAAGGGTGCATGGAGAGAATCTCGAAGACTCTTGCCAAACCGGTGGATATGATCGCCCTTGATGCGACCATGGGGCTGGTGGAGAGCAACATCTTCCCGTACCATCACAGTTTATACCAGCTTTTAGATACCGTCAGAGCGATGAGGGGGCTCAATATACTGAACGACGACAGCAGGATCTACGCGCACCACTTCTCCCACGCCGCCAATCCTCCACACGAAGAACTCGAGAAGCTTTACGCTTCGCACGGCATAAGCGTCACCTTCGACGGGTTGAGGGTGGAGCTGTGAAGCCCCGCAAAGACGTAGCGGGCCGGGAAGAGCTCACCTGGCTGCGTATCTGATGATCCCGTAACCGGAAAGCCATTCCACGGCGTCTCTCAAAGACTCCGAAACCTTCCTGGGAGTGTGGCCCAATGCCTTAGCCGCCTTTTCGTGGGAGTACCTGTAGTTCCTCGTGAGCGTATGAACCGTGTAGGGAGTGAAGCAGGCTTTGCTCTTCGAGAGCATGTAATAAAGAGTGGTCAGGGCCGAAAGAACGTATGCGGTGGTGCTCCTGAGAAAGGTATCTACTCTCTTTATTCCCGTTATCTGGTGGAGTATGTCGGTGAGCTCCCGGATCGAGACCGCCTCGCCGCCCAGAATATAGACCTCTCCAGCCTTCGCTTTCTTCGATGCCTCTATCTCGGACTTCACCACGTCGCGCACATCGACGAAATCGAATGATCCTTCGATCCCCACTCTCAACTTGCCCGAGGCGAAGAGTCTTATCATGTTTCCCATTTCCGACAGTCTGTAATCGAAGGGTCCTATGATCCCTGTCGGACAGAGCACGACGGCGTTCAGTCCCTCCCTGGCGGCCGTCAGGACATTGAGCACGGCTTCGGCCTTGGATTTTCCGTAAACTCCGCTCGTGCGCGCCGGATTGAAGGGAACGTTTTCATCTATGAAACTCCCCGGCTCCAGCTCGGTGAAGGCGTGGATCGAACTGGTGTAGATCAACCTACCCACTCGCTGAGCTTTGCAGGCGTGGATCACGTTTTCCGTACCGCCTATGTTGACGTCTCTCACCTGTTTCTTCATGGTGGGCATTATGGATATGAGCGCGGCCAGATGATAGACAGTATCTATTCCTTTGCAGGCAGCGATCACGAAGTCTCTGTCCCTTATATCGCCCCGAAGTATCTCCACTCCGGGAAGATCGATCATCGATACGTCCTCTCCGGGGAGCGCTATGGCCCTCACGCTCTCGCCCTGGCCCGCCAGCTCCTTCACGAGAACGTTGCCCACATGACCGGTAGAACCCGTCACAAGTATCACGGCCGATCACTCCCACGGTCGCCGACCGAGTCGGCGTACCACTTTTCGATGACGATGCCCGTTATTCTCTCGAAGCCCTCGGTGATGATCGCAAGATCTTCGGGGCTGACGTTCTTCACGAAGATGGCGATCAGCTCCGAGAAGCTGGACAGAAAGCTTCTGTAGAGAGCCGTACCCCTTTCGGTGAGATTGATCATGATTACCCTTCGGTCTTCCTCCGAACGGACGCGGGCCAGATAACCCTTTTTTTCCATGTCGTCCACAAGAAGAGTGATGTTGCTTTTGGTCATAGAATACTCCTTCGCCAGCGAAGACATATTCTGTGGCCCTTTGAGCGCGACGTATAAAAGTATGTAAAGCTCTATCGTCTTCATCTCTTCGGCTTCTATGCTGAAAGAGAAGAACTTCGTGAAGTTCCGGATCAAATCGAAAACGGCCTCCAGTATATTTTCTGGACTGATTTCCTTGCCTCCCCCACTCATTGCTGCACCTCCTCTGAAGTAATTATAACAGTTTAAACATTTAACTATCAACAAATTTTACTGTGCATAAACATTACTATTCTGGTAAGAGTAGTAAAATTCTACCAAAGGGGGCCGTCCGTTATGATCAATCGAAAGATCTCTATATCTATAATCGTCCTGTTCGCAGTTGCCACGGTGGT
>DBRH01000014.1:38455-48605 GCA_002305955.1 Kosmotogaceae bacterium UBA1373
CCTTTTCGGAAAAGAGAAGCAGATCATCATAGTGGTCAAGACCGACGGTCTCTTCGAGAAGGAAAACTCTCTCAAGATCTACAACTTTCTCCAGAAACTCTCCTCGATCGAAGGAGTCGTGAGTTACAACTCATATCAGGACGCTGCCAAAGTGAGCCTGATCGGCGGTACGAACGTCCAGCCTTACTTTGAAGAAGGCCTTCCCGCGGAAAACGCCCGGGAGATACTCGACAATCCGCTCTACCTGGACAACCTTCTGGATGGGGGAGGAGAAGTCGCGCTCATACCGATAAACGTGGCTGACGGTGCCGATATAAAAGCCATTCTGAAAGTGGCCGGAGACTCGCTCGAGGGCATGGAGTTCCACGCCAGCGGTGAACCGATAGTCGATGAGGAATTGAACAGTTCTATACTATCGCTCATGGTGGTATATCCCCCCATCCTCTTCGGTCTCATCTGCTTCATCTATTACCTGAGGCTGGGAAGCGTTCGCGCGGCGATCATCCCTTCGATACTCTCGATCATCGCCGCCCTCTGGACCTACGGATCGGGTGTTATGATCGGTTTCGATATCAACATTCTCACCTCCACGGTGGGGCTTTTCATAGTAATAATTTCCTCGTCCTACGGACTCCATTTCATAGATAGGTATATCACGAACAGGAGAGTCCTGGAAAGACATCTGGCTCTCAAGCGCACCATACGCGAGGAGCTGGTCCCGGTCTTCCTCTCGGCGCTCACGACTGCGGTCGGCTTTCTGACCTTTCTTGTCAGCAGTCTGGAAGCCTTCAGGCAGCTGGGTATAATGGTCTCGCTCGGAATCATGTTGAGCTCGGCGCTTGTCCTGGTGGCGCTTCCGGCCTTCCTCTTTTTCGTAGATCTTCCCGCGGTGGAGAGAAAGCTCCGGTTCAAAGGCGGAACACGCGAGAGGACGGCGAAGATCGACAGAATCGTGCTTGTGGCGATAATCGTTTTTGCGGTCGTTTCGCCCTTCCTCATATCGAGAATAGAAAACAACTTCGACCAGTTCGATTATTTCAGGAAGAGCTCCACGATCGTGAAATCTGCCGAGACGATCAGAGAGGAATTCGGCTGGAATATGCCTTTCTACGTCGTTTTGAACAAGAACAGCCTCTTCACCGGTGGCGATGCCCAGACCCTGTCGAAACTCATTGGCGATATAGAAGAACTCTCTCAGGTCAGGGGAGTTTCCTCGATAATGGATGTCTCGAAGGCCTTCAACATACCGCTGCCATTACTCCAGCTGTCGGCACGCAGCGGCGATCTGCCTGTTCAGCAGTACATGGTGGGCAACTCGATAAGATTGCTGGTCAAGACTCCAAACACCGATGCCGTCAGCTCTCAGCGGCTCGAAGCCGAATTGAAAGAACTCCTCGAGGACTACCCTCAGTACTCTCCATACATAGCCTCGCCCCTCTTGATAATATCCGGTGTCAACAGCGAAATCCTCGCCAGCCAGGTAAGTACGATCGTATGGGCTTTGATAGTCATAACTCTGCTCCTGATAGTTGTCTTCAGATCCTTCAAGCTGGCGATAGTGTCGGTTCTTCCGATAGCCATGTCGGTGTTCTTCAACTTCTCTTACATGGCTATACTGGGCATTAAACTGGAGATCTCTACCGCGATTGTCGCGGGAATACTGCTGGGAATGACCATAGATTACGCGATCCATCTCATCAACAGGTTCATAGAGACGAAAGATATCTACAGGGCCAGGCAGGAAGTAAAACCGGCTATATTTTCCAACACCGTAGCGCTTGCGGCGGGCTTCGCAACTCTCGTATTCGCTCCCCTGAAGCTGTTTTCAGGGCTGGGATTGCTTCTTGCCATCGGCATGGTCACCGGCGCGATACTGACGCTCACGCTGATACCGCACATAATCAGGAGCAGGAAGAAAACTACCGGTTGATCTCCCTGTCTCCTATGAAGAGCTGCACATCTTTGCGAGAGAGTAAAGTCTCCAGGAACTCCTCTTCGGATCTCTCATCGAAAGCGAACTCGAGAAAACTGCTTATGGAGTTGTAGAGGTACTCCTCGCCGCCGCCGGTCATGAAAGTGCCGGTGAAGCCCAGGTAATGAGCCAGTGGCGACAGATGGTCCAGCATCGCAAAATCCGGGTGGTTGGCGTTAGGTAGCTTGAGGTGATAGGGTTTAACCTCACCGCTGTTTGTCAGCAGGTAAAGATTCCCCGCCTCTTCTCTCTCCAGCCATTTGCCTGTTTCCATCACGAGAGCCGGTATATCCATCCCCGCTTTGAGTTCATCGTCGGTCATTACGAAGAGCGCCGGATCGAAGGAGATCAGCGCATCGATCCTCTTCTCTCGCTGCGAGAGGAATTGAATCACGCCTCCACCGCCGGAATGACCGAAGACCGCTATTCTGTCGGTATCGAAAAAACCTACCGGAAGCCTGTCGCCGTCGGCCATGTTCTCTAACTCATCGATCACGAAGGAGAAGTCGCCGGCCATCAGTTCCATTCCAAGTCTTACTCCTTCTTCGAAACTATCCGCGCCGGGAAATTGCTCGGCCCTCTCTCTTGAAAAATGCGCCTGCGTGCCGTCGGAAAACTCCACGACGGCCGCCCCGTAAGGGTGTTCTATCCCTATCACCACGTATCCCCTGCTGGCGAGATACTCTGCGAAAGAGAAGTAGAGAGGTACGATGGCCGGAGTACCGGGTGAAAATATCACCACGGGTGCGCCGCCTTCGATCATCAGAGGTTCGGCCTCAAGGTAGGAATTGGATTTCACGGTTCTGAGGTGCTGGAAAATAATCGCCGGCAGCTCGTAGTTGCTGGCCAGACTGTTTATGAACAGAGGGGCGTTCCTGAACCAGGGACTCCTCCTGTTGCCAGCCGTGTCAGCGGCCGGGTACCAGACATCCACGACCAGCCTCCTGGACATGGTGACGTCGGCGAAGGGGTCCTGCCTGGATTTGTCTTCGAGCTCGATTATCTTCAATCCCACATCGTACCGGCCGCCGGGAGAGGGCCAGGTCACGGTCGGAAAGAGATAAACCATCAGACCGACGACGGCCGCCAGAGAGAGTCCGATGAGAATACCGGTATCTATAATTCCCTTTTTTCTCTTCACAAGCATCACCTCGGTTCAATTATCGCATAAAAAATATCGGAAAACAGCGCCTCGAAAGAGTCATCACCGAAATTACCATGATGGCCGGTGAATTTGCGGCCACATCGAACCGCGATTCAAATCCTGTAAAATGATGAGAGAATACAGTTGTGGCTCACGAAATCCGTTCATCTGGAGAGATCTTTATGAGAGTGGAGAGGTTACTGGGAATCACCATAGTCTTGCTTGGCAGGAGAAGAGTTCCGGTTCGCGAACTGGCCGAGAGGTTCAGCGTCTCGTGCAGGACGATACACAGGGACCTCGATGCGCTGTCGATGGCCGGCATACCCGTGGTCACGGTTCGCGGAAGCGGCGGAGGCGTCGAAATAATGGAAGGGTACAGACTCTCCAGCACACTCTTCAACCAGGACGAACTGCTATCCTCGATCGTCGCTCTGGAAGGACTGGGAAACGCTCTCGACAGCGACTCCATAACGAGCGCGCTCGAAAAGATAAAAGGGCTTCTCTCGAGAGAACAGCAGGAAAAGATAGAGGGGAGAAGGTCTCTCTTTCTGGATATCTCGCCGTGGTTCTCCAGTCAGATAGAGGAGCATATGCTTTCGCAGATCAGGGAAGCCATTTCGAAAAGCCTTCTCATTTCCTTCAGATACATGAACAACAAGGGTCAGGAATCGAGAAGAAGAGTGGAACCCATGTCGCTCGTCTTCAAAGGCTACACATGGTACCTTTACGGGTATTGCCTGCTCAGGGACGATTACAGGTTCTTCAAACTCTCTCGCATGGATGAACTGGAGATAACCACGGAGAGTTTTACGCGCAGGGAGAAAGAGCTCGAAAAGAAGCGTGTGGAGAACTCCATCGACTGGCAGGAAAAGCTGGAAAGGATAGTCATAAAAATCTCCTCGAAGGTTCGGGCAAGGGCCGTAGATACCTTTGGAAGAAAGGCAATCAAATTTATACCAGACGGCACCGGATTGGTGGAGGTTTTCTGGCCGCTAGACGAGTGGTTGTATTCGACGATTCTCTCTTTTGGAGCGGATATAATCGTTATAGAGCCCGGGTCTCTCAAAGACGAAATAAAAAAGAGATTGATATCTATGTTGAATAGGTATACATAAATTCCAAATATGACTCACTTATGTCATATTATTTCTGATAGTATTCTCTCGGAGGTGATCGAGGTGAAGATGTTAGCTTTCTGTGGAATCGATTGTGCGAATTGTCCGGCATACATCGCGACTTACGAGAACAACGACCGGTTGAGGACCGAAACGGCCGCCAAGTGGTCGGAGATGTTTCACTCTTCCATAAAGAAGGAAGATATAAACTGTCTGGGTTGTCACAGTGGCGGTCCTTTGTTCTCCTACTGCAAAGAGTGCGGGATAAGGAAATGCGCGTTGGAACAGAAAATCAAAGAAACCTGCGCCGAGTGCGCCGATTACTCCTGCCAGTTGCTCACAGAGTTCCATAAAATGCTTCAGGAGGAGAAGAAGATACTCGACAGGCTCCACTCGGAGATAGAAATGCGCAGTTGAACGGGGATGTCGCGTCTCCCCGGTTCCGGCGGAATATCCGTGTTAAGCCGGAGGCTCGAGAGAACGGGGGTATTGTCCATGTTGGAAAGAGAGTGTTTCGATCGTGCGAGGAAATTGGTTAAGGAGTTCGGCGGCGTAGTGTACATATCTTTCGCCGCCCCGGAAAAGAGAGACTCAGCCATTACAAATATACGCTTAATTTAGTCATAGACCGGCAAAAGGCCAGAGACGCTTGAAAGCGCTTCCGGCCTTTTTTATTTTCTATGGTTCCACTCTATACCGGGTTTAATCGTTTCCAGCAGTCTCAATTTCCTTCTGGCTTCCTTTGTACCCATCTTCTTGAGTATGAACTTGCCCAGGGCGTATTCGAAGGGAAACCACGACACGTGGCCTATCGGGATTATGTACCTTTTGGGTCTTTTGAAGGCCTCCCACAGCTGTTTTCTAGTCTGGTAGGGAAGGGTTTTGTCGAAGAGCGCTTCGATCATGGTCACCCTGTCCCGGTCGCTGAACCTGGCGTAGGCCAGCGGGTCTATCTTGAAGAGCGGGTGGAGATCGGATTCGATCAACTGCTCGACGCTGGAGAATTCGTGTAGCCGGTGAATATCCCTTTTGAAACGTTCTTCGAGACGCTTCTCATCGTTTAGAAAACCTTCCGATCCCAGTCCCCTGGCGAATGAGCCTCTCAGGGATTTGAGTACGGGAGAGCCCCATATTATCCTGGCCATGTTGCCGCCAACCGTCATCAGGATCATGTTCTTGATCCTGTCTTCCAGAGCGTTCACGATGGTCGCCACCATTCCTCCCAGACAGTAACCGAAGAGACAGTTGTTGTCCCACCAGATCTTCTCCTGCTGAAGAAAATCGATCGTCGAGAGCGTATCTACGACCGCCTGTTCCCAGAACCTCACGAGTCTGGAGAGATCGTGGGAGAAGTAATCCTTGCCGCTCGTGGAGCCTGTGGCGGTTCTGGTGTAATTTCCCGGAAGGATCATCACGGTGGCCTGAAGTCCGGCGCTGGCCAGATGGCTTCCCATCCAGAAGAGAAAGGGAATATTCACAGTTCCCAGGCCGTGCAAAATAATTATAGAGCCGACCGGGTTCTCTCTGGGTGAGAAGTGATAAAGCTCGACATTCTCGCTGCCCTTTGCGCTGTAGGCGTATCTGGAGGGATACCTGATCAGCGAGCAACGGTAATGTTTTCCCTTGAATATATATCCGCTGGAAAAATCTATTCTCTCTTTGGTGTAAGAAAAATCCGGAATCATATCTCTACCCTCTCGACACGCCCGCACAGCCCCCTGCAGAAGCCGTCGCCGTCACTGATTATCACGGCGATCTTCCCGGCCTCGACGATTCTCTGAAACAGACCGTTGAGGACTCTCAGCAGCGAGGGATCCAGTCCGATCGAAGGCTGCAAGAAGATGAAGAGATCGAAGGCTTTGAAGCCCATATCTGCGAGTTCCCTGTCCCGGGTCGTTATGAGGGGGAGGAAATTCTTGGCCAGTCCCATGCTCGCCAGATACTCCCTGACGGAGACCGGCGGCTCCCTGTTGAGCGACGCCCCTTTCTTGAAGGACCGGCGGAATTTGAAGCTCTCCCTCTTCTGCAACATCTGACAGATCACGAAGCCGTTGTTTTTGTAGTTGGTTCGAAAGTACGCGCTGTGCGAAGAAGTTTTACGGGCGAAACGCTCGAAGAAGTTCTTGGCCTCTTCGAATATCGGGACGGCGTTCTCTCTGAACGGGTTCTGACGGGTTATCGCCCTGGTGATATCTCTCATCCCCTGTCGGCTTTCGCAGAGCAGGCAGACCGTTTCCCCCTTCGTCAATCTCAAGCTCTTGCCGGTGTCGGCCAGGTCCTCCACAACGATGAAGGCCTCACCGGATCTGTTCTCGATAGGCACCGGAGGTTGCGGGTGAAACTCCACGGGGAGCTCGCCGGCATTTTCTGCCGTAACATCGATGAGCCTGCCGCGTTCGATTATCGAAAGAGTGTCCCCCAGCAACATGATTTCTGGGTCAACCGTGGTGAGAAGCACGGAAATTCCTTCGGCTGTAAATTCTCTGAGGAGTTTCAGGGCTCTCTGATGGAGAGAGCCGGACAAACCCGTCAGGGCGTCGTCTATTATCAGCAGGGAGGGTTTCGATGCGATGGCGGTGGCTATTTCGAGGAAAAACTGAGAGTCGCGGTCTATTTCCAGGGCCTTTTTCGAAGGATCCAGTTCCAGGCCGACCCTCTCGAGTATGGCCCCTGCCCTCTGGTTCATCTTCTTTCTACTGGTCAGGAACTGACCGATGCCCAGAAAGATATTTTCGGCGAGCGTGAGGTCCGGGACCATCATATATTCCTGGTGAACCATGGCCATTCCCAGTTTCCTCGCATCTTTGAAGCTCTCGATCTCCACCTGGCGCCCCTCGATGTACACGCTACCGCTATCTCGCTCGAGCTGGCCGGTCAGGATCTTCACAAACGTCGACTTGCCCGAACCGTTCAGACCGCCTATCACGTGAAGCTCGCCGTGTCTTATGTTGAAATCTATTTTATCCAGAACCTTGTGACCGTCGAAAGACTTTCCGATCGCTCTGGTTTCAAGTATCAAATCCACCACTCCTGTGACTGTTGCCAGAGATATTACTATACTACCACTCACGGCGGTCTCTAAAAAGTTTTACGATGAATTAATTCCCTATCAGGGTTGAACCAGAGGGATCAGGAGATACCGGCCGCTTTCTGGACTGCCAACGAGCAGGTTCTTCTCCTGTATCGAAAGGTTGAGTGCCGGGGCCTTCATTCTCGAAACTACCGAATGAAGTCTGTGAGGGTCGATCTGAACGACGAAGCTGCCTCCGGAAAAGCTCGAGGCTATCGACTCGTAACGCAGATTGGCGGCTTTGAGGTAGAAGCTGAGAGTCGAGTTTTTGGAGATCATCAGCACCGAGAAGCCTCTTCTGGAGAGCCTTGTGATCTTTCCCAGCGCTATCAGGAGTTCTCTCCTCTCCACCCGGTGTCCACCGCTGTTTCTTATCAGCGAAATCGGCGGAGAGAAAGTGGTTTCATCGGTGCAGACAGAAAACAGTAGCGGTCCGACCTTGAAGCCGAGTTCGGATATTCCGACTCCGGTGTCTATCTCTTCGACCTTCAACTCCTCAAAGGCCTTTACCAGATGGCGGGCGGTAACGTACGGGATCGAAAAGGCGAAACCGTACTTGGGCAGGGAGTCTATGGAAGCCACCAGGACCAGCTTCCCGGCGGCGGCTGCCATGTAGGTCTTTTCTTCTTTCGAAAAGATCTCGATCGAATCTCCCTCCATCGAGGCGGCCGAGACGAAATCGAGGCCGTCCCTGAACTCTTTCAGCGAGTAGCGGAAGGAGAATTCGAACTTTCTCTCCATGAGCGGCAGTTCTTCCGTCCTAGTTCTGTCGAGAGTCAGCGTCTCGGAGCCCGTCGATATTTTGATCTGGCTCCCGGTAGTTGAGAAGGTAACGGTGGTATCCCTTTTTCCGGGCTTCAGAGCCCTGGCGTAATCGATCGGAACGGTGTACACACCGGTAAAGGGGTCGACCTCGATCGGAGAGGAGAACTCGAGCTTGGCGCAGCCGTCGCTCACGAAAAACTTCAGGCCCCGCCTGTGGTAGATCTGGAAATAACGATAAGTGGGCTCTACCGTTCCGGCGACCCTGTTCAGAAGATCGATGAGTCTGGAGTACTCTTCAGAGTTGATACTGAATTCCATCGGCCACCTCAGAAAAGCGTTATCTGTTCCTTCTCGGGGAGTCCTTTGAGGGCTCCGTACTTTCTGAGCATCTCGATGCTGGTTTTGTTGAGAGACGTCCTTCTCATGAGGTCCTCGACGGAGGAGAAGGGTCTCTTTTCCCTCTCCATATCGATCGACATCGCGGCCTTGTCTCCCATGTTCTGGAGACGATTGAAAGGTATCCTCAGCGTCTTCCCTTCGATCTCGAACCTGGTGGGATGTGACTTCATGAGATCCACGTTCAAGAAGCCGAAGCCTCTGAGAAGCATCTCCATGACCACTTCCAGCAGGGTTTCTTTGGCCCTGTCCTTGACGTTCCTGTCCTGTTCGGCTCTCAATCTGAGTATCTCTTTTTTGATCGAGTTCAGATCGGAGGTGCAGAGGTCGATATCGAATTCGTCGCCCTTTATTGAGAAATAAGTGCTGTAGAAAGCGAGGGGGTGGTGGACCTTGAAGTAGGCCACTCTGTAGCCCATGCTGACGTAAGCGGCCGCGTGTGCCTTCGGAAAGAGGTATTTGATCTTCTTGCACGAGTTCAGGAACCATTCGGGAACCTTGAGCGCCCTCATCGCCTTCTCGTCATCTTCTTTGAGGCCTTTTCCCTTCCTGACTTTCTCCATGATCTTGAAGGCCTGGGCCGGTTCCATTCCCCTGGATATCAGGTAGTTCATTATGTCGTCGCGGCAGGCGATGACCTTCGAGAGGGTGGCCTGGCCGGAAGTGATGATGTCTTTGGCGTTGTTGAGCCAGACGTCCGTCCCGTGCGAGAGCCCGGATATCCTCACCAGCTCTCCGAAGGTGGCCGGCCTGGTGTCGGTGAGCATTCCGCGGACGAACCCCGTTCCAAATTCGGGGATACCCAGAGTCCCCATATCCGTGCCCAGCTCCTGCGATCTGATACCGAGAGCCTTGACGGAGGAGAATATGGATAACGTGTCACGATCGTCCATCGGGATATCCTCGGGGTCTATTCCGGTTATATCCTTGAGCATTTTTATGAAGGTGGGATCGTCATGGCCCAGCGCGTCTATCTTGACGAGATCGTCGTGGATGACTTCATAGGCGAAGTGAGTCGTCAGCGTGGAGCTTTTCGTGTCGTTCGCCGGATGTTGAACCGGTGTGAAGTCGTGTACGTCCAGGTCCTTGGGGACGATCATCAGTCCTCCGGGGTGCTGCCCGGTGGTGCGCTTCACACCGCTTATTCCCCGGGCGATCCTCTCCTGTTCGGGTCTTCTGAAGGTTTTCCCGCTCTTTTCACTGTAGGCCCTGACAAAACCGTAAGCCGTTTTCTCCGCGAGCGTGGAGATCGTGCCGGCTCTGAAAACGTGGTCCCTTCCAAACAGCTCCTCTATGAAGGAGTGCGCCCTTTCCTGATATTCGCCGGAGAAGTTGAGATCTATATCGGGCACCTTGTCTCCCTCGAATCCCAGAAAAGTCTCGAAGGGGATATTCTGGCCGTTCTTCTTCATCTTCCCCGAACAGGTGGGACAGAACCTGTCCGGGAGGTCGTAACCGGATTCGACATCGGTTTCAGGAAAGATCGAATTCCCGCACTCGGGACAGAGATAGTGCGGCGGTAGCGGGTTGACCTCGGTTATCCCTATCACGTTGGCCACCAGCGAGCTGCCGACGGAGCCTCTCGAACCTACCAGATAACCGTCTTCGTTCGATTTCTGCACCATCTTCTGGGCGATCAGATAGAGAACGGCGTAACCGTGGCCGATTATCGCGTTCAACTCCTTCTC
>DBRH01000014.1:48657-52928 GCA_002305955.1 Kosmotogaceae bacterium UBA1373
ATGAGCGAGGATATATATCTGGTGTTATCTATCACTACCTCGCGCGCGACAGCCTCGTCTTCGAAGATCTCCATGGCTTTGGCCAGCATCTCTCCGGTCGTGTGGAGATGAAGGTCCGGCTGATTCTGGAAATTCTCGTAATCCTGCGCCGCGTTTATCGCGGCCCTGAATATCTTTTCATGGGGTTCCAGGAAGTGGACGTCGCCGGTCATTACGACGGGTATGTTGAGTTTCTTTCCGACTTTGTAGAACTCCCTGTACATGTTCTTCAAAGTCTCCGCGGATATGTTGGCCTCTCCCTCGGTCGAATCGATAGTATCCAGAGGCATTACCTCGATATAATCGTAAAACTTGGCTATCTCCTCCAGTTCCTCGGTGCTGGCCCCGGAGATGTAGGAACGCGCGAACTCGCCGGAAATACAGGCCGTGCCGATAAGCAAACCTTCGTGCAGTTCGTTGAGAACGCTCTTGGGAATTCTCGGCTTCATATAATAGTGTTCGGTGTGGGAGATGGTCACGAGCCTGTACAGATTTCCCAGTCCCTTCTTGTTTCTGGCCAGAATACTTATGTGGATGGGTTTGAGGGAGTTCAGATTCAGATTTTTCCTGAGTCTGTCGAGCTCGGTGACTTTCTCGACGCCCCTCTTTTTGGCCATGGAGATGAACTTTCTGAGGACCTCCGAGGTGACTCTGGCGTCTTCGCTGGCCCTGTGATGCTCGAAGTGGCCGAGCTTCAATTTTTTGACGATGGTATCCAGCGAGTAACTCTTAGATTTTATGAGGCTTTTAGCGAGTGCCAGTGTGTCTATGCAGGGCATTTCCCAGTCTCCTCCGAAATGCTTCTTGACCGTGTTGCGCACGAAGCCGTAATCGAAGAGGGCGTTGTGGGCCACCAGTATGGAGCCTTCGCAGAACTTTATGAATCCCGGGAGAACGGTCTTTATGTCTTGTGCGCTCTCCAGATCCTCGTTGGTTATTCCGGTTATGCTGGTGATCAGTGAAGAGACCTCTTTAGACGGTTTGACGAAGGAAGAGAAGGTGTCGATTATCTCGTTGCCCTCGACTCTCACGGCGCCGATCTCTATTATTTCGTCCTCTTTGGGATTCAGGCCTGTGGTCTCGAGGTCGAAGACCACGAAAGAAGCCTCCTCCAGCGAGAGGGCCTCGTCTTGAAGGTTGTACAGGATCGGCTCGGAATCGTTTATCATGTAGCCTTCCATGCCGAAGATGGCCTTTATTCCGGCCTTCTTGGCCTCGAAGTAAAACTCGGGAATCGACTGCACGATGCCGTGGTCCGTTATGGCGACGGCGTCATGGTTCCACTCTTTCAGGGTCTTGATAAGGTTTTTGGTCTCGACCACAGAATCCAGGGCGCTCATCTTGGTGTGAAGGTGAAGCTCGACTCTTTTGACGGGAGCGTTGTCCTCTCTTCGCGCAAGGCTCGTTCTGACGATATCCCTCGGCACCAGGACATCCTCCTTCAGCCACGTATCGGTCTCCATCTTTCCCCTGACGGTTATTTCGTCACCGTCTTCGAGCCTGGTGGAGAGGTTTTTCGCATCTTCACGCGTGATCCTCACGCAGAGAGAATCGGTGTGATCTGTGAGGTTGAACATGAGGACCGGGAAGCGGTTGTTCCGGAACTCGAGCCCGAAAACTTTTCCGCTGACTACCAGGTCGCTCTCGTTGCCTATTACCTCGCTCATAGTTCTGGAAACGGCCTTTATTTCCCTGCCAAGCAGGATTCTCTCCACGATCGCAGGTTGGGATTCCGGCTGTTTTTCGATTTCTCTCTCAAGGATAACGGCTTCTGCGAGAGCCTCCGCTTCGGCTTCTGGCATCTCCTCAAGAGTTATCTCGAAAGGGATCGCGGTTCCGGCGACCTTTTCTATCGCCATACGAATATCGGCCTTCTTTGAGTTTATTCTCTGAAGCGAGAAGTGGTTGCCGACCGTTATGGTGATCTTGTTACCATCGTACTCGATTCTCGAAGAGGAAAGGTACGAGCTGGCTCCGTTGGTCCACTTTAAGATCTCTCTCGGATCGAATTCCGCTACTCTGGAAGACGGCCCGGCCGGTTCCTCCGTGGTGTTTTCTCGGAAGGTTAGCTGTATCCTGGACTTTAGCTGGGCGGAGGCTATCTTCTGAAATTTCGTGCGGAGAAAGTCCTTCAGATCGTCGGGGGTCTTCCCGCAGAAGATAAAAGTGATCTCCTTTTTCCCCGGGTTCAGTATTATGTCCGAGAGCGTGCTGTCTTCGCACTGACAGTCCGGGTAGAAACCCAGAACGTTCTCGATAATCCGGGATGCCGGCAGGTTGATCTCTCTTATCTTCAACTTCATCTAACACCTCCGGGAAATCTTCTCGATGAAATATGACACCAGGCAACGGCCAGTGCGTCGGCTGCGTCGTCGGGTTTGGGCGTCTCACTCATGCCGAGAAAGGCCTTCAGAGTTCTCTGGATCTGTCCCTTTTCAGCCCTTCCATAGCCGGTAACGGCCATTTTTACCTGGTGTGGAGTGTATTCGTATATCGGGACGCAAAGCCTTCTGAGGACCAGAAGTATCACCCCTCTGGCCTCCCCGACCTCAATGGCGGTGGTAACGTTTCTGAAGAAGAAGAGCTCCTCGACCGCCGATTCGTGTGGCGAATACTTCCTCGTAATCGCTTCGAGCTCATCGTATATCTTCAGAAGCCTGTCGGGAATCGGTTCGCCGGATTCTGTCTTTATCGCGCCGTAAGCCACAAGATCTACTCTGGATGCGCGGGCTTCGATTATTCCATAACCCAGAGTCCCAAAACCCGGATCGATTCCGAGCACTCTGACAGGATCGGACAATTTCTGCACCTCCAGTTCTATCATTCTAACGCCGGAAATTTGTTTAGGCCTTCCAAACTCTTTGTGGCAGTAACGCTCAGGGGTTTGACATACTTAGAGTCTTTCCAGAAGCCAATTACAGAGAAAAAACCGGGTTTACAAAGTTTCTTTTACAATACGAAAAACATAATTCTGATCGCCAGCTTTTTCGCATCAAACATTTTCGATGCTTTATGAACACACCGCTATCTGAAGGCGAACGGGCACTTTGAATAAATCTCCGGGGAATCGGACACAACCCTTCTCGGACCAATTTACATTCTATCCCTCTTTACAGTGAAGAATGTGAAGAAGGGGATCTTTACTGTTGAGGCTGTGTTTAAAACCGGGTACAAACCGTCTCATGAAGAAACAAAAAAGAGAGTCCATCAGGACTCTCTCTGGCGGGGACGACGAGACTTGAACTCGCGGCCACCGGTGTGACAGACCGGCATGATAACCAAGCTTCACCACGTCCCCGAACAGATATCATTCTACATTACCCCCGGCTATCTGTCAATAGCCCCGTGTCCTGATGATCTTTGCCTGCAAAGGAAAAACCACGAGATAAGGAGAGGACGAGATAAACGAGAAGAACGAGATCCCGTATAAGAACACTACGGGATGACAGTGTGGCGGCATTACGAAATGACAGTCCCTTCCCGTCATGCCGGACACCGATCCGGCATCCTTCGAAAGAGCTGAGAACGTTCATTCTTGACGGACTATATACTAAAGAACGCTTTTTTCCTCGAAGTGCTTAAGTGCCTAGATTAATAAAATACAAAGTGTTAATTATGATTTAATTAGAAAAACTAAGATAACTATATAATACTGCTTCTCATTGCCTGTAACTATATCACATCATATTTTTTGTATTCTAATACATAGTGGTATTATATTGATACTAATAATAACCTAAAAGGGAGGTATTTTAATGCTAAAAAAATTTGTTGTAGTTGCGTTTTTTATTTTTCTATCGGTGTTATTACTAGGAATAACTGGAGGTGTTATTACAAGAGTAGAGGATCCAGGTTGTTATTTGTATGAATGCGATTGTTTCTTGTATTCAGAATTTTCTTACAGCAAAGATTTGGTAATTAATACGAGATTTATACCCTATGCGGTTTATTGCTGTATTTCTACAGAAGCACGTCATTATGACGCAAACAATAATCCTCTTAGTGTATCTACCAGCGCTTCCGGAGAATGCAGATACTCGATTGACGGAAGCCCATGGTACTGGAAGTACGTGGATGTTGCTTGTGGAGGAGTTGGTGTCGCCAGTTGTGAAAAGTGCTCGATAATGTTCTATCTCTTTCAAGTTCAAGATAACTTTGAAGCCGAAGCTATGAGTGGAAGTTGTTTTTGTTCGGATCTTTAACATATGAATTAAGGAGATGATTCGTATGGT
>DBRH01000035.1:0-131 GCA_002305955.1 Kosmotogaceae bacterium UBA1373
TCGCAGAAAAGTTCGAAGTAGCTTTTCGGGTGCTTGCAGGCCGGGCATACATCGGGCGCCTCTTTAGCCTCGAGAATGTAGCCGCAGTTCCCGCATTTCCACAACACTTTCTCTTCTCTCTTGAAGACTTT
>DBRH01000035.1:150-663 GCA_002305955.1 Kosmotogaceae bacterium UBA1373
ACCTTCGCGATCTGTCTGAAGCTGTTGGCGACATCCTTGAAGCCTTCCTTTTCAGCCACGTTTGCAAATTCCGGGTACAGCATAGTCCACTCTTCGTTCTCTCCGGCCGCGGCGGCCTTGAGATTCTCTCTGGTGGTTCTCAGCTCTACCGGGTAATCGGCATCGACATGTACCGTGATCGGTAGTTCGCTGGCCATTCCTTCGAGGATGTGTTTGAAAAACACTTTCGCGTGTTCTTTCTCGTTATCGGCGGTCTCGGTGAAAATCGCGGCTATCTGCTCGTAGCCTTCCTTTTTCGCGACGGAAGCGTAGAACGTATAGCGATTCCTCGCCTGCGATTCTCCCGCAAAGGCCTTCATAAGGTTTTCGAGTGTTTTTGTGCCTTTAAGATTCATTGATTCACCCCCAGGTTTGAGATATTTTTTTGGTTTTCTTGTCCGATCGGTTGGATTTGCCATGGAAATCATTACTCTTTTTATAGTATATTATAAGTTACTTTGTTTTGTTCGATCA
>DBRH01000035.1:731-3421 GCA_002305955.1 Kosmotogaceae bacterium UBA1373
TCTACGTTCTTCGCCAGCGCGTGTGCCTTTCTGACCGTGAGCAGCGGATCAACCTCTATATCCAGATCGACCAGGTATTTGTAGCCCATTTTCCTCACCCTTACCTTGTGAGGATTCTGAACGCCGGGAACTCTGGAGACGGCTTCGAAGATTATGTTGTATATATCGTCACCGGGTTTGAGACCGTCCATGAGCTCGAAGTTGGTCTCCCAGAAGATTCCGACGGCCGTTTTTATAACCATGGCCGAGACCACCAGGCCGACCAGCGTGTCTATTATCTGGAAATCCGTGAAGCTAACCAGAATAGAGCCGAGAAGAACGGACAGGGATATTGTTATATCCGATCTCATGTTCAGGGCATCGGCCATGAAGACCGATGAGTCGATTTTTCTGGCTATCGCCAGCTTGTATCTGTATAGCGCGTACTTCCCGATCGCCGAGATCAAAGCCACCGTAACCACCAGCGGCAGATTCTCAACCGACGAGCTTCCCGAAAAGAGCTTCTCGATGGAACTCATCGCCAGTTGAGCGCCGGCGAAAAAGATGACCATCGATACTATCTTAGACGCTACGGCGTCGGCTCTCTCATGACCGTATGGGTGCTGCGCGTCCGGCGGTTTGTTGGAGACCGAGGTCGATACCAGAGTTATAAGGGACGTCAGTATGTCCGTCGACGAGTCCATGCCGTCGGCCAGTATCGCGACGCTTCCGGTGAGGAAACCGGTCAACAACTTCATAACCGCCAGAATGGCGTTGCCGATCACGCCGAAGATCGATCCGATCCTCGCTATCGAGGCTCTATCTTTATTCATTGAGCACCTCTATCGCGCTCGAGAGGCCCGCCAGGCTCCACCTGCCCCTGAGTCTTTCCAGTGTTCCATTTATCACAACGGGAGTTCCGGCCGTGTCGAGCGTCGCTCTCGAGCTGCCTGTGTTATGGTACAGAAAAGCGTTTCCTTTGCTCCCGTGGAGGTTGATCCTTACCAGATCCTTCTTTCTGCTTATACTTTTGATCGTGGTGAATCTGAGCCAGGGATTATCCCTCCTGAATCTCAGTATATTTTTGAAACGCTCGAAGTAGCTTCCCGCTATACCGCTCTGCGCCTGGAAGGATACGCCGCTGTGCGGGCGGTTCTTTCCCAAAGCCTTCCATTCGGTCTGGCCGGGTCCATATCCGTTTTCGTACCAGAGGTGCGGTTCCAGCTGCTCTTCGTTGAAGTACTCGTCGTAGACCCCTTCCATTCCCAGCTCTTCTCCGTAGTACAGGAAGGGCAGTCCCGGGAGAGTGAGCAGCACCGTAAGCGCCAGAAGCGCCAGATCCCTGTCGCCATTCATTGAGCTGACGAGCCTCGTCATATCGTGGTTGGTCAGGAAAGTGCCAGACTCGTAACTGCGTCTGGATCTGAAAAATCTCTGCATGTCCGTCTTCAGAGCCTTTACGAGCGACACGGCGTTCCTGGAAGCTATCGCCAGCTTCAGATCTTCGGCCAGGGGGAAGTTGAAACCGATCCCGAAGATGCTCGAGTACATATCCACGATTCGGGCGTCGTCCCAGACCTCGCTAACGAAGAGGCAATCGGGGGAGATCGCGCGGCAGTGGGAAGTCATCTCCTTCCAGAAGGCGATGTTCCTGCTGTGCTGATACTCGCAAATGCCCTTCTCGATCGAGAAATCGAAGATGTGTTTGGCCGCGTCGAACCTGAACCCATCGAATCCCACCGAAAGCCAGAAAGTCAAAACCTCTTTTATCTGTTGCCATAGAGAAGGAGACTCGAAGTTGAGATCGGGACTCCCCGGTCCGAAGAGCGCATATACCCACCGGCCCGAGTAGTTAGACCAGACCTGTTGATTATCCCAGTGGCGGCGCGCCTTAAGCCACTCTTCATTTTGCAGAAAGAGATACCAGTCGCGGTACGGCTTCTCGCCGTCCAGGGCTTTCAAAAACCATTCATGGCTGGGCGATGTGTGGTTGAGCGGGAGATCTAGAATTACTTTGAGCTCTCTTTTATGCGCGCCGTAAAGGAAGTTTCTCAAGTCCTTCAGGTCTCCATAGATCGGATTTATGGCGAAGAAATCCGTTACGCTGTACCCGTGGTAAGCGGGAGATTGCATTATGGGAAGCAGCCAGATTCCTTCCATCCCGAGTTCGGCTATGTAGTCGAGCTTCATTTCGGCTCCCTTCAGGTCGCCTATCCCGTCGCCGTTTCCGTCGTAGAAGGAACGGAGATAAAGCTCATAGAACAAAGTTCTTCCCTCCAGTCAGCATGAACTAATTTGGACCGGTTAACTCAACATTAGAATCTTACATCTTATCACAGTTGTTGGGTTATTTCTTGTGATAGAATTTTCTCTAGCCCCGGTAGAAGGAGATGGAATCGAATGTTGATTGAAGAGTTGCTCGGCAAGGGCGAAAAGATGAACGCCAGCGATGTTCACATAACCTGTAGAGGGAGCGTTATGTACAGAGTGGATGGCGAGCTGGTACAGGATGTATTTCTGACGGACGATATAATGATGAGGAAGATCCTCTCGGAGCTTCAGGGCCTCACCAACGAAAAGTTCGAAGAGTCGGGAAAGAAAGAGATCGATTTCTCTTTCGGGTTCGGTTCCTCGCGGGTGAGGGGCAATTTCTTCTATTCAAACAAGCTGCCGGCGCTCGCGCTCAGGTTAATACCGAAAACGATAAGAAC
>DBRH01000035.1:3443-3657 GCA_002305955.1 Kosmotogaceae bacterium UBA1373
GACGCTGGCCGCCATGCTGGAGAACGTCAATCGCACCAGGCATGTTCACCTCATAACCATAGAAGATCCGGTCGAGTACGTCTTCGAGCAGAAGAACGCGTTGATCCACCAGAGAGAGCTGGGACCGGACACGCAATCTTTTTACAACGGTCTGAAGTACGCCCTCAGACAGGACCCAGACGTGATTCTCGTTGGAGAAATGCGAGACAGCGAG
>DBRH01000035.1:3784-4022 GCA_002305955.1 Kosmotogaceae bacterium UBA1373
GCCGTCATAGAGATCATGGTGGTCAATCAGGCGATAAGAAATCTCATACGTGAACAGAAATTCCACCAGATAGAGTCGATGATGCAGGCCGGGGTGAAATTCGGTATGGTCACGTTCGACGATGCCCTCGTGGAGATCTTCAAGAAGGGAATAATAGACAAAGATCAGCTTCTGTCCTACGCGAGGGACGCCGGCTCGATAGCCAGGAGGAGTTTTTGATGAATCTTGAAAAGATCAT
>DBRH01000035.1:4084-4219 GCA_002305955.1 Kosmotogaceae bacterium UBA1373
TCACGAGAGGATAGAGACCATGAAGAGAGAGCTCGACGACTGGGGCGGAATGAAGAACAACAGCGAAGAAGAAGAGCTCGAAGAGATAGAGAGGACTATCGACGAACTGACCGGGAAGATCGCGAAAGAAGAGTT
>DBRH01000035.1:4257-4463 GCA_002305955.1 Kosmotogaceae bacterium UBA1373
GGCGAAGAGGCGGCCCTTTTCGGTTCCGATCTCTTCAGAATGTACAGCCGCTACGCAGAACGCAACAACTGGAAGTCTGAAGTTATCGATGTGAATGAAACCGATCTTGGCGGCCTCAAAGAGATCGTCTTCCAGATAAAGGGCCGGAGCGTTTACAGTAAACTCAAGTACGAGAGCGGCGTTCACAGGGTGCAGAGAGTGCCCAC
>DBRH01000074.1 GCA_002305955.1 Kosmotogaceae bacterium UBA1373
GGGAATGGAGAGAGCCTACTTCCTCGATTGGACACCGGGCGAGCACCCCGAATACGGCACGGTGGAATGCGGCGGAACGAACCCGAAGTTCTGGTCTCAGAACCCGCCGGCTGGAATGTACCTGAAGCTGGCAGTTGAAGCACAGCACAGATTCAACTTCAACGTACTCGCGAAGGCTCTGCCGGAACTCATCTTCAAAGAAGTCAACATAAAGGCCAACGACGACGGCACGAGAACGATCACCGCGACAGCCGCCAATGTCGGAAGGCTTCCAGATGCTCTGAAGCAGGCATGGTTGGTCAAGATGGTCAGAAAGGGAACGGCCAGACTGACGGTCAGCGGCGATCTGAGACTCGCCTCCGGCCAGAGCGCTTCCCAGACGATCGACTTCTTCGCCGGTGAGCTCGAGGAATCTCCGCTCGACAGACCTTTCACAGACATCAACGCGCCGAAGTGGGACAGAGAGAAGACCGTTTCCTGGACCGTAACCGGTACTGGAACCGCGACGATCACCTTCTCTTCTACCAGAGGCGGAGTCATCTCTACAACTGTTGAGCTGAAGTAGGAATTAGCAAGTCTGATCTCTGAAACAGGCAACAAGTATTTATAGTGATTGTTGTTTCTTGATCCACATAAAAAGAAAGATTTGGTCTACCTCCTTGGGTGTCCTCCAGAGGTCTGGAGGACACCTTTTTTATGAAGTAAGTGGCAGACACAATGGTTTTTTCTCAATGAATTATAACCGTTGATGGTATTGACTCTCCCGTTACGGCAAAGAGTATAATCTCCTCTGTCAGATTAAATTCGTTCTATCGGGGTGGTGATCTGAATCAAGAAGATCGGCGAGGTGGCTTCTGCTTTCGATGTATCCTGTCGTACTCTGAGATACTACGAAGAGATCGGCTTGCTCAAGAGTTTTCGAAATGAGGAGTCTCTGTACCGTTACTACGATGAGGACTCTCTGAAGAAGCTCGAGGAAATTCTCTTTCTGAAAAGTCTTGGTTTATCTATGAAGGAGATTCTAAAAGTCCTTACGATTTACGATATGGAAAAATTCAAAACTTCACTGGTCAACAGGCTGGAAACTTTGCTGGATGAAAGTAATACTATCAGTCGTGAGAGATCCAGAATAGAAAAACTTCTTGTACATCTCGACAGCGGTGTCGGCGTAAAGCTTTCGGATATAATGGCCGAACTCCATCATAGTGAAGAAGATAGGCAACAACAGGTAAGATCTTACGAGGAGGAAGAAAAAGTGAGAAGCCCGAGAGAATGCCTTGATGTAAGGATTGTTCAATTGAAGCCGTGCAGGGTCGCATATTACAGGTCCAGTGGGAAGAGTCCCGAGTACGATGTGCTGAGAGTAATGGAGGAGTGGGCCTCTAGAAGAGGTTTGTTAGATCTCTTCTCAACAAGAAACTTCGGGTTCAACAATCCTTCGCCTTCTCCTGAAAGCGAAGAGTACGGTTACGAAGTCTGGTTGACAGTTACTCAGGAAACGGAGCCTTCTGGCGGGGTGGGAATGAAGGATTTCTCCGGCGGACTCTATGCTGTAATCAGCACCCACCTTCACGACATAGCGGAGAACTGGAAGGCGATATCCCGGTGGGTCGAAAGTAACGATGAGTATTGTGCCGGAAGACATCAGTGTCTGGAAGAGATAATTTCCCCGGACTGGTTCGATGAATCTGCTGTCCAGTTTGATCTCTATTATCCGATTCTCAGGAGGCAATAGATCGTCCGAAATTGATACTAGAAAACCGGGCCAGGGCAGAGTGGGTTGTGCGTTGTGGATTGTCGGTAAAAACACGAGAAAGAGCGTTTAGAGCTCTCTTTGCTCATGAGAAGGCGAGAGCGAAAATAGGGACTGACGGGCTCCTGGCGTCTGTCCCGTTTTTCGCGACGTGAAGGGAGTGAGACTGTCATCCCGTAGTGTCGGGATCTAATCTCTTCCGTCTCGCACTCTCTCGAGCGTTCGTCGTGGGAGGTGTGAGGTGAGAAGGTTCTCAGATCTTGATCTTCATACCTCTTACCTCTCCGTCCCCTCGTCGCCCGCATCTATTAAATGGTATGATCTATCAAAAGATTTGTACAGGGTCGGCTCAATAGATGATGGCTAAAAGAGGTGGCGTATGGAAGAGCAGTTAATCGCTCCATGCGGTATGAATTGCAGTCTGTGCATCAGTTATCAGTCGATGAAAAACGACTTGAAAAGGCAGGGATTTCACAAAAAGTACTGTCCCGGCTGTATCCCGAGGGGGGAGAATTGCATCCACATGGGCGATCAGTGCGAGCTGCTTGCGAAGGGAAAGATCCGCTTCTGCTATGAATGTGAAATTTTTCCCTGTAAACGATTGAAGACGCTGGATAAGCGCTATCGCACGAAATATCATATGAGCATGATAGAGAACCTTGAGTTCATCCGCGACAATTCCGTAGAGCTGTTTTTGAAAGAGGAAGAGATAAAATGGCTCTGCAACGAGTGTGGCGGCGTTATATGCTGTCATAACGGACTTTGCTTGAATTGTGACCTTGAAACTCTGCGTAAGAACAAAAAATACCGCTGGAAAGAGGAGTAGGGCTGTGGAATCGCTGAACGATCTTGTACGGGAATACAATAACCAGTTAAGCAAAGGAAGGATTCAGAAAGCATATAGAGAAATAATGTCCTTCATGTCCAATCTGAGAACATACCTGGAGGAAAAGAATCCGGACTATACAACCGGTGCTCTATACTACGGTTATATGGACATGACATACTTCGCATTTACACCCTCCAATTTGAAGAGCAGGAAGTTGAAAATCGCCGTTGTGTATTTGCATGAGCCGAACAGTTTCGAAGTCTGGCTGGGTGGGAACAACAGAAAGATCCAGGCTGAATACATTGAATTGTTCACCAACAAAGGCACAGGGGGGTACAAACTGTCGCGGGTCTCTCCGGGAGTGGATTCCATAATTGAATCCACCCTTTCTGAACAACCAGATTTCGATAATCCCGGAGAACTGATGAGACAGATCGAAAGTAAGGTAATCGAATTCGTAGAGAGGATCGTTTTCATACTCGGTGAACAATTAGAAAGATGAAACACTGCACAGTTAGGAATGATCGGCACTTACATATATCTTGATATCGCTTCAATCTTTCCTGAACCAGCCTTTTTTATGGAAGAAGTACAGCATGGCTCCGGCGATGGCGACCATCGCTCCCAGTACGATCGGATAGGCCCATTTCAGCTCAAGTTCCGGCATGAAGCGGAAGTTCATTCCATAAACACCGGCCACGAAGGAAAGCGGTATGAAGATCGTGGAAATTATGGTGAGGACTTTCATGATTTCGTTCATTCTGTTGCTCATGGAAGAAAGATAAACGTTCATGAGCTCGGAGGCCAGTTCTCTGTAAAGATCGAGCATATCTATTGACTGTATGACATGATCGTACACATCTCGAAAATACAGTGCCGTCTTTCCGTCTATGTAACTATTTTCGTTTCTTGCCAGCTGGCCTATCGCATCTCTGGTCGGCCAGAGAATCCTCTTCAGTTCGGCGAGGCCGTGCTTGAGTTCGTAAAGTTTCCGGAGCTTTTCTTTGTTGATTTTGAGGATCATCTCATCTTCGAGTGCCTCCAGAGAGCTCCCTGTGTCCTGGAGTACGGGGAAGTAATTGTCTATGATGGTATCTATGAGAGCATAAACCGTGAAGTCGTTGCCGAGTTTCCTTATGGTGGATCCACGGCGCATCCTCTGTCTTACGGGATCGAAAACATCCCCGTACCTTTCCTGGAAAGTCAAAACGAAAGTATCACCAACGAAAAAGCTGACCTGTTCGGAGATCACTTCCTTCTCTTCGAGTCTTATCATGCGAAGACAGATGAAAAGGCCGTTTTCGTACTCCTCTATTTTCGGGATCTGTGGGACGTTGGTGATATCCTCCAGAGCCAGTGGATGGAGCTTGAAGATCTCTCCCAGCTTTCTCACCGTTTTTTCGTCGCCCAGACCCTGAACGTCTATCCAGTTTACCCGTCCCTTCTCGAAGATGTGCTCCTCTAGCAATGAGGGATCTTCGACGGTGACCTCTTCTATCTCCTTCTCATTGAAAGTTATCAGCTTCATTACCGGAAAAGGCGAGGACTCGTCTATGCTCAGGGTGCCCGGTACGGATCCCGACGGCGGTTTCCTCTTCGTGAATAGCCTGCTTTTAGCCATAACTTCTCGACCTCCAGAAAGATATTATCACGGTCGATGGTGGAAATATATCTGGCTTAAAGCTCTCAATCGACGATGGTGATGCCGGACTGAAAATTAATGCAAAAACCTGGACTTTGGGTCGAAAGATCACATGTATTGTTTGAATTATAGGTATGAATAGTTATATACTACCTGTGTTATGTCTTCTTGAAAGACAAGATGGGGGGTACAGTTATGAAAGCGAAACTGATTCTTTTACTCGTACTAATAGCTACGATGGCTCTCGGAACCACGCTTCAGAAATCTGACGAATACCTTCAAAAGCAGAATGAGATTAAACTCGCGATCGAATTCTCGCTGACTTTCGAAGAGGCCAAAGAGATCATAGTCAAGCACTATCCCGAGCTCAAGAGTGATGAAGACGTAAGAAGATTCATAGTGGATAGAGATATTCAGAGGCGTACCGTTGACGGTGTTGAGATGTATTTTGGAGAATTTGAACACAATCTCTTCACCCGCGACCCCGAACTGGTCAAAAGAGAACCCGAATGGTCGGCCACCAACGCCCTGCTGGTCAAATATCTTCTCAGCGAATACGGGCCGCGGCAGACACCTTTCGCCAATTTCAAACCTGACTTTAGCCCCTATTTCAATCCCAAAGACTACCTTGTTGAATACACAGTACACACCGAAAGAAATTTGTTACCGGAAAAGGGCTCTCTGAAGATCTGGTTTCCCCTACCTTTGCAGACGGCCACACAGGAGAACATCTATATCCTGGAAGTGACTCCAGAGGAAGCAGTCGTCGGGGTTCCCAGAATTGACGGTGATATTGCATATGTTCTTCTTGAATTCGAACTCTCTGATCTAGAAGAAGACCTGGACATCTCGGTGGAGTTCACCTTCAGACACTACCAGCAGCAGTTCGACATAGATCCGGAAAAAGTGGGAAACTACGATACTGAAAGCTCACTGTATAGGGATTACACGAAGTCGGAAGGCAGTATCTACTTCGATGAAAGGTTCGAGCAGCTTGCCAGAAGCATCGTTGGGGAAGAGACGAACCCGTATCTCCAGGCGAAGAAAATATACTATTATGTCGTAGAAAACATCCTGTATAGTTATATGGCTCACGTTACGATCGGGGCCGAAGGAATACCCGAAAGTGTTTACTCATTCGAACACGGCTACGGAGACTGTGGAACTCAGTCCATTATCTTCTCGGCACTCTGCAGATCCATCGGGATACCGGCGAGGGCACCGGGAGGCTTTCAGATATTCACCGGCCAGCTCGGGTCACATTTCTGGGCCGAGTTCTATCTGCCAAACTACGGCTGGGTCCCGGTCGATACCTCTGCGGGCCAGATTGCGACCTACACCGTGGGCATCACCGAAGAGGAGCGACAGGATTTCATAGATTACTTTTTCGGCAACCAGGACCCTTTAAGGTTTGTTGTCCAGAATTCTGTGGATTTCATGCCAGATGAGAGACCGACCGATAATCAGTTCCTGGAGATCACCATGCAAAATCCATATGTGGATAGCGAGTTCGGAAACGAGGAGTTCGGAGTCGCCATGACGATCCTCGATTCCTTTGAGATGAAGACGATTTTGCTCAGATGAAGTTTAGATCTGAACTCTTTAAAGGTTGGAGAAGTCATAATTTCGCTTGACAAGGCTTCTTCTCCTACCACCCTGCCCGGAGAGTCTTCTCCGGGCTTTTCTTTGCCAGGCTGGCGAACTACAAATTAAGCATCGATGTCTAATTATAACGGTACCAGATAAGTCGTCGGAGGTGTTAACTGGTGAAGGTTCTGCTTTTCATATTCTTATGCGTAATCGTAGTTACAGTGATAGTCTTTGGAATAAACAACTCACCGAAAAAAGATGTACAGGAGATACTGGTGAGAGATTACCAGGGAATCAGGCTAGATGATCTCAGCGCTTTCAGAGAGAACTCCATAAAGGGTGTACAGTACGTCAACGAAGAGAATTACATTCTCAGGATCGGCGGACTTGTCGAAAGGCCTTACGAGATGAGTTACTCCACTCTTCAGGAACTGGAACACATGGAGAAAGTCGTGACTCTTTTCTGCGTCGAGGGATGGACCGCCAAAATGCTTTGGGAAGGGATACCGCTCGTGGAACTCATAGAGAAGGCCGGCCCAACAGCGGAGGTGGATAACGTGATCTTCAAATCCACAGACGGCTACACTACCAGCCTGAGTTTGGATTATGTTAAGGAAAGGAACATCATACTCGCCGATAAATTGAATGGTATAAAACTACCCCCGGCGCAGGGCTTTCCTTTCATAGTGGTGGCGGAAGATAAATGGGGCTACAAGTGGGCTCGCTGGGTAGAAGAAATAGAACTTTCGGACGATGAGACTTACCGAGGATACTGGGAGATCCTTGGATATAGCAGCGACGGTAGCCTGGACAAGCCGATGTTCGAAAGGTACGACAAACCGGAGAGTTCCGGCGGAAAGGAGCTGCGCTAACCGTTCCAGACGCTTTGGTCGTTCTAGTCGTTTTCTGACAGCTGTCCGATCAGCAAATCGATCACTTCATCGCGGTCGGCGGTGAAGTAAACTCCTTCTTGAGTGCGGTAGGTCTTTATGAGGTTGCAGGCGACCAGATTGCTGAAGGTCTCAGTAACTTCTGCGTTGGACATCTTCAACTTTCTGGAGATGTCGTAGCCGGTGTAGCGTTTCCCGAAGAGCATGCGCAAAAGCTTTATGCGTCTGGGTTCTCCCATAGCCCTGTACCTCGCGGCGGCCTGACGAAGTGGGTCGTCTTCGAGAACTGAATTCACGAATCTGTATCCTACGACGAAGAGGTCGTTTCTCGCTCTGGGATGGAAGACACCGCCCTGGGCGTTCTCCACGAAATAGGAGATGGCCAGCAGTATCTTCCTCCCGTCTTCCAACTCATCGTAACGCATGTTGTCTATGAGTTTTAGAAGGTACTCCTCGCCCCTGGACTGGAGGTTTTTAATCAGATCTCTTTCGCTCTCTTCCATGGCACCTTCGTCGTAGGAAATTGTGGGAAAGATGTGCTCGGCGTACCATTCCAGAAGATACACGAAATCGTCTTTCATCGAAACTGGGTTGGAGAAGAAATCCAGCATGACAGCTTTCTGATGGGGTGTCAGCACGGCTTTCTTGGCCAGGAAAACTAGCGCCTTTTGTTGGTCGCCAAGCATCTGCGAGATTATGCTTTCATCGAAGCCTACGGCCCTCGGACCGAGACCGATCAGGAGGAAGTCCCTCAGCAGATCTTCCGGGGGTACTGCCCGCAGGGCTTTCAAGAACTCGTCAACCGTTTTGAGACCATTTTCGCTTATGATCGGACTCAATCTCATGGCAAGCGGCGTCTGCCAGTTGAAGTACAGATCCATCTTTTCCAGTATCGACTCAGGTAGCTTTTTGAGAGTGATCCTTACCCATTCGGCTATCTCGCCGACGGGCCTGTAGCCCGGCGTAAGCTCTTTGAAGTGTTCGACCAGCCTTTCGTTGTTTGTAAGCCTGTATATCCCCGGTAAAAAATCGTAGATCCTTCCCTTTCTTGTTTCGACTCTATCGATCGTTTTCACCTGAACACCCCCAGTCTTTGATAGTTAACCATATAAAAAACGGCAATTCAAGCGCTTCAAAAGCCCCTCCGCTCGAATCGCCGTCAAATTTCGGGATCAGACTATGCCCATTCGCTGATTATACCGATCCCCTCCGGGCCGAGATGCGTACCTATAACAGGTTCGATCAACGAGATCTCGACCTCGACAGTTGGAACCCTTTCAAGCAGTATTCTCTTCAGCTCTGTGGCATCTTCGCTTCTCTTTATGTACACGATATCGACCCTTTTGAGCTCGGCCGGGTCCTTACCTTTGAGAGTGTGATCCACCATACTCTGGAGGAGCTTTTTGTTTCCCCTGACGTTTTCAACGGGCTTCAGTTCGCCTTCGTCCATCTGGAGAACGGGTTTCATCTTCAGGAGGTTTCCCATAAGGGCTTTAGCCTTTCCGATCCTACCCCCCTTGTAGAGATAATTGAGGTCATCCACGGAGAAGATCGTGCGGATTTTTTTGTAAAAATCGGTTGCGTACTTGACCAGAGTATCTGTATCACTGCCTTCCTCGATCATTTTCGACAGGTTCCTGATAAGCATCCCCAGACCATTTTCCGTGAGCAGCGTGTCTATGACGTGAACGGGCATATCGAAATCCCTGGAAGCTATGCTCGCCGAAACGAAAGTGCCGCTCAGCTTACCTGAAATCAGAGGAACAACGAGAACATCAAAGTTTTGTAGTGCCCTGTCGAAGGCCTCCATAAAATCCTGGGGAGAGGGCTGCGAAGTGGTCGGAAGTTCCGCTACAGTCCCCAGCTCGTTGTAATAGGAATCGAGATCGAGATCGAGCGCTCTGGTGTATTTACCGGACCTGTTGACGTAGAGCGATACTATATATACCCCCAGCTTCTCAATCTCAGCGGACTTAAGGTTGCACGTATTGTCTGTGACTATGCCTATGCTCATAAACAATCCCTCCGTTCAGACTAGATTGCTCAAATTATAGACCATAGAAGTCGGAATATCGATAAAAGACGATCGGTTTTTTCCTGAAGGTATGGTTACCCTCTGCGCAACTGTAACGAGTTTCCCGGTAACACATTCGCTCTTTCTTGCTTTTTGAGAATTCCTGGAGATATTATTTCAAATACTGAATTCACTAATCACAGTATTTAATTCAATAAATCTAATATATGAGCCAAAATAATCAATTATCTTCTTTTCATCGATTAAATATCTGCGTAACACAAATTATTGTGCCAAGCTATAGTATAAATGTACTAAGATATAAAATTATTTGAGAATTGAGTATAAATAATCCAAAGTTTCAGGAGGGATCGATTATGAGGAAATTTTTCGGGTTCTGCTTTCTCGTGATTCTGGTAGTTGACAGAGTCTTCGTGGAAATGATCGAAGGAATAGGTGACAGGAGAGTCAGGAGAAGCGTAAAATAAAAGACCGTATAGACTGTATTCACGTATTCAAAAGGTTTTTTTACCCTTCGGCGCGAGTCGAAGGGTTTTTTGTCGAGAGTGGTGGTGTTATAATCATTTTGCGATCCATCGTACTTCCATTTTTCAACAAGGAGGCATTTGCATGAAGAAGATACTAGTCGTTGTTCTGGTTCTTCTCTCGGTCGTGGCTTTTTCCAAAACAACAATCACTTTCTGGCACGCGATGAGTGGCAGCAACCTCACCGCCGTTGATAATGTCGTCAAGGGATTCAACGAAAGCCAGAACGAGATCGAAGTGGTTGCGCAATTCACCGGGAGTTACGCCGAAACTCTCACCAAAGCGATAGCAGCTTACAGAACTGGAACACACCCCCACATCGTACAGGTTTACGAAGTCGGACTACAGACCATGCTAGATAGCGGAGCTATCCTTCCAGTTTACCAGCTGGCCGAGCCGGGTTTCGATTGGGGAGACGTCGTCACCCCAATCCTGAACTACTACTCGGTGAACGATCAACTCTACTCCATGCCATTCAACTCGTCGACTGCCATCCTCTACTACAATAAAGATATTTTCGCGGCGGCCGGGCTGGACCCCAACAAGCCACCGTCAACCTTCGACGAACTGTACGAAATGGGCAAAAAGATTGTACAATCGGGCGCATCTCAGGGAGGTATCTCGTTCGGCTGGCCGGCATGGGTCTTCGAGCAGATGCACGCAACTCATGCGCAGTTCTACGCCAACAACCAAAACGGTAGAGAGGCCAAGGCTTCGCAGGTTCTATTCAACGGAGAGTTCGGTCAGAAGGTTTTCATCGAGTGGATGAAGTGGGCACAGGACAAGGTCTTCGTCTATGGTGGTAGGGAGTACAGCGCCAACACTGCTTTCCTCACCGGGCAAGTCGCCATGTTGATCCAATCGACTTCTTCGGTGGGTTCCATTCAGAAGACCGCCTCTTTCAACGTCGGGACTTCCTTCCTGCCGAGAATGGAAGGTTACCCCAGAGGAAACTCGGTTATCGGAGGCGCCACGATATGGGTTCTCAAGGGAAAGTCCGAAGCTGAAAACAAGGCTGTCTGGGAATTCCTGAAGTACATAATAAGGCCCGAAGTCTCTCTGCAATGGCATAAGAGCACCGGTTACTTCCCCTCGAGCAACACGACCGTCAAGCTACTCATGGATGAGGGTTGGTTCGCTTCTCAGCCAAACCACCTGACCGCCTTCCTGCAGATACTCAGCGGATCAAACATACCCGAAGCACAGGGAGTCAGACTGGGTAACTTCGTCGCGATAAGAGATGTAGTCGATTCAGCCGTCGAAAAGGCCGTTCAGTACAAGGGAAAGGATTACGAAAAGGAAGCCAAGAGGATTCTCGACGATGCGGCAAAAGAGTGCAACAACATACTGAGAGAGTACATTCAACTATACGGTGATTGATTTGCTTTTCGACGGGGAGGGGTTTTTCCCCTCCCCTTAATCCATTTTCAGGCGGTGAAAGAAAAAAATGCAGAGAAGATTTCCCAATCGAGTGCTCCCGTACATCTTGCTCTCTCCCTCGATTGTTATAGTTATTATCTTTCTCATCGTACCGACCGTTCAGTCCATATATATGAGCTTCTTCAGGGTTTCTCCATTCGGCGATAGAAAGTTCTTCGTCGGTTTCGAGAACTTCACCAGACTCTTCCAATCGTCAGCCTATCTGCACAGCCTGATAATAACCCTTATCTTCGCCGTATTAGTGGTGCTCATCGGCCTGTCGCTGGGAACGGTCATAGCCGTGTTACTGAATCAGAAGCTGCGCGGTCTATTCGTTTACAGGACTTTTTTCATCTGGACCTACGCCATCTCACCGGCCATCGCCGGGACCATATGGGCGCTCATGTTCAACCCGTCGAGCGGTCCGATAGTTTATATAATAAGAAGTATCACGGGGATAGGGATCAACTGGATGACCGATAGAAACCTCGCTCTCGCGGTCGTTGTCATAGCCGCTTCGTGGAAGATGCTGGGTTACAACATTATCTTCTACCTGGCCGGCCTGCAGGCTATTCCCGAAGAACTCCTGGAATCTGCCTCTATAGACGGTGCCTCCGGCGTAACGAAGTTCTTCAAGATCATCCTGCCGCTCCTTTCGCCGACGACCTTTTTTCTTCTGATTATGAACATGCTGTACGCCTTCTTCGATGTCTTTGGACTGATAGATATTATGACCAAAGGTGGTCCGGGCGACGCGACCGAGTTGCTGGTCTATAAGCTTTACAGGGATGGTTTCATAAGCATGAACACCGGTTTCGCTTCCGCGCAGTCGGTCGTCCTCTTCGTCTTCGTCGCCATTCTGACCGTCCTCCAATTCAAATACACCGAAAGAAAAGTCTTCTACGGATAACGGGTGGGGATGGATAAACATGAAGAAGAAAAATCTTAAAAAAATGGTGATATACCTGGTGCTCACCGGCATGGCATTGGTGGTGATGTTCCCGATCTACTACGCCTTCAGTATGAGCACGCTCACGGCAGCCGAGTCCTACAGCTACCCACCCCGTTTCACAACTGGAAAGAACATAATAGAGAACTACGTGACGGCCTGGAAGACTGTGAACATGGGCAGACTTATGCTAAACAGCGGTTTCACGGCCTTCATCGTGGCGACCGGAAAGATAGGCTTCGCTATACTGGCGGCCTTCGCCTTCACTTACTTCGGCGACTTCAAGGGAAAGTTCTTCTTCTTCGGCATGATACTGATAACACACATGCTTCCGCTTCCTGTGAGGATTTTACCGACTTACGAACTGATGAAGAGCTTCGACTGGATAAATACCTACTACGCTCTCACAATACCCTTCTTTGCCAGCGCCACGGGGACGCTGCTCTTCCGCCAGCTCTTTATGACCGTCCCGACATCGCTCTCGGACGCCGCGAGAATAGATGGTGCCGGTCCTATGAGGTTTCTCTTCAATGTGCTCCTTCCTCTTTCAAAAACCAATATGGGCGCGCTTTTTCTGATAGAGTTCAACTTCATCTGGAACGAGTATCTGTGGCCCCTCATAATAACTACAACCAACGACATGAGAGTCGTTCAGATCGGCATCAAGATGCTGCTGGCCAGCGAAGCCCAGGCAGCGGAATGGAACATCATCATGGCAGGAACGATAACGGCCATGATAGTACCTCTCATAATGCTTTTGATATTCCAGAAGACTTTCATGAGCGGTTTCAGTTTAAAAGAAGAAAAATAACCGGGGAGAGGCTCCCCGGTTTGTCCGCTCATCTCCTCGGGTCTCTCTTCAGTCCGTCGAAATCAACCGGAGACTTGTTCTCATCGATTATGTATTATACTAGGATTGACCCGAAGCTCGCAGGTTCTTCGGGCATCCGGTAGATTGATATAGATCCTTCATTATTTGGTGCGAGGTGTGCGAGGTTTGAGGGAGTCGTGGGAATATTACAACGATATCGCAACTAGATACGATTACATGTACGAGGAGCCTTACTGGCAACTTTATCACAGGCTCGTAGAAAGACTGGTGGACGATCATATAGCTCGCCGCTCCAGGGTACTAGATCTCGGCACAGGCACTGGAAGATGGGCCTTGAGGCTGGCCGAAGACGGCCACGACGTCATTGCCGTAGATCCGGCCGGGGAGATGCTGAAAGTGGCAAAGATGAAAGCCGAACTGGCCGAGCTGAAGATCGAGTTTCATGAGGTCGGCGGAGAGGACCTTCCTTTTGAAAAGGCTTCCTTCAACTGTGTGCTGGCAATGGGAGATGTGCTTTCTTACGCTATGGAGCCGGAAAAGGTTTTAAAGAAAATCGGCGAAGTACTAAGGAAAGGGGGCAAACTCCTTGCCAGTGTCGATAATGCCTGGGCCTTCCTCCAGGACTTCCTCTCCCTTGCAGATTATTCGATGGCCCAGAAATTGCTGGACGAGAGAAAGATTCCGATCGGCGACAGATCGGTGAGCAACAAGAGCTTTCTTTCACGTGCTTACTTTCCTGGAGAGATAAGCGGCATCTTAAGATCCAACGGCTTCGAACTGGTCGATATGGCTTCTCTGATCGCCTTTTATCCCTACAACGAAGTTTCGCTGGCGTCGAACATCTCCAGAGCCTGCGAGTGGGAGTACCGTTATTGCAGGCAGAAAGAGACCTTCTCCAGGTCCGAGCACCTATTCTTCTGTGCAATCAAGAGGTAGAAACATGGCGAAGAGACGTAAACAATCACCGGCAATGATAATTGGATTGACACTGATACTGGCATCGATAGTTGGATTTGTCTTCTCGTTGATGGCAGTGAACCGTGTTGGGCAGGTCAGGAAAGAGATGACCGAACTGAAGAATTCTTACGAGAGAAAGATAGAGAAGATGGAGGCCGATTTCCAGACCAAGTTAGCCAGTATAGAGAGATTGCTTGGAGGGGGTGGCACGCTAGAGAAATACATAGTGGCCAAAAATTTCCTTTCCAATACCAGCGTAGATCTAGACGCTATACTGACTGAAATGCAGCATCAGAGCGACAGACCCTATTTCAGAGTCTTCGTGACTGGCACCAAGGAAGTCTGGATAGGGATGAAAAAGAGCTCGAGCGATTCGGCATACTACTTCCAGAAAAACTTCAAACCGGGTCTGTCTCAAGAGAAGTTCTACTACCTTAAAAATCCCGAGATAGAGACCAAATACACGATAATGCTGAACAAAGACGCCTACATAAGGACCGGAGTGCCTGAGTCGGTCTATCTAATATTCTTCGGCTTCGATTCGGGAAAACTCTCCAGAATGCCGGGAGTAGAAATCGCCAACCTGAAAGATGCCTTCAATCTATACATTCCTGGAGGGTAATTCTCTTCTGCCTTCACGCGCCGGGGTCTTGATATTGAAGGTAAGAGGAATGAGCGTGAAAATCTTTCACTCTTCGTAACTGTTATCTCTGGCCTCTCTCATCGCACAACTCGGAAATCTTGCTAATTATTATGAACAGTAACCCTTCGAGCCTTTGTGATATAATAAATATAGCCGATAAATAACATCGGATATCGTGAGAGAAAGGAGGAATAACTATGAAAAGGTTCGAAGGAAAAGTTGCGATGGTTACGGGTGGAGGTTCCGGAATAGGTGCCGATGCGGCTGAAGCCTTCGCGCATGAAGGTGCGACGGTGGTTGTCACCGATATCGATGAGGAGAAGGGTAGAGGACTCGTAGAAAAGATAAACGGCCATGGCGGCAGGGCGATCTTTTTGAAGCACGATGTTTCCAGCGCCGAAGAGACGGAAAAAGTCGTTAAAACAATCGTCGAGAAATTCGGAAGGCTCGACATAGCCTTCAACAACGCAGGCATAAGCGGCCCTTCCGTTTCGGTAGCCGAGTATCCCGTTGATACATGGGAAAGAATAATCTCCATAAACCTGAGCGGGGTCTTTTACTCTATGAAATACGAAGTCGAACAGATGCTTAAGCAGAGTGGAGGAGCCATAATAAACAACTCTTCGATTCTCGGAAAAGTCGGCTTCAGCAACGCTTCGGCATATACGGCCTCCAAACACGGCGTGGTTGGACTGACAAAAGCGGCGGCGCTCGAATACGCCAGCAGGAATATCAGAATAAACTCGATCAACCCGGCCTTCATCAAGACCCCCCTGCTGGAAGCGGCCGGTATGGGCCAAACCTCGCCGGCCTACGAGATGATGGTGGCCCTCCATCCGGTCGGTAGGTTCGGAGAACCCAGAGAAGTTACCAGTGTCGTGCTCTTTCTAGCCAGCGACGAGGCATCATTCATACACGGGGAGTCGCTGATGGTTGACGGCGGGTACACGGCCAGATAATCGACCGTTGAGGTAACATATGTTACTGACCTCTCTTTCACGCTGAAGTATCATCTGATTTAGAAGACGGAGGTGTGAAAATGAGCGAACTGTTCAACAGGGAAGATTTTCTCAAGAATCTTATAAAGAGAATACACGATGATCCGGAAAACCTCGAGAAAGTGAAAGAGGATTTCATGAGAGTCGTCAGGGAAATGACTCCTATAGAGATTGCAAAGATCGAGCAGGAACTCGTCAACGAGGGTATGCCCGCAGAGAGTATCCAGCTCATGTGCAACATTCACCTGGATGTTTTCAAAGAGGCGCTCAGTGAAGATGAGATCGACGTTGAGCCGTGGCACCCTCTCCACATACTGGTCGAGGAACATAGAGACATCCTCAACAGGTCGAAAGAACTGCGCGATCGAGCAGGCCGTATAAGAAACGGAGATCTAACGCAGAGCGACGTCCAGGCCATAGCCAATCTGCTCGACTACATGGACGAGGTAGAGAAATATTTCCTCAAGGAGGAGAACGTACTCTTTCCCTATCTGGAAAAGCACGGACTGGTACAGCCGCCCGCGATCATGTGGAAGGAACACGATGAGGTTCGTGGATTGCGCAAAAAGCTGAGAGAGATGATAGACGACGGCACAGTCGAACCGGCAAAGGTTTTCGATCTTTCGATAGGTATCGGGGAGATCTTTTCCAATCACATCTTCAAAGAGCACAAAATACTCTTCCCCTCGGCTTTGAAACTGCTCTCACTGGAAGAGTGGCGCGACATCAGGATACAGTTCGACGGGATAGGCTATTTCGCATATCGACCGATGCCTGTGGAATTCTCACTTTCGGAATCGAAAATGGAAGCCTCCAGTAGGGAAGGCCTTTTGAACCTGGGTAGTGGCTACCTGACTTTCGAGCAGCTCAGAGCGATGATGAGCTCTTTACCCTTCGACATAACCTTTGTGGACGGCGACGACACTGTTCGTTTCTTCAGTGAAGGACCGGACAGGATCTTTGTGAGAACGCGTGCGGTCATAGGACGGAAAGTTCAGAACTGCCATCCGCAAAAAAGCGTGAACGTCGTCAACAAAATCCTCGCCGATTTCAAAGCCGGCCAACGTGATGTCGCAGACTTCTGGCTCAACCTCGGCCCAAAAATGGTATACATAAAATACATAGCCCTCAGGGATTCACAGAAAAGGTACATAGGAACGCTCGAAGTGACACAGGATATCGCTCCTCTAAGGGAGCTGGAGGGTGAAAAAAGAATCTACGACGCTCTCTAGGAGTTGATCATAAATCGGGTCGAAAATCCGGGGCAGATATTGTAGAATATAATGTGGCTTTCAAGAATCTTCTATATTCTTCCGGAGGTATAAAATGGTTCGCAGAGAAATGGGAAAGACCGGAGAAAAGGTATCTGCCCTGGGGTTCGGATGTATGAGGTTGCCCACGCTCGACAGCGGCATAGATATACCCGAAGCGACGCGTATGTTGAGACACGCCATAGATAACGGGGTCGATTATGTCGATACGGCCTGGGGTTACCACAACGGCCAGAGCGAGCCGTTCGTAGGCGAAGCCCTCAAAGACGGGTACAGGGAAAAGGTGAATCTTGCCACGAAGCTTCCCAGCTGGCTCATAAAGAGTCACGAAGACATGGATCACTATCTCAACGAGCAGCTCAAGAGACTCCAGACAGATGTTATAGACTTCTACCTACTTCACGCCCTGAACGGCAGATTCTGGGACAACCTTGTGAAGAACAACGTCTTCGACTTCATGGACAGGGCAAAAAGGAGCGGTAGAATAAAGCACATCGGGTTTTCCTTTCACGATACGCTGGAGACTTTCAAGAAGATCGTCGATGCGTACGACTGGGAGTTCTGCCAGATACAGTACAACTTTCTCGACACCGACTACCAGGCCGGAACCGATGGGCTCAACTACGCGGCCAAAAGGGAGATGGGTGTTATAGTAATGGAGCCTCTCAGGGGCGGTAAACTCGTCAGGCGTATCCCCGCAGATGTGCGGAAGATATGGGATTTGGCTCCACAGAAGAGATCGCCCGTCGAGTGGGCACTAAGATGGGTGTGGAACGATCCGGCTGTCGGGGTTGTGCTAAGCGGTATGTCGAGCATGGAACAAGTGGAGCAGAATCTGGAGATAGCAGGCGCGGCCCTTCCAAATTCATTGACCTCTCAGGAACTCTCCCTTATAACCAGGGTCAGAGAAATATACATAAGCCGGATAAAGATCAATTGCACCGCCTGCGGGTACTGCATGCCCTGTCCCAACAACGTGGCTATACCCGATTCTTTTGAGGTTTACAACGATGCCGCGATGTTCGACGATGTGGAAGGTGCGAGAAGGTCTTACAGCAACTTCTTCAAACCCGAGAACAGAGCATCCATGTGTGTCGAATGCGGTAGATGCGAGGAGCTCTGTCCGCAGAAAATACCCATAATAGAGAAGCTAAAAGAAGTGGCCGCACTTCTCGAATAACGGTACAGAGTGTGACTTCCGGAGTCACACTTTTATTTTACCGGGCCATCGAATGTTAACTATGCTGCTATATAATTATGCGGGAATACTAGTGAAAGAAAAGAGCGCAGACGATCTGAACTCAAGGGGGGATATTGAGTGACTGGAATAGTTCTTGCCGCAGGTCTCGGCAAGAGAATGAGGTCGAACCTGCCGAAAGTCGCACATATGATTATCGATCGGCCGATGGTTAACTGGGTGGTCTCATCCCTGAAAGAGGCCGGAGTCGACAGGGTGGTGGTCGTAACCGGTTACAGAGCGGAGATAATTGAATCGCTTCTGGAAAGCGATATACTGACCGTCAGACAGAATGAACAACTGGGTACCGGACACGCTGTCATGATGGCCAAAGATTTTCTCGACGACGACGATGTCGTGATTGTGGCTGGAGACGAACCGTTGATAAAGCCTTCGACTCTTCGGGAGATGGTCCGCAGGAGGAGAGAGGCCGATCTGGACGTGCTTTTTCTCACGATGGTTCCGCCTGATCCTTCCGGATATGGCAGGGTTGTGAAGCGTGACGGAAAGGTTGAGATCGTCGAAGAGAGAGATGCCAGCGAAGAGATCAGGAATATAAAGGAAGTGAACACCGGCATTTACGCCTTCCGGGGAGCTTTCATAAGTAACTCGATAGTAACCCTTAAGAACAGCAACGACCAGGGGGAGTACTATCTGACCGATACGGTCGGCATTGCCGGCAGAGCCGACACCTTGGTTGTAGCCGATGCCGAGGAGGTTCTCGGTATAAACAACAGGGCACAGCTTGCACAGGTAGCGAGAATCGCCAGAAAGAGGATAAACAACACTCTAATGGAAGCCGGTGTGACGATAGTCGATCCAGAAACTACACACATAGGGCCGGGAGTGAAGATCGGTATCGACAGCGTAGTAGAACCCATGACCTTTATTTATGGTAAGACCACGATCGGTCAGAACTGTCTTATAGGACCGATGACAAGGATACAGGATTCAAAAATTGCAGACAATGTCGAAATAGTACGCTCGGAAGTACTGGAAGCAGATGTAAGGGAAGGAGCCAGGGTTGGGCCTTATTCCCGTCTGAGGCCGGGAGCGGTGATCATGGAACAGGCTCATGTCGGCAACTACGTGGAACTCAAGAAATCGATCCTCGGCAAACGATCGAAAGCCAACCATCTCACATATCTGGGCGACACTATCATAGGTGAAGATGCCAATATAGGCGCTGGAACGATCACATGCAACTACGACGGCAAGAACAAATTCAAAACCAGTATCGGCGACAGGGCCTTCATCGGGAGTAACTCCTCGCTGGTTGCGCCGGTCGAGATCGGTGAAGGGTCCGTCACGGCGGCGGGCTCGGTCATAACCGACGATGTCCCCCCGTACTCGCTGGCGCTCGGAAGGGCCAGACAGATCAACAAAGAGGGTAAGTATAAAAAGAACAGAGAGGAGAAGGACTGATGCCATATCAGACGAATGAAATGAAGATCTTTGCGGGTTCGGCCAATCTCGCTCTGTCGAAGAGCATTGCCGACTATCTTGGAGTTCACCTTGGAGACTGTCACACGAAGAGGTTTTCGGATGGTGAAATAAACCTCAAGATCGACGAAACCGTCAGAGGTCACGATATATTCGTAATTCAATCTACCTGCAGCCCGGCAAACGAAAACCTGATGGAGCTGCTGATCATGATAGACGCCTTCAGAAGGGCCTCTGCTCACTCGATCTCGGTCGTGATTCCCTACTACGGTTACGCCCGTCAGGATAGAAAGGCCAGAGGAAGAGACCCTATAACGGCCAAACTCGTCGCCAACCTCATCACCACCGCAGGTGCCAGCAGGATAATAACGATCGATCTTCATGCCGAACAGATCCAGGGTTTCTTCGACATCCCCGTGGACAATCTTTGGTCCTTCCCCGTCTTTTCGAAGTTCTTCAGCGGACGTTTTTTCAATAAAGACGAAACGGTAGTGGTTTCACCAGATATCGGCGGGGTGAAAAGGGCCAGCAAGTTCGCAGCCAAACTGGGTGTTCCCCTGGCGATTCTCGACAAGAGGAGACCCAAGGACAACGTGGCCGAGATGGTGCACATAATTGGTGAGGTGGAGGGTAAGACAGCCATAATCTTTGATGATATAATTGACACCGGTCGTTCACTTGTGGAAGCGTCCAAGATGCTAAAATCCAACGGCGCTCAGAGGATATTCGCCTGTGCGACTCACGGTGTCCTGTCGGGAGAGGCCAAGGAGATAATCGCTGGCTCCGAACTGGAGAAGGTCTTCATTACCGATACGATTCACCACGACGATCTGCCGGAAAACATACGGATGTTGTCTATAGCTCCTCTTCTGGCAGAGGCTTTGACGCGTGTCAGGAAAAATCTCTCGGTGAGTATTCTGTTCAGATAGAGGAGGGAAACAAATGCACGAGATAAATTTCGTTGCCGAAATTCGCAGCGGAGAAACCAGAGCAAAGAACCTGCTGAATCAGGGAAGGATTCCGGCGGTAGTTTATGGACCCGAAGTGGAGACTTTCTCTGTAAGCCTCGACAAAGTCGAGGTACTCAGACATATAAACAAGATCGCTGAAACAACTTTCGTCGTCCTTTCCATGGATGGCAAAGAGCACCATGTCTTTCTGAAATCCGTTCAAAGAAACAAGGTGACCGACGCGATTATACACCTGGATTTCTACTCTCCGTCCAAAGGTCGCAGAATGGAGATTCACATTCCGATAAGGCTGAGCGGAAAGCCGATCGGCATTGAAAAAGGTGGAATCGTTGAGCATATAATCAACGAGCTTCCCGTCTCTGTGCTTCCAAAGGATATCGTTGAATCGATAGATGTCGATATCTCTTCTTTCGATGTCGGCAAGATACTGAGAGTCAAAGATCTTCCGATTCCCGAAGGAATGAAGCCCCTGGCTGACGGTGAAGAGCCAGTTCTTGTTATAGAGCTTCCTAGGGCAGCCAGAGGAGCCGAAGTAGAAGAAGCGCCGGAAGAAAAAGAGGGTACCGAACCCGAAGTTATAAACAAGGGAAAGAAAGAGGAAGAAGAGGAATAAATAGTGTTCCTTTTTATAGGTCTGGGAAATCCCGGCCCACGTTATGTTTTCACCAGACATAACGTGGGTTTTCTCTTCGTGGACGAGATGATGAGGAATGGAGTCCGGAAGACCTCCAAAAAGAAGATTTACGAAGCCTATCTTCTGGAGGGAGAGCCCAAGATATATCTGGCGAAACCACTGACCTTCATGAATCTCAGCGGTATCGCGGTGAAGAGTCTGATCGCGGATCTTAACCTCACCCGGGAGGATACGGTCGTGATAGTCTATGACGATATCTGGATCCCTCTGGGAAGGATAAGGATCAGGGAGAATGGCTCAGACGGAGGACACAATGGCTTAAAATCGATAATCACCGAACTGGGAACGAAGGACTTTCCACGAATCCGCATAGGCGTGGGACCTCTCCCGGAGAACCGCGATATGATCGATTACGTGCTCGGGCAGTTTTCAGACGAGGATTACAGAACCGTGAGCAAAGCGATAGATCTCGCCGTTCAGTCTGCGCGGGAAATCGTGGCCGGCGACTTCAAAAAAGTCATGTCGAAATACAACGGAATGGAAGTATAATTCCCCCGGTAAGACCAGTTGCGAACGAAAACGACTGCTTATGATCTTCTTGTTTCTCACCGGCAAAGCAAAACTACCAGATCGTTGACGTTAGTTCCGGTGGGGCCGGTCTTGAGAAGTTCACCGGACATTTCCAGCGCGTGATAGGAGTCGTTGTCCAGGAGGTAGATGTATGGATCTATTCCCCGCTCGATCATTTCTCTGGCACTACCACCATCCACTATCGCGCCTGCGGCGTCGGTTGGACCATCCGTCCCATCCGTCCCGACACTGGCCAGAGCAACGTTGTCCAGCCCGTTCGACGCGATCGCGAATGAAAGGGCCAGTTCTTGATTCCTGCCGCCAAGTCCCGTTCCCCTGACGGGGACCACTGTCTCCCCCCCGAGGATTATCGCGCACGGTCTCTTCAAAGGCCGGTCATACACCTCTTCTCGGGCTATCGCCGCCAGGAAGCTTCCCGCGTCTCTGGCCTCGCAATCGAGCGTTGTGGTCAATATCATGGGCTCGTAACCGAGCTCTTTGGCAAAGACGCCGGCAGCTTCGCAGGCCCTGCCGACACTCCCTATGATTCTGGTTTGAACGTTACTTAAAAGATGCGGCGTTTCGATTTTCAAGATCTCGCGGAGTTCCGGTCTGAGAACCAGACCGTACCTATCAATTGTGGATAGCGCATCCTCGCAGGTACTGCTGTCGGGGTATGCCGGACCGGAGGCGATCGAATCCAGTCTATCTCCAAGAACATCGGAGAGTACCAGTGAATGTATCGTAGTTTGAGCGAACATCTTCGCGAAACGTCCGCCTTTTACTACCGATAGACGCTTTCTAACCGCGTTGATCTCGACGATGTTCGCTCCCGACCTCAATAAGCGGTTGTTTATATCCACCAGATCATCCAGAGTAACTCCCTCCACGGGCTTTTCGAAGAGAGCCGAACCGCCCCCGGAGATCAGAAACAATATACTGTCGGGGTTGATGGCGTTTATCATTTCCAGAGCTTTCGTCGTTGCGGCGATTGTGTTTTCGTCAGGAAGAGGGTGCCCGGCTTCAAAACTATCGATTCCCGGTATGTCTCCTTCAACGTGTCCGTACTTGGTGATGATCACACCGGCCGTAATAGACTGCCCGAGCTTCTCCCTCGCCGCTTTAGCCATCCTCCAGGCGGCCTTCCCGATAGCCAGCAGGAAAGTTTTTCCGGGTAAGTGCAGACTCTCCAGGGAATTGAAAACCGCCTTCTCCGGCAGTACGGTCTCTATGGATCTCTCAATTATGTAACGCGCATCTTCTTTTATAGTATTCATTATCATCACCTCGAACTCAAGACTTGTTCACTATGTTACCACGGCGATTTAAATAACTCATGAAGACCTGCCAACCGGGGAACGTCATCTCCCGGCTATAAGTCGGGTACAGGTATATTAAACAAAAGAAGCGGTGATTTCTCACCGCTTCTTCCGTAAAAGTTTGCCTTATAGAAGGATCGTTAGATTCAAATACACACCGGGCAGGAAATTGTACAGAAGGCTCAAGCCCGCGCTCAGTATCAAACTCTCCGCAGGTCTCAGCAGAAACTCCCAGCCTCTGCCGAAGACGGGGATGAAGAACAGGAACTTTCCATCGAACGTAAAAGCGTTAACTTCGTTTGGTGTGAGCGGTTTCTCGTAATACGTGCTCGCCTGGAAAAGGAAGAAGTCCATTCCCTCGAAACCGGTGATGTTGCCCATCATATCGTACACCACATCTCCGTAGAGACCCTGACCGAGAATGAAGTTCTTTGGAGCTGCAACAAAGATCGAAGCAACCATAAGCACGGCAACCAGAATAAGCAGCTTTTTCATGTGAATACCCCCTTTTAAGGATTTATAGAGCATCTCAAACATAATTAGATTTTACACTCATTCCATGCCTTAAGTCAATCTCTTGTTCATCTCTAAGATCGAATTGACAGGCCCATAGCCTTCAAAATGCTACGGTTCTACCGGTGGACCGTCTCCCCTGGAGTAGAGAAGGAGATCGAGACTGTCACTTTTCACCGAATACTTCCAGCCGGTGAAAAGTGTTTCCTCTCCCGAAAGAGTTCTGTACTGGATGGTGGCTTCGTAGGTGTACTCACCCCATTCAACGGTGGAGTAATTGACTTTGACAATCTCAATCCTCTCCAGACTTTCGCCCTCATCCAGCAATCTCTCTTTTATGAAGAGCTCCGCGGTCCGCTCTATCGTACCGATCGTGCTTTCCGGATCAAAGCTCTCCACCCGTCCCCTGGTAGAGAGAAGAATAAGTATAATCGCCAGGGCTATGCCCAGGATTATGGAGTATTTGGTGATTGTCGATCTTACTTCGCTATCATGTTCTTGTTTGCTAGAAAGATCTTCGCTCAACAAAAAAGACCCCTTTCGGGGTCTATTATATCGGTTGCGCTCAGATTTTTCAGAATACGACGGCTACACTCAACTTTATCGCCGAGATTATGCTTGCGGGAATGGTTGTAGGAGCGAGAATCGCAGACAGAACCTGAAGCGGTGAAGCGGCTATCCCTGCTCCAAGTAGAAGAGTCTGGTTGTTCTGGAGAACCAGGGCATAATCGAATCCCGCACCGATGTAGGGGAAGATCACGAGGTTGGTTCCAAATTCATAGTAGAAATTGACCTTCTGCAATTCGAGAGGACTGAAATAGGTTTTCCAGGTCCAGCCCAGCCCAAGGTTCGGCCCAGTCCAGCCGGTTATGTTTCCAAAGACGTCCAGTTTGGCCTCTCCGTACACGGGGGAATGCAGCCCGGCCACCAGGGGCTTTCCATGAGCCTTATCGGGCCATACGATCAAAGGCTCTGAGAAAAGCGCCACGGCCAGTCCAAGAACCACAAACAGCAAAAGCAGTTTCTTCATCTCTATCCCTCCTCAGTGTTTTGTGCGAACTCAACCGGAGTTCCTTAAAGAGATTATACAACAACGCTTCCGTTAAGACCATCTATTGAACATCATCAATTCAATCGTACTGAACAATCTACCGGCCGACCCGTATTCTCAAAAATGGAAGTTGTATCTGCCGCTGTTTTCTTTGTTTGTCATTGATGATAGAATCTGTTGTAGGGCAATCATGCCGGTTTTGTCTTGCCAATCCACTTTGCGATGACCGGAGGAGATAAACTTTGGGAAGAATAATCGTCTTTGCTGGGAATGTCGGTGCCGGAAAATCCACGATTGCCGGAGCGGTGGCCGAGAGATTGCGATACGGAGTCCATTTCGAATCCGTTTCCGACAACCCCTTTCTGGAGGATTTTTACTACGATCAGAAGAGATGGTCGTACCATCTGCAAACTTACTTTCTCTATCACAGATACTGTTCACTGAAACACGCGGAGGCCAACGAAAACATGGTTTTCGATCGCTCCATCTATGAAGATGCCGAGATCTTCGCCCGCAACCTCTTTGAAACCGGAAAGATGTCCCGGAGAGAATATGATGCCTATACAACCATGTTCTATGCGATGATCGACTATCTGAAGAATCCCGACCTTCTGGTTTACATAGACGCCGATATCGACACGATTCTCACGCGCATCAGGAGAAGAGGGCGCGAAATGGAGCTGGCCGTACCGATCGCGTACTGGGAACAGCTGGATAGGCTTTACTCCGACTGGATAGGGAGTTACAACCGCTCTCCGGTGTACAGGATCGATGCCAGAATAGTCGATATTGTGACTAACCCCGGCCATCTGGACGGGGTGATGAGGGATATCGAAGCGATAATTAATGGATGAGTCAAGTTGACTTAATTAATTGCGATCAATCCAACTCAGGAATTTATGGGAGGTAGTTCGAAATGAAGAGGCTCTTTCTGATCTTAATGTTCTTGATAGTGACGGTTTTCGCCTTTTCCGGCCCGGGATTCTTCATCAGTTTCTTTCCGGTGCTTTCGCTCAACAATCTACCGGCGCACGATAGAGACTACCGGCCGACTATGTACGATATGTACGACTACTTCACATACCCGGCTTTTGCGACTTTCGGAATCGAATTATCCGGCCCCTCTTACAGGGCGCTCTTGAGGTTCGATTTCAGGCAGGATCTTTCGGCCTACCTGCGGGGTAAAGGCTGGTCCAACCTGCCACTAGATCCAAACAAGAACTCTCTCTATATCGACACCGATCTGCCCAGGGTCGGACTGGCCGAATACGAGAACTCCCTGATCAGACTTTCGGCAGGCAAGAGGAAGCTCCACTTCGGGCCGGCCACGTACAACTTCGTGTTGTCGGAAACCGTTCCTTACTTCGAACATCTGTGGTTCGATTTGAACACAGAGGTCTCCTACGGCAGATATTTCTACAACTTTTTCCTCATCTCTTCCGATAGATCGGTCTATAACAGTCCTAAGACTTTGATCGGTCACTCGTTCGGCTTCAGCAACGAACTCCTGAGGTTAGGTCTGGTCGAAACCAACCTGATCAGCAAAACCTTTCCCGACTTGAGAGACCTCAGCCCCTTCACCATCTTCCACAACAATTACGCCAGGAACTCAAATGTGAACGCCGGTATTTTCCTGGAGCTGGATCTCGACCGTTTCGATCTGTACGGGTTACTGTACGCCGACGACATACTTATACCGGGAGACAGAACGAAAAACCCCACTTCTCTGGGTTGGTATGCCGGCGGTACATACACTTTTATCGATGGCGGGAATTACTCCGGTCCGCTTCTATGGGACAGTCAGTTCACACTCCGCGAAAAGACTGTTTTCGAGAACTCCGGAGGACTGAAATTGAAGTACGAGCATTACCACAGCACTCCCTACCTCTACAACAGAGACTTCGAAGAGGGAAAATACACCAATCCGATCCGCTTCAACGCCGGTGATATAGAGGGTGGACAGTACGTGGTCGTGAACGGCTTCTACGGATTCCCTTACGGCCCGGACGTGACTCTGGACCTTCTCGCGCTCTCGTACGAAACGGAAAAGGTGCTGACCGAAATCCGCCTGGAGTATCTTAGATCGGGCGTTTACAAGATCGACAATTATTACGGCGAACCTTTCGAATACGACTGGTACAGACTGGCCGAACCGATCACCAGAAAGGCCTTGCTGAGTTTTAATCTACACTACAGCCCCGATGGCAGACAGGAGTTTTTATTCTCATCCTTGCTATCGTTCGGCGAGAAGCTGGGATTCAATTTTAAGGCTGGATACGGAAGGTTCTTCAGTTTTTGATCCACTTCCTGTGCATAAGTGCAGAGATTTGCAGTGTTGAACAAGACTGCACGCAAACACTTGCACAACCCAGGCCTTTCTGAAGTTTAATTTTCTATAATTCGCTTTAAAAGCCAGACCTGATTTGGCGAATGGTCTGGCATGTTTTTGCTTTTAACACATTGAAACATAAATCGAAAAAACAAAAAAAATTAGGGGGTGTTCCACAATGACCGACAAGTTTTCCAAGATGGCCAAAAAGATGAAGTCTAACATCATAAGAGAGTTGCTCAAAGTCACCGGCAAACCCGGAATGATTTCCTTTGGAGGGGGAGTTCCCGATCCGGAGACCTTTCCAAGGCACGAAATGGCCGAAATATCCAGAGAAATACTGGAAAATGAATACAGATATACACTGCAATACGCATCTACCGAGGGAGACCCGATACTCAAAGAGGAGTACATCTCCCTGCTCAAGAGAGAGAACGGGATCGAAGGTCTGGAACTGGACAACCTTCTCATCACCGTAGGTTCTCAGAGTGCGCTGGATCTGGTGAGTAAGATTTTTTTGGACGAGGACAGCATCTATTTCGTTTCCAAGCCAGTCTATCTGGGAGCTGCCAGCACCTTCTCTTTGAGATCCAGACAGTACGTTTACATGAATCTCACCGAAGACGGCGTGGATCTCGATGAACTCGAACAGAGCCTCGAAGAGATAAAGGTCAGGGGAGATATCGGAAAGGTCAAGTTCATATACGTCATATCCAATTTCCACAACCCCGGCGGCGTTACGATGTCTCTGGCCAAGAGAAAGCGACTGGTTGAAATAGCCGAAAAGTACGATGTCCTGATAGTCGAAGACGATCCTTACGGGGATCTCAGGTACGATGGCGAAGCCATAGATTCCGTATTCAAAATCGGTGGAAAAGACAGGGTTCTGCTTCTCAAAACCTTCAGTAAAATACTCTCTCCCGGTCTGAGACTCGGAGTGGTGATCGGAAGTCACGATGTCATTAGAAAGATGGTCATGGCCAAACAGGCGGCCGATCTCTGCACGCCCAGTCTCACGCAAAGGCTCGCGGCCAGATACCTTCAGAGACACGATATTATGGCACAGATCAAACCGACCATAGCCCTTTACAAAGAGAAGAAAGATCTGATGCTGGCAGAACTCGAGAAGAACTTCGGCGATATGGAAGGGTTCCACTGGACCAGACCCGATGGCGGTCTCTTCATATGGTTCACCCTTCCGGAAGGCTTCAACACCGATGAAATGCTGGAAATGGGCAAATCCGAGAACGTTCTCTTCGTACCGGGAATCGCTTTTTCACTGGATGACACTTGCAAGAACTCGATGCGACTCTCCTTCTGTCTCCCTCCAAAAAACGACATAATAGAAGGAGTTAGAAGATTGAAGAAGGTTATAATGGAATACGGCGAGGAACGGAATCTTCTTTGAGGGAGTGAGACTATGAAAGTTCTGGTTATAAACCCGGGATCAACTTCCACGAAGATAGGTGTTTTCGAAGACTCTACGCTTGTGCTCGCCGAGTCTTTGAAGCATGTGAAGCGTGAAGATTCTCCGCACGACAAGGGAGTGGCGTCGAGAGCCGATGAGATACGGAGTTTTCTCGCTGTCAAAGAGATCTCTCTTGAGCAGTTCGATGCGATAGCCTGCAGGGGAGGGATACTACCTCCCATGGAGAGTGGTACCTACAGGGTGAACGAAGAGATGTGCCAATACCTGGTTCACAGCTCTAAAATGGATCACCCTGCAAATCTGGCCGCCCCGATAGGGATGGAGCTGTCACGTGGCAGTATCCCTGTCTTCATAACAGACCCGGTCTCCGTTGATGAGTTTTCGCCCGAGGCACGTTACTCAGGCCTTCCCCAGATACCCAGGGTTTCGCTCCTGCATGCGCTTAACATGAAGGCAGCGGCGAGACAGGTGGCGGCCGAGTTCGGTAGAGATCTCGAGAACCTCAACCTGGTAGTGGTGCATCTTGGAGGCGGAATATCCGTTGGGCTTCAATTGAGAGGAAAGATGGTCGATGTAAACAACGCGAACGACGAAGGCCCTTTCAGTCCAACGAGGTCGGGAGAGCTGCCGGTAGGAAGCGTCGTGGAAGCCTGCTTCAGCAGCGGGTTATCCGAGAAGGAGCTGTTGTCCAGGTACACCAAAGCCGGTGGAATGGTCGCCTATCTGGGTACCGACGATCTGAGAATAGCTATGGAAATGGCCAGAAGCGATGAAAAGGCGCGCGAAGTGATCGAAGCCATGGCCTACGGGATCGCCAAGGAGATAGGTGGAATGTGCACAGTGGCCGGGGGACAGATAGACGCGATAGTTCTCACAGGGGGCATGGCCTACAACGGCAGCTTTGTAGAAATGATCAAAGGATACGTGAGCAGATTCGCTCTCGTCGTCATAGAACCCGGTGAGAATGAGCTCATGTCGCTGGCTATGGGAGCAGAGCGTGTACTCACCGGTGTCGAAAAAGCGAGAGAGTTCCATCCGGAGGTGGTACTTTGATAACCAATCTTTCAACGCTCGTGGAACTGGCAAAGAAAAATCCGAAGGTAGTTTCGGTGGCTGCCGCCGAAGATGAAGTGGTTATCTCATCGGCGAGGGAAGCTTATCTAGAAGGGATCGCCACCTTCCGCTTCTACGGTTCGGCCGATAAGATAGAAAAGATGTGTTCGGCTCTGAATTTCAAAGAAGGTTACACGATCATAGATTGCAAAAATAAGGCAGAATCAATAAAGAGTGCGATACTTTCAGTTTCCTCCGGCGAGAGTCAGCTTCTCATGAAAGGGTATATAAAAACGGGGGAGCTTCTGAGCGCCTTTCTCAAAGACGAGTTCAACCTCAAGACAGGCAGAACCATGAACCTGGTGACTGTCTTCGAGCTGGAAAGATATCATAAACTCCTCCTGGTCACCGACGCCGGGATGGTGATATCTCCAGATCTGCAACAGAAAGCCGACTCCATCGTGAATGCTGCTTCGGTCGCCAGAGCGCTGGGTATTGAAGTGCCGAAGGTTGCCGTTCTGGCAGCGGTTGAAGTCGTAAATCCGAAGATGCAGGCCACTCTTGATGCGGCAGTACTCTCTCAAATGGCCGCCCGCGGTCAGCTGGGCATGGTGGAGGTTGACGGTCCTTTCGCGCTGGACAACGCGATCTCCGCCGAAGCTGCGAAGCACAAGGGTATAGTCAGCCCGGTAGCGGGGGACGCCGACATAGTTATAATGCCCGATATCGAAGCCGGAAACATCTTCTACAAAGCTATGGCCTTTTTATCGGGTGCAGAGCTGGCAAGTACGATTGTGGGCGGGAAGGTGCCGATAATTCTGACATCCAGAGCCGACTCCGAGAGGACGAAACTCCAGTCCATCGCTCTCAACGTCGTGCTGGCGGGAGGGGTATGAATGCCAATCGTCCTGGTAATCAATCCCGGCTCCACATCTACCAAGCTCGCGCTTTTCAATGATCGCGAACTCATTAGGGAACACACCATAAGACACCAGCCCGAAGAGCTCGCTCAGTTCAACACTCTCTACGAGCAGAGGCTCTTCCGCAAGAGATTGATAGTCGAATTTCTCCAGAGCAGCGGCTATCCGCTCGATGGAATAGATATGATAGTCGGAAGGGGCGGAATGCTAAAGCCGCTCCAGGGCGGTACGTACCATGTGAACGACAGTATGATAGAGGACCTGAAAACGGCCCGTTACGGAGAACATGCCTCGAACCTCGGAGCGATACTGGCCAGAGAGCTTTTGAGCGAGAGCGGCAGGGACATACCGATCTTCATCGCCGACCCCGTTGTGGTCGATGAGATGGAACCGCTCGCCAAATACTCCGGCCATCCCGATTTCAAGAGAAGATCGATATTCCACGCGCTCAACCAGAAGGCCGTCGCGAGACAGGTGGCCGCCAGGTACGGCAAAAGGTACGAAGAGATGAACCTCGTGGTCATTCATATGGGCGGAGGCATTTCGATAGGCGCCCACAGGAAGGGAAAGGTCATCGATGTCAACAACGCTCTCGACGGCGACGGTCCTTTCAGCCCCGAAAGATCGGGGACTTTGCCGCTGACCGGTCTCATAAAGCTCTGCTTCTCAGGCACTTACACAAAAGACGAGATGAAGAAGCTTATAAAGGGCAGGGGCGGATTGATGGCCCACACCGGTACGACAGATTGCCAGAAAGTCCAGACGTACATTCGCCAGGGCGATCAGAACAGCAAGATGGCCTACAGAGCGATGGCCTACCAGATCATCAAATGGGCCGGGAAGATGGCCGCCGTTCTCAGAGGCGAGGTGGATTCAATAATAATCACCGGTGGCATAGCCTACGATAAGAATTTCATGATCCCATGGCTCACCGAAAAGCTGTCTTTCATAGCTCCGATAGATATCGTACCGGGTGGGAACGAAGAACTGGCTCTCGCCATGGCCGGCCTCAGGGTTATCGAAGGTTCAGAGGAGGCCAGAGAGTACGATGGAATTTCCCGGTAAGATACTGATATTCATGGGTATGTTCGGGAGTGGAAAGACGGAAATCGCTCTCAATTTTGCACAATCGCTTTCGAAGGCCGGCCAGAGGGTAGCGCTCGCCGATATAGATACCATAAGCCCTTACTACAGATCTAGAGATCTCAGGGAAGCCTTTGGAAAAGATGGCATAAAGATAATTGCACCGGCCGGAAAGTTGGCCCATGCCGATCTTCCGATCATATCTCCCGAAATTTTCGGTTATGTGGAAAACCCCGAATACAGAATTGTTATAGACGTCGGCGGAAACGACGACGGCGCGGTGGTTCTATCGTCTCTGAGCCGTAGGTTGCCGGCGGAGAGGTGCACCACTTTCTACGTTTTGAATCCCTACAGACCTTTCAACGATACGATCGCCAACGCCGTATCACACGTCGAAAGGCTAAGGGAGAAATCGAGGATGAGGATAGACTTTCTCGTGAACAACTCCAACATAGGCCCGGAAACGACCGGAAAAGAGATACTGCACGGAGAGGACTTCATCGAGGAGATCTCGAAAATAACGACCATCCCCGTAGCCTTCACCGTCGTCATGAACGGTGTAAAGGCCCTTAAAGGAAGATACCACGAGTTTCGTATAGTTAAATACATGAAAAATCCTTGGGAGGTAGAGAATGAGTAAGAATTTCGTGAAAATAGACGAAGAGCGTTGCAAAGGCTGCGGCCTTTGCATAAACTTCTGTCCGAAGAAAGTACTCAGTTTCTCCGAAAAGTTCAACAGCAAGGGCTATCATCCCGCCAGACAGCACGATCCCGATAATTGTATCGGGTGCGGTTTCTGCTACATGATGTGCCCCGACACCGCTATAACCGTCTTCAAAGAGACGGCGAAGGTCTGAAGGAGTGATAACATGGCCGAAAAAGTGATGGTCAAGGGAAACGAAGCGATGGCCGAGGCCGCCGTAAGGGCCGGTTGCCGCATTTATTTTGGATATCCCATAACCCCCCAGTCCGAGTTCATCGAATATATGGCCCGTAGAATGCCACAGATTGAGGGTGTATTCCTGCAATCCGAGAGCGAGGTCGCGGCCGTCAACATGGTTTACGGGGCTGCCTGCACCGGGAACCGGGTGATGACATCCACTTCCAGTCCCGGTTTTAGTTTGATGCAGGAGGGGGTTTCCTACATAGCCGGAGCCATGCTTCCGGCAGTGTTCGTGAACGTCGTGAGGGGAGGTCCGGGGCTGGGAGATATACAACCGGCCCAGAGCGACTACTTCCAGGCAACCAAGGGAGGTGCCCATGGCGATTACCACCTTATAGTCCTCGCGCCCGGCAGTATTCAGGAGTCCGTAGATCTCATGGAAGACGCCTTCAGAATGGCCGACGAATACCGCATGCCCGTGCTTATTCTGGCCGACGGTATGCTCGGACAGATGATGGAACCGGTCGAGTTCCCGGAGTTCGTCAAACTGGAAGGGATAAACGACCATTCTGCCTGGGCACTTCGGGGAGCGACAGGGCGCGAAGCCAACAAGGTTACTTCTTTCGACATCGATCCCGTGAACCTGGAAAAGATGAATATATTTATTCAAGAAATTTATAAAAGAATTAAGGCAAAAGAGGTACGGTACGAGACGATCGGCCTCGAGGATGCCGAGTATATGCTCGTAGGTTACGGAACTATGGGAAGAATCCTCGGCAGCGTAGTGAAGCTGGCCCGAAGTAAAGGCATCAAAGTCGGTCTCTTCAGACCGATCACGCTCTGGCCCTTCCCTTACGCCGAGCTGAAAAAAGCTGCCGAAGGTGTTAAAACGATCCTCACCGTCGAGATGTCAATGGGACAGATGGTGGAAGACGTCAGGCTCGCCGTCGAAGGTTCCGTCCCCGTTCAGTTCTACGGAAGGACCGGTGGAATGGTTCCGACGCCCGACGAAGTTCTCGCAGAGCTACTTAAGCATGTATGAGGTGATGATATGACTGAAGCGACTTACAAGAGACCGGAATCACTTGCCAAAAGAGAGTTCTCCTACTGTCCGGGATGCCATCACGGTATAATACACCGCCTTGTAGCCGAGACAATAGACGAATTGAGCATAAGAGAAAAGACGTTGATGGTCGCACCGGTGGGCTGCTCTGTCTTTGCATACGAATTTTTCGACGTTGACGGTACGGTTGCGCCACACGGAAGGGCGCCGGCGGTAGCCACCGGAATGAAACGCTCGTTGCCCGATAGAGTGGTCTTCACCTACCAGGGCGACGGTGACCTTGCCGCCATTGGAACGGCCGAAATAGTTCACGCCGCCAACAGGGGAGAGAAGATAACGACTATCTTCGTCAACAACGCGATCTACGGAATGACAGGCGGCCAGATGGCTCCCACCACTCTGCTGGGGATGAAGACCACCACTTCCCCGTACGGTAGAAAATCCGAAACCGAAGGCTTCCCGCTTCACGTGTCGGAGCTGCTAAAGGAAACGGCCGGAATAGTTTATCTCGAAAGAGTTGCGGTAAGCTCTCCACAGGAAGTGAGAAAGGCAAAAGCGGCGATAAAGAAGGCCTTCACAGTTCAGCTCAAGGGCCTGGGCTTCGCGATGGTCGAGGTGCTTTCCACCTGTCCGACGAACTGGGGTTTGAGTCCGGTCGAATCGATAAAATGGTTGAACGAAAATATGAAAAAGGAATACCCTCTCGGCGTTTTTGTCGATAAGGTCGGTGATCTGAAATGAAAGAACATCTTCTGGTGGCTGCCGGATTCGGAGGACAGGGAGTGATGCTCCTGGGTCAGGTTATAGCGACGGCCGGCATGTTCGATGGAAAGTACACCACATGGCTTCCCTCCTACGGTCCCGAGATGAGGGGAGGAACGGCCAACTGCACGGTAGTGATAAACGACGAACCGATAGGTTCCCCGATAACCGAGAGTCCCAACGAGCTGATCGTGATGAATATCCCCTCGCTGACAAAGTTCGAGAAGCAGATACAGCCAGGTGGAGTCATGGTAATCAACACGTCGGTTGTAGACAGAGAATCAACTAGAAAGGACATAGAAATCTTCAAGATCGATGCCGGTGCCGTGGCCGAAAGACTTGGAAACATGAAAGTGGCCAACATGGTGATCCTTGGAGCCTATATCGCAAAGACCGGCGCCGTTACGCTCGAGGGTGTGAGAAAAGCCTTCGAGAAGAAGCTCACAGGCGAGAAAGCAGACCTCATAGATCTCAACATCCAGGCGGTCAAGGCCGGAATGGAAGCCGTCGGACAGTAAGGGCGACGGCTCCGGTACCTCCTTGCTATTTCCCGGCAGCGGGCGCTCACCCGTCCGCCGCCGGTTTCTTTAAAAATGTTTGTGGAGTTTCGGGGTGATGAGGATGGAAGAGAAAGAGACGTCCATTTACAGAAGGATCTATGAAACAGTCAAGATGATACCTTCAGGGAAAGTTGCCACTTACGGGCAGATAGCCAGGATCGTCGGGAGTTGCACGGCCATAATGGTGGGATACGCCATGGCCGGAGTTAGCGACCCGGAAGTTCCCTGGCAGCGTGTGATAAACTCCAAAGGCAAGATCAGCATACGCGATCATGCCGGTTACTCTCTCCAGAAAGCCATTCTGGAGCGCGAAGGCATCGAATTCGACGAGAGCGATACTGTCGATCTTTCCGTGTACGGCTGGCGGGGGCCCGAACTCTATCTTTTTTGAAGCACATTTATCTCGAGGGTATGGCTCTTCTCGACCGGCTGTCCTTCGAAAAGCCCGTGAAACCTGAAGGTCACTTCATAAACCCCGGCCCGAGGAGGAGTCCAGCTGTAGATGCAGTGATCTCCCTTTGCAATCAGGGTTCCGGGCGAATCGACCAGTTCGACCCCGGCCGTTGATCGCCAGACCCAGGCAAATTCTGGAACGTACCATGCGGTCGATCCTACGTACTGCCAGTCGGCCAGCAGGGCATTGACCCTGAATTCTACAGTGTTGCCTTCGTATTCGCTGATCGAGGGAATCGCGATAGTTCTGCAGAACTCCTCGAAGGAGTTGAGGTAGAACCAGTCGTCCCAAAAAGGCACTATGTTCGCTCCAGCGCTTTCGTAAGCCTTTTCGACTATGCCTACGCAAGAGTAAAGGTCCCTCTTTGTGAAGGGGAGATCCCTGTAACCCGACCAGGCCAGACCGACCGACCAGAGGGCACCGTTATCGGCGGTTCTGTAGAGGTACCTCGAGATCTTCCTTCTTTGCTCATCTGTGAGCTCTCCAGCGTATCTTCTGGGGCCGGTGAAGGCCGGGGCCCAGTATTTCAACCATCGTGAAGCGTATGTGTCGTAGTTGAAAAGGTTGACGTATCTCGAACCGTCAAGATCGTTGGGAAAGACGAAGACTCCCTCTTCGATGAGGTTGAAACCGTGGGTCTGGTAGGGATAGGAATCGGCGAAGGTCACGCCGTCGTTGGAGCCGTAGTTTTCATTCGACATGGCCGTCTCTCTATCGACTCCGAGGTATATTCCCGAGTGTGAGGGGAGCCAGTTCGGCCCTATGTGGTACAGCAGATCTCCTTCGAGAAGGTACTTGCCTGGCAGATGCTGTGCGAAGTAAAGAGCGTCGGCCCAGCTTATTAGCAGGCAGTAGGGAAGTTGCGTGAACCTCACCACGGTTTCCAGAGCATCGCGGCTCACGGCGATCTCGCAACCGGAATCGGCCGGCGAGAAGGTACCGTCTCTAAGCAGAGGCTGCACCATCAGCACCTGTGACACTCCCGCTCCAAGCAACTCATGAGAGAGCTCCATGATCATTCCTGAAAGGGGGCTGCCATCCTCGAAGATCAGCAAAAGACTGTCTCCGGAGGGCCTCTGAACCGCATAGGCTAACGTTCCTGTTTTCTCCGTGTCCTTCAGAGATAGCTTTACGCCGGGAACGATCTCCAGAAAAGGCTCCCGCGGCGAGAAAGTGAACCTGAGGTATCTAAGCGGGGTCGAGGGGAGCCTGAAGCATGAAGAAATCAGGAAAACCACTATAAGTATTATGAAGAACGGTAACCTTCTCATCGGCCGTGAACCTCCCGCTGAAATTCTAGCATTCCTGCAGGAAAGAAAGCGATAACTATCATATACTTGTTAGGGAGATCGGAGGAAAGCATGCGAAGAATATCTAGATCCAGCTCAGTTGCCGTTGGAACGCTGGCCATACTCACATTCTCAATCATATCGAAGGGGATGGGTTTTTTCAGAGAGATGCTCATCGCCGGTCTTTTCGGAACTTCTGGCAATCTCGACGCCGTGTTCATCGCCATGACTCCAGCCACCACTCTCTCCAGCATAGTCGCCGGAGCCCTGGCTTCGATCTTCGTACCCATCTATCACTCTATAAGGAACGAAGATCCCCTTCGATCGAAAAAATACGCCGGTGCCGTGTTTTTGGCGGGAAGCGCTGTCTTTCTCTCCATGGGCATAGTTTTTTTGCTGATACCCGATCTGGTGATAAGACTCTTCGCTCCTGGCTTTTCTGAGGAAACCATCGCTTACGCCGCCAGGAAGCTGAGATTCCTTTCGATATATCCGCTCATAGGCGGGCTGGAAAACCTTCTGGGAACTCTTTTGAAGGCAAGCAGGAGATTCATTCAGTTCGGTATCTCCCAATTGATCTTCAACGTTGTGGCCATACCGGTTATCCTCTTCACCTCTCCCTTTCTCTCGGAAGCCTCGTATATACTGGCGTGGATCGTCGGAAACGCCCTGACGGTTTTGCTCTACGCTCTCCAGTCTAGGGATCTCTTCGTGTTGAAGTTTGACAGGGGCACCAGAATAGTCGAGACGCTCACCCTTTCTCTGCCTTTGGTCCTCTCTGGCAGTCTGAGCCTGATAAATGGAATGGTCGATAAAGCCTTCGTCTCTCTGCTTCCGCCCGGGAGGGTCTCGTCTCTCCAGTATGCGCACACGCTTTTAGGACTGATCACGTTCGTTGTTACGGCCTTTTTGATGACTTCCTACACCGAGCTCTCGGAATTCATCGTATCCGGAGAGCGTGAAAAGACACGTGAGAGGTTGCGAAAAACCGTCACGAGCTCGCTTAACATTGCCCTGCCTCTGGCGGTATGGGTGATATCGATGGCCGAACCTCTGGTGAGATTCATATACCAGCGTGGAGAGTTCGACGCCGATTCGACGAGGCTCGTCAGCATGGCCCTGATAGGGTACGGCGCGCTCATAGTTATTTCACCGGTATCGTACACCTGTTCCAGCTACTTCATAGCCCGGAGGAAGGTTCGCTTCATAACCCTTATATCTTTTATATCCATCATGCTCAACGTTCTCTTCGACTGGTTGCTGCTGGAACCTCTAGGCCACGCAGGCATAGCCGCCAGCACTTCGCTCGTTTCACTGAATTCGACGGTGATTTACAACCTCCTGATAAGAAAGGAAGGGATGAATTTCATGCCCTTCAGGAGGATCATGCTGCTCTTGACTTGCGCGGTGTCTCTCTATCTTTTTGTCTTCGCCTTGAAGTATTTTTCCACCACCCTGCTCTGGCTTCTGCTGGGGAACGTTATTTTCTTCGCGTTCTTTCTGTTCAGCGCACGGAGCGAGATTGTTGCCGGTCTTTCCCGGGTTCGCTCGATGAAGCGTTCATGAGCTTTGAAATTGCCGCCCCTTTCGAAAACGGCGGCCAGACACGATAGGAGGTCTTTAAATTGAGAAATATACTGGTTATAGGCGCCGGCCCGGCCGGCCTCTTCACTGCCATAAGCTGCACGACCGAGGGTAGAAACGTCACCGTACTCGATAAGAACGACTCGCCCGGTAAAAAGCTTCTGATGACGGGATCGGGACAGTGCAATCTCACCAATTCTGAGGCTCCGAAGGCGATGCTGAAGCATTACTTCGGGATCGAAGCGCAAAGGTTTCTGAAGCCTGCCCTGATGGCTTTCGACAGTTCAAGACTGATCGAATTCTTTCAAAAGAGAGGGCTGAAGATGACCGTTAGAGACGATGGAAAGGTCTTTCCCGTAACCCTCAGCGCCAGGGATGTGCTGGAAGTGCTCCTGGCAGAGTGTGAAAAGCAGGGTATAGTCATCCAGTGCAATTGCCGGGTTGCTTCCGTCGATAGAGACGACGACGGGACCTTTCTGGTCAAGACCCCGGGTGGAGATCTTCAGGCCAACTATCTGGCCATAACGACCGGCGGCAAGAGCTACCCCTACACCGGCTCATCAGGTGACGGTTACCTCTTTGCGCAAAAGATGGGGCACACGACGCAGGAGCCGAGGCCTGCGCTGGCGGCCGTATATATAGACGATTTTCCCTTCTCGGATCTCTCAGGCATCTCCATAAAGCGGGCAGAGGTCTCACTCTGGAGAAACGGCGGCAAGATAGCCGAAAGGAGAGAGGATCTCCTGCTGACCCACACGGGACTGTCCGGTCCATCCATTCTGCATCTCTCAAGAGAGATACTCCCGGGTGACACTCTGCTTATCAATCTCGCCGGCTGGAAGAGGGAAGATGCCGACAGGCTGCTGCTGGAGAAATTGACCGCCAACGGCAAGAAGAACGTCAAGAATATCCTCGCCGATCTCGACCTTCCGGAGAGGTTGACCGAAAAGCTGGTGGAACTCTCTGGAGCAGCGGCGAGAACGGGAGCGGAGATAAAGAAGCAGGAGAGGAAGGAACTGGAGAGACTCCTAACCGGTCTCGAAATGAAAGTGTCCAGGACCGGGGACTTTCTAACCGCCATGATGACGAGGGGAGGGATTTCAATCCCGGAGGTTAACTCCAGGAGCATGGAATCGCGTCTGGTTCCCAGCCTCTTCTTCGCCGGCGAGGTTCTCGACTTCGACGGAGAGACTGGTGGTTACAACCTCCAGGCGGCTTTCTCGACCGGCTATCTTGCCGGAAACTCGATTCGAGTGAAATCGGAGAGGCCTTGAATGTGCCAGGGGAGGAGATAGGCCGAAATGTAAAAAAAATTGCTGCCCCTTTCGAGGGCAGCGAAGCGGTCTGAGGGTTACTTCAGCATCTTTATTATACAACTTTTTTCCCCAGAATCAAAATCGAAAATCCATTCGGTATAAAAATTTTCCAGATCGCTTTTATTTCACACTTTCCATGGTTTTCGCCACTTCCTGCATCCTCGTGTGCAACCTGGTGATATCCCGCGGGAAGGTCAAAGCTGCGACGAGAAGAACAAGACCACAGGGCAACCAGAAAAGGGCCGAAGCGTTCATGGCTACGCCCAGAGAACCGACGGCCGTGGCGAGAGTGCCGGCGAAGAATTGAC
>DBRH01000077.1 GCA_002305955.1 Kosmotogaceae bacterium UBA1373
CTGGTGGTCCACGATGCCTACAGACCCTGGTATGTCACAAAGATGTTCTGGGACGCGACCCCTGACGACCTCAAAGAGTTCGTAGCCGATCCGCAGAAAGGTTCCAGACACAACAGGGGCTGTGCAGTCGATGTCTCTCTATACATACTGAATACGGGAGAGATTATCGATTTCGGCGGTGGTTACGACGAATTCTCTGAAAGGTCGTACATAGATTACCCCGGCGGCACGAGCCTGCAGAGATCTCACAGGGAGCTCCTAAGGGAAACCATGGTCTCCGTTGGCTTCGAACCTTTGCAGGAAGAGTGGTGGCACTTCGATTATCGCGACTGGAAGAGCTATACTATCGGAAACCTTACCTTTGAAGAGCTGGACTCTCTTCAGGAGAGTTCGGGCTTTTAGATAGATTGGCTTCTAGCCTGGGAGGCATCGTCTTGTATCACCGACCGGATTTTTCGATCATGCTGTACGCACTCGGGCGCGCAAAAGAGCCCGGGCGCGTACCTTTTTTCGAGCTCTTCGCCGACAGGGAAATAATCGAAGAGGTGATGGGTTTCAAGCTGGCCGATCCCGGTAGTGAAAGCGGGAAGTACTTCGATCAGCTGGCGAGTTTCTATTATGAGCTGGGGTACGATTATGTGCCTTTCTATCTCATTCCCCGCTTCCCGCTCGCCGACAAGATAGATAGCGAGGACACCGCCCTTTACAGGCGCTCCAGAAGAAGATGGGTGAACGAAAAGGACGGTCCGATCCGGTCTCTCAAAGACCTCGAAGAAGCTCGCTGGCCGGAACCGGAAGAGTCTTTGGATTTCGAACTCTTCAGGGAACTTGGGGAACGTCTTCCTCCGGGCATGAAAATTATAGGCGGGGCCGCGGGAGGACCCTTCGAGCACGCGAGCATGCTTCTCGGTCTCGAGAGGTTCTCGCTGGCGGTTTACGAAGAGCCGGAGCTGGTCGATGAGCTGGTCGGGAAAATCGGTAGGATACTGACAGGTGCGGCCAGAATCATCTCCTCTTTTGACTGCGTAGGGGCGTACTGCTTCGGCGACGATCTTGGCTACAAGACGGCCACGATCTTCTCGCCCAAACATCTCAGAAAACTGGTCTTCCCCTGGTACAGTGAAATCGCCCGGATCGTTCACACGGCGGGAAAACCTTTCATACTTCACAGCTGCGGCAATCTGGCCACCGTTATGGACGACATAATAGCCGCCGGAATAGATGCCAAGCATTCATTCGAGGATATCATCACGCCGGTCTCTATGGCAAAAAAACTATGGGGCGAGCGAATCGCCGTCCTCGGGGGCGTCGATGTCGATTTTCTCTGCAAGGCCGACCCCGAAAGTGTGAGAAAACACACTTTGAAACTGCTGGAAGAGTGTGCGCCGGGTGGAGGCTACGCTCTGGGTACGGGTAACACGGTCGCCAATTACATACCGGTGAAAAACTACCTGGCTATGCTTGGGGCCGGTAACGAATTCAATAGCCGCTGAACTGGAAACCGCTTCGCCGTTGAATCGATTTTTACTTCCCTGAAAGTTTTCAATTTATATTTGAGTATTTTGCACTTCTAGCTATTTATCTATGTTTTTTCCGAAGCATACTAACTGAAGGTTTTTCAGAAAATACTGTCTAGCATGGCCGACAATGAGAACTATGGTGCTATTAGTAAATTCTGGAAAAGTACTGAAAACTATAAAAATTATCCGTAATATAAAAAATATTTATATAGGACTTGATTTATTTATATATTTTATGATATTATCGGACCATATAAGAAATATATCTGAGGTGATCGTATGAAAGATCTCGGGAGAAATTTCTGGCTTTACGCGATTGGTAGATTGGTATCCTTGATAGGAAGCGGTATTCAATCTCTGGCGATTCCGCTTTATATACTCGATCTTACCGGTTCGGGAACGATCATGGGAACTTTCATGGTGATAACCATGCTTCCAAGGATTCTCTTCGGCCCTGTTGCTGGCGTTCTGGGCGACCGGTTCAATCGAAAAATGATCATGGTATACATGGACTTCGCGCGAGGGGCGGCGATTCTTGCGATGGCCGTACTGGCAGGCGCCAACAGTCTGACCATAACGGTTCTTTTCATCTTCCAGCTTTTGATATCCACTTTCGATATCTCCTTCGATCCCGCAACCGCGGCGATGCTGCCCGACATCATAGAGAGCGACAAGCTGCTCAGGGGTAACTCGATACTTGGAGCGATAAACTCCCTCTCATACATAATCGGCCCGGCACTGGGTGGGATACTTTACGGAATGTTTGGAATAGAAGCGGTTCTCATCCTCAATGGTGCCTCGTACATCGCATCCGCGATCAGCGAGATCTTCATAAGGTATCAGCAAACTACAGAGAAGGGCAAAATATCCTTGAAGAGCGTATTCAAAGATGTAGTCGAAGGCGTGCGCTATATGCGAAAGATCAACGGCCTCATTCTCGTTATGGTTTTCGCGATGCTCTCGAACTTCCTTCTATCTCCCTTCTTTTCGGTGGTCTTCCCGTTTTTCGCCAGAACAATCGTGGGTTTCACCAGTGAACAGTACGGCTTTCTTCAATCGGGCTGGGTCGTGGGAGTGCTCATAGGAAACGTGATACTCGGAACGCTTCTATCTAAGAAGAGACAGGGCAACCTCTTCGCGATGGGTCTTACGGCCGAAACCCTGATACTCTTTCTTCTGACCGTGTTCTTCTTCCCTTATTTCATCGATCTGTTCGGCTGGGCCAGCTGGCGGTATTTCGCCGCTCTTGGCCTTCCTATACTCGTCACGGGCATTTTCAACGCTTTCGTCAACACGCCTTTGAACACGTTGTTCCAAAAAATCGTTCCCACCAATTACAGGTCGCGAATCTTTTCGGTAATATCCATCCTCGCTCAGATAGCGACTCCTCTGGGTGCGGCGATCTACGGCTTTGCCGTCGACCGCGTGCCGGTACACTATTTGATACTGGTATCGTCCATAGGCAACGCCTTGCTTACGCTGGTATTCCTCTTGAAGGGCATGACGAAGCTCTTCGATGGGAAGACCCCCGACAACAAGACGGGTCTTGTCGAGAAATCAGTAGAAGCGATAAAAGAGGGAGCCAGCCTTTAGCGCCAACTCCTTTCGCGAGAAGTTAATCAACGTTTCACACCATCAAAAGCCGGAGTATTTCAGCCTCCGGCGGTGTCTTTGTACTTCTCTCTTGAATTAGTTCTCTTCAACAGACCGATGAAGAATACGATACCGGCCGCCGCCATTCCGGCTACCCCGAAGGATCTGAAGGCCAGAGTCACCGAAAGCCTTTCGATCAGGAAACCCCCACCGATCGAGCCGGCGATAAAGGTCAAACCGGATCTTACGACCCAGAAAACGCTCTGGGCAGAAGCCAGATGCTCCTTCGGCAACCTGAAGTGAATGTAATCGAAAAGCGAATAGTACATGAGAATATAAGTGAGTCCGTGAAGCGTCTCGGCGAGATACAGGGATACGACGCTCGTGGTGAAGGATATTAGTATCATTCTGACGCCTATCACACCCATACCGATCTCCAGAACGGCCAGATTTCCGATTCTGGATATCAGCCTGTCGGCATAAAGAAGAAAGGGTATTTCCGATACCGCGGTTATCGCAAAGATAACGCCTACGGCAGAGACATCCATACCCCTCTCTCTGGTGAGAAGAGGTATGAAGGAGTTGTGGAACGAGTTGAGAGTTATGCCCAGGAACATGCCGGCGGTCATTATCGAGTACTCAAAAAGCGTTCCGTCGGTCGTTTTTTTCTTCGACGGTCCGCGTAAAGCATCAGTCCCGTGGTCTTTCAGGCCGATTGTCATCGCCGAGATAGAGACTAACAGAGAAGTTGCCACGAAAAGCCATATGAAAGAAGTGCCCAAAACCATGCTCAGGCAGAAGGAAGTGATGGCGAAACCGATCGTTCCGCACAACCTTATCCTGTCGAATCGACCGCCCGTCAGTTTGATTCTAGACATGATCAAAGAATCCCCGATAGGAACGATCCCCGAAAAGAAAAAGGAAAAAACAAACATGAACAAAAGGTTGGTCGCGAAATCTCCGGCCAGGAAGACCGGCCAGATGAGGAAGGCGGTGGCGATCGAAACGATGTAATAAATACGTCTCTCGCCTATCTTCGAACCCAGTTTGAACCAGAAGGGACTGGATGCGAGCGACACGATGGGCAATACGGTCATAAGAAAACCGATCTGGACCGAAGAGTAACCTGCCAGATCGAAGTACTGGCTCAACATGTTCTTGGTTGCCAGGCTGGCGTATATCAACGCTTCAAAGAAAATTATCCTGGGCATGATACTGTCCTTCACCGTCGATAAGGCAATTATATTACCACCAGCGGGAGTTTATATGAAGGGAAGGTTCTAACAGGCAAAGGAGTAAAATGTCATCGTAGCAGGCGGGGGACTGAGCGGTTGACGATACCGATATAGATTTCAATATCGGCAGGGAGGTGTCATCATGAAAAAACCGTTAGTTGCTTTATCGTTTTTTGGGGCTTTCCTGATACTATTCTTGAGCGGGTGCTTCTTGGTCGATCCTTCTATAAAAGTGGTCCTGTTGATCGAAAACTTCAAAAAGTACTGGGAACAGGAAGATCCAGCCGCGCTTGCGGGCCTCTATACGGATCCGGCCCACATAAATACGGCTACGAAAACCTTTGCCCAGATAGAAAACACCTACGACGGAATGTTCTCGGGAAGGGGTGTGGTGTCTTTCACGTTCATCAGCGAGAAGGACATAGATTTCAACGCAACCCTTACCGAAGCGGACGTCCAGTTCACAGCCGTTATAGATTACACAAGCGGTCCGAACGAGACAAAAACATACGTGTGGAAAGTTAAAAGAGCGGGTACGAGGTGGCTAATCTATCGTTCCAACAATTATTGAAGGGACTCCGATCGCGATGAGAACTCTGCTTACCGGGGTGAGCGTGTTGAATCTCATCTACAGAGACCCGGCCAGAATGATCGAAGATTATCTACGATACAAACGCTAGTCCCTCAACCATCTTCATTCTTTACTGAAAGACCTTACGAAAAGAAAGGAGAAGGGTATCACAAAAAGCGCATAGACCGTGACCATAGTCACCCTGTCGAAATTGTTCCAGTAAACGAGCGTGGCCACGACTATGAAGGCTAAAAAGCTCAGCCCGAAATACTTCCAGCGTTTCGAAAGTTCCGTGGCGGCCAGGATGGCTACGCCTGGAATGATCTCAATCGCGGTCGTTACACTTAAACCGTGAGAGAGAACAGCGAACCCTATAAATATCAGTCCCACCGTCCTGCCTATAATCGAGATAGACTGATTCCGCGAAAGCGAAAGGCCGGCCGAAAAAATGGCTTTTGCGGCGAAGGGGATGAGAATGAAAGATATGAAACAGTCGGTACCTATCTCGTATCCCATGCCCGTGTAGAACATCGCAAGGAGAAAAACTATAGCCAGTGCGATATTCGAAGAAAGGTTGTCTACGGCTTTTTCTCTTTCATCCAGATCTCTAATCAGGCCCGACATTCTCAAAATCGGAAAGAGGAAAAGTCCGGTCAGGAGAAAGGAAAACCATGGACTGACCGTCTGAATAAGTGTCAGTGCGACCGAGATGAGTATCACGTCGAAAATCAGGATGAACGTCTTTTGAAGCATATCAATCACCTTCTTCGATAATGAACAGGTCTTCCGCTCTGCAGCGCAACACACGCGCGATCTTGAGAGCCAGCTTGACAGAAGGATTGAACCGCCCCTTCTCAATCGCGATGATCGTCTGCCTGCTTACTCCTACAAGCTCTGCCAGAGATTCCTGAGTTATCTCGTCGTTCTTGAACCTGAATTCCCGCAGCCTGTTCTTCATATCCACCACCTGTGAATATTGTACATAATACTTTACATTATGTCAAGTATTATGTACATAAGGTCGGAATACCAAATCACGATCCGGCATGACGGGAAGGGATTGTCATCCCGCTGTGCTCTTAAACGGATCTCATCTCTTAAGTCTCTTCCTCTCTCCTCTTCTCGCGCTCCTTAACCGACGAAGAACCTGAACGCGCAGCGTCGGAGCTTCTACTATGTCGCTATTTTCTCCGCGCCGAGGAAGCCGGCGAAGTCGTCGGTACATTTCCGTATGGCCTCTTTCATATCCTCCGTGACGACAACCCCTTCTTCCCACCACCAGTTCTTGATATTCAATACCCTCTTCTTTTTATCGAAAACAGGCTCGAAACGCGCCACAAATTCCCTTCCAAAGAGAACGGGGAGAACGTAGTAACCGTACTTCCTGTCCTGCGGCCGCTTGTACACCTCCCAGGTGTATTCGAACTGGAAAAGGCTCTTTATGAACTTCCTGTCCCACAACAGGTTGTCCAGCGGCGCTATAAAAGAAGCTTCCGGAGCGCCAGTGCTTTCATGGCTTCGATCGAGAAGCTCTCTATTAACGCTCGAAGTATAAACCGGGTAATCGAACCCTTCGATTTCCAGCTCGATCAATTCGCCCGAGCGCACCATTTCCTCTATCGCGGCAGTCCGTTTAGCGCTGTTAAGGCCCTTTATTCCGAGCCAGGCGTCGCCAGATCTCGACCAGAAAAGGCCGATGCTGTCGATCCTTCTGCTTATATGCCAGCGGTGATAAGCCTCCTCGGTCGTGTTGGGATCTAGCCTGTCGAAAATATCTTGCGGTATGTGTCTTCCTGCCAGATCGTAGTACTTCCTGGTTCCGGCCCTGTGATGTACCACGAGCTCTCCCCACCAGTACATACTCTCGAGTGCGGCCCGGGAGGCTTTGGCGGGCGCCCAGTACCAGCCCACCTTTTTATCGAAATCGAAGTCCTGGGAGGAGAGCGGACCCCTGACCTCTATATCCTTCCTTATCTGTTCGAGTATCTCGTCTATGTGTTCGCTTCTCCTGATATGGTCTTTCGCATCTTCCCTGAATCTCTGAAAATAAGGCCAGTCTTCTATCGGGTAGATGGACATATTCTTGTCCCAGCCGTCGAGCAGCTTTCTATCCTCGTATAGCAACCTGTAAAGCATATCGGGCCTGTAATTCTTCACTCTCGACTGGAGGACGAGGTCGGTATTTTTCCCGGCGATGTTCAGAGGGTCGAACTGCAAACAGCCGACCTTTCTGACAAAGGCGAGTATCCCCTCGCCCCCAGAAAGCCTCCTTGGAGGAAGCAAATTCTGGTAGGAGAGCAAAAACCTCTTCACATCTTCTTTTGAGATCTTCATTCCCGGCAACTCCTTTCGTGTCATCTCTTCTTTCTGAATGTTATCATATCGACTTCAGGATCATCGGGCACCCAGGAAGGTTTTATCGTAGAATTTATTACGAGGTGAGTGGATGGCAGGCTTTACTTTTCTCTACTTTACAGGGATATACGCAATCATGGCTTTTGAGCTGGTACTGCTGATCATGAACTACCGCTTCTCTAAGGAACCGTCGATCGTGGTACCCGATGTTTTGAAAGATGTTTACACCCCGGATCTCGTTGAGAAATCGATCCTCTACGCGAAGGCGAGGGGTGAATTACATATCTTTTCAACCCTGGTGGAGTTCGCGTTTGTCACGGCCGGTATCTTCCGGCTCTTTCCGCTGATCGAGAGGATCGCGGTATCGCTGGCCGGAAGCTTCGTATGGCAGGGTGTGCTCTTCTTCACAATTCTCGCCCTGATCGGATACCTGTCGATGCTTCCCTTCCACGTTTACTCGACATTCGTGTTGGAAAAACGCTTCGGATTCAACAAAGCCACACCTACTACGTTCATAGTAGACAGCTTAAAGGGAATCCTTCTCATGGCCGCGGTCGGCGTCCCGCTACTGGCCCTTTCACTTATGGCTATAGAGAAGCTCGCTTACTGGTGGATCTACCTCCTATTGGGTATCATCATCTTCCAGCTCCTGTCGGGGTTGCTCTATCCGGTACTGATTCTACCTCTCTTCTCGAAGCTGAAACCCCTGGAGGACGGACAACTCAAGCAGGCTATCTTCGATCTATCGAAGAAGGCCGGTTTCGAGGTCAAATCCATCTTCGTCATGGACGCCTCCAGAAGGACCGGACACACCAACGCTTTTTTTACAGGGTTTGGCAAAGCCAGGAGAATAGTTCTCTACGACACCCTTATAGAGAAACACTCCCGGAGCGAGATAGAGGCGATCTTCGCCCACGAAGCCGGCCACTACAAATACAGACACACGC
>DBRH01000030.1:0-486 GCA_002305955.1 Kosmotogaceae bacterium UBA1373
CTCGTTTTCTTTGCCCAGAGAGAAAGAGGTATCCTTGGTTACAATTTCCCAACCTGCGGGGAGTTCTAGATCCACTGTTCCAGAAACAGCTTCTTTGGAGTTATTCTGAACCTTCACGTTGATCGTTCTGGTTATGGCCGAAGAAGATGCCGTAGTCATCAATCTTTCAGGATCGAGAGAGACGGAGACCTTCGGAACTACCCTGATATCGGCTACCGATTCCGTCCAGACTGATGTATCCATAACTTCCCACACCGCCACAGCGCTGATCGGGTTTTCGTCGAAAGCGTCCGTATAGGCCGCATCTGCACCGACCGTAACGGTGAACTTGGCCTGTCCGTTGGTGTTGAAATTGATAGCTTCGAAAGCCTCGCTTTCCTTATCGACGGTCCAGCCTTCGGGAAGAACCAGAGCCAGCTCGGCTTTGTCTATGACTTCTTTGCCGAGGTTCCAGAAAGTCGCGGTCACTTCGAAACTCTGGCCCGG
>DBRH01000030.1:569-1600 GCA_002305955.1 Kosmotogaceae bacterium UBA1373
CCTTCGAGGACTTCATCGCCGATGCCCGTAGGATCCATCGCGTTGAATCCGGCGAGAATTGAACTGGTGATGCCGTTCAATTCGAGGAGCATGCCGTCTATCGCCGAAATAACTTCAGGGTCTCCCGCTATGCCGTTGGAGATGGCCTTGAGAGAGAAATCCAGGTTGTCAAACATGCCTGTCTCTTCCATACCCACAGTGCTGCTAAGGAGCTTGTAGTTGGAGAAGGCATCGCCCGGCGTTCCGAGACTTCCGGCCATTCCCTGGCACTGGTGGCTACCGCGAGCGATACGTCCTATCTGGTTGTAGGAGTAGCCCAGCACATAGTCGTATTCGCCGGTGTTGACTCTAACACCGCCGGAACCGGCCTGGTAAAGTTTCTTGGCCTGCCACACCTGCAGTCCGGCTTCGAGCTGTTCGGGATACATGTTGGGGTCTGCGGCAGCCGCTACCGCTTCCGGAACCAACACGCCACAGGCCTGGTGATGGCCGTGACCGCCTGTTGGGGCGTGTCTGGAGAGAACGATATCGGGTTTGTAGGTTCTTATGAGTTCAACCAGATTACCGATTATCGTCTCTTTGTCCCAGTCTGGATTGTTGAAGGTCTCTTCGGCCGTCTTGGAGAAACCGAAGTCGTAAGCATTGAAGCAGAGTTGCTTTCCCCCATCGATTGCCCTGGCAGATGCCAGTTCCTGTGATCTCAAAACGCCAAGAGCTTCGTAAAGCTCCGGTCCAATCTCGTTCTGGCCACCCTGCCCCCAGTTGGAAACCAGATAGTATGTTTCCAGATGAAGACCCTTTGCCAGATAAGCAATTAACCCGTTGTCTTCGTCATCGGGGTGGGCACCGATCATAAATACAGTTCCAAATACCGGAAGTTTTTCAAGTGCAAGTATCGTTTTTGCGAGACCGGTTTCCGGTATCGCTTCGAACACGTATGTCTTGGCGAAACCGGTGACAACAATCAGGCACAAAAGCACAAGTAGAACCAGACCTCTCTTCATTTCCATACCTCCCTTGTTTTTTCTGGC
>DBRH01000030.1:1641-9323 GCA_002305955.1 Kosmotogaceae bacterium UBA1373
CCGATGACTGAAGTCTAGATAAAAGAACAAAGCCTTCAGCAGTGATTTGATAAGAAGAACGGTCTTAATTGATTCGGTACACCGTAATCTACTGTTACCGGCAAATGCTGACCGAAAATCAAGAATGTTTTTCTAGTGTCTTGACTCACGCATTTCAAGTGCGAGAAAAAGACAGGGTTCAAAATCAAGGAAGGAAACAACTGGCTGATGCAGTCCATAAGGCTTCTCTAAAGCGAAGGACATCATAAAGAAGCTTCTCGTTTTTATTGTGTTCTCGGCAATTTTTTTCAACAATCGATCGTCACGGGTAATGCGATCATCTTCTCGGTGGTCTCGGACGGCTCTTAATTCAAAGCGTGTTAGTTGAAAGTTTGGTATTTGCAATTTCCAAAAATACGTGCTATATTATTGATAGCAAAAATATTGTACACAATTATATGGAGGTGCAGAAATGAGTATATACGATTTCGACATGGTCTCTATAGAGGGATGGAACAGGTCTATCTCCGAATACAGGGATAAAGTTCTCCTGATAGTCAACACGGCCAGTAAATGCGGCTTCACTCCGCAGTACGAAGGTCTTCAGAAGCTTTACAATGACTACAAAGACAGAGGATTTGTTGTTCTCGGTTTTCCGGCCAACGATTTTTTAAGACAGGAACCGGGCACCAATGAGGAAATAAAGGAGTTTTGCAGTGTTTCATACAGTATAACCTTCCCCATGTTCGAGAAGATCCATGTCAAAGGTAAGGAGATACATCCTTTTTACGAATATCTAACAGCAGGGGGAGGCAAAGAGGAGTTCGCGGGAAAGATCAGCTGGAATTTTGCGAAGTTCCTTATTGGTAGAAAGGGAGAGATAATCGCCCGTTTCGATCCAAAGGATGATCCCGAGAAGATAAGACCTTATATTGAGGAAGCATTATGATTGAAGAGGAAGTCCTTTCCAGTAAAGATGATCTGCTAAAACTTGACAGGCAACTGTGTTTTGCTCTTTACTCCGGTGCCAGAGGCATCATAAGGATGTACAGACCCATTCTTGAAAAACTCGACATAACCTATCCGCAGTACCTGGTATTACTGGTCCTCTGGGAATATGGCCAGATGAATGTCCGGGATATGGGAGAAAAGCTTTTTCTGGATTCGGGGACATTAACTCCTCTGTTGAAGAGAATGGAAAGACAGGGCATAGTCTTGAGAGAGAGATCTATAAAGGATGAGAGAACCGTTCTGATCAGTCTGACGGATAAGGGAAGAATGTTGAAGGAAGAGGCCCTGAGCATTCCACTTCAGCTGGCGAACAATCTGGATATCGATCGGAAAGAATACGAAACCCTTATGGTCGCGCTGAAGAGACTGATCGCAAAGATGAATCTTTAGCGGTTAAAAAAGAGAGCAATAATCTTGTCGGCATCTGGAGAGATTCTGTCATGGTCTCAGTTCCTGATAGTTTATTTGACTGGAACGCTGGCCGGTTTTATAAATGTGGTCGGCGGGGGCGGGTCGATCCTAACCCTTCCGGTTTTGATGTGGATCGGGTTGCCTTCGTCGGTGGCCAATGCAACCAACCGTATAGCGATCCTTTCGGAGAGTATCGCCGGAGCGGTTGGCTTTTCTTCAAAGGGGATAAGACCCGGTAGGACGGTAATACCGGCGATAATATTTGCCAGTACAGGTTCAATACTGGGTTCTCTTTTCGTTCTATCAGTGCAAACGGAGAGGCTGAACAGAGTAATCGCAATTTTGCTTCTATTGGCGGCGTTCATAACACTCTTCGGACCTACGAAAGGAAAGGTTGGCAAAGGCTCTCTGCTTTCAACGGCGGTGATTTTTCTCGCGGTTGGTTTCTACGGGGGGTTCATTCAGGCCGGAGTAGGTTTCTTGTTGATGGCGGCGATAACGTTTGTGTTCGGTTTCAATCTGGTTATAACGAACGCAACAAAAATCATGACGGTACTGGTATATACTTCATTTTCGGTGATCGTTTTCGCTTCCAGGGGAATGATCGATTGGATTCCCGGTTTGGTGCTTTCTCTAGGTAACATGACTGGAGCTTTTCTGGCGGCCAGGCTGTCGGTGAGAAAGGGTGTCAAATTCACCAGGTGGATACTTGTCATTGTTGTCCTTATAAACGCCATCAAATACCTCCTTTTTGACTAGCGATGAGCTCTTCTGGTGATGGTTGCATGGAGGGATTTCTGTGTCTATGGTAAATCTGGCGAGAACTCTCGCCAAAATGGGATATCTTAACGACGAAAGGCTCTTTGAAGCTCTGACTATGATCGATCGAAGACACTTCGTTGAAAAGGATCTTGTGAGCGCAGCCTACAGCGATAGAGTCTGCATAAGCTTCTATGAAAGAGGAAAGATTCTATCGACATCGACACAGCCTTCGCTTCTTGTTTCGATGATCGAAAGTTTATGCCTTGAAAATCATTATCGAGTTCTCGAGATAGGCACAGGGACTGGCTTTTGCGCATGTGTCCTTGGTAAATTTCTAGATAGAGGCTCCGTGCTCTCTATCGAAATCAACCCCGACGTGGCCGAAAAGGCCAGAGTCAACATCTCTATGTATGATCTGGACAACGTCAAAGTCATAACCGGAGATGGGCGTGAAGGTTTTATAGAAGGAGCGCCGTACGATGCCGTCATTTCGACGGTTGCGCTTGACGGAATGAGCTTCGTTCTTTTCAGACAGATGAAGCTCCGAGCCAGGGCAGCCATACCGGTTTTCAGAGATTACCGGAACACGCCTGTCTTTCTGTTCGAAAAGGATGGTGAAACATCCTTTTCGGCCTATGAGATCATCCCTGCTGTCTTCATGACGGTAGGTGAGATCAAAGCCGATCCCCTTTATAGATTCAGCTCCTTTCGTGCCATTGTAACCCGGGAAAGTATCAAAGAGATAATGTCCGATCGGTGATCACTTTCCAGAAAACATCCACACCCTTTTCTATAACGGAATCGGAAGGAAGAAATCTGGAGTTGTGAAGACCCACCATCTCTCCTCTTCCCGTACCTAGCCAGAACATCAGACCCGGATACCTGAGAGCCAGAAATGCGAAGTCCTCACCGGTGTACTTCATCTCGACTTGATTAACATCGACGAGCCGGCAGAGTTTTTCGTATAGACCTCTGTTCACTACCAGCTGAGGGTACCGGGATCCTACTTTCTGAAGGTATCTCAACTCACGCCCGTCGGCTACTCGTTTTCCGAGTTTTTCGATTTCGGCCACGACTCTTTCGGTTATGGAAACGTCTACAGCCCTGATGGTACCGTAAAGTGTGCAAGAATCTGGTACAACGTTCCTGACTCTTCCACCCTCTATCAAACCGAACCGCAAAACGTACTCGCCGGTGTCAGATTCGTAGATACGTCTGAGAAACTCCATAGCGCCTTCAACGGCATCCCTTCCCTGCTTGAAGAATGCCACATGGGCCGACCTTCCCTCGAAAGTGCTATCGATTTCGTAAGCCGAGGCGAAAAGGACTCCAGGTCTGGTGTTTACCGTGCCTTCCGGATATTCGTCCGTTACATGGAGCGCCCACACCTCTTCGATCGGGTATTTTTCCAGCGGCTTCAGACAGAGCTCGGCGCCTCCGCCGGCCTCTTCGGCCGGTTGAAAGAGAAACAGTATGTTTACTGGCGGTCTGTAAATTGAAACTCGCTCCACCAATCCCAGCAGCACGGACATGTGAACATCGTGACCACAGGCATGCATGAACCCTTCGTTTCTCGAGGAAAACTCGCAACCGGTCTCTTCGCTCATGGGCAGGGCGTCCATGTCGGCCCTGAACAAAATGTAAGGTCCTTCGCCGCCCTCCCATCTGGCCAGGATGCCAGTCCCCGCGACTTCCTCGTACTCGATTGCAAAGTCCGTCAGAAGTTCCTTTATGTAAGCCTGTGTCTTGAACTCCCTAAAAGCTATCTCAGGCATCATGTGCAATTTGTGTCTAATTTCTACCAGATTCATTCCTGCCTCCTCGATCTCCCTTATTTGTTAGATTATAAACAAAAAAGGCGCCTTTAAGGCGCCTTTTCATTTCATATGTTCATCTCAACTCATAATCCCAAAGCTGCACTATGGTCGAACCATCTGAATAGTCGTCGCCCGTGTAAGTGATTATCGGGAAGGGGATATCCTGGTTGAGAACCCAGTACATGGAAAGCTCGTTGTCTTCGTTGTAAAGTACGACTTTAGTCCCGGTGTATTCATTATTCTTGCTCTGAACAGTTACCTGCCCTTCGTACTTTATCGAACCGAATCCGAAAATCTTTGTGTTCATCTGCTCATTCAGATCGATGGCTTCATAGAAAAAGGAAAACATCGGGTTTAAAAATGTGTACATGAACATGGAAAGTTCCTGTTCAAACAAGACATCGCTGCCGAGCGGCTGATCTTTTGGAAGAAAAACCGTTGTACTGTAATTGAGGATGTATTTCTCCTCATCCATTCCGATCTCTACACCGTAGATCATTTCCTTCTCTTCTTCATACTGAGTGTAGTTGATTTTGTAATAAACGTATTTGACGCCACTGTAGTCTTCCAGAGGCATCCAGGTTGCAAAAGACGTGACAACGAACAGTAAAATTAGAAATAGTGCCAGTTTCTTCACAAAATTCACCCCTTTCAGATTTCTATGTATCCTGTATATTATATCGCTTTTGTCGATTAATACCATGCTATCGACACAAACTTGTTCATTGGAGTGCAAGTCTAACATCCCGAGGTGATAGATTTGAAAAAGGCATTGATAACCGGAGCTTCGTCAGGCATTGGAAGAGAGTTCGCCCGAGAACTGGCTTCGAATGGTTACGAGACAATACTTGTAGCGAGAAGATACGACAGATTGAAAGATGTTTCGGAGGAGTTGACCGCGCAATTCAACTCCCCTTCCACTCCAGTTCAGGCAGATCTCTCTCAAAGTGTCGATCTCGAACGAATATCCGGCTACCTTTCCGGAGTGGATCTGCTGGTCAACAACGCCGGCTTCGGATTGATCGGTTCCTTCAGTGAACTGGAAAGTGAGAAAGAGCTCGAGATGATACATCTCAACGTTGAATCGCTTTACCGGCTGTCGAAGGGTTATGTCATAGCCAGAAAAGGACAGGGTGGAGGCATCATCAACGTAGCCTCAACCGCCGCTTATCTTCCCGTTCCTTTCATGGCCGTTTACGCGGCAACCAAGGCCTTCGTGTTGAGTTTCAGCGAAGCTCTCTCAGAAGAGCTCAAAGACAGTAATTTCAAAGTCATGGTTCTATCGCCCGGACCGACCAGCACGGAATTCTTCGAAGTCGCTTCCGGAAAAAACAGAAAGATGTATGGTGCCATGACTCCGGATAAAGTGGTGAAAAAAGCCATGGCGGCTTATGAAAAAAGCAAGAGATCCATAGTGAGCGGATTCTCGAACATAGTAGTTGCCGGAGGATCGAGAATCGCTCCAAAAGGACTGCTTCTAAAAGTTGCAGGAAGGGCATTTCGCGACTTTTGACTTATAGCGACCAGACAGCCGATTCATAAAAATGTGATCTCGAACTCTCCCAGTAAGCTTCGTATCAATACGGGAAGAGTTTCCCGTGAGTATCACATTGTGGTCTCAGTAGCCTGCTTCCTAATAAAGAATAAAGGTAGTGAATTATGCATTCCCTGTAGCCACCTTAGTTTAGTCTTCAGAGCAAATCGAGTTCGATTGCAGATCCAGTGTTCAAAGCCAGTTTCTCTCTTTAAGGGTAAAGTAACCTTTCGTGCGTATGAGGATTTCCATAATGAACTCCCGGTATGCGCATCCTCCAGAGAGAGTTCTGGCTCTGGTCAGTTCCATCATTCTTTTTTCCGCCTTCTCAATGAGTTTTTTCACCTGCTGCAAGTCTTTCTTTTCGGGTATTTCGACATACAGTTTCATTCTGCTTTTGAGAATTTCCACAGTCACCGAGAGCGCCTCGCCCCAGCGCTCGAATTCATATATCCAGAGGGCCATTTCCTCAAGAAACAGCGATGGGAGTTTGTCTTTCAGGTTTTTTGCAGAATCGAGTATCGTTCGTGCCTCTTTTTCCAGCCACACAATCGCCTCTTCAACTCTTCCCTGGGAGTAAAGCGTTCTGAACTCTTCGATCACTTTCCTTGGTCTTTCCGATTGGTCAGGATGTATCGGACTGATTAGGCTGTATTCGCCGAAGAGGAGCATCTCGTCGATCAATCCAGGAGTGAGCTTTCTCATAGCATTCACCCAGGAGATCGTTGGATCGTAACTATGGGGGTCGTTTAAAAAGTCTGCCGCCGCACCGAGAACTATCATGGAAGCGTGGGCCTGGTTCATCGGGTTCAACACTATACCACAAGAGTGATTAACGATTTCTGGATCCCTGCCGACGTATGGCCCTATATGCATTTCCGGTATCATGCTCCCATCGTTTACGGGGTAGTTGTCCCAGTACAGTATTTCTCTCTTGAAGGCTTCGCTGACCTTTATGGCGTCGCTTTCGGGTATGTGCTGCGAACAGACCTGCGGACCGGTCCACATTATCTTGATATCCGGCAGGAGCCCCTCGCCCAGCTCCCGGATATATTCGGATTCGGCTCTGCCATGGTATTGGGTGGGGCAGATTATAAAATCGAAAGCTGGCAGTTCTCTTTTCAAAGCTTCGAAAACCCTGTTGGCAAAAAACACCTGAGCCTCCGCGAGCGAGTTGAACCTCTCTTTATCCCTTTCGCTAGATAACCTGAAGGGTATATCGTCGTAAAACAGGGCGAAGTTCTTGATTCCCATCCCGGTAAAACTCAGCAATTTCTCTATGAATGTATGGAGGTCGACCTCGCTGGAATACTCGACCGTCAAACCGGGGCTGACCGCCATCGCCACATCGACCCCGTATTGTCTGCCCCTTTCGACAACCATGGAAAAACCCTTCACAAAATCGTCGTCATAGCTTTCCCTCCAGCGAAACCTGTGAAGTTCGTCGTCTTTCGGAGCATATATGTACAGGTTGTACCCGTGATTGCCCATGAATTGGACGATATCGAGTCGATCCTTCATAGACCAGGGCTTCCCGTAGAAGCCCTCTACCACTCCCCTTATTCTAAATACTGCCACCTTCGATCACACCTTTCGCCATTTTGTTCTGGATTTGATAAAGTCTAGCACATTCTTGCTCCACAATTTTCTCGTGTCAAAGGTTCTGGAAATTCAGAAAGGTTTTCTCAAAGCTCTGGTGAAAACCACAACGATCATTAAGCTTCCTGGATAATGTATAATCTTTAGTTGATCGCAAATCGGACTTCTTGAAATTCATGTTCGACGAGATTCACTTTTTCCAGGCCTTGCTGTTAGAGGTATATTGAGGTATGTTGATGAAAAAACTTATGAAGTATCTCAAACCCTACTGGGTTTTTGTAGTTCTGGCACCGGCATTGATGATGCTGGAAGTCGCCATAGATCTTTTTCAACCGAGATTACTTGAAGAGATAATCGACGTCGGCATAAAGCAGAACAACCTGGACGTAGTTGTCAATACGGGATTGAAGATGTTATTGATAACGTTCATAGGTGCGCTGGGCGGGATAGGCTGTTCTGTGACCTCTTCGATCGCCGCCCAGAATGCCGGAGCCGATATCAGAAGAAATCTCTTCAGTAAAGTCCAGCACCTTTCTTTCGGTTCAATAGACAGGTTCGGTACAGGCAGC
>DBRH01000030.1:9409-72431 GCA_002305955.1 Kosmotogaceae bacterium UBA1373
GATAGTGATAATAATATACTTTTCGATGAAAAAAGTACTGCCGCTCTTCACGAGGGTTCAGAAGGAAGTCGATAAGGTCAACTCAGTGGTGAGAGACAACGTTTCGGGGATAAGAGTGGTCAAGTCTTTCGCTTCTTCGAATCAGGAATCGGCGAAGTTCGCCAAAACGAACGACGAATATATGAGGCTATCGATGAAAGCGGCCAGGATTCTCGTGGTCATTATGCCGCTCTTCTCACTGATTCTTAACTTCGGTATAGTAGCCGTGATATGGATAGGTGGTATTCAGGTCGAAGCGGGCGGCCTCCAGACCGGTCAGATAATGGCTTTCGTCAATTACCTCACCAGAATGCTCATGTCCATCATGATGATCGGCATGATGCTCATCTTCGTTTCCAGGGCTCAGGCTTCCGCCAGAAGGATTTCCGAGGTTCTAGAAACTCCCGAAGAGGAAGATATCGATACCACGGAGAAGTTTGATCTCGATGGGGCTATCGAATTCCAGAACGTGAATTTCTCATATGAAGGAAATGAAAGAAAGGTCCTCCACGACATCAATTTAACGATAAACCCCGGTGAAACGGTAGCCTTCCTCGGAGATACGGGCTCGGGTAAATCGACACTGGTCAATCTGATTCCCCGGCTCTACGAAGTGACTTCCGGTAGAATTATGCTGAACGGTATCGATATAACAAAGATTCCCAGAAGGGAACTCAGGAGAGAGATAGCCTTCGTCTTTCAGGAGACGGTTCTCTTCTCCGGAAAGATAAGCGACAACATCGCCTACGGTAATCCCGATGTTTCACTGGAAGATATACAGCAGGCGGCCGATATGGCCAGGGTCGGAGATTTTATCTCAACGCTTCCCGACGGTTACGACACAAACCTGAGCCAGATGGCAACAAATCTCTCGGGCGGTCAGAGACAGAGAGTCGCCATTGCCAGAGCTCTCGCCTCCGGAGCGCGAATCATAGTCTTTGACGACAGTACCAGCGCTCTCGATGCCCGGACGGAAGCTGCCGTAATGAAGGCGATAAACGACAGACTCAAGTGCACCAAGATCATAATCGCCCAGAAGATAAGCTCGGTAGTCAATTCAGACAGGATATACCTCCTTGAAGCAGGCCGCGTAGTGGAAAGAGGAACTCACGGCGAGCTTATGAAAACGAGTGATCTTTACAGAGACATCTACCGATCGCAGTTCGGAGAAGTTGGTGAGGAAAGTGCCTGAAGAGAAGAGAGAAAGACCTACCGACATCCAGATCAACATAGGACCCCGCAGGGGCGGACCCGGCGCCGGAAGAACAGCGCCGGTGAAGAAGGCCGAAGACCCACGCAAGACGCTTTTCAGACTGCTGGCATTTCTCGGTCACGAAAAAAAGGGTCTTCTTTATGTAGTGATTTTCACTATTCTCTCCTCTATCGCCAGTATCTTCGGCCCCTTTCTCCTCGGAAAGGCCATTGACGATCACATACTCGTGGGAGACCTCGCGGGGCTGGCCATTATTGCGATCTTGATGGCCGCCATTTACGCCTCGTCTTCCCTTTTCCAGTGGCTTCAGGGATACGTCATGATCGGTGTTTCACAGAGAACGGTACGGCGACTCAGGCAGAAAGTCTTCGACAAATACCAGACGCTTCCTGTGAAATTCTTCGATACGCACTCGCACGGTGAATTGATGAGCAGGGTGACGAACGATATTAACAACATCTCTACCACGCTAAGCGAAAGCGTGACTCAGCTCCTATCAAGTCTCCTTTCTCTGGGCGGTATAGGAATAATGATGTTCATCCTCAGCCCCATACTGGCTCTTGTGTCGTTGACCTCAGTCCCTCTGGTAGTTTTGGTTACGGGCTTGATCGCAAAACAGAGTAAAAAGAACTTCGTTTCGCAGCAGAAAGCCCTGGGAGAGTTGAACGGCTATATAGAGGAGAGGATCTCCGGAGAAAAGGTTGTCAAAGCGTATGGAAGAGAAGAGTTCACGATCGCGCAGTTCCAGGAGATAAATGAATCCTACCGAAAGTCGGCTATCCTCGCCCAGATATTCGCAGGTATGTTCGGTCCGGTGATGAACATGGTTAACAACTTCGGATACGCCATCGTTGCCTTCGCCGGAGGGTGGATGTCGATAGAGGGAATGATAAGCGTCGGCCTTGTGGCCAGCTTTGTGGTTTACGTCGGCCATTTCAACAGGCCCATCAACCAGATCGCACAGCTTTATAACTCCATTCAGGCCGCTCTTGCAGGAGCCGAAAGGGTCTTTGAGGTTCTGGACGAAAAGGGAGAGAAAAAGTCAGACGAGGACTTCTTCCCCGAGAAGATAGAAGGAAAGGTGGAACTGAGGGAGGTAGATTTCAGCTACGACGGAAAGACGACCATTCTCAAAAAGGTAAGCCTGGAGGCTCGACCGGGCCAGATCGTTGCGCTGGTGGGTCCGACCGGTGCCGGTAAAACCACGATCGTGAATCTCCTGACCAAGTTTTACGACATCGAGAGCGGGACCATTTACATAGACGATCACGATATATCCTTCTTCGACAGAGAGCAGTTGAGAAGAAAGCTGGGTCTAGTGCTTCAAGACACACAGCTTTTCATGGGAACGATAAGGGACAATATACGCTACGGCAAGCCGGATGCCAAAGATGATGAGATCCGCACAGTCGCAAAAATGGCCAACGCCGATCACTTCATCGAGAGCCTTCCGGAGGGCTACGATACTTTTATATCTTCGAATGCCGACAGTATAAGCAAAGGTCAGAGGCAGTTGTTGGCAATCGCGAGGATAATGCTTCTCGATCCAGAAATACTGATTCTGGATGAAGCCACCAGCAACGTGGATACCAGAACGGAGATGCACATACAGGAAGCGATGAGAAATCTGATGCGGGGCAGGACCAGCTTTGTCGTCGCCCATCGGCTGAGCACCATAAAAAACGCCGACAAAATATACGTCATAAACAAAGGCGAGATAATTGAAAGCGGTACACACAGTGAACTAATCACCCGGGGCGGTTTCTATAACAGTCTCTATAAGACTCAGTTCTCGCTGCCGAAGGAAAAGACCGCTTGAGGAGGCGAAGATGATTTTCAAAAACTTATTTTCGAAGCGAGGTTTCAAGTGTCCATTCATAAGGTTGATAGAAAAGATGAAAAGTAAGAAGCCCAAATTCTACGTTGAATGAAGCATGGCGCTCACCGGAGGTATATTATGGAAGAAAAAGTGAGGTTTGTAGAGGTAACAGAGGATAATCTGATTGAATGTCTGAAATTGAGTAAGACTCTTCTGGAAAACCAGGACAAAGCCGTCGCATCCAACGCAGTGTCGATAGCGCAGGCGCATTTTGCGAAGAATGCCTGGTTTAGAGCGATATACGCAGGGGATACGATGGTGGGTTTCATAATGCTAGATTATACGCCCGTTCCCGAGCTGGGCGATATCAAGCACGCCTTTCTCTGGCGTTTCATGATCGGCGGCAACTACCAGAAGAAGGGTTACGGCGGCGATGCGCTCCGTCTTCTCTTTGAAAACCTCAAAGAGCAGGGATACGAGAAGCTCCTGACCTCGTGCGTCGTTAAGGAGCCCAGCCCGCTTCAATTCTACCTGAAGCTTGGCTTTGTTGACACCGGCAGATGGGACGACGACGAAAAAATCCTGCTCAGAGATCTCTAAGCATCCATCAAGAACAGATATCGATTCGCACTGTGGAGTTTTCCGACAGTGGTAGTTAGTCGATCCGACTTAAATATATTGCAAACGGCAGACCATTAATGGTCTGCCGTTTTATCTGGTCAGGAAGCGGGGATTTGAACCCCGGACCTCTGGTTCCCGAAACCAGCGTTCTTCCAGCTGAACTACTTCCTGTCTGAAAAATTCTATCACGTGGAGCACGCAGTTTCAACAGCTTCTTTCTATAAAGGCACTTCCAAGCACGACTTCGTCGCTGTAGAGTACAGCCAGCTGTCCGGGGGTCACCCCCCATGCGCCGTCTGGAAAGCTTACGGCGACTCTATCCGCTTCCAGAAGCCTGACATGAGCCTTAACAGCGTTCATAGAACTACGAATCTTGCACAGACAATCGAACTCTCTTTCCGGTTCTATGTACCAGTTCGGATCTACAGCGACCAGACAGAAGGAAACCAGTTCTTCTCTGCGGCCCAGAACGAGTCTGTTAGCGTTGAAATCGAGATCCTTCACATATAATTTTTCTCTGAAGTGTATCCCCAGCCCCCTTCGCTGGCCTATCGTGTAATCGGTGAGACCGTTATGACGGCCAATTACTTCACCGGTTCCTTTGACTATATCACCGGTGGAGCCTTCTATTCCCTGACTGTGAAGAAAGCTCCTGTAATCGTTGTCGGGTATGAAGCAGATCTCCTGGGAATCCTTCTTCGAGTGTACCGGAATTGCCAGCGAACGCGCCTTCTGTCGTACTTCTTCTTTCGAGAGTTCACCGTTCGGAAAGCGGATGAAGGGAAGTTTCTCCTTCTTCACTCTCGAGAGGAAGTAGGCCTGATCTTTCCTGTCAAAGCTCGCCCGGGCAAGAAAGAACCGCCCATCTTCATCACTGATTATCCTGGCGTAATGGCCTGTGGCCACCGCTTCGTTGTTATCTGCCAGAATTCGTTCGGCGAGGATTCCGAACTTTATCGTATCGTTGCACAGAACGCACGGGTTGGGGGTGAGCCCGGCGGCGTAACTGCCGTTGAAATACTCTATCACCGTCTCTCTGAATTGATAGCTGAGATCGACTATCTTCAGTTCGATACCCAGGTGTTCCGCAACCCTAATCGCATCTTCGGCAGTCTGGGTTGTCGTTCCGTCTGACGGAAGTACTATCATGTGGTATCCCGTAACGTTGTATCCGGATTCTATCATCAGTGCCGCGGCAACGGCGCTGTCCACACCGCCGCTCAGTGCCATACCGACCTTCATCTTTCATCACCCAGACAATGTTAGCAGCCTTTTTTGGTGAGAGTGTTGCGAAAGGGTATAATAAAAGTGTGAAGAATGGCCGAAAGGATAGTTCGTTGTTTGAGACAATCGTTGCACTATTGAACTTGTTTAGTTCCATTACGGAAAAACGCGGGTATCACAAATTCATTTTTTTGAGTTCATAATGACTTCATCTTCAATCAAAAGGAGGGGTACTATGAAAAAGATCTTGCTTGTATCACTCGTGATTCTTGTTTCGGCAATTTCGCTTTTCGGGGCCAAATATGTGGTTGGCACCAGCGCAGATTTCCCACCGTTCGAATATGTGCAGAGCGGTGAATTTATGGGGTTCGATATCGATTTGATCAAAGCGATCGCCGCCGAAATGGAGTTTGAAATTGAAATAAGGGATATGAGTTTCGATTCGTTGATCGCGGCACTCGTATCCGGCAATTTGGATATAGTCATATCTGGTATGACTATCACCGCCGAGAGAGCTGAGGTCGTTTCCTTCTCCAGACCTTACTGGACCGCCGATCAGAGTGTTGTGGTCAGAGAGGACTCCGATCTTACCGTAACGGCCTTATTCGGAAAGCACAGCGTCGGTGTCCAGACCGGGACCACCGGTGATATCTGGGTTGAAGACAACCTGGTTACTACGAAGATTCTCACCGGCGAATTCAAGAGATACGAGACGTACACGCTCGCCATGACCGACCTGATCAACAAAAATCTCGACGCAATTGTACTCGATTCACCCGTGGCGCAGAGTTTTGCCAGCGTAAGGCCCGTTAAAATTGTAGCTATTCTCAAGACGTACGAGGATTATGGAATTGCCATCAATAAGGCAAATAAAGCCCTTCTTGATCTGATCAACGAAGGAATAAGCAGGCTCGAGAGTTCCGGTAAGCTGGCCGAACTGAATCTAAAGCACTTTTGATCTGAAGGGCGGAGGTAATCATAGATAAATTCGGACTGATTATCGATTCCTTACCCGCACTCTTTAATGGTTTGTGGGTAACATTACAGATAACTTTCTTCACACTGGGGTTGGGCCTCGTTCTGGCCCTCCCCATTTCTTTCGGCCAGATCTATGGCAATAAACTTCTAAAAGCGATAATTGCAGTGTACGAAAAAATTCTTAGAAGTATTCCCGAACTGGTCATACTGTTCCTGATATTCTACGGTTTTCCCAGAATCGGGGTTCGTTTCTCACCGTTCGCGGCCGTGGTCATCGGTCTGGGTTTAAGATCTTCGGCGTACCAATCGCAGGTTTTCAGAGGAGCCATAAATTCAGTCAGCAAAACCCAGATGAGGGCGGCAAGATCTCTGGGAATGAGCAATTTTCAGGGGTTCGTCTTCATCGTTCTTCCCCAGGCTTTGAGAATAGCTCTTCCACCCTGGACCAACGAGTTTACCATAGTTCTTAAAGACTCATCGCTCGCCTACGCTCTCGGAGTCACCGAAATCCTCCGGCAGGGCGGTTATATTATCGCGACAAAGCACGAACCGATGATTATTTACCTGACGGTAGCGGTTTTCTACTTCGTCGTTACCATCGTTATAAACAAGAGTCTTGGAAGGGTTGAGAAGAAGCTGGCAATACCTGGATTTGACGTAAAGGAGACTGTTAGATGAGCGAAGAAAACGTCGTTTTGAAGATAGAGAATCTGAAGAAATCCTTTGGAGACAAAGAAGTCCTGAAGGGTGTTTCATTCGAGATGAAAAAGGGTGAAACCAAGGTAATAATAGGGCCTAGCGGAACCGGGAAAAGCACTCTCCTGGCCTGCATCAATATGCTCGTTGTACCCAACGGCGGAAAGATCTGGCTCGAAAACGAAGAAGTCACCTCAGCGAAAAACCTGAATAAGATCCGGCAGGAGATAGGCTTCGTGTTTCAGGATTTCGGACTTTTCAGTCATCTGACAGCCCTGAAGAACATCATGATCGGTCTCACCAAGGTGAAGAAAATGGAGAAAGAGGCTGCCAGAGAGCTCGCGATGGCAGAATTGAAGCGAGTCGGTCTGGAGAAGGAAGCCTCGCTCTACCCGGCACAACTCTCCGGAGGGCAGAAACAGCGGGTGGGCATAGCCAGAGCCCTCGCGATGAAGCCGAAAATAATCCTCTTCGACGAACCGACATCGGCCCTGGACCCGGAATTGATAGGAGAGGTTCTGTCGGTCATGAAGAACCTTGCCCTCAGCGGTATGACCATGCTGGTGGTGACACACGAGATGGGATTCGCCAGAACCGTCTCCGACGAGATCATTTTCATGGAGAATGGTTACATAGTTGAACAGAGTTCTCCGGAAGAGATGTTCAAAAACCCCAAGAATCAAAGAACCAAGGAGTTCCTTTTCAAACTCAACGAACTCTACGGGGAGTGAATCGCGTGGAGAAAATATGGAACATCGCTGTAAAATACTGGCCCAAATTACTGGAGGGTCTCGGAGTTACCATGGAAATGACCTTGATTTCTGTGGTGGCCGGTTTCTTGATCGGCATCGTCCTGGCCATCGCCAGGGTTTACGGAAACAAGTTCTTCTACGGCTTATCGACAGTAATAATCGAGATAATAAGGGGAACGCCTTTACTCGTGCAGCTTTTCATACTCTATTACGGGCTTCCTCCGCTGGGGGTCAACCTCTCCCCCTTCATAGCCGCGATAATAGGCTTTGCGATCAACAGCGGCTGTTACCAGGCCGAATATCTCAGAGGATCGATACAATCCATTTCGGGAACACAGATGAAGGCTGCCAGATCTCTTGGAATGTCCAAAACCGAGGCAATAATGCAGATAATAATGCCGCAGGCTCTCAGAAGAGTCATCCCGGCATGGACTAACGAATTCATCTATCTTCTCAAGTACACTTCTCTGGCCTATATCGTCGGCGCTCCCGAGCTCATGGCGCAGGCCAAGTTCATAGCGTCGCGCAACTTCCAGTTTTTCGAAGTCTATCTGGTGGTTGCGGTTATCTATCTAGTCGTGGTGCTTTTATTCACCAAGATCTTCAGCATACTCGAAAAGAAAGTAGAAATCCCCGGGCTTGAATGGGTTAGATAACCTCCAGAGTTTATAACGAACCAAACGGAGCTTTGAACAACACCTCCGCTCGAGGTTATAATCGGTTATAAAGAAGAAGCGGAGGTGTTGTTTTGTTAATCGATGGAGAGCATCTGTCCCTGAAGGAACTCTACGATGTTGCCTACAACTATGAAAAGGTAGAGATTGACGCTACGGTAATTGAACTTCTGAAACAGAGAAGGCTGTTTCTCGAAGAAGAGAGTAAAACAAACACCATATACGGTGTCAACACGGGTTTTGGAATCCTGGCCGATAAAAAAATATCTCCGGGCGACCTCGAGATTCTTCAACGGAACCTGGTTCTCTCTCACGCGGCCGGAACGGGAAAAACGCTGCAAAAAGAGCTTGTGAGGGCTATAATGCTGGTCAGGACCAATTCACTATGTAAGGGGCTGTCGGGGATAAGGCCCGACGTTGTCAGTCATCTGGTCGATATGCTCAACGAAGATGTGATCCCGGTCGTTCCGGAAAAAGGCTCAGTCGGTGCCAGTGGCGATCTGTCACCGCTTGCCCATATCGCCATGGGAATGATAGGTCTGGGAAAGTGTCTCTTCAGAGGCGAGGTTATCGAGTCTCAGGAAGCCATCAAGAGAGCGGGGCTCAAACCGATCGTGTTAAAAGCAAAAGAAGGGTTGAGCCTTCTTAATGGAACTGCCTTCATGGCTGGAATAGGAGGCTGCGCAACCTACATAGCCCGCCAGGTATTCGAAGAGGCCATAACCGTCTCGGCGATGTCCGTCGATGCGCTAATGGGTAGTACTTCGCCCTTCGACGCGAGAATTCACCTTGCCAGACCCCATCCAGGACAGGGCTACGTTTCGACACGCTTGCGCGACTGTCTCGAAGGAAGCGAAATAAGGAATTCTCACCTCAAGTGCGACATGGTGCAGGACGCGTACACCCTTCGTACGATTCCGCAGGTTTACGGGGCAATCTGTGACACTATCGAGTACACCCGGGAGGTTATAGAGAGAGAGATCAACTCTGCGACTGACAACCCGTTGATCTTCGATAACGGCGATGCGATATCCGGCGGCAATTTTCATGGGGAACCCGTGGCACTGGTTCTAGACTTTCTCTCGATAGCGCTGACCGATATGGGTAACATGATAGAGAGAAGGATAGATAGACTGGTCAATCCGAAACTCAACGACCTCCCACCCTTCCTCACGACTGGAAGAGAGGGACTAAACTCCGGTTACATGATCTGGCAGTACACGGCGGCTGCACTCGCCTCGGAGAACAAGACCCTGGCCCACCCGGCATCGGCCGATTCGATACCCACATCCGGGTTTCAGGAGGATCATGTCAGTATGGGCGCCTGGGGGGCCAGAAAGCTCTGGATGATCCTGGAAAATCTGATGACGATGATTTCTATCGAAGCGCTCCTGGCGTACAGGGCGCTGGGTTTCAGACATCCGAAAAAGTCCGGTCCGTCGATCGAGGAGCTCTTCGGCGAGATAAAAAATGTCGTTCCCGAATATCTAGAAGACCGCTACTTCGGCGATGAGTTCGAAAACGTCCTCGAAGTTATCCTGGAAAGAGCCGGTCTGGAGGCACTTGGACGTAAGGTCATTGGGAAGTGAGTTCACAAGAAATAAAAAAGAGGGATAGCGAAGCTATCCCTTTCCGTGCTAACATTATGGTGCCGGGGGCGGGACTTGAACCCGCACAGGCGTATGCCCACATGAACCTGAATCATGCGTGTCTGCCAATTTCACCACCCCGGCACTGCACTAAAATAGTTTATCATCCGCTGTGTGAGGTGTCAAGAGATAATGTCAAAAGAAATCGATCGCAAGCTCAAGGTACTCAGAACGCTTCTGGTGGCGTCACTCTTTTTCTTAACGGCTTTCCAATTGTTCGCTGCGGAAAGTTCCGGAAAACCCATCGCTTTGTTCCTAAACGATCCGGCCTACGATTCTGCTCTGTCACCGATCGAGAGATCTCTGGCCGAGCAGGGCATCGTGTACAGGATATTCAAGATATTCAAAGACGAGCTTCCCGGAGATGAAAGGGATTATGCAGGCATAATCATAGCCGGCGGAGATTCCATGAGGAACTACATAGACTGGAACAACAAAATATACGAAGGTGGCGAGATAATCCTTCGCGGTGAAGTCCCGATACTGGGCATCTGCCTGGGCCACCAGATAGTGTCACGGGTGTACGGATCGGTTATGTACTACAGCGAAGAGCGGCGCTGGCACAACGTTAAAACTCTGTTAGACGATCCGATTCTCGAGGGGTTGTCCGATACTCTGTTAGTCTGGGAGAACCACGCGTACGCTGTGGCTAAACTTCCCGACGGATTCAGATTGATGGCCAGCGGCAGCGTCACCCCTATACAGATGATTAAACACGAAACTAAAACGATCTACGGAGTGCAGTTTCATCCGGAGACTCCCGGAGAGTTTCTGTCAACCCCTCAAGGCTGGAAGCTCCTTTCGAATTTTGCGAAGATAAGCAAAGCCGAGACCGTTCCGGTACCACTTCCCCCAAACGGTAGAAAGGTCTTTCCGTACTGAAAGATAACAACGGGGTGGGCGAAGATATTACTGTCTGCCCCTTTTTTTCTTGAACGCGGCGATCAGGTCGGTCTTTCTCTCTTTACCTTCGATCAGTGCCCTGACGTTCTTTCTATGCCTGAAGAGCGCGAGTGCGAAAAAGGCGAGCATCCAGAGACCTACACCCATTCCCTGGGTGAAGAAAAGGATTATCGAGAGCAGGAGCAAGGCCAGGACGGAGCCGAGTGAAACGAACTGCGTTATCAGGACTATCGGCAACCAGATCCCGAAAAAAACGGCAACATACCAGGGGATCAGAGCAGAGAGTGTTCCGACGGTGCAGGCGACGGCCTTGCCGCCCCTGAACTTGAGGAAGATCGAATAACTGTGACCGACGGCCGCAAAGAATCCTATCATCATGCCTTCGGTCATAGATATGCCGAAAACACTCCTGGCTATTATTATCGGCACGAAGGCTTTTACACCGTCCATGACCATGGTGGCCGCTCCTAGCCAGCCTCCCATGTTGCGCAGGACATTAGTTCCTCCTACGTTGCCGCTGCCAACTTTCGTTATATTCACGCCAAAGAGCAGGGGAACGAGATAGCTGAAGGGTATAGATCCCATGAAGTAGCCGATTGCTGCGAAAATAAGGTATCTCATCTCTTCCTCCTTAGTTTGAGGAATACAGGGGTACCTTCGTATCTATCGAAGTTCTGCCTGATCGTGTTCCTTATCCCTCTGAGATAAGTTTCCGTGAAGAGGTCCGGGTCGTTGACGTTCAGCATTATCAACGGTGGTCTACCCGATATATGAGAACCGTAATATATCTTTCCTCTCTTCTTTCCCTTACCCGGCGGCGGAGTAGTTTCAGAATACCTCGAAAGCAGCGTGTTCAAAAGCGGGGTAGGAATACGGAGATCGATCTTTTCACTTACGAGTTTAATGCTGTCTATGAGCAGATCCATCCCCTTGCCGCTTATGGCCGAGGTGAATATCACTGGGCTGTAGTCGATGAAATATAGATCCTGTTTGACTGTGCGTATAAGCGCCTTTCTCCTTCTTTCATCTATGAGATCGCTCTTGTTGAAGACTAATATGGTAGCCTTCCCGTTCTTCTCGGCCAGTCCTGCGATCCTTTGATCCTGGTTTCCCACTCCTTCAGTAGAGTCGATGACCATCACGATCACGTCAGACCTTTCGATCGCATCTATGGCCCTCATGACGCTGTAGTACTCGACGTTCATGACTTTCACTTTCGATTTCTTCCTGATGCCGGCGGTATCTATGAAGGTCATCGCTTTTCCGTCTATGGCGAGCGTTTCATCTACTGTATCCCTTGTCGTACCGGCGACCTCCGTGACAAGACTCCGGGGACTTCCCACTATCCAGTTGAAGATGGACGACTTTCCCGCATTAGGTCTACCCACGATCGCCACTTTCAGAGAACTTTGCTCTTCCTCTTCCATGTGAACTGAGTGGCCAATCCCTTCGAGTCTCTCGAATATCTCGTCGAGAAGCTCGTCGATATTCAGGCCATGGGCAGCGGAGATCTTTACCGGATCGCCGAAACCCAGGGCATAGATGTCGTTGGCCGCGGTGTAAAATGCTCCTTCGCTCTCCACTTTGTTGGCCACGAATACAATCTCTTTTTTCTGCTTTCTGAGATAATTCGAGAGCTCGATGTCGGCGCTCGTGACTCCCTGACGGCCGTCAACCAGAAAAATCAAGAGATCACCCTCTCCAAGCAGTTCGAGGGTGACCTCTTTCATCTTTTCTTCCACTATATTTTCGGGGTTTTCGAATAACCCGCAGGTGTCCACCAGCTGGAAGGTCTTCTGCTGCCAGTTTACCCTGCCTACTGTAAAATCACGCGTTACACCCGGAATATCGTCCACTATGGCCCTTCTCCCTCCAACGAGTCTGTTGAAGAGCGTGGACTTTCCGACGTTCGGACGTCCTATGATAAGGACAGTTGCCACTAGAGGGTTTCTCCTTCTTCCTTGAGCTGATTCTTTATCATTTCACCCAGATTGCTGGAGATCGTCATGCCGTTGCCGTTGAGGTCCTTCATCACTTCTTCGGTTTCGGCCGCTTCTTTGTCCTTTATCAGCTGTCTTATCGACACAACCATGTTTCTCGTATCGTTGTCGGGATCGTAAACCAGTCTTATGATCTTGTACTGGTTGTGATTCCCTATACTGACGGCGTCTTCGATATTCTCCACTCTTTCGATGGAAACTTGAGAAACGGGTAGGAAGGCTTCCACACCGTAGGAGTCCACCATCACTATGGCTCCGGACTTCGTCAGTCTCGTCACGGTACCGGATATGTAGTCGCCTACGGATAACTCGCGAGAGACTCTCTCCCACGGGTCGGCCGTAGCCTGTTTGATGCTCAGTCTCATTCTTCTGTTAACGCTGTCGATGGAGAGTATCTTCACCTCGGTCTCGTCACCCTCTTTGACCACATCTTCTATCCTGTCAACAAAGTTCCACGATACCTCCGATACAGGAACGAAGCCCGACACATACTCTTCAAGTTCGAGAATTACCCCCGTAGGAAGGACTTTGGCCGTCTTTGCTTTCACGATATCGCCTTCGTTGTACTTCTGACCGATGTTTTCCCAGGGATCGCCCATGGCTTCCCTGTAAGAAAGGGACAGAGTCCTCTTCTCTATGTTTATCTCTTTGATGTTGACTTTTACTTCGTCCCCGACTTCGACGACACTTTTGAGATCCTTCTTGATGTTTCCCCAGAACACCTCTGAAATATGTACCAAACCTTCCACGCCGGGTTCAAGAGAAACGAAGAAACCGAAAGGCGTTATGTTCTTCACTATACCCGCAGCGGTGGAATCCACCGGATATCTCTCTTCAAGCGTTGCCCAGGGATCCTCGCTCATCTGCTTGAGACTCAGAGAGATCTTCTTTTCACTTTCGTCGATTCCGATGATCTTTGCCTTCACCGTACTGCCGATCTTTAAAAGATCGCTTATTCTCGCTCCCGGATCCCAGCTCATTTCCGATGCCGGAATCAGAGCTGTTACGTTGTCGCTTAGCCTAACGAAGGCTCCGAAATTCTTTATCGATTCCACAGTTCCTTCCGTGATCTGATCGACTTCCAGCTTCTCGAAATATTCCTTGATCGCTTCGTCCTGGAAGGCTCTTAGCGAAACGACGACGTTAATGCCGTTTCTCTGTCTCTTGAATCTGAGCACCTTGAATTTCAAATTGCCTTCCGGGGCGTTCTCGCCCTTTCTTATCCCCGACTCTGAACCCGGGAGAAATGCGGGAACGGTTCTCAGTAGCCTTATATTGTAGCCGGCGTTCGTCTCGGAAACTATTCTGCCTTCTATTGGGGTTCCTTCCCGGAAAGCCTTTTCCACTCTACTGAGCGCCTGTCTCGCGTGGACCCTTTTTTCAGATACAGTGCTTCTTCCCTCTTCTTCGTTGGTCTTTATGACCATGACCTCTATCTTATCGCCAACACTGTATTCGTTAAGGTCGTTTACCAGTTGATCCAGGGGAACAAAACCATCTAGCTTGCCTTCCATGATGACCATAAGGCCATCGGGCTGGATTGAGAAAACCTCAGCTTCCTTTCTACTGCCCTTCCTAGCCGAGGAGACATCCATTTGCTCGAAGATCTCCTCCATGCTCAGGTTTTCATCTTGCCGTTCCAGTTTCTCTTCCATTGTCGGTTACCTCCCTCTCGTTGTCTATGTAATCCAGTATCTTCTGGATCTGATCGTACGGTGTCGAAGTTCCACTTATCAAACCGGTCCTCCCCAGCTCTCCCTGCGGGAGATCCCCGGTGGTTTGGACGTGTATCGCTCTCTTTCCAAGTCTTCCGACTATGTCTAGAAGCTTTTTGGTGTTGGAGCTGTTTTTCCCGCCAACCACAATTACTGTATCGGCCTCGCAGGCCAGCCTTCTGGCTTCCGATTCGCGCTCGACGGTGATTCTACAGATCGTGTTGTGTATCTCCACGCGATCTCCAAGTTCCTCTTCTAGGAAAGATGAGAAATCTTTGAAGTCGTCGGTGCTCATCGTAGTTTGGGAGACGACAGCGATTCGCTCGATCGCTTTCAATCTATCGACGACGGAGCTGTAGTCTTCCCCCGGCTCCACTATGAGGTACCGCTCGAGTCTTCCCGAAAGAGCGGTGACCTCCGGGTGGTTTCTCTTCCCAAATACAACAACGAAACTTCCCCGGGCTTGAAGATCAACCGCAAGGCTAAATACATTGTACACTATAGGACATGTAAGATCTATCACCCCGGTAAAAACCTCGCGTAATCTCTTCTCCGATCCCGGGTCGATACCATGCGCTCTTATGATGGCTATACCATCCACACGGTCGTAGCTGGAGATATCCTCGATTATTTCCAGGCCGAGGTCTTTCAGATTTTTCATGACGGCTTCGTTATGTACGATCTCGCCGGTCGCGAAAACGCTTTTTCCGCTTTTGAGAATCTTTATGGCTTCATTCACGGCCCGGTCAACGCCGTAGCAGAATCCCACGGACTTCGAGAGCAACACTCTCTGTCTTTTTCTTGCCATAGCCGCCACTTTTTCCACGACTTCGGAGATACTCAAACCGGTCGTGTCGAGTCGAATTGCATCTTTTGCTGGTTTTAAGGGAGCCAGTTCTCTGGAAGAATCGTTTAGGTCCCTGGCTTTCATTTCCCGGAGAACCGATTCGTAATCTACCTCCTTTAACGAGGCTATGAGCTCGGCGTATCGCCTCCGAGCCCTCTCCTCGATCGAGGCCGTCAGGAAGATTTTCAGTTCGGCGTCGGGAAGGACTATGGTACCGATGTCTCTGCCCTCCATCACCACGTTTCCCTGCCTCGAGAGGCTTCTCTGTTGTTCGGTAAGATAAGCCCTCACGTAAGGGTACCGGGCGATGTTTGACGAGAGCATCGAAACTTCGCGCGTCCTTATCTCTTCTCCGAGAAATCTGCCGTCGAGAGTAATCCCGTTCTCCGAAAGAGAGAAGTAAGTATGGTTCATCAGTTCAACCATGGGGCTTTCATCGGAAAACTCTATTTTGAGACTATGAGCTTTCAGCGCTAGAGCCCTGTACATAGCTCCGGTGTCTATATAGACGAAGTTCAAATCTCGTGCAACAAGTTTCGCTACGGTGGACTTCCCGGAACCGGCAGGTCCGTCGATAGCGATTCTCACTCCCGATCGCCCGAATCTTTCAGCTGAAGTTTCAGAAGATCCAATTGCTTTTGGGAGACTTCCGAGGGGGCCGAAGTCATAAGATCGGCTCCACTGGCAACCTTTGGAAAGGCTATTACATCTCTAATCGATGGAGCCCCGACTATGATCGCGACTATTCTGTCCAGCCCAGGGGCGATTCCGGCATGTGGTGGAGGACCGTACTGGAAGGCCTCCAGAAGGTAGCCGAACTTCTCCATTGCCTCTTCTCTGGAGAGACCTATGAGGTCGAAAACTCTGCTTTGTATATCCTGACGGTGTATTCTGACCGAACCGCTGGCGATTTCGTAACCGTTTAGAACCAGATCGTAAGCTCTGGATCTGACTTTCAGAGGCTGTGTATCTGCAAATTCCTCAAGATCGTCGAGATCCGGCATGGTGAAGGGATGGTGCTCGGCTTCAATCCTTCCCTCTTCTTTATTGAAAGAGAACATCGGGAATTCCGTCACCCAAAGGAAATCGAAACCTTCGGCCTTGAGGTTTTCCTCTTTCACTATCCTTATTCTTAATTGACCGAGAGCCCTGGAAAGCGGAAGACTTTCACCTATGCTGAGGAGTATCAAATCGCCCACCCTGGCGCCGAAGAATTCGACTACCTTCTCAACTTCTCTCTGACAGTGTTTGATTATGGAGGATTTAATGGAGTCGCTTTCGACTTTGATCCACATCAAACCGCCGAGCCCCAGCTCTTTGGATTGTTGTGTGAAATCGTCGATTCTCTTTCTGGAGAACTTCCCTGCCAGTCCTCTGGCCATGAAACCTTTGACCTTCATTCCATGACCCAGCGCGTCGCTTATGAGTGAAAAGGAAGTGCCGTCGAACTGTGGTGAGAGATCTCTTATCTCCATTGCGTATCTCGTGTCGGGTTTATCGCTCCCATACAGATCCATTACTTCTCTGTAGGTAAATCTCTTGAAAGGTGTCTCAAGATCTACGCCAACGGCCTCCTTGAAAGCGTGCTTCATCAATCCTTCCGTCGTCGAGAAGACATCCTCCTCGGTCGCGAAGGACATCTCTATGTCTATCTGGGTGAATTCAGGCTGCCTATCGGCCCTGAAATCCTCGTCCCTGAAACACTTGGCTATCTGGTAGTATTTATCGAGTCCCGCCACCATGAGCAGTTGTTTGAAGATCTGCGGGGATTGGGGAAGCGCGTAGAATTTGCCAGGCTTCAATCTCGAAGGAACGAGAAAGTCTCTCGCGCCTTCGGGTGTGGATTTTCCCAGCGCGGGCGTCTCGACATCTATAAAACCATTCCCGTTAAGGTATGATCTGACGGCCTGAACGAACCTGTGCCTGGTTATTATGTTGTTTTGCATCGCAGAGCGTCTGAGATCGAGATACCGGTACCTCAGGTGCATCTCTTCGGAAGATTCTTCGTCTATATTTATATATATTGGTGGTATAGCCGATTCAGAGAGAATTTCCAGTTCGTCGGCGACGATCTCTATATCTCCGGTTGACATTCCCGGATTTCGCGCATCGCCGGGACGTTCTCTGACGGTCCCGGTTACAGAAACACAGTACTCGTTGCCAAGTTTCAGTGCTATTGAATATAGAGCTTCGTTCCGCGGATCGAAAACCACCTGGGTGAAACCGTATCTATCACGTAAAAGAACGAATTTTATTCCTCCGAGATCTCTTACTCGATCCACCCAGCCGTTTAACGTTACTACCGTTCCAGTGTTCGATATCCTCAATTCGCCGCAGGTATGAGTCCTCTTCTTCAAGTACAACACCTCCCCCATTCATAAATATTACCACGGGAGTTTATAGGATGGAATAATGATTTGTGGTAGAATCAATTCGAATATTTCCTTCGGGGAGGTGTAGAAATTGAAAAAGAGTCTTTTGCTTGCCTCACTGCTTATTTTCGGTCTGGTAGTCTCTTCAGTGGCGGCGCCCGTCAATTATGTCGATGTTGCTCAGAATCACTGGGCTTACAATGCGGTTATCAACCTGACGAACCTCGGTATATTGAACGGTGTTCAGGGTGCCGACGGCAAACTGTACTTCAACGGTAATGACCCGCTGACCAGATATCAGACAGCAGTAATGCTACAAAGAACCATAGACTATGTCGAATTGAATTTCGCCAAACAGGGTACTATCCCGCAGTCCAGCGTATCAGACGCCGGTCTAAGATCGCGGCTGGAAGCTCTCGAACTGTCTTTGACGGATGCCAGCGGAAAGTTGATCGATACGCTCGATTTGCAGCTGAGATTGACAGCCCTCGAAAACAGGGTGAACTCCGTAGGCGTCGGAACGACCGGAACCACAGTGACACAGAGCACGATCGATTCGCTCAGAAACCAGATAATGAAGTTCGTGGAGGATCTGTCGCTGACTACAAAGAAGATCGACACGCTCGCCTTAGACGTTCAGAACATGCAAAACAGCATGGCCAACCTTTCGGTTATGGATGCTAAGGTCAACGACGCCGTCAGAAGGGTTGATACTCTGAGCAGTAGTTTGAGCGCCATTCAAATGAGTTTCTCAACGCACGACAGAGCCATATCGAACCTGGAAACCAGCGTTCAGACTATCTCGACTGAAGTGAACGAATTCGATGCCAAGATAAGCACTCTGACGAACAGAGCCTCTACAAACGCCATGGAGATAGCATCTATCAAAGATACCATCAACACCATGTCTGGGAACACGTCTTCCATCAGGGATCTTCAAAACGCTATTAATTCTCTGGAAACACAGATAGCGAACATCAAGCTCCCTGCCGACGCAACCAAGAAACTCGACGATCTATCTGCAAGGGTCAATACGATCGCATCGGAATACGTCAAAGTCGGTGATACTCAGAACTTCGTCACCAAGACCGATCTGAAGGCCAACCTGAACCTCTACGCCGGAATCGACGAACTGGCGAAGGTAAAGGAAGACAGCGCGTCGCTGGCCAACAGTCTTGCGGCTTTGAGAGGCGATTTCAATTCGGAAACGGGTATCATCAAGAGCGATATCGGCAATTTGCAGAGAAGCTTGAACGCAGTCAACGAGATAGTGGCCGTACATGAAAACGACCTCTCTTCGCTGAAGAATTCGTTGAGTCTTGTAACCTCTCTCAGAACAGATCTCACGGCATTGAACAGCAAGTTCAACGCCCTCACCGATCAGCAGGCTATGAATCTTTCAGCCACTCAAGCGAATATTGCCGATCTTGAGAAGAGGATGAACGAAGCCCATAACCTGCTCAAAGTTTCGATTGATGCCAGCCTTTCGAAGATCGCGCTGAGCATGGATACTGTCAACACTCAACTCGGTAAGAACGAGAACGATATCAAGACGCTGAAAACCAGGACCGATACGCTCGAGTCAAGGTTGAACGCAACCGTCACTAATCTCGACAGATATCTCAAAACCAGCGACCTCGAAACCCAGCCCGTCATAACCAACCTCTCGGACAGGGTCGCGGAAATAAACAAGACAACGGTCGACGCCGCCAGCAAGTCCGACGTGGAGACTCTGCAGAAGAAGCTGCAACCCTGGTTGATCTTCTCGGTTATCAGTGGACTCGCGGGACTTGGAGTGGCCATCTACGTGTTGATCGCCGGACCGATATCTTGATGTCATAGTTACTGATAAAAAACCCGGGGCCTGACCCGGGTTTTTTGTTATAATTGAAGCTGAAAAGTTCCCCCTGGAGGTGTTCCATGAAAGTCGTAGATATTTCGGACTTGAGAAGTCATACTGGAGAAGAAGTCACGGTACGGGGCTGGTTGAGACGAAAGAGATCCAGTGGAAAGATCCAGTTTCTCTTTTTGAGGGACGGTAGCGGTTTTGTACAGGCGATCGCGGAGAGATCATCGGTTTCCGACGGCGTTTTTCAGAACGCCAACAACTTGAAAATGGAGTCCAGCGTCGTAGTGAAGGGTGTCGTTAAGGCTGAAGAAAGGGCGCCGGGAGGGGTTGAGCTCCTCGTTACGGACATAGAGGTGGTACAGATACCCGAAAAAGACTTCCCGATCAATAAACCGGATCACTCGATAGATTTTCTGATGGACAACAGGCATCTGTGGCTCAGAACTCAGAGACAGACACATATACTGAAGATCAGACACGAGATAATAAAGGCCGTCAGGGAGTTCTACAACGACCGCGATTTCGTCCTGGTGGATACACCGATCTTCACCGGATCGATCGGCGAAAGCGCCGGCAATACCTTCGAGATAGATTACTTCGATTACGGCAAAGCGTACCTGGCCCAGACCGGTCAGCTCTATCTCGAGGCGGCGGCGATGGCGCTGGGAAAGGTTTACAACCTGGGTCCGACTTTCAGGGCCGAAAAGTCTAAAACGCGACGTCACCTCATAGAGTTCTGGATGAACGAGGCCGAGGTTGCCTACTACAAACACGAAGATAACATAAAGTTACAGGAAGATCTTGTCTCATACGTTGTGCAGAAGACCCTTGAAAGGGCCGGCGACAATCTTCTGGCGATCGGAAGAGATATCGGCAAACTCAAAAAGATAGAAGCCCCCTTCCCGAGAATGACTTACGACGAGGCCGTCAGGCTTCTTCAGAAGAAGGGTTTCACGATAGCCTGGGGAGATGACATAGGCGCCGACGAAGAGACGGCCGTCGCGAGCGAGTTCGATAAGCCCGTCGTTGTCGAGAAGTATCCAAAAATGATGAAGGCTTTCTATATGCAACCAGATCCCGAAAGACCGGAAGTCGTTTTCTGCGATGATATGCTGGCTCCGGAGGGTTACGGTGAGATAATAGGCGCTTCCGAGAGGATACACGAGCGTGAGCTTCTGATCGAGAGAATAAAGGAGTACGGTCTGGACGTCTCATCATACGATTGGTATCTGGAGCTTAGAGACTACGGAACGGTTCCCCACAGCGGTTTCGGCATGGGAATCGAACGTGTTGTAGCCTGGATCGCAGGTCTGGAACATATAAGAGAGGCTATACCCTTTGCAAGGACTCTGTACAGGATCCATCCCTAGGAGGTCTCCATGGGGGAAGAGAGGTTTTTAACACCCGGTGAGGTACAGGAAGACAGTACCGGCAAAAGTCTGCGCCCGAAAACTCTCAGCGAGTATATCGGTCAACCTCACATAAGGAAAAGGCTGGGCATCTCCATAGAAGCGGCCAAAGTCAGAGGAGAAGCTCTGGATCACGTATTGCTTGCCGGGCCGCCAGGTCTGGGAAAGACCACCATGGCTCATATAATATCTAACGAACTAGGAGCCAACATTTACGTCACATCGGGACCGGTGATAGAAAAACAGGGAGATCTTGCGGCTATCCTCACAGGTCTGGATAGGAACGATGTAATCTTCATAGATGAGATCCACAGGTTGAACCGCAGCGTCGAAGAGATACTCTATTCTGCGATGGAGGACTACCAGCTGGATATAATGATCGGTAAAGGCCCAAGCGCTCGCTCGATAAGACTGGATCTAAACCCCTTCACTCTCGTAGGTGCAACCACCAGATCGGGTTTCATTGGTGCGCCTTTGAGAAACAGGTTTGGCATGATCATGGAGATGGAGTTCTATTCGGAAATGGATCTCAAGCAGATAATCCAGCGTTCCGCCGGTCTTCTGGATACATCGATAACCGAAGAAGCCGCACTGCTCCTGGCGCGACGGTCGAGAGGAACTCCGAGAATCGCCAATCGCCTCCTAAGAAGGGTTAGAGATGTAGTGACCATTGAGGGAGGCCGCGAAATAACGATAGACACTGTACAATCGGCGATGACGTTGATGTCTATCGACGAAGACGGACTTGATGCCATGGACAAAAAGATACTGACGGTGCTCATTGAGAACTACCACGGCGGACCTGCCGGTTTGAAAGCGATCGCCGCTTCGGTAGGTATCGAGCCGGAAACGATAAGCGAAGTTTACGAGCCGTTTCTGCTGCAAACCGGTTTTCTGGTAAGAACGAATAGAGGTAGAATGGTTACCGACAAGGCCTACAGACATCTCGGCAGAACCGAAGAGGGTGGCTCCGGTTTACTCTGGAATTTCGATACTGGAAATCAAGACGAGGTTTGAAGTGTTTCTCCTTTCGAATTTTCTGTATTCGATCGCCGTTGTGGCCAGGTTATTTTTGCAATTCGAAGTGCTGTCGATAATAGTATTCACTCTGTTAGGGCTTTTCAATCCGTACATGATCCCCGGTGTAAAGAGTTTTTTTGGAAAGATGTCCAGACTCACTATGGGCCCGGTGCAAAGGTTGTGCCCTTTCTTGAAAGGTGATGCACTTGATTTCACGCCAGTCGTGACGGTGCTGGCAATAGTTTTCATAGATTTTTTCCTGGTTTCTTCTCTTTTTGATCTGGCGCAAAATCTGAGGTGAGTCAATTGAAGGCCGCTGTTTTTTGTAACAGAACCAGAATTGCGTCCGCTACATTAGACCTTTTGACACGGGAGATAGAGTCCCACGGCCTTGGGGTTTATCATTGCATGGATGGCAGTTCCTGCCAGGTTGAGGACGCCACCGTCATAATCACTTTCGGTGGAGACGGTACCGTTCTTAAGGCTGTTCCAACGGCCTATACCAGAAATTTACCCATCATGAGCTTCAGGGTTGGCAGTGTGGGATTCCTAGCTTCCTTCGAAATCAACATGCTTCATGCGATTCTGGACCTCTTTCTCCAGAACGCACTGCAATCAAGTGAGAGGACATTGATGAAAATTACCTTTAAAGACGAGGTCTATTACTCGTTGAATGATTTTGTCATAGAACGATCTTCTCCCAGCAGGACAGTAACATTTACCGTATCGATAGACGGACAGAGTAGCTATCCCATCGTTGGAGACGGGATAATTTTCTCGACCAACACCGGTTCGACTGCGTATTCGATGGCTGCCGGAGGCGCGCTGGTGGATCCCGAGGCCCTTTGTTTCCAGATAACACCGATCTGTCCACATAACCCTTTCGTGGGCTCTCTCGTTCTCTCCTCCTTCAGGAAAATCAGGCTCGAAGTTACGCAGGATAAGGGATTTCCACTGGAAGCCTACGTAGATGGCATTTTCAGCGATCGGCTGTCTAAAGGCGACGTGGTGGAAGTCCAGATGTCCAAAAAGAAGATCAGGCTACTCCGTGAAGGGAACCTGGATTTCGTGGCGCTGCTGAAAAAGAAACTGGCTTTCGGGGGAAGGTTGAAAGATGATATCTAAGGTCGGACTTGAAAGAATAGCCCTGTTGCGTTCGGATATTCTCAAGATGGCCCGCTACATTCAGAACATATGCAATAAAAGTTCTATTGCGATGCTTGAACGTAACGAACATCAGGCCAGGGATGTTCTCTATTCCGATTCCGTAATTGACCACTACCAGATCGAATTGCAAAAGACTATAATAAGCCTCACGGGAATCCTTACGCCGACCGGAAAGGACCTGAGGTTTTTGACCATGACCATGAGCATAGTGAACACGCTCGAGAGAATCGGGGACAAATTCGTCTCTATATGCGAGCTGGCGATGGTTTTAATAAAGAAGCCGCCGATCGGTTATTACGAAAAGTTGCGAACCATGTTCGACGGAGTCTCCCTGATGCTCAAAGGATCCATCGACAATCTGGTCGATCCTTCTCTTTTGGAGGCCGAAAGACTCTGCCGGAACGATTCGAACATCGACAGTCTTCTCGAGGGAGTTCGCAACGATCTGTTGAGCAACATGGAGCAGTCTCCTTCGATTACATCCAGAGCCGTAGATCTCTTGAGGGTATTCTGCGACCTCGAGGAAATCGCGGATCTGTGCACCGAGCTCATGGAGGCCGCCGTCTATATCGACACCGGAAAGTATTATCGCTGTATGAACGATATTTTTCAGCCCGTCGATTTCAAAGCCTACTGAAAAGGGAGGCGAGTGTTTTGGGTACACTCATAAAGTATATAGGCTATCAAACCCTCGGTTCTTTCTTCATCGGTCTGGGTGGTTTTATAGTGTTTGTCAGCCTGGAGCTTCTGTATTACCTTTCCGATATGATAATCCGATACAAGGTGGGAATAGACAAGCTCTTTCTCCTCATATACTACAATCTCCCGGAGTTCATCGTTATGGGCGTTCCAGTGGGAGTGCTTCTGGGAATATTCTGGGTCCTCTCCAGGATGCGTTCGGACAACGAACTCATAGCTCTCCAGACTCACGGTATATCCCTCAAGAAACTCGTCATACCCTTTTTGATACTCGGAGTCGTATTCAGCGGAGTAGCCTATTTACTCAACGACTACCTTGTTCCAAACGCCTCTTCCAAGGCAACCGAAGCGATGGCAAGGTTCGTTTATCGACAGCCCGAGGTGACACTGAAAGAAAACGTCTTCATGCAGGACAATCAGGGGCGTATGATACACGTTCGAAGAATAGATCCGGAGACCAAAGAATTGAAGGGAGTCTCAATATACGAAGTAACGCGGTCTGAAGTTACTCTTACAACAGCCACTTCCGCGGTCATCTCTCCGAACAAATGGACCCTGAAGGATGTCAGGATCTACCAGGTAGATTCTTCGGGTTTCCTGGGGGCTGAAATGCAGTTCAATACCGCCGAGTTCGATATAGATCAGGATATAGAACGTTACCTGGCCAGCTTCAAAGCACCAAAAGAGAAGACGAGCGCCGAGTTGAGACAGGACATAAAGGCGTTCAAAAACACCGGCATAGATACATCCTCGCTCGAAGTGGCGTTGCAGGAGAAGTACTCAATGTCTATTGCCCCACTCGTAATAGTTCTTCTGGGTGTGCCCGTGTCGCTCATGTTCAATCTTCAATCTAAAGCCTGGTCGGTAATACTCACATTCTTGCTGGTTGTCATTTACCAGGGTTCGGGAGCCTGGCTGAGCGGAATGGGCAAGGAAAACCTCCTCAACCCCACACTGGCACCATGGATTCCGAATATAGTTTTCGCGATCGTTGGAGTTATTGTGTATTCGCTCATAGACACCAAAGCGAGTTACAGGCTCTCGGAGATGCTTACGAGGCTTTTGAGAATCTCCGTGATACTTCTGGCGATCATCGTACCGGGAACTCTTATCGGAGCGAACGTGAAGATAGTGGGCGGAAGCATTCTGGGATCGGGAATGGGAAATGAGATACTCCTCCAGGACGGTGTAAGGGTTGATTACTCTAGTGAAACTCTCACAGCCACCATCGACGCTTCCAACGCTTCCATCTTGACTTCCAACGGAAGTCCCGTATCCATTTCTTTCTGGGGAAACGTAACTATGGTCAGCAGTGAAACGACCATCAATTCAGAAAGACTGATACTTGATCTAACCAACGAAAAGCTGGAAAGCATGGAGATATACACCAGAACTGAAATAGAGGTACCCGCGGTGAGGGGAGAAGGCTCCGGAGATGGATCTAAAGTTCCTTTTTATGTCTATGGAAGTTACATTCAATCCACCATTGAGGCCTCTCCCACCATGAATGTCACGGATGGTTACATAACTACATGCGACAGAGGTCATCCCCATTACAGATTCAAGGTGTCCTACGCGGTCGTTACGCCGGGAAAGGGGATGTCGGTACAGAACATGGTCATGTACATCGGCGATCTGCCTGTGTTTTATCTTCCCTACTACTATTTTCCTCTAGACGATCCCGACAGGAGACCGTTCGATGTTGATCTCAGCGGAATTGTAGATGCTAAAACCAGAATAACTTTGAGATATCTTGAATTGGATTGGCTGCTTTTACAGGGTTCGTGGTACAGGAATTGGCTTTCGACGGAAGATGCCTTCACCGCGAAGGCCGCTCTTTACACCCCCTTTGGAGACCTCGAACTCTTCGGCCAGTTCGGACAGGAGAAGCAGACCAGTTACGGGGGATACGTTCTTATAAAGCCCAAATTGGAATGGATGAGGTTTCAGGGTGGAGCCTTGTACATAACAGGCCCCTCGCTCAAAGAATTGCAAACGCCTTTCACGGGTTTGAACCTCGGCGAAACTATTACCTCCAGAAAAGTTACCCAGATGGACCCCTTCGCGATCAAGCAATCCATGAACGCCACAGAGCTGACTCTCGGATATGTTCAGTTTCTATCTCCCGAAGAGTGGGATGTTGAACTCGATGTTTTTGGGGCTTACGCCCGTCTCGATGACAAGACGCTTTGGATGGTTAACCTCCAGAAGCTGACTATTCCAACCGAAGAAGGCTTCGATGCAGGTTTCTTCAAGTTCAAAACCAGCGAATTCAACCTCAGCGGTCTCTTCGGGCAGAGATACATAAATAAAGAGATCCTGTACTCTCTGAGAACCAAGGCTTCGGCAATCCAAACCGAGGGTGAACTCTTCGATGCGGATTTCTCGGTTAAGTCGTTGAACTTCTCGCTGGCTTCCGCGGCGGCCACTATCACCGAACTGTTCGACCCGGCCAAAATGGAGGATTTCGTTCTGGAGGTAAGCACTTATCTTTTCACACTGGGAAATCTGAAAATCGGAGGAGATCTGAAAGGTACCTTCGACGCATCGACAACGCAGTTGAATATAACGATGCCTGCAGACAACAAAGGGATTGGAAAGAACTATCTGACCTTCGTGACTGACGATGGAAAACTGAAGATAAACGGCAGGTACGCCCTGGACTTCGATTCTCAACATGAAAAGAACAAAGATAGAGTTTTCTGGATAGATCCCCTCGACCTTCTCTACGAAGACTTCGTTACGGTTGAACTGAAGTTTTACTTCGAATCCAGGTACGACGGCTCTTTCAAGATAGAAGGAAAGAAGCTCAGAGTCTATAAGGATTTCGAACTGCTAAAAAAAGAGTGGGGACCCGTTTCTCTCAACGTCATTCTGGAGCCGGCCTACGAGATAGCATTCGAGTACGAATCTGGAAGCGACTTCAAATTGACGAAGAACCAGATACCCATCACGTTGAAGAATGAAGTGATGTGGAAGCCTCTTGAGTGGTACTACCTCGGAGTTCAGTACAATCCCGTTCTCACGTACGATTTTCTCAAGAGTGAATGGAGACTGGACCATCCAGGCAAGCTCCTGACAGGAATAAACACGGAGGCTCTAAAGATCGACTACTCGCTCGAGCTGGATTATGAAGAACTCGTCGCTAGTCCTACGGATATGAACTGGCTTGGAAAAGGAGAGTTGAATAGCGAAGGGAAATTCGATCTCTGGGGAACCTCTCTCAGTCACAAGTCAGATACCATTTTCATGCCGGTAACTTCAAAAGCGTCGGAGACCTCATATTCGGTGAGCTTCGAGTCGGATATCTTTTCCCACAGTACCGAGAACAAGGTATACTGGCAATCTGACGATCTCTTCGATGACTTCGTGAATAAGGAAAAGCTGACTCTGTCGTTAACGACAAAGACCAAACTGGAGTTCACTCTGGACTGGACTTACGACGCTTCGCCAAATATCGTCGATAACGAGAGAAGGCTGAAAGATCTGGTTTTCGGATCCTCCATAACGCTGGAAGACTTCGCCACTTTCGCGCTGAAGTTCAGATATCCTTATCTGTCTGGAAAGAACAAGATATACGATAGAATCAGAGTCGAGGTAAACAACCTCACCGTCGGAGAGGTCAAATGGAAGAGCGCCTTCCTGGACTTCACGACCGGTTTNNTGGGAATCGAAGCAGCTCGAAATATCCTCGTTAACGGTCGGAGAGTATTTTATAGCAACAAAAACGGCTTCCAATACAAACTACAGTGCGTACTCGCTGGGATTCTCTAACGTGAAGTACGGCAACTCCACTGTACTGGGGGGCAGCACGGGAAAGTTCGAAGAATTCGGGATGAGCATGGAATTAGCCTTCAGCGATGACATCGATTTTGTGATGCATATAAACGATCTGTACTTCCCGATGGGCTCTCTATCAGACAAACCCGGTATATTGAAGCGTTTCTCCTTCGGAATCGACGGCAGCGGCGGTAGGAATTTCGTGGAGATAGGAACCTACGCCGGAGATATAGCCCTGTGGGACGAATCGATGAGCAAGATCTCGCCGCTCTACCTAGACCTCCACTGTATGGCCGCCGAGATAATTCTGAAAATCAGTTTCGGAAGTCAGGTGAAGACGTTCACGGAAACGCTGGAGACGATTGCAGTGAAATTCTACATCAAGGAATTGAAAGACAGATACCTGGTCATTGGACTTCACAAAGGAGCGCCTTTCTTCAGATTCAGGTTTTGAGGTGATAAGCTGTGACTGATTACGTAAAGAGGAAGGAACACCTGCTAGGAGTTATAAGCAAGATAAACGATTGTACACGATGTCCCCTGAGCACGACACGCAACAACGTGGTGCCCGGAGAGGGGTCCATTCAGTCTCCGATAATGTTCGTGGGAGAAGGTCCGGGCGCGGATGAAGACGCTTCCGGAAGGCCGTTCGTAGGGAAGGCAGGGCAGTTACTCACAAAGATTCTAGAATCGGTGAAAATCGATAGACAGGACGTATATATAACGAACATCGTGAAGTGCCGTCCACCCAACAACAGAGTTCCAACCACCGAAGAGAAAAACGCCTGCTCACCTTATCTTCTCTCCCAGATAGCTATCGTCAGTCCGAAAGTAATCGTTGCCCTCGGGGCAACGGCTTTGTCCTTTTTCGTGAGCGACGAAAAGATAAGAATGACGGAGGCGAGAGGCAAGCTGTTCGACTGGCTAGGCGGCATAAAGATCTTCGTTATGTTCCATCCGAGCTATCTTTTAAGATATCCTTCCCGGGACCCTGGCTCTCCGAAGAGCCTTACCTGGGAAGACATACAGAACATCAGAAAAATGTACGATAGATTATTAGAGGGAAGGGAAATAGAATTACAAGGAGGTGGGTGATATGGGCGAGAATTACCTTGTTACGGGTGGCGCAGGTTTCATCGGCTCTCACGTAGTAGATGCGCTTATAAGAGACGGTAAGATCCCGATAGTTGTCGATAATCTTTCGAGTGGAAAAATAGAGAACCTCGATCCGAGGGCGCTTTTTTACCAGCAGGATATAACCGACTGTGAAATGATGGAGAGAATTTTCATGCTCCACAAACCTAAAGCCGTATTCCATCTCGCAGCACAGATAAGCGTATCGAAATCGGTGAGAGAACCGGAAGAAGATGCGAGGGTCAACATCATCGGTACGATCAGACTGCTACAAATGGCGATTAAGTACGGAGTGAGAAAAGTCATCTTCTCTTCCACCGGTGGAGCCATATACGGGGACGACGTAAAAAAGATCCCGACCGATGAAAATGAATTTCCCAAACCTCTATCTCCCTACGGGATAGCCAAATTCTCCACAGAAAACTACCTGCGGTTCTTCGCCGGCGAGCACGGATTTAAGTACGCCACGCTCAGATACGCCAACGTCTATGGACCCAGACAGGATCCTCACGGCGAGGCTGGAGTCGTTGCCATCTTCTCGCGGAGGATGTTGAAGGGTGAGAATGTGGTGATCTTCGGCGACGGTGAGTGCGTGAGGGATTACGTGTATGTGGAAGATGTGGCAAGGGCCAACCTGCTGGCCATGGAGAGACTGGAAAACGACACGGTGAATATCGGTACGGCGATCGGAACCTCGGTCAACGGGCTTTTCGAAAAGATGAAAGTGACCTCGGGTTACTCCAAAGAAGCGATTCATGAAGCTCCGAGACCGGGAGATTTAAAAAAATCGATACTGAACTACTCCAAGGCGAGCACCCTTCTCGACTGGGAACCTTCGGTGCCGCTGGAAAAAGGACTGGAAAAGACGATTGAGTATTTCAGAAACGAACTGGAAACCCTTAAGTGAAAGGATCAGGCCCCGCACCTTCGACGACCTGGTCGGACAGGAACACCTGGCTGGAAAGAAAGGGATAATCAGGGGAGCGGTCGAAAGCGGTCGGCTCTTTTCCATGATACTTTACGGGCCCCCAGGCACGGGAAAAACCACCATAGGTGAGCTCATCAGGGCCTATCTGGGGAACAATTACCATTTCGAGTTCTTCAGTGCCAGCCTTCAGGGGACGGCAGATCTGAAGAAACACTTCTCACACGGCGAGAGGTTGAAGGCCGTCGGTCAACAGCTGGTTCTCTTCGTAGATGAGATACACAGATTGAACAAGAGCCAGCAAGACGTCTTTTTACCCGTTACCGAGCGGGGTACGATCGTACTCATCGGAGCGACGACGGAGAACCCCAGTTTCGAAGTCAATCCGGCCTTGCTGTCGCGTTGCCGTCTGGTGATCCTCAAGCAGTTGAACGCGGCAGATATATTGCGCCTGCTGTCGCGTGCCCTCGAGCGAGACACTTTTCTATCTACCTCCGGCGTATCGGTAGATAATGAGGTTCTAGAAGTTATCTCAGGCAGCAGCGGGGGAGATGCCCGTATCGCCCTCAATCTGCTGGATACTCTAGTGGAGAGCGCCGCTGCGCTCGAAAGAGAGAAGCTAGATCTAGAGCTGATGAACGAGCTTTCGGTCCTTCCTTCTGGACGGTACACCAAAAAAGGTGAAGAGCACTACGATATTGCATCGGCCTTCATCAAGAGCATGAGGGGGAGCGACCCTGACGCGGCACTGTATTACATGATTAGAATGCTGGAAGGAGGAGAAGATCCAAAATTCATCGCCCGACGCATGGTGATCTTTTCCTCCGAGGATATAGGACTCTCCGACCCAATGGCCCTTGTGATTGCCATATCGGCCTTTGAAGCCGTCAACAGCGTGGGATTGCCCGAATGTATTCTCAACCTCTCGGAAGCGGCGATTTATCTGTCTGTCGCGACCAAGAGCAACCGGGTGAACGAAGCCATGATGACGACTCGCGATCGGGTCAGAAACACACCTAATCTTCCGGTGCCTCTCAAGCTCAGAAACGCCGTGACGAACATGATGAAAGGACTCGGCTACGGAAAGGATTACCACTATCCGCACGATAGTGGCGGCTTTTCAAAGGAATATTACTTGCCCGAAGAGATCAAACAGGAGATCTACTACAAACCTGGAAACATAGGCAAAGAGCGGCAGGTGGCCGAAAGATTGAGAACCCTCTGGAAGGGATTGAAGGAGTATCCGGAGGAATGACGCACGTTCATTTGCTGGAAAGGGATAGGGCATTGAAGCTGGAGATTGCAGACATAACCGTCCAGGAGGTCGATGCGATAATCAACCCGGCCAACGCCTATCTCAGACACGGAGGCGGTGTCGCCGGAGCGCTTGTCAGGGCAGGCGGCAGAGAGATTCAGCTGGAAAGCGACGCCCTGGTGAGGACCGATGGGCCTTTGGAAGTCTCGGGAGTTGCAGTGACATGTGCAGGCACTCTGAAGGCCGGCAAGATCATACACGTTCTCGGGCCACGGCTTGGTGAGAAAGATATCGAAGAGAAACTCCACGGCTCTTTCATGAACGTATATAAAAAGGCCGGCGCTATGGGCATAGTCACCCTGGCAACGCCGGCCATATCTACGGGCATATTCGGTGTTTCCGTTCGTATATGTGCGAGAGAATTCTTCCGGGCCACGGTTGATTATTTCAAAAGCTATCCATCTTCATCGTTGAAACTGGTAAAGATGTGCCTTATAAACAGCAAAACTTACTCGGAATTTCTCTCGATATCCTTCGATTACTTCAATTCAAAACAAGAACTCTGAAGGCGCCTCTCTCGAGTAGCTGCTGGCCAGTTGCCAGATCTTTTGTTAGCCAGACCGTGAAGGGGTCAACCTCTTCACCGTTGTACTCCTTGGCTAGCGGATCCCTGGCCAGAACAAACCCGTAGTCCTCTTCATTGACCTTCACAAGTGCAGCCGTTCCCACGTACTCGGAAGGCAATTTCCTGTAATCGTCGAACTTCACAGTCTCGTAGGCCTTCTCTCCAATGAATCTCACTATCGGGATGAAATCGCTGGCAGGCACGTATCCGGGTAGCTGTGTCAGGGGCTCACCGTAGGTGGTATAGAACCAGAAAGTGGGCGTTCCCCTTACCCCGAAGGCTGCGTAAAGATCACTGTAAGAGTATTCTTTTACGTCTCCCTGGGTTGGAAAGGTAGCCTTACCGGAGTTGGATTTGTATATCTGAGCGAATACGAAACCGGCCCTTAGAATCTCCTGTACGTTACTGTCTGCAAGTGTTTCCTTTTCGAATTTCACACAGTAACTACAGTTCTTGTCGGAGAACATGATGATCGCTTCTTTTTTCTCGATAGAAGCCAGCCTCATTGCCGTATCGAAGTCGTCGAGCATTCCTACATAGGAAAAAGCCGCCACAGCGATCAGTAAAACGAGTAAAACAGATATCCTTCTCACAAAATCAACCTCCCGTTGCAAATTGCAGCAAATTTAGATTTCCAGTCATCGTCAGTATCCCTGCCGCCACGAGGATCAAGAACACGGCGATTCTCATAATCTTTCTCCAGCGACTCTCGCCTCCAAAGGAAATTCTGGAAGTGATCCTCGCCACTAAACCGCTCAGCGTGAGAAATGGAATGCTCAGGCCGAGCGAATATACCAGCAACATGATTCCACCCTCGCCAAGGGTGTTCTGGTTGGCGGCCAGTACCAGTATCGAGCCAAGTATAGGGCCGGCGCACGGCACCCACACCAGTCCGAGAACAGCTCCGAGAATGAATCCACTGAGAGCCGATCCTCCGAGTTTCCATACGTTGAGTTTCACGCCTTTAAAACCGATTTCGAAGAGATAGAGGAATCCGAAAAGAACGAAAAGACTTCCAGATATTACGTTCATCAAAACCTCGTTCTGTCTAATAAAAGTTCCCAGACCGGTAGCTCCGATTCCCAGCACGAAGAAGAAGAGAGACATACCGAGCGTGAAAAACACGCCTCTGAGAAAGCGCGCCTTTCCATCGACCGCACCTCCCATAAGAACACCGAAAAACACCGGTATCAGCGGGAGAATACACGGAGAAAAGAAAGACAGAAGCCCTCCAAGAAAGGCACTGCTGTAAGTCACACTCGTACTGACTATAGGACTGAGAATAGGAGAAATACCCAACGTACCCGTTGCCACTGCCGTTAATTCATTCATATTACCCCTCCCGGGTATATTATAAACCATTGCTTTTTTCTTTTCAAAGCAAATCCTATTACAAAGCGCGAAAGCTCGTTTTTCAACTGTAGTTCTTTGTAACTATTCCAAATAGATTCACTCCTTTGACAGTATGATATAATTATTCTACTGGGCCGGTGCTACAGAATCTGCCGTAGAAAGCTAATTAGAGAGTCGTTTGTTTTTTTGATGTGTCTTATATTTTTGATCATAGTTCTATAACAAGGAGGGGTCTTAATGGGAATTGGCGAGCTTATTAAGAGCGCCGACTGGAAGAACGAAAAACACGTACCAGTTATTGATATCCCCGAGGCAGTTATTCCCGGTACGGCATTCGATGTAACGATAACCGTCGGTAAGGAAATCGCGCATCCGAACACCATCGAACACCACATCAAGTGGTTCGATCTATACGTCAAATACGATGACGGACAGCTGCTGGTTCATCTGGGACATATCGAGTTAACGCCGGTCACGACGCAATCCAAGGCAGTGCTCAGCATCAAACTCGAAAAGTCAGGAACTCTGATTGCAACTTCCTATTGCAACATTCATGGCCTTTGGGAAAGTTCCAGAAAAGTCGATTTTTAGTATCCAGTACAAGGAGGTTGGTGTGATGAAGTACAGATGTACGATTTGCGGGTATATCTATGATCCGGAAGTCGGAGATCCCGACAACGGAGTCGATCCCGGTACGAGTTTTGAGAACGTTCCAGATGACTGGGTTTGCCCTCTGTGCGGAGCCAGTAAAGACGATTTTGAACCTATCGACTGAATCGTAAAGCGGGAGTCCAGCTCCCGCTTTTTTATTAGTCAGGAGTTTCGAACGCCCTGGAGGTGTCAACTTGAAAGACTATGTGATTGCTATATCTGGAGAAGCGGGCCAGGGTATAAACACCATAGGAGATATGCTTGCCCTGAGCCTTTTCAGGAATGGCTACTGCGTCTTCACGGACAAGAGTTATCATTCAAGAATCAGGGGTGGAGAGTATGTATATCGCATAAGGATATCCGGGATGCCCCTCTATTCGATGCGACAGGAATTCGATCTTGTGGTCTCTTTGAGCAAAAGTACCACTTTGAGCCAGATAGAGTATTTCCACGATGAAACCGTGCTGGTCTTTGATTCCGATTCTGAACATGTCACCCACGAAGAGGCGGGGATACCCTTCAGGGAAGTCAAATTCCCCTTCAAAAAGGTCGCGAAAGAAGCCGGAGAGCCGCGCGCACAGAATGTGGTCTCTCTAGGAGCGCTTTTGAGCCTTTTCAGAGTGAGGAGAGAGATCCCTGAGAAGCTTGTGAGGGAGGCTTTCGAGGGTAAAGAAGAGGTGACCAGGGCTAACCTGCTGGCTCTGAGCAAGGGCTACGAAATAGCCCTGCCCGTGGAAGTGCCAGCCTTCCAGCCCCTCGCCAGAGAATACTTTCTCATGAACGGGACAGAAGGGACCGGTCTGGGTGCCATAGCGGCAGGTTGCAAGTTCCTGGCAGCCTACCCCATGACTCCGGGAACGGGAGTGATGACTTTCCTGGCTTCGAACGCCTTGAAACACTCGATAGTAGTGGAACAGGCCGAAGACGAAATTGCAGCCGTGAACATGGCCGTGGGCGCTTCCTTCGCCGGTGCCAGATCTCTCGTAACAACTTCCGGAGGGGGGTTCGCCCTGATGCAGGAAGGTGTTTCGCTGGCTGCGATGACGGAAACCCCGCTTGTGATAGTAGATGCTCAGCGCCCGGCTCCGGCGACCGGACTGCCCACGAGAACCGCGCAGGAAGATCTCCACTTCGTGATTCACGCGGGCCACGGCGAATTCCCGAAATATGTGGTCGCTCCGAGAACTGCCCGGGACGCCTTCGAGATCACACAGAAGGCCTTCTACATAGCCGATAAGTACCAGATACCCGTCATCATACTTCTGAGTCAATGTCTGACGGATTCATCCGCGACAATAGAGAAACCGACGTACATAGAAGAATACCTGGAAAGAGCGATTGTCGATGGCGAGGAGAATTACAAAAGATACATCCTCACTTCAAACGGCGTATCTCCAAGAGCCATACCCGGCGGTAAAGCGCTGGTGAAGGTCGATTCCGACGAACACGATGAATACGGTCATATAACCGAAGATCTGAAAATACGCAAAGAGATGGTTGAGAAACGGATGAAAAAGCTAGATGACCTTGTTCGTGAACTCTCCGAACCTCTGAAGTTCAACCTCGATGCCCCGCTCGTTCTGGTCGGCTGGGGCGACAGCTGGGGTGCGATTGACGAGTTCGCCAGGAGCAGAAAGGGCGTGGGTTATATACATTACAACGAAGTGTTTCCCCTCGATGCCTCCGTGGCGAATCTCCTACGCGGTAAAAAGGTCGTTACGGTGGAAGGGAACTTCACCGGCCAGTTCGCCACGCTTCTAAAATCGATCACCGGACTAGAGGTGAAACACATGGGAAGGTACGACGGCAGACCGATAAACGCCGCCTGGATAGCGAAAGAGATAGAAAGGGAGGGGCTGTCATGACATATTTCAGAGAGTGTGAACCTGCATGGTGCCCCGGTTGCGGGAACTTTCCCCTCAGAAAGAATCTGATCGAAACGCTGGATGAATTGAAAATCCCTAAAGAGCTCTTCGTTATGGTTTCGGGAATCGGCCAGGCCGCAAAGATGCCACACTATCTCGAAATGAACTTCTTCAACGGTCTTCATGGCAGGAGCTTACCGGTGGCCTTCGCGATAAAGGCCGTCAATCCGCGACTCACGGTCGTTGCCGAATCAGGCGACGGAGATATGTACGGCGAGGGTGGAAACCACTTCATTCACGGCATAAGGAGAAACATAGACATCACCGTCCTCATTCACGACAATCAGATCTACGGTCTCACCAAGGGGCAGGGCTCTCCTACGACTCAGAAGGGTCAGGTCACGAGTTCCCAGTTACAGGGTGTGATAAACGAACCGCTCAACCCCCTGGCGCTTGCGATCACAATGGATGCGACGTTCGTCGGCAGAACCTTTATTGGCGACAGCGAGCATTTCAAGAGAATAGTCACAGCCGCGATCAAGCACAGGGGCTTTTCGGTGGTCGATATAATGCAACCCTGCGTGACTTTCAACAAGGTGAACACTTTCAAATATTACAAAAACCGTCTGTACGACGTCAAAGAAGAGAACCCATCGTACGATCCCGGCAACAAGGCGAGAGCTTTCGAAAAGTCTCTGGAATGGGGAGAGCGCATTCCGATGGGCATCATATACACCAGAGACAAACCCTCTTACAGTGAATTGCACGCCGTTCTGAAGGAGGGCGTGGTTCCAGTGAAAGATTCGAAGGAGTTCAACCTGGAGAGAGAGCTCGAAGTCTTCAGGTGAAAAGCGTCGAAACCCATGTAAGTAGAGGAGATACTATCAGGGCCGGGAGGAAATTGCCGACCCTGATTTCTTTTATTTCGAGCAACCTCAACCCCAGCCCCAGCAACATCAGGCCTCCGACTCCCGAAAAATCGCCCAGATAGATCGGACCCTGGAGAAAGGAGAGAAGACCGGCCAGGGAAACCAGAGAACCCTGTACAACATATACCGCTCCGGCCGAGAGTAGTACGCCTCTGCCCATAGCAGCCGCGAGCATTATCGAAGAGATACCGTCCATCAACGACTTTATGAAGATGAGTTCATTTTCACCGCTCAAACCGGCTTTCAAAGAACCTATCACAGTCATGGGACCGGCAACGAAGAGCACGGAAGCAGTTATGAAGCCTTTCACGAAATTCTCATCGTCACTTTTCTTTCCCGTGAGTTTTCCAATCTTTTCCTCTATATCCAGAGCCTGGCCGATGGCTCCTCCGACTATGAGGCTTCCGAGGACCACCAATACGCTGCTGGTATCGAGAAACATCTCTATTCCCAGTGCCATGGTCAGCAACCCGATCACGTTGAAGAAAACCTTCCTGTAGCTTTCTTTGACAAGCTTTCCACCGAAGATTCCCAGGAGCGAACCAGCGATAACGGCCAGAGTGTTGACGATCACAGAGATGTTTAGCAATTCATTTCACCCCTCCAATAGGATAAAAGCTCCTCGTCACCGGGAAAGCGACCAAAATTGCGATAGTAATCGACCATCAACTTCCCTTTGAGTTCTAGATCTTCGGCACGGACCTTTTCAAGAATATACCCGTCTATTGTAACGAAATATTTCAACCTTCCCCTGTCTAGAGTCGCAACGTGGGTTGCAAGATCGAGAAAATCCATTAAATTGTGTGTTGCGATAAAGATTATTCTGCCGGCGGCACGCTCGGACACGACGATTTTTCGTACGTTTTCAATTCCAGGCTCGTCTAGCCCGGCGGCCGGTTCATCGAGAAGGAGGAGCTTCTTCGAAAGGCCGAGCATCGCCGCAAGTCCTACTCGCCGTTGTTCACCACCGGAAAGGCTGAGCGGAGAACGCGATGAATACTTCTCGTGATCTAGTCCGCAACTGCTCATGATATCTCTGTACCGGTCTTCAACGTCAGGATAGCAGCTCTCTTTGAAGGCGAAAATAATCTCCTCCCTGACGGTGGCATTGAAGAGTGACTCTTCGGGAGACTGGAAAACCATCGTTGCACGTCTTTCCACACTCTCGTCGTCGAGGGTTACTTCACCTGATTGCGCTTTCAGAAGACCGCAAAGAAGCTTCAGGAGAGTCGTTTTTCCCGAGCCGCTCGATCCTGTAAGAAGAACAAGCGAACCTTCATTTGCTTCGAAGGAGATATCCGATATGACCTCTACCAGCTCGGACCTTCTCGAGGGATAGGCAAAGGAAAGGTTTTTGATTTTCAACATGAGAGCTCCAGTTCGAATGGCACCGGCATGCCGGCCAGCGTGAAGATCTCACGATTCTTTTTAAGCAGCTCCCAGTTTCCGTAGAAGACCATCGAACCGTTTCCAAGTACGAGAAAGCGGTCAAAGACCGAGAGATCGGAGAACCTGTTGGTACTCAGCACTATTGAAGTACCTCTCTCCGTCAAAGTGTGCAGGATATCGAGCATATTCTTTATCTCGAGCCTGTCCAGCATCGAGAAAGGCTCGTCGATAAGCAAGAGGTCCGGTGAGATAACGGTAGCGGCCGCCAGAGCAACACGCTGGCGCTCTCCACCGGAGAGCGAAAGTATATCCCTCTTTCTCAACTCCACTATAGAGTATCTTTGAAGAGAGGTTTCGATCTTCGAAGAGATTATTTCTCCGTTATCTTCGCAACCGCTGAGCGAGAACAAAAGGTTTTCTTCTACGGTTGTACCGAAGAGCGATAGGCCCGGGTCCTGGAAAACCATCCCGATTCTGCCATCGACGCGGATCTCGCCCGAGACTTCCTCTAATATCCCGGCTATGGATCTGAGAAGAGATGTCTTCCCCGAACCGTTGAGGCCTATGATAGCGAGTGACTCACCCTGATGAAGAACAAGAGATACGTTTGAAATCACCCGATTACCACGGAAGGAGATGGATACTCCCCTCAGAGAGAGAATTTCACGCTTTTCTGGAGAGATAGACACGGATACCACCGGACTTCACCAGAGCGGTACAGTTGCCGAAGACTTGCCTCATTATCCCCTCGATGCGCGATCCGCCTTTGTTATGAAAGGCGACTACCTGCAGACTTCCACCCAGCGCGAGATATGTCGGTGCCTCCAGAACGATCTTCTCCCAAACCGATTTTCCGGCTGCCATGGGTGGATTGGAAAGGATTACATCGAATTCCATGTCTTTCCATGGTTCGTAAAGATCACCCTTTCTCACATCGGCCTGAACGTTGTTATCTCTGGCGTTGATCTTGCTGAAGGTGACCGCTCTGGTGTTTACGTCGCTCATGAAGAGAGATATATCCGGGTATTCGCGCTTCAAGGTAATTCCGACCATCCCGAAACCGCTACCTATATCCAGCACGCGGTCCTGGGCGGAAACAACGCAGTTTTCGACCAGTATCGTCGATGCCCGATCGACTTTGCCATAGGCAAACACGCCTTCGGGGCTCTTGAAGATGTACTGATGACCGTTTTTGAGATCGAACTTCACTGTCTTGATCGTTCTCGGCGGTTGTTTTTGATCAGTGTAATAGTGCTCAAAGCCTTCTTTCATCCCAGTCTTCCGAGTTTCCTTCCGCCGATAACGTGAAAGTGAAGATGCTCCACTTCCTGACCGGCATCGCTTCCTTGATTGACGATCACCCTGTAACCCGTCTCCTTGACACCTTTTTCGTCGGCGACGATATCTATAATATCGAGCAGATTCTTGAGCGCTTGACCGGAAAAGCCAGACAGCTCTTTGATACTTTTTATGTGCCTCTTCGGAACCACTAGAACATGGCAGGAAGCTACGGGATTTATATCGTCGAAGGCTACGAAATCTTCGTTTACGGAAACGAGGGCGCTCTTTATATGACCGCCAGCGATCTTACAGAACACACATTCCATAATCCACACTCCCTATCTATCTATGTAATGGGTTTTCATCATCTCTACCATCAGCCGGGCAGGTTTTCCGCAGAAAAGCGGAAAGTTCCTGTCGAAATCACTCTGTGTGTTTTCGTCGGCCATATCGAGAATGGTCTTTATCACAACGTAACTCTGGTTGTTCTCGTTAGCCATCTTGGCGAAGGCTGCCGAATCCATATCCAGAGCCAGTGCTCTGTGGGAGCTCGCTATCTTATCTCTCTCTTCGACGCTGTAAACTACGCCGTCGCCCGAGACGATCTTGCCGAACCTCCAGTCCTTGAAATAAATCTTCAAAAACCTCATAACCAGATTATCCGGTGCCTTTATGACCATTTTTCCGTGGCTAAGAGGGAAGACGGTGTCGTACTCTTCAAACTCCGTGCCTATCACCAGGTCGCCCGGCTTTAGAGACTGATCAAGAGCGGCCGCTCCGGAGAGAAGCATGACCAGCCTGGGTCGAAAATGGTCTATCAGCTTTTGGGTCATGAAGGCGGTTTCCACCTTTCCCACGAAGCCGCTGCAGGCAACGACTTCGTTGTTACCTATGACACCCCTGCTATAACTCCTTCCAAGAATCTCTCCTGATTCGATAATAAGCATCTGGTCTATAATAGGTTTCACTTCTGGTGCAAAGATACCCAGAGCGAGAATCATCGGATCACCCCCACAAGAGATTATAACAAAAAAGGGGACCCGGGGTCCCCTCTCTTATTCTTCCTCTTCTGTGTCGTCCGCCTGGGCGAGCATCTCTTCGACTATTTTGTTCCAGGCGACACTCACCTTCTCGAATTCTTCGTCTTCTACCGAATAAAGCACCGGATCGTCATCCTCACTGTACTCCGCTCTGAAAACAACGTATTCCGATTCGTTCTCATCCTCTATGGGTTCCCCATCTTCGCCTTCGAAGAACTCCTGGGTTATCCAGTAGAACTTGCCATCGTTTTCCAATTCGTAAATTATCTCGAAATGGTGTTCAATACCATCTTCATCAGTTACGGAGAATCTTTCGGGCTCAATTTCGTGGTTGCAGTCGCAGTCTCCGTCGCAGCAGTCTTCACAGTTGTGCAGTTCCAGTTCATCTCTTTCTTCCATCGTAAACCTCCATTATTTGCGATTCGGTTGATACTAACACAGTAAGTGGAAAGTCGCAACAAGCAAAGCGTAGTAGAATTGCTTAAGAAAACTTCGTCGAAGAGAGGTCGCAAAATGCTAGAGATTGAACGAAAGTTCCTTTACAGTGGAAGTATGAACGATTCAACTTTCGAGAAGGCGGAAGTCTGTCTCCTCATTATACAGTGGTATCTGAGTCCGCCCGACACCAGGAGACTCCGGCTTGCCGTTTCTCCCGAGAGCTCCAGAATGATCGAAACCGTGAAGACCGGGTTCGGAATGGTCAGAGAGGAGAGCGAACGGGAAATCTCCATAGAGATCCTTCATGAAATGGCCTATCGGTTGAAGTGCGAGAAGGCAGTGGTGAAAGCGAGGTACGTTTACCCGCGAAAGAGTTTCGAAGGGGTGATAGACAGATACTTCGTTCCCGATATAGGCTTTGTCGTCGAGATAGAGACATCTCAGATTCAAAACGTCATACCCGACCCCTGGGTGTTCTGGGACCTACCGGCCGGATATTTCATGGAAGTAACCGAAAATCCGATTTACACGGCTCGCTCACTGGCTGTCAAAATAAGCGACACAACCGGACTTCTTCCATCCAGCATCCCACTCGTTGAACCCTTCCAGAGACAGGAATTTGAACGATCTCTCTCTATCGTTTACGGCTGAACTTCCGAAGTTCTCGCCTCCGCTACCTTTTCAAAAGTCCCTTATCTATCTCTGGAGCGCTTGTGAGTAGCTCAATATAGCTTTTTTGGCTCTTAATGGTTCTGAGGGAGAGCTCCATAACAAAAACCCCGTGTACCGAGACCTGCCTGTCATGCCTGTCGGTGTAACCACTTCCGTCGTGTATCACGTAGAAGCGGCCGTCGCATCGCCCCAAATAGATCATAGTGTGTCCGGGCATATAAAGGGGATTTCCCGGTCTCAAAGAGGCTAGCTGCATTTCTCTGTCTTCCGCACTCCCCGTAAACTCGATTCGGGGAGAGGGTATCAACTTTTCCTGAACTCCGGAATCTCTGGGCAGTTCCAGGCCGAAACATTTATATATATCCTGGATGAACCGCGAGCAGTCGCGCCTGTTATAGGAGCCGCCCCATCCATATCTTTCGCCGAGCATCTTGAAGGCCTGTTTGAGTACGTTCTTGGTAGTCAATTTCATGAAACCCCTGCTAACGTCCTCACTCGCCCGGATGAGCCCGGTTCTAAATTCCAGAGTTCCCTTGCGATTACGAAATGGGATCTTCACCGCGTAACAGCCGTAAGGGCCCTGGGAATGGGGGTTTTCGACATCTTTAGGCTTCTCCAGGGGTAATCTGTCACCCATTTGAAGGAAGAGGTCCCATGTATCGGGAAGAAACGGGTCGGGTTCTATCTCTACCCTGCTCCCGCAGGCAAGCAAAAACTCTTCCCCGCTGCAGTAATAGATTACGTCGCTCCTGTTCTTGGCCACAGCAACGTGATCACCCTTGATCCAGCCTCTGTAGGTCCGTGTTTGTACGAAGAGCCAGGATTTATCGCGACTTCTGGCCAGAGCAACGAATGGACTGCCCAGGCTCACCGAAGTCAATTGCAGATCATCGTTGTCCAGAAACCCCTCGACCAGGATCAGGTCTGTCGGCATAGCCCTCAAATGTGTCCTGCGTGTTGTGAGGCCCATTTGAAGAACCATATCCTGATTCATAAGATTGGTAGCGTTTTCCAGAATATCGTCACGTATCTCCGCGGGTACCTCTTCCCCTTCGGGTGAAACCAGCGTTCTTGTGAAAAAGCCTTCCGGAATCGTCTCTCCTATCATGGCCCTTATCGAATCCAGCTCAACCCTGGTGGGAAACTCCTCCAGGTTACGATAGAACCTCTCCAGACCAGTTCTTTCGGCGTTAGTCAGCAGCTCTTCGTTGAAAGCGCTCAGCTCGGATTCTTTTAGCCATCGCTTACCCTGGCCCGTTATTCTCCGAGTCCAGAATTTGGGAGAAAGCATTTCGATCGAAGTGCCTTCCGGAACCATGAAATACTGTTTATGCATAAACATCACTCCCGGTTCATGTCTATTTGATCGCTCCCACGGTAATTCCTTTCAAGAAGTATTTCTGGAACGCGAGAAATACGATTATCATGGGAATGGCTGAATATGTGGCGCTGGCCATGAGATAAGAATACTGCATTGGCACCTGTTCCTGCAACAGCGAAAGACCAGCTTGCAGGGTTCTCATCTGTGTGGTGTTGGTTACGATCAAAGGCCATAGAAAACTGTTCCACTGGCCCATGAAAGTGAATATGCCAAGCACGGCCATCGCGGGTTTCGATATTGGCACGATTATCTCGATGAAAGTCCTGAATTCGCCGGCACCGTCGATTCTTGCCGCTTCGATTATCTCCGTTGGAACGGAAACCATGAACTGCCTCATCAGAAAGACTCCGAATGGAGCCGCGATCGCAGGCAGAATTAGAGCCTGGTAAGTATCTACCATCCCCATCTTGGATATGAGAATGTACAGAGGGACAAGCGTCACCTGAGTCGGTATCATCATAGAAGCGATATAGATGGAAAATAGCGCTTTGCTGCCTGGGAAACGCTTCTTCGCGAGAGAGTATCCAGCCATGGCGCAAACGAAGATCTGCGCTATTGTGACGGTACCGGCCACTATGAAGCTGTTCAAGGTCCATCTGAAGATAATGCTCCTCTCGAAGAGATCTTTGAAGTTCTGAAGCGTCGGGTTTTTGGGTATCACATCCGGAGGAAACTTCATTGTGAGCGACGGCCGTGTGAAAGCCGTTGCCACCATCCAGTAAAGTGGAATGAAGGCCAGCGAGGCGAGTATGGCCAGTATCAACAGCGAGATTGCCTTTTTTATATTCGTTTTAGTTTTCGCTTTCACGGACAATCACCTCAATACTCCACATTTGAACCCAGCCACTTGAACTGTATGACTCCCAGAACGACGAGTATCACGAACATCACCATAGACATCGCCGAGGCCAGTCCAAGGTTGTAATTCTCGAAAGCCGTTTCATAGATGAGGTACGCAATAGTTGTAGTTGAAAACTCGGGGCCCCCACTGGTCATGATGTAGATGTTGGAGAACGTCTGGAAGTTCGCAATGGTACCCATAACCAGCGCATAGAGGATTGTCGGCTTGAGTAGGGGAACCGTTATCTTTCTGAAAATTGCCCAGGAGCTCGCCCCTTCAAGCGTCGCGGCTTCGAAATAGTACTCGGGAATCGAGGCCATAGCCGCAGAAAGCAGCACTATGGTCGACCCGCCTCCCATAATCACCTGCATGATTATCAAAGAGGGCATGGCCGTGAGTGACCTGCCCAGCCATATGACAGGATCCAGCCCTAACAGAGTCATGAGATAGTTGAGAAGACCAAAGTTGGGATTAAACACCCAGAGCCAGATCATCGAAATTATGACGGAGGAGGTCACGTGGGGCAAATAAAAAGCCGCTTTGAAGAAAGTTCGTATCGATTTGCGGAATGGATAAATCAAAACGGTCACCAGCAAAGCTTTTCCCAACCACAAAGGCACTACTCCGAATGTATAAACGAAGGTGTTTTTTAAGGTCTTCAAAAAAAGCCAGTCGCTCAAGATTCTTTTATAATTGTCAAACCAAATGAATGTTTGTGAGAAAACATTGTGTCGGAACATACTTAGGTACATGCCCCAGCCCACGGGCACCAGAAAGAAAACCGCAAACAGAGCAAAATGTGGTAGAACGAAGAAATATCCCGATCGATTCTTCCATATTTCTTTTAGCACGTTCTTCTTCTTAAGCGATTTAGTCGGAATCTGCTTCAAAACTCATCACCCCATCAAACAGGAACAGCCCCAGACCCGACGGGGGCGGAGGCTGTTCCTTTGACTGATTGCTTTGGATTAATAGTAGTAAGCCAGAGCCCTGTTCGCTTCGGTAACGAAACCGTCGAGGGCTTCCTTCGGGGTTTTGGTCAATCCAAATGCACCCTGCATAGCACTTGTGAAGAATTTGGATATCTCCGACCACGGAAAACTCTGCGATCCAAAGAACTCCATGCCGGTTTCATCCATTATTCTCGCAAAGGTCTGCGTTTGATCGTTGAGGTATTCATCGCTCTTGAATAGTTGGGCATTTACCGACTTTCTTGCCGTCAGATACAAAAGGCTCTCGAGAAGCGCCGTGTTCTCTCTGTTGGTGAGGAACTTGGCAAATTCCATTACTTTTTCCTTCTTCACCGGGTCTTTTTGTTTGAAGACCACGAAGCCACTCGCAGAAGCGTAAGATGCCCCTTTCTTTCCTTCTACGTGAGGGAAGGGAGCAATGACCGGATAGAACTGTTCGGCAAGCTGGCCGGATAATACATATCTGGTGATCCTTCCGATTTCGTATGGACCTCCGAAACCGATACTGGTTCTGTGAGAGTGGAAGTTACCTATCACGTCGTAAACACCCATCGCTTCAACGCCCTTTGGAACCACGCCATGAACTTCAACCAGATCCACCAGGAACTTCAGGCCGTCGATCGCTTCCTGGGAGTTAAATACGACTTTCGTCTCGTCTTCTTTTATAAGTTCCGCGCCGAAGGCGTAGATGAAGCTCATAAGATTGTGGGTATCCTGGGCACCGAAGCTTATCGCGTAATGGTCGGTCTTGCCGTCACCGTCGGAATCCCATGTGAGCTTCTTGGCGATCTCGACGAACTCCTCCATAGTCCAGCCTTCCTCGACTATCTTCTTCCAGTCGATTCCCGCCTTCTCAAAATCGGGAGTGTACAGAAGCATCGATGTGCCCATTCCATTTGTGCCGAGATTCCACGGCCAGATGTAGTGCTTCCCGTCAACATATCCGCTTTCCAGTGCTAGCTCGTAGAAATCTTCGATGTCTTCCTGGCTGAGATAGTCGTCAATCGGCTCGAGAAGGCCTGCCCCTACCCACCTGTTATCCCAGACGGGTCCTTTGAAGATATCCGGCTGCGTTCCCGTCGCTATTGCGGCGGCCATCTTCTGCGCGTACTCGGTATTGCCTACAACGACGTACTTGATCTCCACATCCGGATTGAGCCTCATAAACTCCTCCGCGGCCCACTTCGGGAAGTCCTCTTCGGTTGCTGCCTTGTCGGCGGGGAATCCTGGGGGCGTTATTCTCCAGGGATTGATCCACCACGTTATGGTGGTTTTCGCCATCGCGCCGATAGGAATAACCAGCATCAACAAAACAAATAGAATTACAGTGAGTCTTTTCATTCTCTACACCCCTTTCGATTTTTACTCAAAGGAACTCTTTGAGCCTTTCTTCCAGAGCGGAAGGTTCTGTAAAATGAAATGATATAATACCCAGATTTCTCGCTGCCAGAACATTTTTCAATGTATCGTCGACGAAAAATGCCTCCTCCGGCGGGCAGTTTTCGGCACAAAGGATATGACGGTAAAACTCCGGATCGGGTTTGGCCAGTCCCATCAAGTGCGAGGCGTACACTTCGTCAAACAAGCCGTAATCGTTTCGGCTTTTATGAATCCTGTAGTGCGGATCTATGGTGTTTGTTCCGGCTATTACTCTGTACCTGGTCTTCAGCTTCTCGATCGTCTTTACCGTGCCTTCAATTGGCACGGGATTGAAGAAGATCGACCAGATATTGGCCGGTACTTCTTTGCCTGTCTTTTCAGAGAGGTGTATGGCAAAAGCCTCCTCGGTCATCTTTCCCATTTGAAGGGCCTGGATGCTTTCATGGCCTGCCAATTCGATGAACCTATCCTGAGGAATGTCCAGATAATCGCATATGCGGGGAACTACGCTGGTATTTTCGGCAACAACGCCGCCAACATCGAAAATGAAAAGTCTCAAATCAGCCTCCACAAATAATGTATTTACAAAAGTACATTAACTACGACGGGACAGGGAAATTAAACCCGAAAATCCCATCCGAAACAACCCGCGAAATTAGGATATCAAAGTGTACTTTAATATGATACCTTTTGGCCATATCTAAAATCAAGAGAAATCGAAAGGGATTTTTGGCCAGTAATCGTTGATATTCAGCAATCGATAAGTATAATCTACTCAGGAGAGTCTGGAAGGCATCTCATTTGTTGTAACCGAAAAAAAGGGCTCTCCATATCGATGTCGACGAAGAAACTGATTAAGGTGGTGAATGTAGTTGAATCCTCTGATATACAACCTGGGAAGGTGCAACCTCTTTGCCGGTATTCCTGTGGGTCAGCTGGAAGAGATATTTTCTAAGGTAAAACATAGAATCTGCAAATTCCTGCCAGGGGAACTCATACAGGAACAGGGAAGTAGCTGCGAGGAAATGCTGGTGCTCCTTCTGGGTGAAGTTAAGGCACAGATGCAGGACTTCTCGGGCAAAATCGTTCAGATTGAGAGGATCAAGGCTCCCTCGATTCTGGCATCAGGTTTCATCTTCGCCAGCTACAGTAGGTTGCCGGTCGATATAGTTGCCATCGATCACGTCACGATACTCTACATGGATAGAACTGGAATCATCTCCATATGCGGAAACAACGAGAGATTCCTGGTCAATCTCCTCGGTGATATGGGCGACAGGCTTACCACTCTGGCCGAGAAAGTATGGTTGCTATCGCTGAATACGATCAGCCAAAAACTGGCCCATTTTCTTTTGAAGAAAGCCTCGGAGAACGGCCCGGAGTTCGAACTTAAGATAACAAGAGAAGAGCTGGCAGACGCCTTCAGTGTTGCTAGGCCCTCCCTGTCAAGGGTTTTCGGGGAATTCACCTCCGGAGGAATCATCAGCCAGGACGGGAAAAAGATAAAGATACTCGATGAGAACACGCTGAAAAGAATTATGGGAGAACCGGCAGATCTTTGAAGAACCGATTTCTTCCGGTCTCTTCGTCTAGGGGCTTTATCATCGCCTGCCACTGGTTGGATTCACGAGAGAATCTATTTCAAAAGAATCTTGAATGGGGAGTGATCTTTTGATTGTAGTGACGGCCGCAATCGCGCAGAGAAACGGTATGGTTCTGATAGCCAGGAGGCTCGATAAGGGAAAATTACCCGGAAAATGGGAGTTTCCCGGTGGTAAAACTGAAACTGGCGAGGGTCTGGAACAATGTTTGAAACGCGAAATAAAAGAAGAACTCGGGGTCGAGATTAACATTCAGGGTCACTTCGGCACCTCAATTTACGAGTACCCGTTTGGAAAGATCAGGCTGGAAGCCTTCAGTGTTGAATTTATCTCTGAGGAGTTCGAACTGAAGGATCATTCTGAAGTTCGCTGGATCTGTGTGCATGAACTTGACGTTTACGATTTCTCCCCCGCCGACCTGCCCTTTGTAGAAAGCTTGAAAGACTCTCAGAGATAAACATATCAACGGAAGTGCGTGTTCGTCATTTTCATTGGCCTCCCGCAAGAAAAAAAGCCGCCTTGCGGCGGCTCAATAATCGGGATTTTCTAGGGGGGTTCCAACGTGCCTGTCCATCCATCGAGAATCTGGGGGGTGATGACTGACCTTGCACGTTGGTGACTAGGGTTCTTTGCGCTGTCTCCTGTCTTTTCAGTGACCGTTTTCCTCTTGGGGTAGCAAGGGTTCTTACTGTCTTCTCGTTCTTCTTGATATAATTCTACCTAATTAACTCGGCTTTGTCAATATACGTGAGATCTTTTATCGGAATTTAATGTAAAGAGTTTGTTGCTAAGAGAGCAGAAAAGATGATAATCGCTTTTAATCAAGGTTATAGATCTTCCATTGATAAACTCATTACTCACAAGTCTGTATTATATATCTTTTCTCGTACCTATAATCCACCGGTGACTTACACTATGAAGCGATACTGGCTTTGTTGAGATATCCAGGCAAAAGAATCCAGTTCAGCGGAGTAATCGCCACTTTTCAATACCATACAATTCTCAAAGTCAAAAACCATTAAATACACTGCTCTCCAATATTTCTAAATGGGACAAAAATGTGATAGATTGGGCATATCCCCACTTCTTTGTGAAAAAGGAGTAGATATGAAGAGAACCGTTGTTTCTGCCGTACAGTTCGCGATTGAACCGATGAACGTTGAAGAGAACCTTTCGAGAGCCCGTCGCTGGATAACGAAGTGTAAAGAGTTCTCTGGAGCAGATCTTGTGGTGCTCCCCGAGAGCTTCACCACCGGTTTCACTCCTATCGGCGGTGTCGAGGACCTGTGGAAGGTAGTTTCGACTATTCCCGGCCCGCTGACCGACATAGCCGTTCAATGGGCCAGAGAACTGGATATGTATATATGCTTTCCAACATACGAGAGGGGGGAGGTCTTCCCGGTGATCTACAACAGCGCCGCACTGGTCGGCCCCGAAGGTCTGTTGGGTGTCTATCGAAAGACTCATCCCTTTCCATCGGAACGACTGGAGGCAGGCGGATGGACCACTCCTGGCAGTGAGTCCTTCTCGGTTGAGACTCCGATAGGCAACATAGGTGTGGTAATCTGTTACGACGGTGATTTCCCCGAACTGGCGAGAGTTACAGCCTTGAAGGGAGCGGAGATGATATGCAGGCCTTCCGCTTTTCTGCGAACATTCGATCAGTGGGAGCTCACCAACAGAGCACGCGCCTACGATAATCACGTTTACTGGATAGGCACCAATTCAGTCGGAAGAGATGCCAGCGGGGCTTATTTCTTCGGCTGCTCGATGATCGTTCATCCATCAGGCATGAAGCTCTCTCAGGCCGGAGGCTGCGACGAGTTCACCTATGCCGAACTGGATCCAGATCCCATAAAAAAGATCATTCCCGGCTCGAACAGAGACCAGACTTTCGACCATATTCAGGATAGGAACACAGAGGCTTACACCGGAATTCTCGAAGAGGGTAAATCAGTCTTCGAACCGGCCAGACGCATTCCATTCAGGAGGAGATGAAATTGCCAAAGCCACTCGAAGGATTGTTCGTACTCGATTTAACAAGAGTCCTCGCAGGACCTTTTTGCACAATGCTGCTCTGCGATATGGGGGCAACCGTGGTGAAGGTCGAACGGCCCGACGGCGGTGACGATTCCCGCTCTTTCAGTCCCATGATAGGGGATGAAAGCGCTTATTTCATGAGTATCAACAGGGGAAAGAAGAGTATAACGTTGAACCTGAAATCTCCCGAGGGAAAGGGGCTCTTCGAGCGACTCGTAGGAAAGGCCGATGTGCTGGTGGAGAATTTCAAACCGGGCGTGATGAAGAAGCTCGGTTTCCCCTACGAAAGACTCATGGAACTCAACCCCTCGCTTATCTACACGGCATCATCAGGTTTCGGCCATTCCGGACCGATGAGCCAGAGAACGGCTTATGATCTGATAATACAGGGATTGAGCGGAATGATGAGCATAACGGGTCCCGATAGAGACCACCCTACGAAGACCGGGAGCTCTATTGCCGATATCTTTTGCGGAACCTTCGCCTGTATCGGTATTCTGGCGGCGCTCCACAACAGATATAATACCGGCGAAGGACAGATGGTAGATGTCGCGATGCTGGATAGCATGGTGGCCGTTCTCGAGAACGCGATCGCCAGATTCTCGGCGACGGGAAAGATACCCGAACCGATCGGCAACAGCCATCCGTCGATCGCACCCTTCGCTTCGTTCGCGACGCTCGATGGTCAGATAAACATCGCCGTCGGAAACGACAGTATATGGCATAAGTTCTGTACGGCGATAGAGCGGCCGGAGTTGTGCGAAGATCCTAAGTTCTCCACCAATCCAGAGCGCGTGAGAAATATAACGGAACTCACACAGATAATCTCTGTCACCCTTGCAGAGAAAACCACCAGAGATTGGCTCGATATCTTCCAGGAACTCGACATACCGTCCGGTCGTATAAACAACATCGCCGATCTCTTCAACGATCCACAGGTACTTGCGCGCGAAATGATCGTGGACGTTCCCCAGAAGGGATTCAACGTTAAGATGCCGGGCGTGCCCATAAAGTTCTCGGCAACGCCAGCGGGAATCGGTGGACCGGCCCCATCGCTCGGAGAACACAATGGAGAGATATATATGAAACTACTTGGTTTGAGTTTCGAAGAGTTAGAGGAGTTTAAAAACAGAGGAGTCATATGATCACTCTGTACCCTTTCGAACGAAGCTCCGACTGGCCGAAGACGATGATAGTAATGAAGGTCCACAGCGTTTATTCGAAGGCTATCAATTTTGAGGGAGAAAATAACAGGAGGTATTCTCTGATCACCGGGGAACCGGATTATCTACCCAGAGCGGCACTCATAGAAGCCCTCCCCTTTTTAAAAGCCGGTGAAACTGTTAAGATCTCTCCGGAGCTTTCCAGCGTTGGGTTCGATCCTTCGATCGATCCTGGATCAGAGTCTGTCAATCCCCTCTGGCAACCTCTCTGGCGGGAGTGGAAGCGTTTTTTACTTGACGACCGGCTCGATTGCCTGCTGGACCACCTTGAGAATCCCGAAGAGATGCTAGGTCTCGGCCCGGGAACGACACCTGCCGGCGACGATTTCATCACCGGCCTCGTAACGGCATTCAGATGGTCGGGGGTAGAGGTGAACGAACGGTTGGTAAAGGCGCTGGAAAAAAACGGAACGACCTGGTTTTCCGCTCAGATGATAAGAGATGCTTTGAATGGATATATCTGGAAGAGAGGCAAAAAACTCTGCCAGGCTCTAACTGGCAGTTCAGCGTCTGAACTTTTATCGGCGGCCGGAAGGATTCTCCAGTGGGGACATCTTTCGGGCAGGGCCTGGCTCGCGGGTTTCTCTACTGGACTCGAAGGGATTTCGTGAGCGAGAGTAGATAGTTGAGAGAAATGGAGGTCGATCTCTTGAAGAGGCTAGAGGTTGTTAAGGGCGAATATTACGACAGTGTGACTCTCATGCTTGTGGCGAAGGAGCTAAAGAAGATTGAAGGCGTTGCCGAGGCCACGTTGAACATGGCAACTGAGGCTAATTTGCATATAATGAAGACTGCAGGATTCGAGGTGGATGGTGTGAATGCCTCGCCAGACGATCTGATAATCGGAATCGACTGCCCCGGGGAGCTGTTCGACGGACTGATGGAAACGGCCAGATCCTATCTCTCCTCGCCCCCGTGGAAGGGTGGTGAGGAGCCGAGCGAATACACGCCCAGGACGCTTGAAGGAGCGTTGTCTGTGCTTCCGGAGGCCGATATCGCGCTGATCTCTCTGCCGGGAAGGTACGCCGCGGCGGAGGCGATGAAGGCCCTCGAAAGAGGTTTGAACGTAATGCTCTATTCCGACAACGTTTCACTGGAAGAGGAGATAGAGCTTAAGAGGTACGCCTCCCGGAATGGACTGATAGTGATGGGTCCTGACTGCGGAACGGTGGTCATAAACGGCGAAGGGCTGGGCTTTTCAAACGCCTGCCCGGTAGGCCCCGTCGGCATAGTTTCGGCATCCGGCACGGGATTGCAAGAAGTGATGGTCCAGCTCGCCAGGCGCGGAGCAGGTGTGAAGCACGGTCTTGGAACGGGTGGCAGAGATGTTAAGTCGGCCGTGGGCGGCATCTCTTCGCTGATTGCTATAGAAGCGCTCGCGAACGATCCCGAGATCTCCGTCGTGGTCGTTATAGGTAAACCACCCTCGACCGAAGTGAGGGAAAAGCTTGTCCAGACCCTGAGAAGCTGCGGGAAACAGTCGGTTACATGTTTCATGGGAGAGTCGCCCCGCAAGGATGAGCCACAGCTGAAGTACACTACCGGTCTTGAGGAGTGTGCGACCGTCGTGGTGGCGCTCCTAGACGGCAAAGACGCGGGAAAGGCCAGAGAGGATCTGATGAATGAGTATTTGAAAATCGAAGCCCTTGGACGGAAGAGCGAAACTTCCGGCCGGTTCCTGCGTGGTCTCTTCACGGGTGGTACGCTCTGTTACGAGGCCGAGAGCATTGCTCGGAGATATCTAGAATCGATTTACGGAAACAACCCGCTGAAGATTGGAATGAAGTTGCCCGACAGTCTTAAACCAATTCAAAACAGTTTCATAGACTACGGCGAAGATGAATTCACTCAGGGTAAACTCCACCCTATGATCGATCCTTCCTTCAGGACCGGACAGCTAAAGATGCAGTCGGAGGATCCCTCGGTCGCGGTCGTTCTCTTCGATGTCGTTCTCGGATACGGCAGCGCGCCGGACCCATCGTCCGAAGTGGTCGGTGCGATAAAGGGTCTCGAGAGGAAGAGAGGACCGCTTTACGTCGCCTACGTGTGTGGAACGTCCGGCGATCCCCAGTGTCTGGAGAGACAGATCGCCATTCTGAAGGAGGCCGGCGTTCGAGTCTTCGAGAGCAACGCGAGAGCGTCGATTTTCGCTGCTGCGGCCACGGTCGGGAGGGAACGGAGATGAGTATGAAAAAACTTCTGAAAGACGGTCCGAAAGTTATAAACATGGGTATGGAGCAGTTCTACATCGATCTGAAAGCTCGGGAAGTACCTGCCGTCAGGGTCGATTGGAAGCCCCCGTTGGCCGACAGGGAACTGCTCGGGAAATTGAAGAAGCTGAGAGGTGGTAACTTTGTTTGACATCGAAAAGGCCAACCAGACGGCTTTTGAAAGGCTCCAAAAGGCCGAACCGCATATAGTGGATCTCGGTATAGCCTGCGAGGTTATCCCCGGAATGGAGAAGAACACGATACTCCACGCAGGACCCCCCATAGATCTGGAAAGGATGTCGGGGCCAATGATGGGCGCCGTAACGGGCGCCGTCATCTACGAAGGCTGGGCCGACACACCCCATAAGGCCATAGAATACTTGAAGGAAAAAAACTTGGCGTTCGATCCCTGCCATCACCACAGCGCCGTCGGGCCGATGGCGGGAATAATATCGCCCGGAATGCCCGTATGGATTGTAGAGGACGGCTCAAGCGGCAAAAGGAGCTACGCTACACTCAACGAAGGACTGGGAAAAGTCCTCAGAATGGGCGCCTTTGACCAAGAGGTCATCGAAAGGCTTCACTGGATGAGAGAGGTCCTATTCCCCGTGCTCAAGGCGGGCGTGGAGCGTTACGTTGAGGAGAACGGAGGTATCAATCTCAAAAGCCTTATCTCCCAGGCCCTTCACATGGGTGACGAACTGCACAACAGGAACCGGGCCGCGACCTCCCTGTTCATCCGCTCCCTCGTGCCTTATCTTGTGGAATCCTCCACCGACAACACCTCTCTGGCGAAGGTGATCCGGTTCATGGCCGGCAACGATCACTTCTTTCTCAACCCCGGCATGGCCGCGGCGAAGGTTTCGCTGGACGGCGTCGGTTCTGTCGAGGGCTCTACGATGGTGACCGTTATGGCGCGAAACGGAACGGATTTCGGGATCCAGATCGCCGGTCTGGAAAGGCGGTGGTTCACCTGCCAGGCCGCGCTGCCGGACGTTTTGCTTTTCCCGGGATTCACCAGGGCCGACGTGAACAGGGATATAGGTGACAGTGCGATAATGGAAACCTACGGAGTCGGAGGTTTCGCACTGGCCGCGGCGCCCGCTATCGTCCAGTTCGTCGGCGGTACGCCTCAGGATGCCATCAACTACACAAGAGAGATGTACGAGATCTGTCTGGGTGAAAACAGGAACTTCACGATTCCCTCGCTCAATTTCAGAGGAACCCCGACGGGTATAGATCTCATAAAAGTTGTGGAGACCGGCATCACACCTATTCTCGATACCGGAGCCGCCCATCGCGAGGCTGGCAGGGGACAGGTCGGTGCCGGCATAGTTAGAATGCCTTCCGAGGCATTCGTATCGGCTGCAACCGCTTTCACCGACAGATATTTATAAAGGAGGGAAACCGCTCATGGAATTGAAAAACTGGGACAAAATCAGAATCTACGAACTCTCGCAACCTATCAGCCACCTGACACCGCCTTGGCCTACCTACGAGCCTTTGCAGATAAAGTTCTTCAAGAGGCTCGCGCCGAACGGTGCCAACGGCCAGCTCCTCACGCACTCCAACCATGTAGGAACACACCTGGATGGATCGCTCCACTTCTGTACTCACGGTCGGGATATTGCGAGCATACCGCTCAACGAACTAGTTGCTCCCGGAGTCGTCGTCGATCTCTCAGATATAGCGGAGGATTACGGGATATACACCTCCAAAGATATCGAGGACCGCGTCGAGGTGAGGGAAGGGGACATACTGATCATCAACACGGGATACCACAGATATGCCTTCGATCAACCGGAAGCCGACGAAGTGCGCTATATGATAAAACATCCCGGGCCAACTAGAGAGTTCGCCGATTGGTGCAGGAAGAAGAAGTTGAAGTGGATCGGCGTCGATTGCGGTTCGGCCGATCATCCGATGAACACAAAGATTAGAGACTGGATGCCCGTTCAGGCGAAGGAGTGTGACGCACATTTCCGTAAGAAATACGGCAAGACTCTCGAAGAGATCTTCCCGCCGGACGACTACCAGTTGATGCACGTGCTTCTCTTCCCCTACGACATAATACACGCCGAAAACGTCGGCGGAGAAATCGACCAGATACTCAACAGGAGAATGATAATCGGTTGCTTCCCCTGGAGATTCGTGGGCGGAGAGTCCTGCATAAGCAGAATAGTAGCTTTCGACGAACAGGAATAGAATCCAATTGAAAGCGTGGCGATGAAGATGCGCGACTTCGTTCTGGAACGGCCGCAATCCATACCCGAGGCTCTGGATATCCTGAAAAAAGCCGGAGGAAGGGCTATGGTGAAGAGCGGCGGAACGGATCTGATTGTCTGGCTCCACAGGTCACTTGTGAATCCAGATTGTGTAATCGATCTCACGAAGATAGAACAACTCAAAGGGATAGGGCTGTCGAACGGACGTATAGAGATAAAGGCTCTGGCAACACTGAACGAGGTGGCTTCCAACCCGGCCGTCGGAGAGAAGTTGCCGGCACTGTTCCAGGCCTGCATGGCCCATTCCGATCCTCTGATCAGAAACAGGGCCACAGTTGTCGGCAATGTGTGTTCGGCCGTTCCTTCGGGAGACGTCATAGCTCCCCTGCTATGCTACGGGGCGATGGTTGAGATCACCGGTCCCTCTGGCGACAGAACGCTCAGAATCGGCGACTTCATAACCGGTCCCAAGAAGACGGCTCTCGCAGCCGATGAAATAGTGACGGCGATCAAAATCGCTTTGCCTGAGGGGAAGTCGGCCGGATGTTACATCAAGATAAGCCGTCGCGAAGCCCTGGACATTGCACAGGCGGCCGTTTGTTGCACGGCTTTTGAGAGCGTCACTAGAGAGTTCAGAATCTCATTCTGCGCCGTCTCCCCACGTCCTGTCAGAGCGACTGAGGCCGAAAGACTACTCAACGGCGCGACGAAGATGGACGACGGTATCGTCGAAGCGGCGGCAAAGCTGGCTATCGAAGCCGTCGATCCAATTACTGACGTGAGGGCCAGCAGAGAGTACCGTCTGGCGATGATAGAAGAGCTCACGCGCAGAGCTATAAAAAGCTGTGTAGAGAAGTTGGAAGCGGGAGGACCATCATGAGAGATAGAAAGATACAGCTCAATCTGAACGGCCGGTCCGTTTCCCTCGTGGCCGGTGACAACACCACTCTTCTCCACGCCCTGCGAGAGTACGGCCTCACGAGCCTCAAGAGAGGTTGTGAAGAGGGAGAATGTGGCGCCTGCACAGTGATCATGAACGGCCTGCCGGAGAAATCCTGTCTCATCCTGGTTGCCGAAGCCGAAGGAGCCGATATCCTCACCGTCGAAGGATTGATAAAAGATGGGAGGCTTCATCCTATACAGCAGTCCTTCATCGACGAAGGGGCGATACAGTGCGGTTACTGCACTCCGGGAATGGTTATGACAACCTACGCTTTACTGCTGAAGAACCCCTCTCCAGACGAAGAAGAGATAAAAGAGGCGCTTTCGGGCAACCTATGCAGGTGCACCGGTTATCTCTCGATAGTCAGGGCCGTAAAGAAGAGCGCCCGAATCATGGCAGGTCTAAGCGAAGGGAGCGAGTGAGATGAAGAATATAAAAACCAATACCGGTGTTGGAAAGTGGTTGCCAAGAAAGTTCGATCTCGAAAAGGCGGCAGGTACTCTTCAGTTTGCCGATGATCTAAGGTTCGGACCGGAGCTCCTTCATGCTGCCGTCGTTCGCTCGTCTATTCCGCACGGCGAGATACTGTCGATCGATACAGCTCAGGCCCTTGAGATGCCTGGGGTAGTGAAAGTTTTAGTTGGCGAGGATTTCCCTCACCATTTCGGTCTTTATCTCAAGGATCGAACGCCGATGGCCATCGGCAGAACTAGATACTGCGGAGAACCCGTGGCACTTGTGGTGGCCGAAGATGAAAACACGGCACGGGAGGCAGTGAAACGTGTCAGGGTCAATTACAAAAAGCTAGAAGCGATCTTCGATCCTGTGAAGGCCGCCACGACCAACACTGTTCTCGTTCATCCGGAGCTTCACAAATATGAGCACGTAGATTTCATAACGCCTCAACCCAACACGAACATAGGGAACTGGTTCAGAATAAGAAAGGGCGACGCAGAGAAAGCCTTCGGGGAGGCCGACCATATCTTCGAAGAGACCGTCACCTGTCCGCAGATAGCCCACGGCTTCCTCGAAACGCTGTGCTCGATCTGCAAGCAAGACCCTGCATCCGGCGAGATAACGATCTGGACATCTGCTCAATCGGCCTTCACCGTCAGGGATATAATCGCGAAAGGCATCGGCTATCCTCTCCATAAAATTAGAGTCGTAGCACCTCCCATAGGCGGAGGTTTCGGCGGAAAGGCCGGAATGACGATCGAGGCGCTCTGTCTGGCGGCCGCCATGGATAAGAATATAGCGGGAAGACCGGTCAAACTCTTTATACCAAGAGAAGAAGTGCTGCTCACATCCTGGGTTCGTCAGGGCTTCGTGGCTAAAATCGAGCTCGCGGTGAACAACGACGGTCTGATACAGGCAATCCGCAATACCTTCTGGTTCGACACGGGCATCTCGGCCGAGTATGGCGCCAACCCTGTCAGGAGCGCCGGCTATACGTCTATGGGAGCTTACAACATACCGAACGTCTGGTCCGACTGTTACGCAGTTTACACCAACAAACCCTTCGGGGGCGCTTACAGGGGGTTCGGCCTGCCCGAACTCATGAGCGCGCTAGAGGTCGTGATAGACATCGCCGCCGACAAGTTGCACATCGATCCGGTGGAGTTCAGAAAGAAAAACCTTCTAAGGAAAGGCCAGACCACATGCACCGGTATGCCTATGCACGATCATGCACTCGATAAAATCATCGACCGGGTTGCCGCGAGTCTCAAGATTTCGCAGAAGGAACCACCCCTCAGGAAAGGCTGGAAAAGGGGCAAAGGAATAGCCCTCGCGATAAAGGCCCCGGCTATTCCCGCTGACGCTTCCTCTTCGGCTATAGTGAAACTGAATGGCGACGGAACGGTCGAAGTCCTCGCGGCTACGATGGATATGGGGCAGGGGACTTACAGCGCTTACGCGCAGATCGTCTCGGAAGAACTCGGCGTACCGTACGACTGGATAAAAGTTTACTACCCAGACACTCAGAGCCACCCTTATGACTGGCAAACGGTTGCCAGCCGCTCCTGCTGGTCCATGGGAATGGCAGTGAAACGTGCAGCCTGCGACGTGAGGGAAAAACTCATAGCATTGTTTTCGGAGTACTGGCAGGTTTCGTGTGACAGTATAAGTATTGAATACGGAGTCATAAAATGTAGAAAACTCGGAAAGAACGAAAGAATCGACGAAAGAGTGCAGAATGGCTTCAAAATGCCAGACGGCGTTTTGAAGGGTGGTCCAATTATAGGTACTGGATCATTTACGCCTCCAGATATAATCTACCCCGACATCGATACCGGACAATCGGCCAAGAGCGTGGTCCACTTCACTCTTGGAGCTATCGGGGTGGATATGGAAGTCGATCCCGGAACCGGAAAGATCGTAATAAACAGAGCGGTCGCCGGTTACGATGTGGGAAAGGCGATAACGCCGATCAACGTGCGCGGTCAGATAGAGGGCGGAACTGTGCAGGGCCTTTCGGCCTGCCTTATGGAGGCCATGGCCTACGATGAAAATGGCAAACTGCTGACTCCCGATTTCACCGATTACAAAATAGCGACTTTTAAAGATGCACCTGCCGAGATAGAGGCCTTCTGGGAAGAGACACCCGAAGAGATTTCTCCATACGGTAACCGTGGAGTCGGGGAGCATTCGATGATCGCACCGGCTCCCGCTACAAACAACGCCCTTTTCAACGCTACCGGTATGAGAATACACAGCTACCCGCTGAGCAGGGAAAGGGTTTTCAAAGCCCTCCATGCGAAGGAAAGGGGAGAGACAGACTTCTGGGAGTGGCCTTACGCACTCGACCTGGCTTTCAGAAAGGCAAAAAAAGAGTGGTGAGCGACAGGCCTTCTCAGTAACAGCCCAACGCCCAACGGTCGGCCACAATAGAGGATTTTCGATACGGACCTGCTATCATCTATTCGGAGGTGCACCCGTGAAATATGAAGTTGGCAGGTTCACAGAAAATCTCAAAGAAGTAGCTTCGAAGGTCGATAAATACGAAATCGATCTCGAAGAGGCTGTAAAGGCTTTGAGAAGATTTGGATTCGTAGAGGACGATTACTCCGCCCTTGAGTATCTCACAGGTGAGATGACTAATTCTTCCAGATTATTCGAGCTTGGAAGATCCCGCAACGCTTATATAAGAGTTCTTGCATACATTCGTCTGGGCGGGATGCTCCCTCCGGATGGACTTTCCAAATTCATCAAAAGCCTTGAGTTAGAAAGGCTTGCAATAACGGCCCTCATGCGTGGAATGGCGAGAAATGGCAGAACACTTCCGGTCGAAACCCTCTACTTCCTTTTCGGAATGGACCTCGAGATTGATGAGCTGCTACTGGAAACCGTGGAGCTCAAAGATCGTGAGACCAATTCCGCCTTTTTGCTCGAATCGTCCATGCTGAGAGGAAATAGTCTAAAGTTCACGGGAGATATGGAAGAGGAGCTAATGAAGGGGGGAAAGAGAGGGGCTCTGGCACTGGATTATCTCGATTTTCACAACGTAAACTGGTTGGAATATCTGAACCGCTCCAACCTTTCCGATCCCACTATCTCGATGAAAGCCATACTCAAAGCGGTCAGGCGGGGAATCGTTCCAGAGTTCCTTTCGAAATGCCGGTTCAATTGGGCGGACAACCTTTACCGTTCTCTAGAAAAACTGAGAGGCGTTCACACTGCCGGTGGATCACTGATCCAGTTTTCTTTTCACGGTGATCCTTTCAAATCAGGCCAGGGCTCCAGTGGCGGAATCGGGACTTTTCTCAGAACTCTCGGGAACGAACTTGCCGATATTTTGGATAGCGTAGTTACCGTTGTACCCCTCGAAGAAACGGAGCTGGATGATAATTTACAGCTCTATAGGGTCGAAAAAGACGGCCACTTATTCCTCTACTTTCCGTTTTATGGTTATCAGAAGCTGAAAGCCGCTCATTTCATCGGTTCTCAATGGTCGCTGGCTTCGACGATAGATGACATTCTTTCAATAGCTGGAATCTCTCCGGCGTATTTCCATACGAGGTTTTCTGATTACGCTTCGCTATCCATGATGAAACTTGCAAGAATCAAAGGAATAAAGACCCACTTCACGCTGACTGTCGACCCTCAGAGAAGGTTCTCCGGTAACGGGGGGACTCTGCTTGAGACTGGAATCGAAAAGATTATGGAGGATACTTCTCGGGTCCAGATCTCCTGGAGAATGCTAAGAGAGAGTGATAGTTTGATAGGAATAGGAGCAAGGCAGAGCGAACGTCAGCTGATTTCTTACTACCCATCTTTGATAAAAGAAGATCTACGCTCTAAGTTGAACATGGTACCGGAAGGAATATCCTTGAGAGATGAATGTCCTGCCGAAATACGCCATAGATATACCGGATACAATTCGCTGTTCGAGGTGGAAAGAAAGTACCACATCGAGCGCGACAGAAAAACTCTGCCCGTTATTCTCACGGTGGGGAGACTGGATCCGCTCAAAGGACAGTTTAAACTCCTTAAGGCCTGGGGAGAATCCCCGCTCTTCAACAGATACAACCTCGTCATCGTAGGAGGCAGTGTAGAGGACCCCGATGAAGTAGAAGCCGGAGAGCTGAGAAAGATAGAGGAGTACATACGTAAGTACCCCCGGCTTTCGACGGGGTTCTGTCATCTCTCGGCCATGGGAAACGATTACATACGCTGTCTCGAAAAAGATATCGCGGTCTCGCAAGGTCCACGGCCACCAGTCTATGCAGCACCCTCTTTTAAAGAGGAGTTCGGCATAGCGATTCTTGAAGCCATGGCGGCTGGTTTTTTAGCGATAGCTCCACGCAGAGGTGGTGTGAAAGAGTATATAAAGCACGGTTTGAATGGATTCCTAATCGATACCACCTCCGTAGAGACCATCAAAAGGTACCTAGTCAAAATACTTCTTGACAGAGACCTATCGCCACGCAAAATGAAAATGCTTGCCGAAAACGGCAGCAGGACGGTGTATAGAAGGTATTCGATTTCTGTCGTCGCCGGAATGTTTGCCGATATCTACAAATCGCGCCGCTAATCGTCCGTATTCATGAGGCTAGAGGATAAAGATAGAGGTATGTTGAGATTTGGCATTGTTATGAAAGTAATAATTGCTAAAATCGTTCTATCCACTCCGGTGAAACAGACTACCGAAAAAACCCGTCACTTTTTGATTTTGTCATAACCCACCCTTTGTCACGGCCCCGAGTTTTTTGTCAGCACAGGTGAATGCAGGAACGGTTATTTTATCGCTGAAGGAGGGCTAGAGAATGAAGAAGGTTATCCCGCTGTTGGTAGCGTTGGTGTTGATCGTTTTTGGGGCTTGCGAGTATTTGAGCAAACCTGTCACTTACGTACTCACTGTATTGCACGAAGGCAACGGCTCGGTCGTCGTTACTCCGGAAAAGGACAAGTACAGATTCAACGAGACGGTTTCGCTTGAAGCCGTTCCCGACGAGGGGTGGAAATTCACTCAATGGACGGGGGATCATTCCGGAACCAGCAGACACGCCACCATAAAAATGAATCAGTCCAAGGAGATCGTGGCCCACTTTGAAAAGCAAAAGGTCGTCGTCGCGGTGAACATAGTCCCGCTCGAAGGCGGAACTGTAACGGGGGAGGGGACCTACGATTACGACGAGCTCGTTACGCTGACCGCCCTGCCCAACCCTCCCTTCAACCTCGGAGGCTGGTACAGGAACGACGCTCTGGTGGCGTCCACTCCGGTCTTTTCCTTCAACACGAAAGATTACTTCCAGACTCAGGAAGCTTACGATCTGGATTTCAAGGTGGAATTCGATCCCAAGACTCTCGAAGTGACCGTGGCAGCGACGCCGACGGACGCGGGTATCACGACCGGTGGAGGCACTTATCTCTACGGAGATGAAGTGACGATAGGCGTGACTCCCACCGACGGCCTGAGCTACGAAGGCTGGTTTGTGGGCGAGCAGCTTCTTACGGGTGAACCCTGGTACACTTTCAGCAACGAGGAGATCGCCCAGTACGCTTTCTCCGGTCCTCAGGCGGGGTTCACGGCTATGGCCCGGTTCGGTCCGCCGACTTACCAGGTTACTCTTTCGGCCTCTCCGACGGAAGGAGGAAAGGTTTCAGGCTGCGGAAAGTACAAAAAGGGAGACATAGTGACGATAATTGCTATAGCGAACGAGCCTTACACTTTTACCGGCTGGTACACGGTTGAAGAATACGGCACTTATCTCTTCAGTCCGGCGTGGGAATACTCGTTCCCGGCCATGAACATCGCGCTGGTGGCTTTTTTCGTGAAATGAGCAGCTTTGCCGATCTTTCGATCCTTCGGCCAGCGTCTTTGTGATCTGTAAAAAGGGCGGGAAGTTCCCGCCCTTCCCTTTATTTATGGCGCTTTTTCGGCTTTTTCGACCTGGTTTTCTGTTCGTGACTGGTTTTTTTAACGGGCTTTTTCTCTTTTTCAACTATGTTGAAATCTATCTCCATGGTCGTTTTATCGGCCCTGACCGCCTGAACTTTCAGGTCGTCGCCGATCCTGAAGATCCTCTTGTTCTTTCTCCCGACCAGTATGTTCTGGTTTTCTATGAAGTCGTAATAGTCGTCCAGAGTGGATATGTGCACCAGGCCGGATATCATCTTTTCGGTTATTTCCACGAAGATTCCGAACTTCGTGAGACCGGTTATAACGCCCTGGAAAACTTCGCCTATGTGGTTGGAGATATATTCGACCTTCTTCATGTCCAGCAGGTCCCACTCGGCCTCGTTGGCGACTCGCTCCCTTTTGGAAGCCCATGAGGCTATGGAGGGGAGATTTTCCTCGTACTCTCTCTGTTCGTCGGTGAGTTCGCCGTTTCCACGGGAGGAGAAGACCTTCAGCAGTCTATGGACGACCAGGTCGGGATACCTCCTTATAGGCGAGGTGAAATGTGTGTAAGCCTGTGAGGCCAGACCGAAGTGGCCGATATTGTTTTCGGAGTAGACGGCGCGTTTCATACCCCTCACCAGCACTCTCTCAATCGAGGCGTGGAGCGGATGATCTTTTGTCTTCTCCAGTATCTGCTGCAACGCTTTAGGTTGTACGTTGCGCGGAAGTTTAACGTTCATGCCAAGGGCTTCGAGGTAGTTCTTCAGCTGCATCATCGACTCGGCGTCGGGTTCCTCGTGGATTCTATAGACGAAGGGGAGGCCGCGGTCGTTGAAGAGTTCGGCCACCGTTTCGTTGGCCAGTATCATGAACTCCTCTAT
>DBRH01000030.1:72441-91361 GCA_002305955.1 Kosmotogaceae bacterium UBA1373
GATATATCCATAACCGAGCCGCGCTTTTTGCGGTTCTCCCGGATCTTGCCGGCCAGTTCGTGCGAGAGCAGGAGACTCCCGCTCACCGGTTCGAGTTTTTCAAGCGTCTCTCTGGAGGCCGTGCCCTCGAGAAACTCGTTCACCTCAGTGTACGTGAGCCGTCTTTTAGAACGGATAACGCCGCGCTCAACCTTCGAGGAAAGCAGTTTCCCGCGCGGGTCGAGCTCCATGATAAGAGAAAGCGTCAGTCTGTCTTCGTCTGGTTTTAGCGAGCAGATGTTGTTCGAGAGCTCGAAGGGCAGCATCGGAATTACCGTGTCCAGCAGATAGACGGAAGTTCCCCGCGAGAAGGCCTCTCTGTCTATCGCCGAGCCTTCAAAGACATAATGCGAGACGTCGGCTATGTGTACTCCGAGCAGGTAGTTCCCGTTTTCCAGACGGACCAGTGAGATGGCGTCGTCGAAGTCCTTGGCGTCTTCGCCGTCGATCGTGTACACGATCTCGCTCCTGAAATCCTTCCGGCCTTTCAGATCTCTTTCCGGAATCGTCGAGGAGATCTTCTTCGCCTGTGCGCTCACTTCCTGCGGGAACTCATCGGGTTCGGGAAGGTCGTGGCGGTATATCACCGTCATGAGATCGACCTCCGGAGCGCTAGAGTCGCCTAGAACCCTCTCGACCGACCCTTCGGGATTTCTGCCCGGCGTGGGGTATTTGGTGATTTTGATTATCACTTTGTCGTCGAGTTTGGCACCGTTGAACTCCTCGGGGGGAATGTAAAAGTCGTTCTTTAACTTCACATCGTCCGGTACCACGAAGGCGAAGATCCCCCTGGTCTTGAAAGTTCCCACAACCCTGGTTTTATTTCGCTTGAGGACCTTGATTACCCTTCCCCTGTGGATGTCTTTGTAGTCGCCCGTAACTTCTACCATCACGGTATCTCCGTGAATCGCGAAGCCTGCCTCTTCGGGCGGAATGAAGATCTCCTCTCCTCCAGGTTCGATAACGAAGGCGCCAAGACCGCGCCTGGTAAATTCTATGATGCCGGTCAGATTGTTGCTTCCAGGAACGATGTATCTGCCCCTGGAATCGCGCACGATTTCACCCGTACCGGTCATCTCCTCGAGCAGGGTTTTCAGTTCGCTCTTCGATGTTTTGTCGCTTGCTCCCAGTTGCAAAGCCAGGCTCTTCAGCGTCCCGGGAGTGTATTCGGGTGAGTTGAAGTGTGTTCGCAGTGATTTCAAAGTTAGCTTCATTAGCCTCTTTCCTTTCGTTTTTACCTGAATTTCGTACCTGTTTATGATATAATTATACAGTGTCTTTCGTTATATCTATTCAAACAGGAGGTTCGCAATGCGAATTGGAATATTGACCGGTGGCGGGGACTGCCCTGGGCTGAACGCCGTTATTAGAGGAATAGTGAAATCTGCACCCGATAACGTGGAAATCATAGGAATAATGCACGGCTGGAAGGGACTCGTTCAGGGAGAGTACATGAAACTGACCGGAGACGATGTAGAGGGCATACACATCCTCGGCGGAACGATTCTGGGCACGGCGAGAATCAATCCCTTCAGGTCGGAGGAAATGAGAATCAAGCTCGAGGAAAATATAAAGAAGCTGGGGCTGGACGTCATAATCGGCATCGGCGGCGACGACACGCTGAGCGTCACGGCCAAGCTGGCCTCCATGGGATACAGGACGGTCGGCGTACCCAAGACGATAGACAACGACGTTTCCAACACCGACTACACTTTCGGTTACCACACGGCCGTCAACGTTGGAGCCGATGCTATCGACAGACTGCATTCGACCGCCAAATCCCACGGAAGGGTGATATTCGTCGAGCTTATGGGACGCGAAGCCGGCTGGATAACTCTCGAAGCCGGACTGGCCGCCGGGGCTCACCTGATACTGATTCCCGAATACCCCATGACTATCGACGAAATAATGGGATATATCAACAGAAGGATGAAGGACAAAGGTTACATGATAATCGCCACGGCCGAGGGTTTCAAACCCACCGAGCTGGAGAACGTCGTGGGCGACAAGAACCAGATAGATGCCTTCGGCCACATAAAGCTCGGCGGAATAGCCCACTATATGGCCGAAGTGGTGGGAGAGAGGACCGGATACGACACGCGATCGATGGTTCTGGGATACCTTCTGAGAGGTGGAACGCCGACGGCCTTTGACAGGATACTCGGCACCAGGTACGGTGTTCACGCCATGGAACTGGTTATCAAGGGCGACTTCGGAAGAATGGTGGCCCTCAGGGGTAACGATATAGTGTCGATACCTCTGGAATACGGAATAGCCACTAAGAAGCTCGTTCCTTACGAATATTACAAACTTGCACAGATATTCTTTGGTTGAGGGACGTTTATGGAAAACTCTGAGCCGGTAAGGCTCGCCAGATACGCGATTGAGGAGCGTGTCACGAACGGACGCGTTCTCTCTATACCCGAATGGGTTTCCCGGGAACTCAGAACGATGATGGCCGGATGCTTCGTCTCGATCCACAAAAGTGACGGAGCCCTGAGAGGCTGTATAGGCACGCTCTCGCCCGTAACGGCGAGCCTGGCGAGCGAGATAATACAAAACGCCGTATCTTCGGCGACCCGTGACCCGAGATTCCCACCGGTCGAGGCCGAAGAACTGGACGAACTCGAGATAACCGTCGACGTGCTTGGAGAGGCCGAAGCGACTGCCGCCGAAGAACTCGACCCGAAACGGTACGGAGTGATCGTCCAGCACGGCTGGAAGAAGGGAGTACTCCTCCCTGACCTGGAGGGGGTGGACACAGTCGACGAACAACTCAGGATCGCCCTCATGAAGGCGGGTATAGGCAAGAGCGAGAGCTACCGAATATATAGATTCACCGTAAGAAGGTATCATTAGATAACCTGAGAGGTGATTTTTGTGAAACCGGCCGTATATTTCGACGAGTACGACGAAGGGAGTACTCTCCAGTGTCTATTGTGCCCCCGTCATTGCGTGATAAAGCAGGGCGAAGTAGGCTTCTGCAAAACGAGGAGAAACGTTGACGGAATGCTGTACTCCCTGAACTACGGGCAGTTGACCTCGATCGCCGTAGACCCGATAGAAAAGAAGCCGCTCTTTCACTTCTTTCCGGGAGAGACGATACTCTCCGTCGGTTCCTGGGGCTGCAATTTGAACTGTGAATTCTGCCAGAACTGGGAGATCTCCAAGGACAGACCGAAGGTACTCAAGCACGTCATGCCCCAGCAGCTGATCCAGATAGCCACCGAAAGAAAATCCAAAGGGATCGCCTTCACCTACAACGAACCCATAGTCTCTTTCGAATTCATTCTCGACACATCGCGCGCCGCATCCAAAGAGGGGATATACAGTGTGCTCGTCACCAACGGCGTTATAGAGAGAGAACCCATGGAGCTTCTGGCCCAGTCGATGAGGGCGATGAATATAGATATAAAAGGCTGGAACGATGATTTCTACAAAAAGGAAATCGGAACCGACAAAGCAAACGTACTTCGGTCCATCGAGATCGCACTCAAGTCCGGTGTGCACATGGAACTCACGACCCTGATCATACCCGGGAAGAACGACAGTCCCGAAGAGATGGAAGAAGAGGCTTTGTGGATAAAGAACCTGTCGCCGGACATACCGCTCCACATAAACAGATACTTTCCCAATTACCACTACACAGCCCCGGCAACTGAGGTCGAATCGCTTCTAGAGCTGGCTTCGAAGGCGAAGGAACACCTGAACTACGTTTACGTGGGCAACGTCGCACTCGAAGGCTACAACGATACGTTGTGTCCTAACTGCGGAAACCTGCTCGTAGAGAGAAGGGACTACAACGTTGTCGTGAGTGGAGTGGATGAAAAAGGCAGGTGCACCAGTTGTCAAAGAGAAATATCGCTAGTTTTCTGAAAGGCAGAGTCCTCTTTTACGGAATCCTTCTGGTCGCGGCCGCCGCGATCTTGACCTACCTCTTCCTCAGGGAAAAGCCGGTAGAGTACTACGACAGGACCGAGTACTACCTGGGAACCTACGTAACGGTGAGAGTCGGCTCGAAAACACTCTCACCGCTGGTGCTGGCCGATGCGGCCATGAAAGAAATAAAGAGGATCGACGAAAAGTTCGGCGGCAGAGGCTCGGGGACGATCGCTCAACTGAACGCGACCGGCCAGGCCAACGATCTCGACAATGAGACGATGTTTCTCATCAAGTCGGCGCTGAAAGTGGCCGAAAACACCGGTGGCGCCTTCGATCCAACGCTCTTCACGCTGACCGCCCTATGGGGCTTCGACTATGCCGACTCCGAAAATAGAGTTCCTCTCGACAGCGAAATAGTTTCGGCACTCGCGAAAACCGGTTACCGAAGAGTGGAGCTTGACGAAAATAACATGGCCGTCAGGCTGCCTGAAGGGCTAACCCTTGATCTGGGCGGGATCGCCAAGGGTTACGCCGTGGATCTGGCGATCGCCAGAATAAAATCGCTCGATCCCCAGGCCACAGGCTTCATAGACGCCGGTGGCGATATCGGCGTTATCGGGCCCAAATACGGCAACAGGCCCTGGATAGTCGGAATACGCGATCCCAGGGGAAATAGCGTACAGGACGTGGTAGAGTACATATACCTCTACGACGGCGCCGTGGCCACCTCGGGCGACTACGAAAGGTTTTTCGTTGTCGATGGCATAAGGTACCACCACATACTCGACCCGAAAACTGGCAGCCCTTCGAGGAGCGGAGCGATAAGCGCCACGGTAATAAACAAAAGCGCGATGCTCGCCGACGCCTACGCGACAGCGGCCTTCGTGATGGGTAAAGACCCGGGAATAACCTTCCTTCCCAGGTACGGTACGCTCGTCTTTCTGGTGATGGAGGATCGAAGCACCTTCAAATCGCCGGGATTCGAGGTCTATCAGCAGAAATGAAGTTTCTCGGCAAGTTCGACTGGCTCATAATTGTCATACTGATCCTGGCGGCGATCATACTCTTCATCCCGCATGGACAATCGGCCCCGATAGCGGAGATCTACCACGACGGGAGACTGGTGATGACGGTCGATCTTCGCGTGGATTCACATTTCAGCCTGGAGGGCATGGAAATCGCCGTGAGTGGCGGCAGAATCTCGGTCGTCGATTCCGACTGCCCAGACAGGATCTGCGTGAACCAGGGAGCCATCGACAGGCCGGGAATTCCGATCGTCTGCGTTCCCAACAGGGTAGTGATAAAGATTCCGGCAGGCGATACGCAGTTCGACGCGATAACTCAGTGAAGAGAAAGGACAGAGGCAGGCCAGTACGCGGCGCGACTGGATAATCTGAACGGTGGACGGGCTATGACATATCGCGATTCAGACGCTCAAACCGCAAAGAGAATAACGACGCTTTCCATGCTGGTAGCCATGGGCTCGGTGATGTACCTTCTCGAAAGTTTAATACCCTTTCCGCTGCCTGTCCCTGGCGGAAGATGGGGCTTCTCGAACCTCGTGCTTCTGCTGGCCGTCAACGGCCTCTCCCTGCGCGATACCCTGTATCTGGCCATAGGAAAGACACTCGTAGGAGGACTTCTCACCGGTCGTCTGGGTACGCCGGGCTTCATCATGGGAATATCTGGAATAGTCGCCTCGGCGCTCCTGATGTGGCTCCTCTCCAGAAGCCGGTTATTCGGCATGGCAGGTATCAGCCTTGCCGGCGCCGCCGTTAGCAACCTCGTGCAGCTATTCGTCGCCGCCTGGCTTATAGTGAGGAGCGGGGAGATACTCTTCCTCTATCCCTACATGCTTCTGCTCGGTTCGATCTCGGCCCTCATAAACGCCTACATAGCACACGAAGTGATAAGAAGGATAGGTGATACCATATGGTTCGACTGATACTGGCTTCCTCTTCGCCGCGCCGCAAAGAACTGCTGCTACTCCTCAGAGTCGCCTTCGAGACCGTCCCACCCGTCGGAGTGAAGGAAGAACTCTCCGCGTCCTTCGACCCGGACGAACTCGCGGACCTCTCCTTCAGAAAGGCGCGGAACGTTTACGAAAGACATCCCGACGCGGTGGTCATAGGGGCCGACACTGTCGTAGTGCTCGAGAACGCCGTCCTCGGAAAACCATCATCGAAGGATGAGGCTTTCGAAATGCTGGTGCGGCTCTCGGAAAAGATGCATTACGTCTTCACGGCCGTATCGGTGCTCGAGCGTCGATGGAATTTCAGTTTCATAGAGCGAACCGCAGTCAAATTCCGCAAGATACCGCCCGCGCTGATCGGGGAATACGTCCAGACGGGCATCCCACTCGACAAGGCCGGGGCATATGGAATACAGGACTACGGCGCTCTTTTCACCGAAATCATAAACGGGGATTATTACAACGTAATGGGGTTGCCCATCGGTAGATTGTGGCAGGAACTAAATACCAGAGGGGTGATCTAGTTGGAAGACACGGTACTGATGCCCAGGGAGAAACTTCTCGAGCTCGGGGCGGAAAGACTCACGAACGAAGAACTCGTAGCCATCCTTTTGAGAACGGGGGTAAAGGGGAAGGGTGTGATGGAATTCAGCAAAGAACTCCTGAACCGGTACGGATCGCTCACGGCGCTGCTCTGCGCCGACGTGAGGGAAGTGATGAACGTCAAGGGAATGGGCTTGGCCAAGGCGGTTCTCTTCAAGGCCTCCCTGGAGCTTGGACACAGGGTTTTCAAAGAGATGTCCAAAAAGACCCGGATGAAACTCGACGAACCGGAAAGCGTTTATTATCTCTGCCACGATATGACACTGCTGGACAGAGAAACGGTGAGGGTGATCTCGCTCGACACCAAGTTGAATTATTGTGGTCTCAACACCGTCAGCGTGGGAATACTCGATTCCTCGCTCCTGCACCCGCGCGAAGTCTTCAAACCGGCCATCAGCAGAACGGCGGCTGCGATCATTCTCGTGCACAACCATCCGTCGGGAGATCCCAGTCCCAGCAAAGAAGATGGTAATATAACAAATAGAATTAAAGAAGCCGGCGAAACCTTGGGTATAAAGCTCCTGGATCATATAATTGTAGGGAAAGGCAGTTTTTTCAGTTTTACGGCGGGAAGGGTATTTTACACGGAGGTGGGCGATGATTTCCAGAGAAAGGGCTTATAGTCTGGTAGAGGAACATTTGAAATCGAAAAACCTGGTCAAACACGTGATAGCCACCGAGGCGGTGATGCGTGCGCTGGCCGTCAGGCTCGGTCAGGATCCGGATAGCTGGGGCATGGCCGGTCTGCTCCACGATCTCGACTACGAATTCACCAAAGAACGCTTCGAAGAACACGCTTTGAAGACCGTCGAGATGCTCGCCGACGAGGACGTCTCGACCGAGATAAAGGACGCAATCCTCGCCCACTGCGAGAGAAAAGAAAGGCAAGCGCTTATCGAGAAGGCCATCTACGCGGCCGATCCCGTAACCGGCTTCATAGTCGCCGCCGTCCTCATACGGAAAGGAGCCAGACTGGCCGATATCGACGTGGAGTTCCTGCTCAACAGATTCAAAGAGAAGTCTTTCGCCAGGGGAGCCAGCAGGGAACAAATGGCCAGCTGTGAAGAACTCGGCCTGTCGCTCGAGGAGTTTCTTGACGTATCTCTCGGCGCGATGCAAAATATTTCCGCAGAACTGGGGTTGTAATTGTAGGGTATGGAAATGGCATAATAGATTGAAAGGGAGTGTTTCCAGTGATCGAGAAGATCATAGAATCGGAAATAACAAGATACAGGGAAAACTATGTACCGACCGTGAGAGAGGTGGCCGAAGAAATCGAACTGGCCGGGTACATAGACCACACTCTCCTGAAGGCCGACGCTACACCGGAGATGATCGTCAGGCTCTGCGATGAGGCCAGAGAGTTCAATTTCTGGAGTGTCTGTGTCAATACCGGATATCTCTCGCTCGTCAGTAAGGCGCTCGAAGGTTCGCCCGTGAAGAAGACGGTCGTTGTAGGCTTTCCTCTGGGACAGATGGCTACGATGACCAAGGGCGCCGAGACGGTGTGGGCTCTGGAAAACGGGGCCGATGAGTTCGATATGGTGATCAACGTCGGGTTACTGAAGGCGAGAGAGTATCAGAAGGTTTATGAAGATATATCGGAAGTGGTAGAATCGGCAGAAGGCAAAATCGTCAAAGTCATTCTCGAAAACTGTCTTTTGACGGAAGAAGAAAAAGTGGCCGCCTGCGCTATTTCGAGGGAGGCCGGTGCCGCTTTTGTCAAAACATCGACTGGCTTTTCCACCGGCGGGGCGACGATCGAGGACGTTTCGCTGATGAAATTCGTCGTCGGTGACCGTTGCAGGGTCAAGGCTTCCGGCGGAGTCAGAACCAGAGAGGACACCATAGCCATGATCAGGGCCGGAGCCGATAGAATAGGCACCAGTTCGGGCATAAAAATAGTGACTGGCGGGATCGCCAGAGATAAAGGGGGATATTGAGATGGATTTTTGCGCTCTTTCAGTAAAGGATTTTCTTAAGAAGGTGGCGGAAAAGAGTCCGACACCGGGTGGCGGAGCGGTCGGAGCTGTGGTGGCGGCGCTGGCGGCGTCTCTGGGCTCTATGGTGGCCAACCTCACGATAGGCAAAAAAGGATACGAAGATGTGGAAGGCCATATGGAATCGGCACTGGAGATCTGTGAAGCCGAGTCCGTTTATCTTTGCGAACTGGTGAACAAGGACATTCAGGCATTCGATCAGGTAATGTCCGCATACAAGCTTCCCAAAGCCACCGACGAAGAAAAAAACGCGAGGGAAATGAAGATACAGCAAGCCCTGAAGACCGCAATAGAGGTGCCTTTTGATCTGGCCAGAAGATGCAAGAATATCATAGTCAGCATAGAAAGGCTGGCCAAGTGGGGCAACCTCAACGTTCTATCGGACGCCGAGAGCGCCGCGTACCTGCTAATGGCGGTTTACAAGATTGCCTACGCCAATGTAATGATAAACATGAAGTCCCTGAAGGATGCGGAGTACGGCGCCTGGATCTCCGACGAGATGGCCCAGCTAGACAGGCAGATGACCGCAACCTATGACAGGATAATGGACGTACTCGGAAAACGTAATGGTTGAACTGAAATTAATAAAGAAAAGCAACGAATGCAAGGCCCGGCTTGGAAGACTGTGTACCGATCACGGTGAGATAGACACCCCCGTCTTCATGCCGGTGGGAACGAACGGAACCGTCAAGGGACTCTGGCAGAGCCAGCTGGAGTCCCTCCAGGCGGGCATTATACTGGGAAATGCCTTTCACCTGTATCTTAGACCGGGTCTGAATGTTTTGAGAGAGTTCGGCGGGCTTCACCGGTTCATGTCCTGGCCCCACTCGATCCTGACCGACAGCGGCGGCTTCCAGGTTTTTTCTCTGAGCGACAAGAAGATACTGGAAGAGGGAGTGAAGTTTCGCTCACCGCTCGACGGCAGCCAGATATTCATGACTCCCGAACTCTCGATGGAAATCCAGCAGGCGATAGGCTCGGACATCGCGATGGCCTTCGACGAGTGCGTCGAGCCGGGTGCTTCGAGAGAATACGTCGAAGACTCCGTGGGAAGAACCACGCGCTGGGCACGCCGCTGTATAGAGGCACACAGGGAAAGCGGGCAGGCACTTTTCGGTATCGTTCAGGGCGGTTTCTTCGAAGATCTGAGGGAGAGGAGCGCCGCCGAGATCACGTCGATGGATTTCGACGGGTTCGCGCTCGGCGGGCTGAGTGTGGGAGAGGAGTTCCCTATCACTACCAGGATACTCTCACATTCGGTCGATCTCCTTCCCTCCGATAGAGCCAGGTATCTCATGGGGATCGGCTCGCCGGACATAATTCTGGCCGCCGTGGAAAACGGCATTGATATGTTTGATTGCGTACTTCCGACGAGGATGGGAAGGCACGGCACGGCGCTGACCTGGACAGGAAGGGTCAACCTCAAGGCCGCGAGGAACAGGTTCGACAGGTCTCCGGTCGATGAAGAGTGTTCCTGCGCCGTTTGTTCGACTTACAGCAGGGCTTACATACATCATCTCCTCTCCAGAGACGAGATGCTTGGCAAGATCCTGTTGAGTTATCACAACATAAGTTTTCTGATGGAGTTCGTCAGAGAGCTGCGAGAAGCGATAGCCGAAGAAAGATATATGGATTTCAAAACCGAGTGCTTCAGGAATGGATTGATCGGGAGTGATAGTCTCGAAAGTTTTTCCAGCGAGCGGATGGGGTGATATGATGAAGAGGTCTCTTGTCTTTTTCTTTGTGCTTTTCGGTGTTATTTCTCTGGCCCTGAATACTTTCAATCTCCAGACCGGCGGAAACGGCGTCATATCCACGGGGTTCAACTCCGGCTATGGCAGTCCTTCCGATCTGTACGGGATAGTGAACTCGGCCTTTTCCACAAACTTTATGGAGATTACCAGGAGCGCTTCGCCACTTGTCAACGAGCGGCATCTCTACGTGCAGCTCTTCGAAGATTCCGACGACAACATGGCCGGCGCCCTGCAGTACTACATGGATATAGGTCCCGGTTCCAGTCTTCGTTCTCTGAGCTACACGATTTCCGGCAATCTGGGCGCTCTGACCACCTACGGTGCCGACTTGAAAGTCAATATGCACGTGGCGACCGCAACGACTTACGATTTCGCGCTGAAGGGCGGTATATCCGGAAAGGCCTTCAAACTGCTGGATTACGTGGCGGCCTTCGAAAGCACCATCTGGTCGAGTGGCTCGAATAAAAACATCGTAGATTTGCTGGTCGGCGTCAGGTTCGTTCCCGATCCCTTCGTCATAGGTCTGGAACTGGGAACGAGAAACGGCATGGAGATCAGGTATTTCGGTCTGTCTACCCAGTACACCTACAACAAAATGTTCTCGGTGAGGGGCGGCGTCTCAATGAACATAGACCTAGAGAACAACATGGACTTCATAATCGGCGGCGGTATCGACGTCATGATCGGCAACATGCTTATAACTGGCGGAATAGGGACCAATCTGAACAGGAAGATCCCTTCCATAGCCTTCGAGAAGACCTGGAACGTAGCCATAATGGGCAAATGGTGATGTAGCCTTCAAGCAGGTTTCGGTTTTCCGCCCGCGGGCAAAACCAGCCTTGCCACGACTCCCGGTTTCTGGAAGCGTATTTCGAAGCCATAGATTCGCCCGGCGAGGATCCGGGTTTTGATATAAGGATACGGCTAGACGCATCCGACCTTGCCGTCAAGGGTTGTTGTACAGTGTTTTCCCCGCCTCCAGCGAATGAATCAACCAGACATTACCTCCGATCGTGCAATTATCTCCAATGACTGTATCTCCACCGAGCACCGTCGCCCCGGCATAAATCACGACGTGATTGCCGATATCCGGGTGACGTTTGATTCCCTTGATGGGATTGCCGTTTTCATCCAGTTCGAAGCTCTTCGCTCCAAGTGTCACACCCTGATAGATCTTTACATGATCTCCTATCGTACAGGTTTCTCCAATGACAACACCTGTGCCGTGATCAATGAAAAAGTAGCTGCCTATGGACGCTCCCGGATGAATATCGATACCTGTTTTCTGATGAGCGTATTCGGTCATTACCCGGGGAATTAGAGGGATACCGAGTAGATAGAGTATATGCGCCAGCCGGTAGATGTTGATCGCTTCGAAGGCAGGATAAGCCACCATTATCTCTTCAAGAGACTGGGCCGCAGGGTCCCCCTCGTACGCTGCCTGCACGTCTTTCATAAGGGTTTCCGCCACGGCGGGCAGTTCGCTCACAAAATCCACTGCGATGCGTTCCAGCTTTTCGATGGATATCGCTGGTTGCGCTTGAGAGATCACCTCTCTCAGCAGATCCACGGCCATCGACAGAGATTCGTACTCCGACCCGGGTGGGCCGGCAGCGATTTCAGGGAAAATCGCGTCTCGAATCAGGTCGATCAGCCGTATAGTCTTCTGCCTCATACTGCCCAGCGAACGGAGTCCTCTGGACAGGTGAAGACTGTTAAACCGTTTGGATACCTCTTCAACGCACTCAATTAATTTATCGGGTTCATGATCAGTCATTTTCATAATCCATAAACATAGGCGTAGATAAATATCTGCCACCGGAATCCGGGAATAAGGCAACGATAGTCCTTCCCTCGCTTTCATGACGTTTTGCGATCTCGATAGCCGCAAATGCAGCTGCGCCGGAAGAAATACCTGCCAGGATGCCTTCCCTTCTTGCAAGGGCCTTTCCTGTGGCGAAAGCATCTTCGTCCGTGACCGCGATGATCTCGTCGTAGATCTTTGTGTTCAAAACATCAGGAATAAAGCCCGCTCCAATTCCCTGGATATTGTGAGACCCGGCAATGCCTTTGGAGAGGACCGCCGAGGTTGCAGGCTCCACACCCACAACTTTGATTGCGGGGTTCAGTCCCTTCAGATACTCGCCGGTACCTGTGATCGTTCCACCCGTACCGATGCCGGCAACGAAGCAATCGATTTCACCGTCGGTATCGGCCCAGATTTCGGGGCCAGTGGTTTTTCGATGTACCTCGGGGTTTGCCGGATTGACGAATTGACCGGGTATAAAGCTATTCGGGAGATCCTTCGCCAGTTCTTTCGCTTTGGCGATGGCTCCCTTCATACCCTCCGCACCGTCGGTCAATATCAGTTCTGCACCATAAGCCTTCATTAGCATGCGACGTTCAATCGACATAGTTTCGGGCAAAACGATGATTATGCGATATCCGCGTGCGGCGGCGACTGAAGCAAGGCCTATGCCCGTGTTGCCGGAGGTCGGTTCGATAATCACCGAGCCTTCTTTTAAAAGGCCCTTCTCTTCGGCATCATCTATCATCGCCTTTGCAATTCTATCCTTTACGGAACCGGCCGGGTTAAAACACTCCAGCTTTGCAAGTATTTTTGCTTTCAGCCTGTATTCCTTCTCGGTACGTACTAGTTCAAGTAACGGGGTCCTGCCTATCAACTGATCGATCGATGTGAAAATACTGGGCATGATCTAAACTCCTTACCATCTCATAAATCATAGAGTAAAAAACCGCCACCGGAACTTTCCAGTGGCGGCCAGGTTTTACGGTTCGACTATATTGAAGGTTTTATCCATTGCCACCATCGCTTGAGTCAATTTCATCGGAATAGCGCCGTCACCGTCGACTCTGATCATCAACTTCTGTTGCGCTTCGTTCCTGTTTATCAGGGCTAAGAGACCGATCTTCGGGCATGTCAGGGTCGCGTCCGCGAGCTCGCGTGTCTGACCTGCGTAATAGAGCAGCACACCGTGGAAAAGGTGTACGAAGTACCTCTCGTTTGTATCGGTTATAACCAGGTTGAAAGTGATGTCGATATCCTCCGCCGCATTCGAATCGATAAGTATTCCCATGTAATCTAGCATCATCTCAACGGTCGTATTGAGGAGAATATCAGTGCTTCCCTTAGCGAGTTTCGATTCGTCCTTCGAATTTCCCATGCGCAACTCGAGAGCCGCGGTAAGGTAAGCATTTCTCCACGTTCCCGATTCCGACTGGTAACCCAGTTGCTCGAGAGCGTCGGCACATAGATAACGCGCGGCCGTGTTCTGCGGGTCTGCGAAAACCAGGATATTGGTGATCTCGGCCACCCACTGGTATTCACCGGCCAGGAAATCGCTGTAGGCCATTTCCAGAACCCTGTCGGTATCGCCCAGATACTCGACGAACTTTCTGGCTCTTTCCGACGGATCGAGCGGATTCAGATGTACGGGGTTGGCGTCGTACCAGCCCATGTACTTCTGGTAAACGGCCTTAGAGTTGTGTGCGACGGTGCCGTAATACTGCCGCGTGTACCAGACCTTTTCGAAGTATTCCGGCAGACGTATCATACTGGAGATTTCGTCGGAAGTGTAACCGAGATTTATGTACATCAGCGTTTGATCGTGTATGAACTTGTAAACGGCGGCCGTGTCTTCCATATACCTTATGACTACATCATTTCCCCAGTGAGGCCAGTTGTGCGATTGAAAGGTCACTTCCGTTTCAGAGCCGTAAAGAGTGATCGCCTCCAGTATATACTTGGCCCAGGCGTTGCCGTCGCGCACCTGCGCTCCGCGCAGCGTGTAAAGGTTATGGAGCGTTCCGGTACAGTTTTCAGCCATCCAGAGGGCTTTGAACTGCGGAAAATACGTGTTCATCTCCGCGGGGGCTTCCGTTCCCGGAGTCATCTGGAATATCATCTCAACGCCGTCGACGACTATCTTCTCGCCGGTCTCCTTGATTTCGTGGGTGGGTAAGATGAAGGTCAACGTTCCCGTCGATTGCGCGAGTCCTATACCCATGGCCAGAGAATCCTTGACGCCTTTTTCCAGAAATACACCGTACTGGTAGGCGGCTCTTCTCGCCATGGCGGTTCCGGCGAAAAGGTTCTCGCTCACGGCGTGTTCGGTGAAACCTTCGGGAACGATTATGGGAACTTTACCCGAGGAGATCTGCTCTTCGATCGAGAGAGCTCTATCTGCAACCTCTTCTTCCCGTACGACTCCTCTTATTCCTCCGAAATGGTCTGCATGGGGATGACTCATTACTATGGCCATCACGGGACGCTTGCCGAGATTTTCTTCTACGAGTTTCATGGCCGCTTCGGTGCATTCGAGACTCATCAAGGGATCGAAGATTATCCAGCCGCCGCTTTCCGTTTCGATCAACGTGAGATTTGTAAGATCGTAGCCGCGTACCTGGTAGATACCTTCACAGACTTCGAAAAGCCCGTAACAGTGGTTCAAAACAGTGTCTCTCCACAGACTGGGATTGGCCGTGTCTGGTATCGTCTCGAGTTCATCGACAAATTCATAGGCTTTCTGGCTCCAGACAACACGTCCGTTGCTGTCTTTCAATTCGAGGGTCTCCGGTGCCGCTATAAGCCCCCTGGTTGCAAATTCGTACTCGGTTTCGTCATCGAAATCGAGAAGCGAGTAGTAACTCCGGTTTATTTCTGCGGTTTTATCTGTAGCCTCTTTTTGCGAGTCGTTCAAATTCAACAGACCAGTTCCGGTGGAATTTGCAAACACAAACGTGACCAGCATTATCACAATCGATAGAAGCGTTCCGGATCTGTTTCTCATTCCCTGCACCTCCTGACTTTTAAAACACGGCTTGAGACTGTACGTGACTTCCTCTACATAGACAACACACCTTAAACTCTACAGCTAGCACACAGAGCAAGGCTCAACCTATTTGGGCACTATCACGGGAGAATTTTCCCCACTACCTGATACCGATCGTTATAACCGGCCTGTTATAAAGCGTAATTAACATGACGTTAACTTCAAACGACCACAATTTCCAGAGCCTTCTTTTGCAGAGATAGCCTTAATAGTAACCTGTCAAGATTGTAACTCCTGATAATAAACAACTTTGATGACTCATGATGATCTACATTCAGTTGAAATTGTAGCATTTATGAGAATGTTATTTGCACGAATATTTGGACAGTCTTACCGATTCTGCCTTTTAACTTCTCAACCTGTGCATTTCGATGATTGTGTTCTATTTTCTCCTTTTTGTGCCAAAATGCTCTGGAGATACTCATGCTTGATATGCTAAACTTAATCTCTAAAACGCAGATAAAGCGAAAACACGCTTTTCTATCGCTGAATCGCAGGTGTTGATGGAGGCATACGATGAGCTTGAGAGCGATGTTCGTGGTTGTTTCGTCTCTTATATACTTCATGTTCGGCTTCACGGGTCAATCTATAAACAGCGCCCTTCCGGCCATAGCGATAGACCTGGAAATGACCCATTCCATGACCGGTCTTGTCCTTGCCCTCCCGTCGCTTCTCTATCAGGTCGCGGTCGTTGTCGCGGCCGTCCTTTCCCGGAAAACCGGCCCTTTCCTGACTATGACGGCCGGCCTGGCCCTGGTCGCATCTTCGGTGGCCTTCATGGCCCTCTCCGGGACTTACGTTATGTTCATGACCGGCAGGCTGCTTTTCGGACTCGGACTGGGAGCCACGGAGATAAGCGTTGCGCTGTGCGTCTCTCTTCTGGCGTACGAGAAGACCGGGGGCGTGCTAAACTTAGTCTATTCCTTCTTCGCGCTCGGAAGTATAGTCGCTCCGGCCGTCGTGTCGGTCTTTCTCACAGATACGCATAGATGGAACATCGCTCTTTTCATGGCCCTGGCCGCCTTCGCGTTCGTGCTGTCGCTTTCATGGTACATCGGCCGGAAAGCTTCGGGACTTTCAAAGAGAGACGGCGTAAAGCGGAAGTTCTCTCTCCCGGCAGATTCGCTTTTCTGGCTGGTCGTTCTGGGAGGTCTTCTGTACGTCGGATATGAGATGGGAGTGTTTTCGTGGCTTTCAAGCTACGTTTTCGAGGAGAAGGCCCTGGAACTGAGGATTTCTAGCTTTACCCCATCACTTCTCGCACTCGGTCTGTTTGTGGGCAGGCTGGTCACCGGCGCAGTTGTAGATAGAGCCGGTCTGGGGAGAACCCTTGTTATACTGGGCGCTTTCTCGCTGGCGGGCTTTTCAACTGTACTCCTTTCGGTGAACCCGCTCGTTCTGACGGCGGGAATTTTCGTCGCCGGCCTCGGTTTCTCCGGGACCTTTCCCACCCTCCAGGCCATACTGGTTTCGGGATACAGAGAGAGGCGCGAGACGGTCCTTGCAGTCTTCGCCGCTTCCGGCTCTCTTGGAGTGGTCATCACTAACATTTCCGTGGGAACCGTGAGCGAGAAGTACGGTCTGCCGAACGGCATGATGATTATGGCGGTCCAGATCTCGGCCGCTCTGGCGGTGTTTTCAATCATCGCATTCTCGCAGAGAGCGGCACACAGAGAATAGACGATCGACCGGTGAAGAGTCTCTATGAAAGATCGTAACCGGTGCGTGGAGTGTTACCATTTAGAGGTAACCAAAAAAAGGGGGATGAAAGCATGGAAAACGTATATAAAAAGCTCCGCGTCTTCAACATGATAATGGCCTTCCTGCACCTGATCCAGGGAGTAGTCATGCTGATCCTGAGCAACGACTCAACCCTCACGATCACGAGGAATTACCTGGCCTTCGATCGTGAAATAATGAAGCTCGTTCCGGCAACCGAGAATCTTATGAACCTTCGGATGGGCCCCTTCATAGCCAGCTTTCTCTTCATGTCGTCCATAGCCCATTTTATAGTCTCGACTTTCGGTTTCAAGTGGTACGCGAAGAATCTCGAGCGGGGCATCAATTACGCTAGATGGTACGAGTATTCGATCAGTTCTTCGGTGATGATCGTAGCGCTGGCCATGTTTTCCGGGATGCTGGATATAGTGAGTCTCATGCTCCTCTTCACCGTGAACGGTCTTATGAATCTCTTCGGCCTCATGATGGAACTTCACAACCAGACCACAGGGAAGACCGACTGGACTTCCTTCATGTTCGGCTGTGTCGCCGGAGCCGTCTCGTGGGTGGCCGTTTTCACATACCTATTCACGTCCCTGGGCAAGGCGAACGTTCAGTTTCCGTCTTTCGTTTACGCGATTATCGTTACCTTTCTCGTCTTCTTCAACAGCTTCGCGATAAATATGTTCCTTCAGTACAAGAAGATCGGTCCGTGGAAGAATTATCTCTTCGGGGAGAACGTTTACATAATACTCAGTCTGGTTTCCAAGAGTCTTCTCGCCTGGCAGGTCTTCGCCGGCACGCTCCGGCCGGTATGATAAGGAAGCCGGCATGAGGGTCACGCTTCTGAACGGAGCCGCCCCGGACAGCGACGCATTCGACAGTTACCTCGAAAGGCTCGCGGGAAATTTGAGAGAATCGGGGAACACGGTAAGCGAATTCAAGCTTAGAGATCTCGTGATAGGCCAGTGCATCGGCTGCTGGGGCTGCTGGACGAAAACGCCCGGAGAGTGCGTCTTCTCCGACGATACCGCAAAGATAGCCAGGTCGGCGGTCGACTCCGATCTCTTTCTCTTCGCCTCTCCCCTCGTCCTGGGCTTCACCACTTCACTGCTGAAGAAGACCATAGACAGGATGCTTCCGCTGGTTCACCCTTACTTAGCCGTAAGGGCCGGAGAGATTCACCACAGAAAACGGTACCGAAAATATCCCCTTCTGGGATTGCTGATCGCCCGGGAGAGCGATACGGACGATATAGACATCTCTGTCGTGAAGGAGATCTACGAACGCGTGGCGATCGAACTGGCCACCAGGCTGGCCTTCTTCGGCTCTACAGAAAGGCCGGCGGAGGAGGTTGCGCATGAGATTGCTGGTCTTTAACGCATCGCCCAGGGGTGCCAGAAGCAACTCGCTGGCGATAATCAAACACTTTCTCGAAGGCTTCGAGTACTCTTCACGCGAAAAGCCGGACATAGAGACAGTGAACCTCATAAATGAACGCGACGATTACGCTGCCCTCCGGGAGAAGCTTCTGGTTGCCGACAGGGTAGTTTTCGCCTTCCCGCTTTACGTTGACAGTATGCCGGGCTTTCTTATGGAGTTCTTCGAAACTCTGATACTCTTGAAGGGAGCCCTTTCGGGCAAGGAGTTTCTATTCTCCATTCAGTGCGGCTTTCCCGAAACTCTCAACCTTCGCCCTCTCGAGAGATATCTCGTAAGGCTCACCGGTAAATTCGGCGCGGCCTATGCAGGTTGCATATGCCGGGGAGGAATGGAGGGGACCAGATACATGCCGGCAGACGCACCCATCTTCCGGAAATACCGGGAACTAGGGAGGATCTACGCCGAAACCGGCAAACTCGACCCCGGGATTCTCGGAGAGATCGCAAACCCAGAGAAATTGCCGCGCCCCGTGATGCTCATAGCCAGTGTGCTGGGCCGCATGGGACTCATGAACGGTTACTGGAAGAAACAGCTGAAAAAGAACGGCGCTTACGAAAAACGTCACGCGAGACCGTATGACCCGACTCATCTACCTCGATAAACAAGAGGGACTAATTTGAAAGAGCGGGAAGAGAGAGAAAGAGAAAGAGAGAGA
>DBRH01000030.1:91372-91618 GCA_002305955.1 Kosmotogaceae bacterium UBA1373
TGAGCGGAGCGAACTCTCGATGCTCTTCCTCGACTCTCACAAACAACCCACAACGCACCACCCACCACGGCTCTTAAAGGTTTATTTCTCTATCAGTTCGACTCCGGCGCTCTTGAATTCATCCAGCGTCCTCTGAACGTCTCCTTCGTTGGCTTCAACACCCTTCGTCCCGTTTATTATTACCTTTATCTTGAAGCCGGCAGAAAGCGCATCGTGAACCGTGTATTTCAGGCAGTAGTCGAGAGC
>DBRH01000056.1:0-288 GCA_002305955.1 Kosmotogaceae bacterium UBA1373
GAAGCGGAATTCTCCCTTTTCCCACTTCGGTGTATCCGTATGTGTGAAGGTGAGGAGCGTATCACCGGTTCCATCAGGCACGAGCGCGACCAGAAGCGGCGAGGCCTCACCGGTCGGAGTTGCGACACCGGTCACATCGTAAAGACTTCCGTGGCGGATATGTATCACCGGCGTCATGTGCACTTTATCCTCGTGGCCCTCCTTTCCGCCCTTCGTCTCTTCCCACTTGCCGTTGATCTTGAGGGATCTGGAGAGGTCGAAATCCAGCACCAGAACGGTGTCCTCGTC
>DBRH01000056.1:386-1563 GCA_002305955.1 Kosmotogaceae bacterium UBA1373
ATATCCACCGTTATGGCTTCATCGAGAACGATCAGCGGCGTCTGCTCGGTGGGCGTCGCGCCGTCGGCTCCGTACAGCGCCATGCTCTCGATGGTGACCTCCAGCTTTTCAATATCCTCCAGGGGAATAACGGCGTCGGTCAGCGACACTCTGAGCGTGCCGTTTTCATCGGGTTTCGGAACGGGAAAGTTGAAACAACCGCTGATTAGAAAGATAGTCAGAACTACCAGAAGGAAAAAGTTGGTTTTCTTCATCGCAAACACCTCCAGTTACGCAATTTTCGGTTCATGGATCGAGTATAGCGGGTCGGCAATTAAAGGGAAATTAAAGAGGCCAAAGCCTTAACACTGAAAGCGATACAAACGATGAGTATGATGCTATATTTGATATGATCGGATAAACTGTCCAGTTCAGGATGTCGGGTTATTCATGGACAGATCGGGCGAGGCTGAAAGCAGATGAAAATAGGTATTCCTAACGCTTTGCTGTATTATTATTACGGTCCATTCTGGACGGAGTTCTTCAAAGAACTCGGTGCGGAAGTGGTGGTTTCGCACAGCACGGACAAAAAAACCGTCGATATGGGGGTAGGCATATCGGTTCCGGAGATCTGCGTCCCCATAAAGATATTCAACGGCCACGTCCTCCAGCTACTCAAGGGTGGGGTCGATTACGTTTTCATACCCCGCATGGCCTCGGTGGAGAAGGGTAAGTACTTCTGCCCCAAGTTCATGGGACTGCCAGACATGGCAAGGCACAGCATCCCGGGAGTCGCCGGAAAGCTTCTCACCATGGACGTTCAATCGAGGTCGGAGAATATATTCTCCCCTAAGATGTACTACTCAGTGGCCGAAAAGCTGTCCGTATCGGATAAGCAGATCGAGCTGGCCTGCAGGAAGGGCGCCGAGCTCTGGCGAAAGTTCAGAAAGCTCAGCCTGGAGGGAAGGACGATCGCCGAAGCCTTCGAAGGCCTCAAGAATCCCGACGGGATAAGAGAACCCGTGAAGATCGTCGGACCGAAGATAGGCCTTCTGGGATACGTTTACGACGTTTACGACGAGTTCGTCAGCATGAACGTGACCGAGAGGCTGAGGCAGCTCGGAATGAACGTGCTGACTTTCGAGATGCTTTCCAACAGAGAACTCAAGAGATATATAAAGAAGATGAAAAAGAGCCT
>DBRH01000056.1:1591-2969 GCA_002305955.1 Kosmotogaceae bacterium UBA1373
GGGGTGATACACGTCACGGCCTTCGGCTGCGGCCCCGACGCCTTCCTGGGTAAGCTCCTCGAGCTGGAGTCGGAGGATTCGGGGATTCCCTTCATGACGGTGAGGATAGACGAGCACACGGGTGAGAACCACCTCCAGACGAGGGTCGAGGCCTTCGTGGATATGCTCAAGAGAAAGACCGTTCCGGTGGGTGATGCGGTATGAAGTACTCCTTCCCCTACCTGGGAAACGTGCTTGTTTACAAAAAGCTCATGGAGATGCTGGGTTACGAAGTGGTAGTCCCTCCCAGGCCGACGCAGAAGACGATAGACCTGGGAACGAAAAACAGTCCCGAGTTCGCCTGTTTCCCCTACAAGATGTTGATGGGCAACTACATAGAGGTCTGCGAACAGGGGGCCGGTATAATAGTATCCAGCGGCGGACACGGTCCGTGCAGGGCCGGTTTCTACGGCGAACTCCACGAGAGGACGCTCAGACATATGGGCTTCGACGTCGAACTGATAATCTTCGACTCGATCAAGCGCGATCTGCAGGGCGATATATCGAAGTTCTTCAGGCTGAAAGGCAAAAACTCTCTGCGAAAGGTCATCTCGACCGGCAGGATCATACTGCGGATGCTTAAGGATCTCGACGAGTTCGACAAGAAGATACACACCATGATTCCGTACGAGACGGTTCATGGCTCCTGTCTCAAAGCCTTCGAGGAGATCAGGATGTCCTACGACAGATGCTGGACTATGAAAGAGACGGAAATGGCCTACGAAGAGGCGAAAGAGCTGCTCGCTTCCATAAAGCTTGAAGAAGTCGACGAAAGGGATAAAATACGTATAGGAGTGGTCGGCGAGATCTTTGTCGTGATAGAGTCGAGTATAAACATGGACATAGAGAACACACTCTGCAGTCTCGGCTGTGAAGCCGAAAGATCGCAGTACATAGGCGAGTGGGTCGATCACAACTTCTTCGGCAAGGGCAGGGAGAAGGAGATCCTCAAGATGGGCGAGGATTACATAGAGATAATAATCGGTGGCCACGCCAAGCAAAACGTCGGCCACATAGTGGATTACAGCAAGCGGGGCTTCGACGGAGTCGTTCACCTGATGCCTTTCGCATGTCTGCCGGAACTGGTTTCTCAGAGCGTCATACCGAGGATCTCAGAGGATTACGGCATCCCGGTCCTGACTCTGGCGATAGACGAGCAGAGCGGCAAGGCCAACAGCATGACGAGGATAGAGGCCTTCGTTGACTTGATCAAAAACAGCAAGCGGAAGAAAATGGCCGCAAAAACCGCGTAGTATCTACGGGTGGGTGGAGATATGAAGATATTTATCGGAGTGGATGTAGGATCTGTAAGTACGAACGTAGTGGCCCTTGACGAGAG
>DBRH01000024.1:0-555 GCA_002305955.1 Kosmotogaceae bacterium UBA1373
CATGCGCAGCCAAAGGCTGAACTGGCAATAATAGTTTTATAGTCTCAGGCAGCACTCGAGTGCCGCCCAGAATACACGCTCTTTGTGACTGGAAGCTTCAGGGTGAAATCTTCTGTCCCACTCTTCACCGCTCACATCGTCTCCCGAGGAAAGAAGCTGGCCAAAGACGACATCCCTGAACCGGGAGACGGCCATGAGTGCCGAAGCCTCCATCTCGACGGTTATGCAGCCTTCGTCGATTCTTCTTTTGACTATCTTCTTCGTCTCTCTGTAGAAGGCGTCGGTTGTCCAGGTCTTTCCCTTTATATAGGGTATGGAGAGCTCTCTCAATGTAGATTCTATGATCTCGATCACGCGCCGATCGACGGATATCTCTCTCGAGGGCGCCAGATAATGGAAGGAGGTCCCTTCGTCCCTGACGGCCGATTCGACCACGATGATTTCGCCTCTCGGAATCTCTCTCTTCAACACCCCGCACGAGCCGCAGGCCACCGTCTTCCTGACACCGAGCGCGATAAGCTCGTCATAAAAGCCCGCCGCGGAGGGAGCCCCGAG
>DBRH01000024.1:578-5328 GCA_002305955.1 Kosmotogaceae bacterium UBA1373
GAGAAGCCCTCTCTCGTTCAGGCTGTCGATTACCCCCTGATAGAAGATAACGATCGCCCTTTCGGGCATGTCGGGGATCGGCGGGATGACCTTCGCCGGTTCTATGACTGCGGGCCTTTCATAATCATGCTCTAGAATGGGTAAACTCTTCTCCATGGCTGCCTCCCTTACGACGATTATAACAGTGAAGAAGAAACGATATGCTTCGGCCAAAAGACGCCTTTGAAACCGATCTAGCATCAGTAGGTATTAGTGCGATATACATACAATACTTTGAGGTAGCAGTAGTCGTTCCTGCCATCCCAATCAGTCTTCACCCAGCCTAAGTCGCTATTGTCAACGTAGATAACCAGGTCTTTCTCCGGAGGCGGCGCGCCAAAACCTATTCTTACCCACTGGTTGGATGTCGTCAGCTCGTAATGCAAAACTGTCGGCTCGATTACTCCTTTTTGCCAGAAGCTCATGGCCTGATCGATAGTCATTACCCAAATTTCAATTCAAACAACGGCCATCATCTGCACAGTGTTTTTCAGAGCAACGGAAAAATACAAACGCGGCGACCGAAAGAGCGAGCGGTGCCTCCGCCAGAAGAAAAGGCCCGGATGTCCGGGCCTCATTCGTATTGTTTGATCCTCAGGTAGTTTCTCAGTCTTCTTTTCTCTAGCGTTCCCTCTTCGACGGCTTTGAGGACCGCGCAGCCCGGCTCAACCGTGTGGGTGCAATCGTTGAAGCGGCAGCCCCTGGAGAGCTCGGCTATGTCGTTGAAGGCTTCGTCGAGTCCTTCCGTATCGCTCACGGCGAACTCTCTCATCCCGGGCACGTCTATCAGCTTTCCTCCGCCGGGCAGATAGTAAACACTCGAAGAGGTGGTCGTGTGCTTCCCTTTGTGGGTGGACTGGCTCACCTCGCCTGTTTTTGCGGAATCGCCGTTGAGCATGGCGTTGACGAGAGAGGATTTGCCGACGCCGGAACTACCGGCCAGTACGGTCGATTTCCCGCTCAGCAGGCCTGCGAGTTCATCTATACCCTTTCCTGTAAGCACGCTCGTGAATTTCACGGTGTACCCGAGTTCTCCGTAAACCTTCGAATCTTCGAGCGTTCTTTCGGAAAATCCCAGATCGGCCTTGTTGAAGACTATTATCACATCCAGACCGGAACTCCTCGCCGAAGTGATGTACCGCTCTATGAGGCTTTTTTTGTAGGGGGGATCCTTGACGGCAACCACTACAAGGAGCTGGTCTATGTTGGCGGCGACCACCTGTTCGAGGTGCCTTCCCTTCTTTCCGGCGCCCTTTCGAACGAGGCTGCTGCGTCTCTCCTCTATCGCGGTGATGATGCCCTGATCTTTTTGAAGTCTTTCGAAAAGCACCTCGTCTCCGACGGCGAGAATGCTCTTTTCTTCCCTTTCCAGTTTTAGGAGCTTTCCTCTAAGAAGACAGCGGAAAAAATCGCCGTCTTCGGACTTTACGTGATACATTCCCTTTTGAACGTTTACTACTTCACCTTTCATCGATGACCTCCGATTATTGTTTTCGATTTTGAAAAGACTGAATTAAACAAAGACCACAGGCTCCGGAACGCCTGTGGTCACAATAATCGGACTGTTGGTGCCGTCAGCTTATGCGAGCCGTCTGGATGGCGGTGCCGGAACCCGTGGGGTTAAGAAGCATCGTAAAATTATCCTTCATTCTGCACCACCTCCTTTCGACAGATCGAGTTATTATACAACAAGTTCCTCCGTTTTTCCAAGCGGCCGTTTTGAGTATATAATTGATGTGTATAATCGGGTGAGGTTGAGATGAATTTGATTTCTAGAGGGTTATTTTTTCTATTTTTAATTGTCTTTTTATCTGTCGGTCTGGTGGCCAGCGATCCCGCCGACACATATCCTGCTACCGTAACTGCGTATTTCGAAGATATAGCCAGAGAGATACTGGAACTGAATTCCTTCGAAGAGCTGCTGAAGCTCGAAGGCTTTTTCATCGACGGGCCGCAGGAGCAGCCGGTCGAAACTGTAAAGCAAGATCCCGCGTCCGTTCCGGCCACAACACCGGTCGCCTCCAGGGTTGTGTCTCTTCTNNGGAGGGGTGGAATTCCGCTTCGAGCCTGGAGACCCGGGAATGGGCCTTCCCGATGTGATCGAATTCTATAAAGACGGGGTGTTGATCGACACACTTTCGGGAAAGACTATACTCAGCCCGATCATAGCCCTCGACACGCCGACGGTTGAATGCGAGACCGCCGTGTTCCTCTTTCTCACGGGCGATTACGCAACTCCCATGGGGGCCTTCTATCTCACTCAAACCGACAGGGCCATCTATACGCTCACCGTTGCGGTCGACCCGGGCCAGGTGAGAAACGTAGTGGATATCGACGGCGACGGAACCAAAGAGCTCCGCGTGCTGGACGATCATATGGTCAAATCGCTGGAGGTAACCGAGCTGTCGGAGTTCACGCGCTTCTTCAAATGGACTTCCAGCGGATGGATCGTAGATAAGCCGGGGGATTTTCCGGGCGAGTATGCGGCACTCTCTCTGCAGAACCTCGAGGATGTCTCCGTGAAGAGCCCCCGAACGCCTTTCGTCTGGTCTTTCGCTTACCACTCGTATATGGCCGGAGTGGAACTGGCGGTGATTCGGGAAACGGTCAGCGAGCTGGTCGGGGAATACTCGCTTGACTGGCTGATAGAGCCCGTGGAGCTTGTGAAAGCAATTGACCTGAACATAAGCGATTATGCGGGATACGTTATGAGGAAACCCTCAGATAGTATAATCCCCAACATGTAGACCAATACCCCGTTCTCAGAATAAAATTCTCATGCTTGAGAAAATAGTTCTCATACTATATACTCGTATTATCTTGATTTTCGGGAGTGATAGTATGAGAGGTTTTCTTCTGGCGATTGTGTTGTTCGGTTGCGTTATATCCCTGGCGGCGCCTTTCAGCGTAGGGATTTTGATCACAGGCGAGATAGGCGGAAACGCCATATACGAACTGGTTCAACAGGGAGCGCAGAGAGCGGCCGGCGATGCCATAGAAATAAGAATCGTCGAAGGCGGTTACAATCAGTCGAAGTGGGAGCCGCTCCTGCTAAGCATGGCTGCTACGGGGAAATACGACCTGCTGATGACTTTCACCGAGGGGATGCCCGCCAGTGTCGCAAAGGTCGCCCGGGCCTTCCCGAACCAGAAGTTCACTCTTCTCGACGGCATTGTGCCCGAGCCTTTGGCGAACGTTTACTCCGTGGCCTTCAAGGATGACGAAATGACCTTCCTGGCCGGTGTCCTGGCCGGGATGATAACCTCCTCGGGTATCGGGGGAACCAATCCTGAAAAGACCGTGGGGTTGATCGCGGGCGATACGTATCCGGCGATGATAAACACGATGAAACCGGCGTACGAAGCCGGCGTGAAAAGCATAGAGCCCGAAGCCACCGTACTCTTCGGCATCGTGGGCAGCTGGTCGGACCCGACCAGGGGAAGGGAGCTGGCATCGAGACAGTACGAAGGGATGGCCGACATCATACTGGTGATCGCCGGCGGAAGCGGAATGGGCTCGATCGAAGAGGCCGCCGGCAGGGGCAGGTACGTAATCACTGTAGATTCCAACGCTCTGGCGATGAAACCGGGCGTCATACTGGCCAGCTTCCTCAAGCACATAGATCTGCTCGTCTATGAAACGATAATAAAGGCCGGCGAGGGATCTCTTCCCTTCGGCTCCAATTCAAGGGTTGGCATTTCCGAAGGCATGATCGATTACACGCGCGACGACCCTCTGTTCATAAAATACGTTCCGGAGGAGATAAGAGAGAAGATGTTCCAGTGGTACGAAAGCATTAAAAACGGCGGGCTGCCGGCCTTTTGAGACATGGGAAACCTGTTGCAGTCCTACAACGAAAATCTCCATCTCTTGACGCCGACCGAGGAGAGGATACTCGACTTTATGATATCCAACCCGGAGAAGTGCCTGGAGTGTACGATAAACGAGCTTTCGAAAGTTCTGAAAGTTTCCCAGTCCATGATAGTCAAAGCCGCCCGAAAACTCGGATACTCCGGTTTCACCGGGCTTAAACTCGTCATCGCCGGGGAGTTGAACATTCTCGTCCAGCGCGAAAAGTCGCCCGTCCTGCTGAAAGACCTCCAATCGTACGAAGAGCTGTCTTTAGAAACTATAAGGGAGGCCTATTCGCACCTCAGCGAGGAGAGGCTTTCTCTGGCCGCCGCCTCTCTCAAAGACGCTCAAAACATCGATATCTACTCTTTCGGTTTCGACTCGGTGGCCGGACACGACCTGTACCTGAAAATGCTCCAGGGCGGCAAAAGGGTCCGCCATCTCGAGAACGGCTATGAACAGATCATTTCGGCATCGAATCTCCATCGCGACTCGGTGGTCGTGGCCATCTCCGGGACCGGTATGTCCGGCGATCTTGCCGACGCACTGGAGTTCGCCAGAAAATCCGGAGCCGGCGTGATAACTGTCGCTCCCGAGAAGTCGAGGCTCTGCGCTTATTCCGACGTCAACCTCGAAAGCTATTACTCGCGCCTGGTCTTTCCCGAAGGCGGTCTGATAACACGGATCGTTCAGCTTTTGATAATGGACATTCTCTACATGAGGTTTCTGGAGCTGTGCGGCGAAGAGTTCGAGGAGAGATACAAGAAGTTTAAAGAGGCGCTGGATTACAAAAGAAGAAAAAAATGAGAGGGACTTCAGTCCCTCTCATTCTCCCGAATTACTTATTAGACCTCTCCAT
>DBRH01000051.1:0-673 GCA_002305955.1 Kosmotogaceae bacterium UBA1373
CACGGCAAACATCGGCCTTTTCAGATAATAAATAAATCTGTGCCGGTCTCCAAACATATTTCTAAAACTAACGAAGTGAGAGTTAAAAAGCACACCATAGCTCAAACCTTTTCAAGGCCAGTTTTTCTAAATGAAGGCAAAAGGACTCAGAAACTATTTCTCATCTTTCTTTGTGCTCTGCCAAGTATAAGATAATAGATTACTGACATGACTGTGACAACATATACACCTGCGACCAGGCTCCACAATCTTGGGTTTTGGATTAGCATGTCGTATCGTGTTACAACGCAGTATGTTGTGTAAATACTTGCAACGATCATTGCGATAGTCAACACACCTACAGAGAACTTCAAGCTCTTGAGCTCGGCTTTTCTTCTTGGTACGAGCCTCATTTTACTAATATCCCCCTATTACCCACAGAATCAAAATCACTCAATCTATAGTTAGATTAGCGAAATTAATTATAACAAATAAGTATTTAAAAAATCAAATGATCGTCTATACTTTTATTTGAAAAGTAAATATATGAATTGTTAGGTAATCAATAAAAAATCAAACTAAATCACTGCGATTTCTCTTAGCAGGAATTTGTAAGTCCATAGCATATAAATATAAGGAGAGATTCCTAATGAAGAGAGTGCCTTTGCTTATGCTTTTATTGTTTATCATGCTC
>DBRH01000051.1:683-1043 GCA_002305955.1 Kosmotogaceae bacterium UBA1373
GAAAATTGAAAGTCTTTTCTACGATCCCTGGCGGAAGATAGATGAGGAGGTTTTCCGCGATCTAGTGGAAGAGTCGAAGTCGTCGCTGAAAGATGGGATGACCCTGAGCGAGTTCTTTCTGGTCGCGGGGAGGATTACCGATAGCCTGAAGGATCAGCACTCGGGAATGTCTTTCCCTGTAGAGGTCAATGTACTGCCCCTCAAAACCAGGGAAGTACGGGGCAGGGCGCTGGTGATTGAATCTGAGAGTTCAATACCCGTCGGTAGCTTCATCCTTGAGATAGAAGGATTCGCAATCGACGAGCTTTACGAGAAATACGGCAGCTCGATGGGTTACCACGAGAGCGAGGAGACCGGACC
>DBRH01000051.1:1200-3953 GCA_002305955.1 Kosmotogaceae bacterium UBA1373
ATCCCGGGAGATGGATACTCCGATCTCCTCATAGATGTCCGGGACAACTGCGGGGGATTCCAGCTTTTCCTGGAGGCGGTTCTGGGTTATCTGACGAAAGAGAGGGCCGACCTTGTCGAAAAGATCGGCACAAGAGATTCATCGGGCCAGTACACCATCAGGACGTGGAACCTGCCTATCTATCCCGATTATTCATGGAAAGCCAAAGATAGCAGGATATGGATTCTGACCAACGCCAACGTCAATTCGGCAACACTTCTCTTCCTGAGCTTCATGCGGAGAAACACCGACGCCGTGGTGATTGGCGAGCGCTCGAGCGAGCCGGTCAACTTCGGAATAACCAATCCGTTCCACACCATGCCGAATACGGGTCTCCTCTTCTGTCTGTCGAAGATTCTAGTTATCAATGGAGCTGAAGGGGAACACATAGAACCGGATCTTGTAATCGAACAGAGCTTCGAAGAGGAAATCAACTGGTATCTCGGAAACGGCGATGCCACTCTTCAAAAGGCTATAGATACTATAACCGGCAGAAATTGAGCTTGAAAGATATCGATCGATTTCGGCTTTAGCCCGGTCCTCAGAGCTCTCTGGATAGAAAGACTATCTCGTCGAGGCCGGAGAATTCATATCAGGAAGATCGAGAATGGAAAGAAGATCTCGGCGAGAGAAGATAGGTATGTGAGATTGTACTCTTTAATTTTATCCCCTGACTTGTGATGTCCTTTATCGGTGTCGAGTCGATTATGTATGTTCCGCCTTTTATGCTTTCTATGATCCTCTGGTGCTCCCGTTTCTTTGGAACTCTTTCGTTTTGTTTTGCTTTTCGCAAACACACACTCTATATGGAGTTGTGTTCCTTTCTTTTTACTTATTTATTTCTTCACCTATTTATCGGATACAGTAAATCGTAAGCTGTAGAAACGAATAGAAATAACAAGATAATCGAAAATAAAGACAGATAATTCGAAAATTCGGCTTGTTTTGAATTTGCTTTTCAAAAATCCGGAGTGGTATAGTTTCAACAAAGGAGGCGATTACAATTCTTTCTGAAGAAAGGCGCAGACAGATACTTAGAGAGTTGTCTATTAAAGGAAAGGTTAGATCCACTGAGATAGCCAGCGAACTGGGGGTCTCCGAGGTAACGATCAGAAACGATCTCTCTGAACTCGAGCAAGAGGGCCTGCTAAAGAGAGTTCATGGTGGTGCCATCCAGACAAAGCTTCAAAGGTATGATCCCGAATTCCAGGAAAAGGTTGCAATTGATGTTGATGAAAAACGACATATTGCTTTGAAAGCTACGAAGTTTGTTGAGAAGTATGACGTAATTTTTATAGATGCTGGAAGCACTACGCTTTTCTTTTTCGAAGAGCTCAGCAAGAACCCACCTACGATACTCACCGTTGTCACCAATTCACTCTACATAATAAACGCTGTCGTTCAGTACCCGAACATAAATCTAGTGGTTATAGGAGGCACTTTCCAGCACAACACAATGAACTTTCTCGATTTTGAGATTAATCCCTTCTTGAACAGGTACAACGTTAACAAGGTCTTTCTGGGTGTCAACGGCTTCGACGAAACTGGCTACTATGCATCGAACATTCTTGAGGCAGAAACAAAGAAACTGATATGCAATGCGTGTGACGAGATATTTATCCTGGCAACCAGTTCAAAACACTTCAAAAGGTCGCTCGTGTTGACACAGAAATGGACAGGCAAAGAGCGGATTATTACCTCGGACTTGACGGAAGATAACAGAAACAGGCTCATGGAAGTTGCCAGGAACAATAATCTATCGATTTACTGAAAAGACTTCCAGCACGACAACATTCCTTACGGAGGAGGGAAATTGTATGACTGTTAAGAAAATTCTTCTAATCGCCGCTGTTATGCTTGTATTCTTTGCATTTGTAGGTGGTAAGACAGTTATAACCATGTGGGTATATGACGAGATGGCAGCTAATGAAGAAATGGAGCTTGTCAAGGCCCAGAAAGAGTTTATGGAACGTAATCCAACTATCGAACTGAAGATTGAGAATGTTCCTAACCGTGGATTGATGGAGAAGTTCATTACCGCCAGTCTAGCTGGTGTTGCCCCGGATATCATACATGTATCGACAACCTGGGCAGTCGAATTAGGCGCTATTGGAACACTGCTGCCACTGAATGACTATATCTCTGCAAGTGGAAAGGACAAAGAGATCCTCAAAAGTGCAATCGACTCCAGCACTCTCGACGGGCATATCTATGCTCTTCCCTGGATATCGGATGCGACAGCACTGATCATAAACAAGACGGCTTTTGAAAAAGCGGGCATTAACTATTCAAGAGATACTGCTATGAACTGGAGTGAGTTTTTGGAAGTTGCCAAGAAATTGACTTTTGACAATCAATACGGTTTTGGNNTATGGTTGGTTCCCGTGGTTGGTAGCGAATGGTGGCAGCCTCTTCAGCCCGGACGGAACAAAGGTAACCTTCAACGAACCGGAAGGTAAAGAAGCCTTCAAATTCTATGCTGAGCTCTTCACTACCCATAAAGTCATTCCTCCAGGAGCCATAGCCTACGACACCTGGGACGATATAAGAAACTCTTTCCTGGGTGGTCGAATTGCAATGTACATAGCAGGCGATTGGGAAATTGCTCCCCTAAGGGCTGCAAATGCCGCTTTCGAAATAGATGTTATTCCCCATCCTATGCAGGTTAGGAGAGCAGCATCGCTGGGTGGCAGCAGTCTGGGTATCTGGAGCGG
>DBRH01000051.1:3977-4156 GCA_002305955.1 Kosmotogaceae bacterium UBA1373
GAGAATATGAAAGTGGCATTCTCCTATGGAAGATTCCCTTCAAGAGTAGATGCGCTTGACAGTGGCTTTATTAATGATCCTCTTATAGAGCAGTTTATAAGAGAGTTCCCTTATGGCATAAACCATGCCTCTCTTGTTGGAGATTATTCGAGAACAGTTCTCGGAGACGCATTCACTTC
>DBRH01000051.1:4234-7414 GCA_002305955.1 Kosmotogaceae bacterium UBA1373
GATCACAATCTTATGTCAGGGTGCGTGATTAATGGATGAACACAAAACGATTTTTCGATAAGCATATGGGTTTCTTTCTAATGAGTCCGACTATAGCGGTTATGGTTTTGATAATCATAGTTCCCCTGATTATTGGACTTGTAATGAGTTTCTTCAACTATAACCTCCTTACTCTTCATAGAGGGATACCCTTCATCGGTTTTAGCAATTATTCAAAAGCCCTTGGCGATGAGAATTTTTGGATGGCATTCTGGAACACTCTTTGGTGGACTGCCGCGAATGTGGCCGGCCAGGTCGCACTTGGTCTTTCGATAGCATTGCTACTAAATCAACCGGTCAAGGGTGTCGGAATCTATAAAGCTCTCATTCTTATACCCTGGGCCGTTCCGTCGGCCGTTGCTGCGCTGAGCTGGATGTGGTTGTTGCATCCGGAATTCGGTCTGGTAAATGATATTGCCGTTAGGTTCGGACTCGTCAGCGAACCAGTTGCCTGGCTTGGAAGCCCTTTCACCGCTCAAGTATGGGTCGTCATAGCACGAGTCTGGAAGGAGTTTCCTCTCAGTGCTCTTATTTTCCACGCTGCTCTGCAGACAATACCGAAAGATCTGTACGAAGCTGCCGAAGTCGATGGCGCAGGAGTATGGAAGAGATTCTGGAACATTACCATTCCTTATCTGAAAGCATCCATCGTAGTTGCGATAACGTTGATAACTATTTGGACCTTCAACAGCTTCAACATGATTTGGGTAATGACTAAAGGTGGACCCGGAGGAGCAACTGAGATTCTGGCCACCAGTATATACAAGACAGCCTTCCAGCGATACAACTTTGGATTCGCGTCTTCACAGTCGATATTGATGGTTATATTCCTGTCGGTGATAATCATCTTCTATCTTTACAAAGTAGAAGGCAAGAAAATAGATTAGAGGTGAGTGATCATGTATTTGAGCAAAAAAAAGAGGATAAGAAGGACGCTGTTAGTTCATGCTGCTCTCTTTATTCTCACATTCATAATACTATTACCAGTTCTCTGGATGATTCTCACTTCTCTAAAGCCCACAGCGGAGACTCTGAAGTTTCCATCGACCATACTTCCTGATAATCCAACGATTCAAAACTATCTTGCCGCCTGGAGAAACATGCGATTGGGTACATACTTCATCAATAGTTTGTATGTATCACTTATGACAACCTTTGTTGCAATTGTTCTTGGGTGCATGGGCGGTTACGCACTTGCCAGATTCAGGATGAAGGGAGAAAAGGCGTATGTAATGTTCATACTTGTCACCCGTATGTTTCCAGCGGTGGTATTTCTTATCCCCTTCTTCATTATGATGCGAAACCTTCAGTTGACAGACTCTTTTACCGGTTTGATAATTTCGTATACGGTCTTTTCGCTTCCATTTTCAATATGGTTATTGAGAGGATTCTTCAGAAATATCCCGAGCGAGCTTGAAGAGGCTGCAAGAATTGATGGTTGTACAAGGTTTAAAGCCTTTACAAGGATAATTCTGCCTCTATCCGCCCCGGGTATCGCGGCGACGGCGGTCTTCTGTTTCATACTTGCATGGAACGAATTCATGTTCGCAAATACTCTGATAATGTCAGATAGCAAGAGAATGCTGACAGTTGCCCTTGTTGCTTCTATAAGCGATTTTCTTGTGAAGTGGAATGAGCTAATGGCAGGCGGTATGATAACAACCATTCCGGTGATAATCTTTTATCTGTTCATGCAGAAATACATTACAGGTGGTCTTACTGAAGGAAGCGTGAAAGGTTGAGCGCTTGCTCTTCGTTTCTGTAACTCTACTTCAGTAGGTTATATTTTCTCTCGATGGTTGGAATCTTCATCAATAATCTCTGGAGGTTAAATTATCTGGATAATCCTATCGTTTTGGTGGGTACCAGACTAGTGTTCCGGTCTGGAAGAGACAACTGTTGAACTGACAGGAGTGGTTGAAGTGCTGTTTGTGCCGTCTCATAACAGTCTGTGGGACACCTGGCTCTTTGAAGAAAACGGTCTGTATCATCTCTTTCATCTTCTCAGAAAGAAGGGTTCAAGAAGCCACGCCATAAATCATGCAGTGTCCGAAGATCTGCTGCACTGGAAAGAAGCCGGGCTGGCACTTGAAAGAGGCTATAAAGGAGAATGGGACGACGGTCCTCTGATGACCGGAACTCTCTGCAAGAACAACGGCATCTACTATATGTTCTATGGAGCCAAACGAGAGGCCATTCAGAGAATAGGAATCGCGATCTCTGAGGACCTGTTGACGTGGAGAAAAATTCCCCGTCACGTACTGGAACCTCAAGGTGAATGGTATGAAACCTCGGTTGTCGATAGCTCGATTTCGAGCGTTGCCTGGAGAGACCCCTGCATAGTCAGAACCGACGAAGGCGACTTCCACATGTTTTTCTGTGCCCGCTCAAGAACCGGCAACTGGGCCGGGAGGGGAGCTATAGGTCACGCCATATCAAGAGATCTGATTGAATGGAATATACTGCCACCCATTTATGTATCTGATAAATACGGGTTTCTTGAGACGCCAGATGTTTTCGAGATTAATGGCAGATGGTTCCTGATCTTCTCATGTGGGCAGTGGCACAGCACTCGCACCAGCGACTTCGAATACGCGGCGAGCGGAATTAGATACCTGGTTGGCGAGTCTCTCACAGGACCCTTCCATGAACCTTCGGAGAGTTCGTTGTTGGGTTCTGGAGACGGAATGCTCGGTTCCTACGTGGGAAGAACTCTGCCACTCCGGGGCGAACATGAATCCCGCCTCTTCTATCATCACAATGTCTTCCCCGAGAAAATCACGAATTTCAAGAGTTTGACCGGCTCTTTCTCTTCTCCCAAGATCCTTAAGCTCTGCGGTGATTACCTTAGCCTGCAAAAGTATGATGATTTCGACAGAAAGATCTTTCCGAATTCCTCCAGACTGAAACGCGAGCACCTGGCAGCACGATATCCTGAAAGTGAAGACACGGGGGTCCAGTGGATCCCCCGCGATATGTCAATCGAGGCACTCTCGTCAGCTGGAATCGCTGGAGTATGGTTTGACAAACCTATCGAAGATAGCGCTATCCGAGTTGATATAAGGCTTAAGAGAGGCAATGGTGGAATTCTTTTTGGATTTGAAGAATACAACAACGGGTTTGGAATCATACTCAATTACT
>DBRH01000080.1:0-703 GCA_002305955.1 Kosmotogaceae bacterium UBA1373
ACCACATCTTTGAGAGTGAACGACACCTCTTCCAAAATCGCGGGAGATCTCCTCGTCAGCTCCGGAGAGCTTGAAATCGGAGATATAAACGGAGAAACCGCGACGGTCACCGTGAACGGCGTCAAAATCTCCGGTAAGTTGCGCGAGTCCCCCTACGGCTCGAGCAAGAAACTCGTAGAGTTTGTGAGGCCTTCCGGTGACTGAACGCAAAGGAAAGCCCGGCCTGACCCTCATGGAAGTCCTGATAGCCATGGCGATAATAGTGGCAGTTCTCATAATCTCTTTCAACATCTACAACCTCTGGTGGAAAGCCTATAATCTGGCCTCAAGTAAAGCCGTTATCGAGAGAGGGCTGACCTCGGCGATAGAGATAATAATCAAAGAGCTGAGAGTGGCGAAGAGCGTGGCACTCGTGGGAGATTTCGATTCGCTCTCCCCGACTCCGTCTTCTACGAACCTGTTCATCGGGCTGGATCAAAACGAGAAAAGGGTGAAGATCTGGTCGGGCGACAAGAACAATCTTTCCAATCTGATCGACGAAGATATCGATTCGCTGGCCTTCAGCGTCGATAGCGTCGACAAAGATTTGCTGAACATAAGGATTGGAAACACCGAAAAGAGCGTCGAGCTATCTTCCAGCGTCAAGATACTCAACAAAAACCTCAAAGAGGCTCCATCCTACACGGAGACCTCGATCGTGGGC
>DBRH01000080.1:848-1116 GCA_002305955.1 Kosmotogaceae bacterium UBA1373
TGGACGACCCGGTGAAGTATCAGGGGGTTCTCGCGCTCCTGACCGATCCCGACTCGGTAAGAATCGTGCACACCGATATAACCGATCCCGGCCTTCTGAGTCTGCTTCTTCTCTCGGCGGTTCCGGCCGATANNGAATATAAGGGGTGATAACAATGAAGAGATATTTCTCTGCAATTCTTGCCCTTTTCCTTGTCGCAGTCCTCATAACGGGTTGCTTTCAACTGCCTAAAGCTCCCGACAGTATAAAGACCCGTGTGAACAACGTG
>DBRH01000080.1:1229-3795 GCA_002305955.1 Kosmotogaceae bacterium UBA1373
TTCTCTCGGCGGTTCCGGCCGATAGTCAGAAGGAGTTCAAGGAGTCCGTTGAAGGGCTTGTCGAGATAGGCCAGCATCTGGTGAAACTGAAATGGAAAGCACCGGCCTCGGGTGAGGAGTTCGTCACTACCGCTCTGGTCGAGGAAGACAATATCGTCTGGGATTCGATACTGGGGAGCGTCGTTGAGGAGGAATTTGAAATAACGCCGGCCGGCGGAAAGTCCGGAGAGGTTACTATCAAATGGTTCTGGGGTGCCGAACGCGGCTCGATTTCCTGGAGCCTCGAATGCTCCGGGCCGCCCCTCCAGTGCAGTTACGATTCGAAAGCGAAGATGACCTCGGGCGAGGCGCGCATAGAAACCAGGCTGGTAAAGACGGAGGAGTGCTGCATACTCTACTACGGCTGGGCCTACAGAACGCCCACCGGCTCGATAAGCATCGACTGGAATCCTGAAACCAACCAGTACGATATAGAGGTGAGCAGCTGGGGAAGCACCGGAAGCGGTCAGGGAATTCTGGAGTGCTGCATGTAGTTTTTGTCGGCAGCTTTCCGTGTATGAAACTGCCGGAGGATTCTCAACCGGAGAACCCGTCGGGCATCTTCTCCCGATTGCCGCTTATGCTGAGCCTGATTATCTCTTCCGACCGTTGAGGGTAGTCCTTGAGCAGTTCATCGGCGGTTCCGGCTTCGAAGCAGGAGGCGGTGAATCCCGGCGCCATCGTGCAGCCGAAAAGCGAGTAACGTCCCCCCGGAACCATATAACCGGCCTGCCAGACTCCGGCCGGAACGACGAACTGAACGAGCTGTCCGCTGCCGAAGTCGTTTCCCATCGTTATATCTTCGCTCGAGCCGTCGGGATAAAGCAGAACCAGTTTCAGGGGATCGCCTCCGTAGAAATGCCACACCTCGTCGATATCTAGACGGTGGAACAGCGAAAGACTCTCCGGACTGTCCGAATAGAGCCCGATCATGGCCGTCGAGAGCGGCCCGCCTTCGAGCGTTTTGGCGCCGGAACGATAGGTGCTGACATACAGGGTGCTCTCGACCGGCAGCCGCTGGAACCGGTAATGCTCTATTATCGCTTTCGTATCCGGGTGAATCTCTTTCGCTTTTCTATCCTGTGATTGAGCCTTATCTTCCTTCATCGTGCCTCCTCGAGCGCAGCTGTCTTGACTCATCTGGGGTTGCCTTCTACCTGCATCCATCGACCTTTTACGGCGCTTTCATAGATGGCCGAGCAGACGGCGGTGTTTCTGTAACCATCTTCGAAAGTGGGGTATGAAGGTTTGACAGAGGGGCCGCCCCTTTCGATATCGGCATAAACCTCTCTGAAGCAGTCCTTGAAAGTATCGACAAAACCTCCGCAGAAAGCGTCGGAACTGGTGAGGACACCGCCGGATTTGCGGCTTCTGTTGAGCTCGCAAGGGCTTTCCGAGTCCCACCACACCGACTCGTTCCGTCCTGTTACCTCTATCTCGAGCCTGTTTCCCCTTCCGTGAGAAACCTCCGACAGTATAACGTTCCCGATAGCACCGCTGTCGAACTTCAAAAGGATCGCCGCCGCATCCTCCGAATTGACCGTGATCCTCTCCGAACCCTCTCTGTATTCGAGATACATATCGTCTCCCGAGAGATATCTTTGCGGGGTGAACGCGCCGAAATCGGCCGATACTTCGGTCACTTCGAGGCCGGTCAGGTATCTGGCGAGATCGATCCAGTGGGAACCGATCTCGGTGACAGCGCGCATATGTCCGGCCAGCTCGGGTTTGTAGCGCCAGGAGTAACGGTCCGGAAGAGCCTGAAATTCCTGGAGATAGGCGCCGTGGATCAGACAGACGCCGCCGAACTCACTGGCGGCTACGAGCTTCCTGGCTTCGTGGCACTTTCCGTTGAATCGTACGTTGAAGTTGACGGCCGCGACCAGCCCCTTTTCCTTCGAGAGGGTCAGAAGTTTTTCGGCTTCGGCCGTATCAAGACAGAGGGGCTTCTCGCATATAACGTGCTTCCCCGATTCCATAGCCCGTTTCGCCATCACGTAATGAAGGGCCGGGGGCGTGCAAATGTGTACGCAGTCGATATCTTCTTGGAGCGCGAGTTCGAAATCGACTCCGTAACGCTCTATCTTCCACTTCTCCGCGAAGGCCGATGTACGCGATAGGTTCGACCCGACCACTGCGGCCACCTTGTATCCGAGCTCACTTAGCGCCCGGGCGTGGATCTCCGCCGCGAATCCCGTTCCTACAATTGCCGCGCGTATCTTCTCCATATCTCCCTCGAAAAACGTATTGAGCGCCGTCATCTCCGGCCGGTGCAGCCGGTTGACACTCGCCGTGCATCTCTATTTTGCCACACAATTGGAAAAGTTGACACAGCCAGAAATCGGCCGTTTGCGCAGACCGGCCCGCATTCTAAGAACCGTTGTTGGTAAAAACATGAGAAAGAGCGTATTCGAGAGTTCACTTCGCTCACGAGAAGGCGAGAATTCTCCTTCATAACCGTCATCCCGTAATACTCCTCGGGATCTCGCTCCGGCTCTTCTCGCGCTCTCGCTCTCTCCAAGGACGG
>DBRH01000080.1:3904-6602 GCA_002305955.1 Kosmotogaceae bacterium UBA1373
GTGGTAGAATATACAGAGGATTATTTCAGGAGAAGTATGGACTCTAGCGTGAGCAAATTAAGAACTTTCATAAACTGGATTAGAAAGGAAAGATCGCTGAACAATTCCATAGTCCAAAAGACTCTGGAGACGAACCTGCGCAGGATCTACTATCTGGCCCTGATAGGTATTCCGTCTCATATAGCGCATGTGATCATGTTCTGGATTACAGATCCTTCCTCCAGCGAAGAGGCTGTTTGGCGAACGGGTATCATAGTCGTCCATTCAATTCATCTGCTAGTCAGTATCGCTATTGCAATAATTATTTCCATAATCAGAAAGCAAAAGCATCTATCTAAAAAGGCTGTCTATATCCAGTACGCTTTTATTGTTTCGCTTTCAGCCATGGCTATATCTCTGGTGACCATCGACCAGTACGTGACCACCAACATAACGCCTTTTCTTGTTCTCTGTTTGGGATTGGCGGTTATCTTTCTTTTGAGACCATCATCCACTTTAATAGTCTTCGGAGTTGTTCTGACGGCTTACCTGCTTTTGATCGGTACTGTCCAGAAGGAGCCCGCCATACTTTTGACCAACAGAGTGAACGGTATCACCTTCGTCGTATTCGGAATGTACCTTTCGCTTATTCTGTGGAATACAACCCGAAAGAATCTCTTCCAGGAAGAGGAGATCAAAAGACAGCAGAAAGAACTCGAAGAAAAGAACGCCGAGCTCCAGCGACTGGCGTTTCTCGATACCCTCACCGGTCTTTACAACAGGAGAAAATGGTATGAATTTGCCNNTTCAAAAAAATCAACGACGACTACGGCCATCCGATCGGGGACAAGCTTCTGAAGGAAATCGCAGGCCTGTTGAGGAAAAATCTCCGCGCCGTCGATAAACCCTGTCGTTGGGGCGGAGAAGAGTTTATCGTTTTGCTTCCCAACACATCTGTCGAAGAGGCTAGAAAGGTGGCCGAAAAACTCAGAACTATGATCGAGCGGACCGAGTTTTCGATCGATGGAGAAAGCATAAGAGTGAAGGCGAGTTTCGGGATCGCGTCTATAAGATGTGAGGAAAATTCCCTGGATAGAGCTTATGAGCGCGTGGACAGGGCTCTATATACGGCCAAACAAAGCGGCCGAAACATAGTCGTGTCCGAAACGTGAGCCGATTTTCGACTTGTTGAGTTTCCTGGTACGTCCGAGTCGGTTACAACTTTCTGCCAAGACTGTAAGCTTCCTCGAGGGAGCGCTCTCTAAGCTCGATAGGATTTTCGCTGCACAGCCCGAACTTACCGGTGAACTCCATGGAGAGAAACTCGCAGATCTCTCTAAAGCTCTTTTCAACTATCTCGGCGCCGGAGTTGGGATCCTCACCGCCGTAAGTCATCAGGAGGACCAATCTCTTGCCTTTGAAGGATTTTTCAAAGTCCATCGCGTAAAGCCTGTCGATGAAGGTTTTCAGCTGAGCGGTCATGTTCCACCAGTAGATGGGGGTAGCGAGCACTATAACGTCCGCGGCCTCAACCTCTCTGTAAAGCTGCTGCATGTCGTCGCTTATGACACACACTTTCGGACCGGTCTTGCAATTGTCGCAGGCCATGCAGGGCCTTATGCTCTTCTCGTGTAGAATCGCGGTGCGCTCTTCGACACCGCTGTGATTCTCCCTGACTCCTTCGAGAAATCTCTTCAGAACCACAGAAGTGTTCCCCTTGATTCTCGGACTTGCAAGAACTGAAAATACTCTCACTTACGATCACTGCCCCTTCTTGATGAATTCTTCTATACTTTCTACCAGCGGCGCTGTGCTCTTCCTGTTTGTCCAGTTCACCGGCACTGAGTACGATGCCAGCATGCCTTTCTCGTCGTTCGTGAGTCGATCACCGACAGACCGATTATACCCACAGCATAAAGCGACCCGCCGAAGACAACCACATCGTAGTTGCCAAGCCTTTCAGTATCGAACGAAGAGATGTCGGAAATATCCGCCCCGGTATCTTCGGCAATCCATCTGGCGTATTTTTCACAGCTCCCGTATTTGGATTTGTATAGCACAACCACTTTAGACAAAACAATTCCCCCAGAAAACCGGATTCTTCAAAGGGAATTGTATCATCATTTGAATATCCTGTATCTCCAGGAAGAAAAGGCCCAGTTAAGGGCCTTCACTATTTTATTTCAAATCTATCAGAAGTAAACGTCGAAACCCAGCAATACTGGCAGGGGCCAGAAGTACAGGGAGTAATTGAGCCTGTCGGTCATCTTCGTAACGTCGATGATGCTCAGAGCCGGAGATATCTGGGGCATAGAAAACTTTCCTTTGGAAAACGAGTACGTTGAAGAGCCTCGCAATCCGACGGCTACCATGAACTTCCTTCCAAAGAAGGGGAAGGACAGATTCTCGATACCCGTGAAGAGCCTTCCACTTATTCCAAATTCAAAACTCGCTCCCCCCAAGTCGGAGCTGTAGGAGACCGTCGGACCGGCATAAAGCATCATCTGGGTGAATTCCAGCGGACCGACACTCCAGGGATCGGCTAATTTGAACCCTATGTGATAATACCCTCTGGCCGAGAAGGTTTGAAGGATGAACGGAAAATACGCTATCGACCCACCTATGTTGTTGGTGTTGAAAGTATAGCCGAAGGCCGAAACGGCTACAGCCACGAGAATCAGTAAAAGCAACGCTTTCTTCATTTTTTTCACCTCCCGGC
>DBRH01000080.1:6614-6747 GCA_002305955.1 Kosmotogaceae bacterium UBA1373
TCGCCGAAGTCAGGAACACTCCTCTTGTCTGGAAAAGTGAAAAACCGGGTTGTCCCTCACTCTAGATTTTACGTTTCAACTTTAGGATCGTAATAGATAATCCCAGAGCGAGCATGGAGGCGTATATCGTTAT
>DBRH01000072.1:0-6747 GCA_002305955.1 Kosmotogaceae bacterium UBA1373
GACGACCGGGAGGTAGTAAAGGACCCGCAAAACGATAGAAAGTTTCCCCAGCTTGTTAACTGCGATAGCCAAAAGAAGAGAGATGAACATGCCTATCGGGACGTAGATCGAATAAACGGCCGTGTTTTTTAGCGCGTTCCAGAACTTGAAATCGCCGAAGATCTCTATGAAATTTTCCAGCCCCACGAAAGGCTTGGCGGCGTCCACTATGCTCCATCTCCTGAAGGCCAGGAAGAGGGCGAAGCCCATCGGGCCAACCGCCCACCAGATCAGATGGACCAGCGCCGGCATTAGAAAGCCGTAACCTATGAAGGTCCGCTTTATCAATATGCTGGACTGGATATTGTTTATTATGAAGCCGCTCACGACAGCCATCACCAGCAAGGTCAGAATCATACCGATCGCGAAGAACTGTATCGAAAGCACGGCGTTCTCTCTGGACGTCTCCTCGTACAGAACGGTGGTTTCGATCCCGGAGATCTCTCCGGTCGCGTAGGTGTGCAGAACGTCGTTGAGTTTCGCCGTTCCCTTCACGATTCCCCCTTCGACCGTGGATGAGGAGATAATCTCGAGGTTCGAAAGTCTCCTTTCGGTGAGGTTGGAGGCCAGGAGCGAACCCCCTTCACGCATCACAAAATTCGCACCGGTAGTCTCCCTGGATCTTTCTATGAATTCGGCCGGAGAGTCGGCGCCTTCAACCTCCAGAAAGCGTTCTACGTCCCCGAACCATCCCCTGGCGTTCTTCATGGCCACCGCATCGCTGAGAGCCTCGAGCGACTCCCCGTAGACGACGTAACCGAATACCGCGACCATGACGATGGCGGGGAGAAAGGCCGACAGACAGTACAGAAAGCGCGTGGACTTCTTCATCTTCGGATCCTTTTGAACTTTCTTGAAGTAAACATAAAGCAAGAAAAGCGCGAAAATCAGCGAGGCGATCCCGGAAACCCAAATGAAAACGGCCAGAGAACCGATTCCTCTCTTCCAGATGGCCGGCGTGGTCACCGTCGAGAAAAAGGAAATGACATCCCAGTTATCGGAATCGTAGATCGCAAGGGCGTTCACTATCATTTCTCCGTCGGCTGAATATATCTCCGCCGATTCCGGCCGCTGGCTGTTCATGGTTCTCTTGAAGAGGTCGCGGAGCAGGGCCTGATCGATTTTCGGCGCACCGGCAGGCGCCTTGAAACTGTCTTCATCTCCGTAATAGACCAGAAGTTCTCTATCGTATGTGCTCAGAGAGTTTGTGAGCAAGCCGTCGAATCTGTCGAGAAGGACAACAAGCACAGTGTCCTCGAGTGTCAGAATTCCGGCCTGGATATACAGCTTATCGTTGAATCTGGAAACTTCGGCCCTGGGTAGTCCGCTGGAGAAGGTCAGATTCTCGAAGAAAATCGAAGACGACAGATCGTCGGGAACGGAGTAGCCGAAGTCCTCAAGCAGTTTGCCGTCTAAATCGTACAGGGCGGCGAAGACTATATCGTCTGAAAGACCTTCAACAACGCTTCCGACAGCCTGCGGATCGTCGACCAGCGGATACAGTTCGCCGTCTATCTCGGCCGCAAGGTTCTGGTAGTTGAGCTTCATGCTCTTGAGCAGAGAGGACTCGCTTTCCCGGGCGTAACTGGAATAACCATCGGCCGCGTATAAATTGAGAATAGCGAACCCCGACAGCATCAGAAGCGCTACGAATATAAAAAGACCTATCAGAAGTTTGTTGTGCCTCAAAGCCATCCCTCCCGAATAAGGAAAGGAGCGGCGCGACGGCCGCTCCTCAGGAAAACCTGTTACTTTTCACCCTTCTCAATGTACTGGTCGATCGTCGCAGCTGCCCAATCCATGGCCTGTTTGACGGTCTCTCCTCCGACGTTCATCCTGTCGAAGGCCTCGGCCCACGTATCCTCGAACTGGGGTCTGTAATACTTCGTCAGCGAGCCCACCGGTACCCTGGCGTAGTCGAGCATACCTATGAAGGTAGAATCGAGCGCGTCCTTGGCGGCCTGAAGCTCGGCTATGCTCCTGATAGCCGAGACCGCAAGTCCTCCTTCGAGGCATCTCTTGGTCTGCGCGTATTCGCTCGACAGGAAGGCGGCCAGCTTGGTCGCGCCGGACTTGTCGGCTACGTTTGAAGGTACGGCCCAGCCGGAAGCGTAGGTGATCGTTGCCTTGCTTTCCTCGCTCGCGTAAGGTATCGAGGCGCCTCCGACCTTGAGATCCGCTCCCTTCGCGATCTGTGATTTGATAGAGACGTTGAACCAGCGGCCGGTGATAATCATGGCAACCTTGCCGGTGTAGAACAGTGCCGAAGCTCCGCCCAGAGAGCTGGCTTCCTGCGGCGTCGGCGCATAGCCCTTGGCGAGGAGATCCATGTAGAAGTTATAGGTACCGACGTTCACGTCGCTGTTGAGGTACCCAGAAGTCTTGGTGAAGTCCGGGCTGAAAACCTCGCCACCGCCTGCCCAGAGGATAGGCACTACCACGCCTACCCAGGAAGGGAAGGAGAAACCCCAGACGTCGTTCTTTCCGTCGCCGTCGGTGTCCTTGCTCAGCTTCTTGACTGTCTCGGCGAACTCCTCCATCGTCCAGCCGTTCTCCGGCGGATAAGGGACTCCGAACTGGTCGAAAACGTTCTTGTTGTAGAAGATTCCTATCGGGCTGGTATCTTTGGGAAGCGCGTATAGACTCCTTCCCGACCTGAAGATGTCGACGAGAACGGGGAAGTACTCGTCGAGGTTCGTTCCGCTAGCGCCCTCCCTGCTCAGCCTGCTTATGAAGGGGTTGATATCGGTCAGATACTTGCCCTCCACGAAGGCCGGGATCATTTCGGCGTCCAGCAGAATGACATCGGGGGGTGTTCCGGCACCGATATCGGTCAGAATCTTCTGGTAGTAATCGCCGGGAACCGGTTCGTAAACCACTTCGTATTCCGGATTGAGTCTCATGAATTCTGCGATGATCGCCTCGTCAAGCGCGGCTTCGTCGGCGCCGGCCCAGGTGGTTACTCTGAGCTTCGTCGCGCCTATCGCGAGTGAAGAGAGAACCAAAAGAACAACTACTAGAAAGAACCTTGAATATCTTGCCCTATCCATACTTCCACCTCCATTTTCTATTTTCCCTGTCCGCTCTATAAGCGGTCTTTTCAGAGTCTGTTTATTCTCTTGCCGTCGTACTGCGCCTCGAAAATGCCTTTTTCCGATCTGATCCTGAGCTCTTTGCCGGCGATCACCAGGTTGTCTAGTTCGAAATCGATGTCGAAGGGAAAAGGATCGAGCATCGGGCCATCTTCGGTGAAATCGATCCCGGCCAGGTATCTGAAGAGAAGATCCACTACCCACGAGTGCTGGTAATCGTCGACACCCCTGTAAACGCAGGCCTTCCCGTTGAAGGGATTGTAGTGTTCGAAACAATTGGGCCTTTCGATGTCGCCCTCGTAATACATCATTTTTATGAACTTTTCCACCAGCTCCACGGTCTTCTCCCTGAGCAGTCTATCGCCGAACCTTCTGGCGCAGAATCCCAGAACATCTACCATGTGGCTGTTGGTCATCGGCCAGACCCTACCGTTCCACGGGCAGTTGTGGCGTTTGCCCTTCCACTCTGCCCACTGGCTGAAGAGGCGATCGTCGACGCTCGTGGATGCAACGGGGTATTCCGTCCAGAACTCTTCCCGGTTGAGCAGGTGTTTTTTGAGTCCCGGCAGGTGCGATTCATCTACGATATCGGTCATATACGGATAGAAACAGACGGCGGCCTTCACGCCGGTTCTCTTGAAATCGACGGGATTCACATCGGAAAAGATCTCTTCATCGCCGTCCCACATGAGCTCTAGCACTGCCTTTTTAGTCTTCGCGGCACTCTCTTCGAAGAACATTCGCTCTTCTTTCATTTCCAGAAGACCGGCCATCCAGGCGAGGGCCTTTTTCAGGTTGTACACGTATACCGTGGCATCGACCCCCTTGAAACGTATGTTGTTTATCCAGCCGTACCTGTCGGCCATTGGATCTACAGCGGTGTAACGACTCATGTATTCCTGTCCCGTTTCGAACTGGTCCACCACATCGTAGAGTCCGCAGCCCTCTCTGTCCCTTACCCTGTCGAAATACGCGAGATACTTTTTCAGTGGTTCGTAGATGCGCTCTATGAAGGATCTGTCCGGATGTACCCGGTGCAGTTCCATCACCGCCCTACCCCAGTCGGCGTGGTAAAAACCGTTCTCCTGCAACTGGTTGACGTATATGTGCCCGGCGAAGGAGCCATCCTCCCTCTGGTTTTCTATGAAATTCAAGAGACTTCCCCTTGCCACCTCCGGGCTGGCCGACCATCTCGTCTCGAGCATGTGGCACTGTGCGCTGTAGGTTATGAAGGCCCGGAAATAATCCAGTCCCTCGGCTATGGCCGGGTGCTTCATGTAGGCTTCGTCCACTTCGCCGGTGAAGAGTTTGAGACCGTACCAGCGGTAATAGTAGTATTTCTGGAAATAGGGTTCCCCGATCGAAAAGCGTGGGAGGAATCTGAAGTACGACTCCCAGTTTCTCCGGCTCTCCTCGACGGGGTCGCACCCGAGAGATCTTCCGGCTGCCCTCACGACTTCCTCCACACCCGGGGCCGCGCCCAGTCCGCAGTTGAAGGTCGTCTCGCTTCCGGGAGCGAGTTTCACTTTCCTGTGCAGCCCTATGTACAGCAAGCCCTCCCGGTTGATGCCGTTCGTATCGATTCTCTCGATCAATCCATCTCTTTCGAGTTTCTCGTAGAACGGGGTCAATCTGAAATTCGGGAGGTTTCCCGTTCTCTCCGAGAAGGATACGTTGTGGCTTTCCTTACCTTCCAGAGCCAGAATCACGTGAGCGGGATAAGGTCTTCTCCTGGGCTTGACAAGTCTCTTCTTGAAAACGATACCGCTGCCGACCGCATCTATTATCTGCGTATCGACCTCGCTGTCGCTATCGGAGCACTGCTGGGCTGTCCAGACGACTATATCCAGCTCTTTCATTTCCTTCGAGTCGTTCTTCAGGGTTACCCTGGAGGCCAGAAAATCCTCCTTCAGCAGGGCCTTCTCTTCCAGCATTTCCAGATCGCCTGCACGGAAGAGGCTGCTCAAAGAGGCGGGGTTCCAGAGTCTGTCGATACAGATGAAATCGACCGGAACTCCCCGGTCGATTACGCTGATCGTGTACCCGGGGTCGATCCTCAAATCGAAATAACTGACAAAATCCCAGGCACCGGGGCGATCCAGGTGCAACGGGAAGGGGGGCGTCCACAGCAGTCTGTTGCCGCCGCCCAGGTACCACTTGTCTTTTCTCTCCAGCATCTTCAGGATGTCAATCTCCATCTCTCTTCACTCCCGTGATTGAATGCTGCATCTGCGATTTCGGTTCGTAACCGGTGAGGTCGATAATGTCTTTCCTGTCAAGGCTTATTATCCGGTCGTAGATCTCCAGCGCCGCATCAAGATTGCGCTCCCTTATCGCCTCGTAAAGATCCCTGTGTAGTGGCAGTCCAGCGTCGCCGAAAGTATCCAGTCCGAGGGGGGATTTCCAGAGCACTTCAAGCCCGTCGAAGACCACATCGAAGACTTCCTTTAGGAAGCGGTTGTGGGAGATATCGAATAACTTCTTGTGAAAGCAGGCGTCGGTATCGCCCAGGTTCTCCCTGGTGGATATCGCCCTGGACAGCCTGTCCATACAGTGCGATAACTCCTCAAGATCGGCCGGACTCGCGTGAGAAACGGCAAGCGCTATCGCCGATCTCTCGAGCGTGCTTCGCAGTTCGATCAGATCTAGAATGTCTCTCGCGCTGTCGGTCTCTATTTCGAAGTTCACGTTGAACAGTATCTTCAGGCTGGTTCTCTTCAGAACGAAAGTGCCGCTGCCGTGAACGGTTCTGGTAACTCCTTCGTACTCCAGTACCCTCAGCGCTTCCCTTATTATGGTCCTGCTGACACCCAGCCTGCTGGAAAGCTCCACCTCGCCGGGCAATCTCTCCAGATCTTCGAGGACTATCATCTTTTTCAGTCTGTTCACAACATCCGTAGAAGTGCGTTTCTTCGTCTTCATAGCCATTTTCTACCACCTGTATTTGATTAGTTGTCTGCTCACTAGACAACTCTATCATTTCGATTCTACCTTCGAAATAACCTACATCGAAGGTCGGCTATGGACATTTCGGGGTGTATACACGGAATCTGAAACGTATATTCCAGAATAAGTCTACAAAACGAAAGGTGATGAATTTACTTGTTGACAAGTTGGGGAGAAATCGTATATTACCCGTACAGGAAAAAACGAGATTCAAAAGAAAGGCTCATCACGAAGCGATAGCGGCTTCAGGAGATCCCGCACTGGAGCAAGGGGCTGACAATCCCGGGTGTTTGCTTCGAAAGCTTTCATTACGGCAGTTGCTGCTGGTAATTGTATTCCCTGAGAAATTCGATTGCTGCTTTTTCATTCAGCGGTTCGCTGATCAAGTACCCTGTATTCTGTCGCAATTCCATCTCTCCAGAGATGGGTTTTCTTATATAGTCCGTGGCGCCGAGCTCCACCCCTTCGATTTCATTGTCTATCTCATCAGGGCTGGTCAGTATTATTACACGCAGTTCCCTATACCTATCATCTGACCTCAACCCAGCAAGAAAATCGAATCCGTTCATTTCATCCCCTTTAGATTGCGAGCAATCACCGGTGATTACGCTAAAGAAAACTACCGGATTTGTATTCTTTGTATCTACCAACAATTGTTTAAGTCATAGTA
>DBRH01000072.1:6802-7280 GCA_002305955.1 Kosmotogaceae bacterium UBA1373
AATTTTTAAAGGAGTTTTTTATCCTGATTTTCACGCCGGGTTTTTCTCTGCACTCGACCGGAAGAAGCAGCACGACATCTTTGCCCTCCATTTTCGCGTTGCACAGGACGCGTTTCGAGTCGTAGGGGCCGCAGTGTTCCAGCGCTGCATAGCTTCCGTTCTCGTCGATCTCGACATCCTGGGGTCTGAAGACTGCGCCGCCCACTCTGTTGATACCCATGGTCGAAAAGAGTTCCATCACGAAGTGAGAGGCGGGATTGGCATAAACCTCCCGGGGTCCGCCGCTCTGGACGAAGACTCCGTCATTCATGACGTAAACTCGATCGGTTATCGCCAGCGCATCTTCCGGATCGTTGAGAACTATCAGGACCGACTCTCCTATGGCCATCAGCATGCGTTTTATCATCGCCCTCAGTTCCGTCCTGATCTTTTTGTCGAGCCTTTCGAAGGGTTCGTCCATGAGGATCAGGTTGAACTT
>DBRH01000072.1:7349-32097 GCA_002305955.1 Kosmotogaceae bacterium UBA1373
GATCTTCAGGGGGAAGGCTATGTTGTTGTGTGTGTCGAAGTGCGGAAAGAGCGCATTGTCCTGGAAGACGAAGGCCAGGCCCCTCAGGTGGGGCTCGAGATAGGTGACATCCTTTCCATCTATGAAGACCTGTCCGGCCACGGGCTCCTGAAGACCGGCTATGGTTCTTAGGAGGAGCGTCTTACCGCACCCGGAAGGTCCTATGAGGCCCACTATCTCTTTTCTGCCCACGTTCAGATCTACCGGCCCCAGTTCGAAAGTGCCGATTCTGGCTTTCAGGTTCACGACTTTGAGAGTGTCCATCAGATCACCTCCCAGAGAGATTATAGTCCGCCGGCAGTGAATTTCGATAAGAAAGAGAGTCTTTTCCACAGGCGGCTAAGAGTGTCGCCCTATAAAGACGCGCGAAACCTTTGCGGGCTATTCATAGGGAGAGATGGTCTCTAATTGTTCTTCATACGGCGCGGAAATCCGGTTATAATAGTAAAAACAATTCAGGGAGCTGATAGCGTGAAGGTAAGTCTTCTATCGAAAGCCGAAAGTTACAGGGAAGATCTGGCCGATTTTTTGAGCGATCTGGTGAGCATAAGGAGCTTCTCGGCCGGTGAACGCGAAGTGATCGAAAGGATAAGACGGGAAATGGTTAAGGTCGGCTTCGACGAGGTGATAGTCGACGGTCTGGGAAATATCCTCGGCCGGATCGGAAACGGCAAAAAGGTGATCGCCATGGACGCCCACATCGACACAGTAGAGGTCGGGAACGAGAAGCTCTGGAAGGTCGATCCCTTCTCGGGAGAGATGAAGGACGGCGTAATATACGGCAGGGGCGCCTCCGATCAGAAGGCCGGCATGGCGGCCATGGTCTACGGCGCGAAAATCATGAAGGAGGAAGGTCTGACGGGCGATTTCACCCTCTACGTAACGGGCACTGTGATGGAGGAGGACTGCGACGGTCTCTGCTGGAGGTACATAATCGAACGGGACGGGATAAGGCCGGACTTCGTGGTAATCACCGAGCCGACCAATCTAAACATCTACCGGGGCCACCGCGGCAGAATGGAGCTCCAGATAAGGACTGTGGGCCGCTCCTGTCACGCCAGCGCACCGGAGAGAGGCGTTAACGCGATATACAGAATGGCCAGGATCATAGCCGAGATAGAGAGGCTCAACGAGAGGCTGAAAGACGATCCTTTCCTCGGAAAGGGAACGATCGCCGTCACACAGATCTTCTTCAAATCGCCTTCCCAGAACGCGGTCGCCGACGAGTGCACGATCCAGCTGGACAGGAGGTTGACCGCCGGAGAGACCAGGGAATCGGTGATAGAGGAGTTGAAAGGGGCGATCACCCTGGCCGGCGAAGAGGCCGAGATAGTCGAGCTGTTCTACGACAGGCCTTCCTACACGGGACTCTCTTTCCCGGTCGAGAAGTACTTCCCGACGTGGGTGATGGAGGAGGACTCAGAGATAGTCCGGAAAACCGTCGCCGCTTACGGGGAGGTCTTCGGCGCGGAACCCTTCGTGGACAAATGGACCTTCTCGACCAACGGGATCGCTACGGCCGGGGTCTTCTCGATACCCACGATCGGCTTCGGGCCGGCCAACGAGATCTACGCCCACAGTCCCGACGATCAATGCCCGGTCGATCACCTGGTCAGGGCGGCGGCGATGTACGCACTATTGCCCTTGAGGCTTTCACAATAGAGCTGGAGGTAAAATATGAGCAGCATGCTTAGAGGAAAAGATTTCATAACCACGCAGGATTTCGACAGGACCGAGATCGATCTGATGCTGGACCTGTCCTCCGATCTGAAGAGAAGGTTCGCGATCAACGACCCTACTCCCCTACTGCCTTACCAGACTGTCTTTTTGATGTTTTTCGATCAATCGACGAGGACCAGAAACTCCATGGAGGCCGGCATAACGCAGCTCGGAGGCCACGCCCATTACCTCGATCCTTCCACGATGCAAACGGCACACGGAGAGGTTCCCAGAGATACGGCGATGATTCTTTCCAGGTACGGCCACGCGATAGCCGTGAGGCACTGCAAGTTCAAGGCCGGAAACCAGTATTTGAGAACCCTGGCCAGATACTCCGACGTTCCGATACTTAACCTTCAAGACGACATCTACCACCCGATGCAGGTGATGGCCGACATGATGACTATTCGCGAACGCTTCGGAACCAATCTCAACGGATTGAAGGTGGCGATAACCTGGGCTTACGCCGAAAGTCATCTGAAGCCTCTTTCCGTTCCGCAGTCCCAGATACTTCTCTTCACCAGATACGGGATGGACGTCAGGCTCGCCTACCCCGAAGGCTTCGATCTCATGCCCGACATCGTGGAACAGGCGAAGTCGAACGCCCTCGGTAGCGGCGCGAAATTCGAGATCCTTCACGACATGGACGAGGCCTTCAAGGAGGCCGACATAGTCATTCCGAAGTCCTGGGGCGGCTTCTACGTCTCGGAAAACACCGACGAGATCATGACGGAAGTCAGGAAAAACAGGGACTGGATCTGCACACCCGAGAGGATGAAACTGGCCGATAGGAGGGCCGTTTACATGCATGCGCTCCCGGCCGACAGGGGCAGAGAAGTGGTGGACGAAGTGATAGACGGTCCGCAATCGATAGTGATAGACGAGGCCGAGAACAGGCTCCACACGGCCAAAGCGATAATGGCCCTGACGATGGGCGGCAGGCCATGATCTACGACCTTGCCCTGGAGAATGGGACGGTCTGCAACGGGGAGGAGCTATTCCCCGCGAACGTGTATATCCGGGACGAGGTCATCGAACTTATAACAGAGCGAAAGATGAAATTCCAGGCCAGGCAGTCGCTGGACTGCTCTGGCCTTTTTTTGCTCCCAGGCTTCATAGACCCCCACGTTCACTTCGATCTCTTCCTGGGGAAATACACCTCCCGCGACGACTTCGATTCGGGGTCGGCCCTGGCGCTTAGCGGCGGGGTAACGACCGTGATCGATTTTCTCGACCCGGTGAGAACGCTCGAAGAGTTGAAAGAGGCCGTGCAGAGGCGAATGAGATCTTCCAGAGTCAGCCGGGTCGATTACGCCTTTCACGTAACCCTGGCCGGAAACCCCGAGTTCACGCCTCAGGCGATAGTCGAGGCGGCCATGAATCTGGGGATGCCGTCGATCAAAGTCTTCACCACCTACAGCGGCTCGGGCAGGAGGACCGACGACGGGACACTCCTCGATCTCCTCGCCCTTTCGAGGTCTAGCGGCCTNNNGCGACCCGACATACAGGGATCTGCCACACCTACGGCCGGCGATAGCCGAGCTCTCGGAGGTGGCGAAACTGGTACTGTTCTCAAAATACGTCGATGGACAGCTTTACGTGGTGCACGTCTCCAGCGGAGATACGGTGAAGGCGTTGTCACTTATGAATACAGAATGGAAAAATAATACTGTGCTTGAGACATGCCCACAATACCTGATGTTGAACGATGAGGCCCTCGGCGGCGAGTCGGGCTTTTTGAACACTTACTGTCCCCCGGCAAGGAGCGAGAGGGAGAGGAAGCTTCTGGTGCGCGGGCTTCTCGAGGGGAATATCGGGTCGATAGGCACAGATCACTGTCCCTTCACGACGCAAGACAAGAGAGAGAGCTTTTCCTCGATACCTTTCGGCACGGGATCGCTGGGACTCTCCTTTTCCGTATTGAACACTCTCTTCGACGGCGATCTCGTGAAGGTGGCCTCGCTCCTTTCGATCAACCCGGCCCGGCTGCTCGGTCTCCACCCCGAAAGGGGAACGTTGGCACCGGGACGGGCGGCCAACATAGCCGTCGTGGACAGGGAAAGGTTATACGACTATTCCAGGTCGCCTCTGACAGGGAGTGATCACTCGCTCTTCGAGGGTATTTCACTGAGGGGAGAGGTAGTGACGACCGTGATGAGGGGAAGGCCGGCCTTCCACGAAAACAGGGTCTTGCTGGAGACCGGAAGCGGAAAGTTCGTAGAGAGAAAGAGAGTTTTTTGGGGGGATCGAAGTGCAGCTGAATAACGTTTCCATATACACCAACGACGGTGAGTTCATAGAGCGCGGTTATGTGACGATCGAAGGCGACGAGATAGTCGCGGTGAGGGCCGGAGAGAGCCGGTACGAAGGCGAGAATCTCGATTTCGCGGGCAGTCTCGTGATGCCCTCCTTCGTGAACGCCCACACTCACATATACTCGACTCTCTCCAGGGGGATGAGGCTCTCTCCCTTCAATCCCGGCTCTTTCACCGAACTTCTGGAGCAGCTCTGGTGGAGGCTCGACCGTTCGCTCACGCTGGAGGAGTTGAAGATAAGCGGCTATGTCGCCGCGATAGAGTCGCTCAAGAGCGGCGTCACGACGCTTTTCGATCACAGCGCCTCGCCAAATGCGATAAGCGGCTCTCTGGAGACGATCGCCGGGTCCGTCAACGAGACCGGCCTCAGGTACTGCGGGGCCTACGAGGTCTCCGACAGAGACGGCACGAAGGCACGCGATGAAGGCATTAAGGAGAATATGGAGTTTTCACGCTTCAACACGCCTTTCCGGCGGGGCTTCTTCGGACTGCACGCCTCGCTGACACTGTCGAGGGAGACTCTGTCGCTGGTCTCGAAAGAGATCTCCGGCTCGATACCTATCCACGTGCATATCGCCGAGGGGCCGGAGGACCAGGAGAGAAGTCTTTCGCTCTTCGACCAGAGAGTGCTGGAGAGGTTTCACAGGAGCGGCCTGATGAGCCCGGGCTCCATATACGCCCACTGCATCCACACCACGCCNNTCGAACACGAACAACGGAGTCGGTCTGCCAGACTGGAAGGGCTTTTTAAGAGAGGGTGTCGAAACGGCGATCGGGAACGACGGTTACGGTTTCAACCTCTGCCACGATGTGAGGTTCGCCCTTCTCACGCCCCATTACCTCTCGAGAGACCCGAGGGTGTCGGGTAGCCCGGATCTGAAGGATACGCTTTTCGGAGCCAATTACCGTCTGGCGACCAGGACTTTCGGCGCCAACCTCGGAACCGTTCGCGAGGGAAGCGCGGCCGATCTGGTCGTGATCGACTACCGGAGTCCGACGCCGATCGACGCCGGGAACTTTCTCGATCATTACTTCTTCGGGATCTGTGATAACATTAAGGTTACGGACGCCTTCGTTTCCGGTAGACACGTACTTTCCGGCGGCAGGGCGACGCTGGTCGATGAAGAAGCGATCTACTCGGAGGCCAGAAGACTCTCGGCCAATATATGGAAGAGAATATAGGGGGCGATACTGTGGACCTGTCCACAAGACTCGGCAAACTGTCACTCTCCAATCCCGTGATGCCCGCTTCCGGGCCCCTCACGGGCGACGATAAAAAAATGCTCTCGATAGCCGCATTCGGCGTCGGGGCGATGGTGACTAAAACTATCTCCACCGTGGCGGCGAAAGTGCCGCGGCCGTGCATAATCGCCACGAACAATCACGTCGTCAACACCGAGCTTTGGAGCGAGTTTTCTTACGAAAGATGGCTCGAGGAATTCATCCCGGCCTTCAGGGAGAAGTCCGATCTTCCTCTGATCGTCAGTCTGGGATATTCGCCGATCGATCTCGAAAAACTGGTCCCTCTCTTCTGCAAAGACGCGGACGCCTTCGAGCTATCGACCCATTACGTGGCCGACGATCCCTCCCTGATGGAGGAGCTGATATCGGCCGTCAAGAGAAACAGCGACCGGCCGGTTTTTTTGAAACTCGACCCTTCCGTCGCCGATCCGGCCGCCATGGTGCGGGCGATCGAGAAGGCCGGGGGCGATGGCGTGGTGGCCATAAACTCTCTCGGCCCGGTCTATCCCTACGACGCCGCATTGAAGCGGTCGCCCATGGGCAGCGGCGACGGCTTCGGCTGGGTCAGCGGTCCGGCGATCAAGATGCTGGCGCTCTCGATGGTCAGGAGAATACGCGAGGTCACCGATCTCCCCGTTATAGGCGTGGGAGGTATCGCGAGCGCGGGGGATGTGGTCGATTTCTTGAGCGCCGGAGCCGATGCCGTGCAGCTGCTTTCCGGAGCGTTGATAAAGGGAAAGGATATATACGCAAGAATAATTTCCAGCCTTCCGAAGGCACTGGAGAGCCGGGGCTTCAACAGCGTCGTGGAGGCCGTCTCCAGCGTCCGACAGCCGGCCCAATCCTTCGAGGTGCGCAATCCGGTGATTGATCACGACAGATGCACCAGATGCGGCCTCTGTGTCTCGGTCTGCCCTTACTTCGCGCTCTCGCTGGATGAGAGGGTGGAGATCGATGGAGAGGCCTGTTTCGGTTGCGGGCTCTGTCAATCGCGCTGCCCGGTCGGCGCGATCGGGGGGGTGCTGATTTGAGCAAGTACCGTCTCAGGTGCATAACCTGCTCGCGCGAGTACGACCCGGCTGAGGTGGAGTACACCTGCCCGGTCTGCGGCGAGAGAAAGGGTACGCTGGAAGTGATCTACGATTTCGATATCGTCAGGCGGGAGTATTCGCTAAACCAGTCCGATATCGGCAAAGACGGCATCTGGGCCTTCGATTTTCTCCTCCCCTTCGAGGGCGATCATTTTAGACCGAACCTGCTGGTGGGCAACACGCCGCTTTACAGGTGCGAGAATCTGTCAGAGAAGTACGCCGTCGAGGTGTTCATAAAGGACGACGGGAGAAATCCCACGGCCTCCTTCAAAGACAGGGCAAGCTCAGTGGCCGCGGCCAAGGCCGTCGAGAAGGGTTACGGAACGGTCTTCTGCGCCTCGACGGGCAACGCCGCGAGTTCTCTCTCGGGCATGGCCGCCGTTTCAAAGCTCAAGAGCGTCATCTTCGTTCCGGCGACGGCTCCTCAAGCCAAATTGACACAGCTCCAGGTTTACGGCTCGAAGGTTCTGGCGATAGAGGACAGTTACGACAGGGCTTTCGATCTGTCGATGGAGATCGGTCTTTCAAAGGGCTGGTACTGCCGCAACAGCGCCATAAATCCCTATCTGCTTGAAGGGAAAAAGACCTGCGCGCTCGAACTGGCTTTCTCGATGATCGACAGGCTTCCCGACTATATTTTCGTCTCGGCCGGCGACGGCACGGTTTTATCGAGCTTCCACAAGGGTTTCGAAGACCTGAGGGAGATGGGAGTTATCGACAGGCTTCCGGTCATAGTAGGAGTACAGGCCTCAGGAGCGGCTGCGATAAAGAAGACTTACGAGGGCGGCCTCCCCTTCGAACCGGTCGATATTCAGGCCAGCTCGGTAGCCGACAGCATTTGCGTGGGCAAGCCGAGAGACGTGGTGAAGGCCTGTCGTTACACGCACAAGAACAAAGGTATGTTGATAGATGTTTCCGATAAGGAAATCCTTGAGGGTATAATCGAAATGGCCAGAGAAAGCGGCGTCTTCGCCGAACCGGCCGGCGCGACTGCCCTGGCCGGGTTCAAGAAGTGCGCGCGGCAGGGTCTGCTATCGCTCGACAGCAGGGTCGTGATCGTGGTAACGGGTAACGGTCTCAAAGATCTCAAGAGCCCTTCGTCGATCATGCCGGCGCTTCGCAAGTTACCGCCCGACAGGAAGATTATCGAGGAGGAAATAGGTGAAGATCGATTTCAAAGTTAACGGTAGGGATTACTCTCTCGAAGTGAGAGAAGACATGAGGCTTCTGGACTTCCTCAGGGAAGAGCTGAAGCTCACCGGAACCAAGGAAGGCTGCGGTGAAGGTGAATGCGGAGCCTGCACGGTGATAATCGACGGCAAGGCCGTCAACTCCTGCCTGGTTCTCGTACCGGAAATAGATGGAAGGGAAGTTATAACGGTGGAGGGCCTGGAAAGAGACGGCCGGCTGCATCCCCTTCAGGAGTCGTTTATAGAGAAGGGGGCCGTCCAGTGCGGATTCTGCACGCCCGGCATGCTGATGTCGGCCAAAGCGCTCCTGGACGGGAACGCAGATCCCTCCGACGAGGAGATAATGGAGGCCATTGAAGGCAACCTCTGCCGGTGTACTGGCTACTACAAGATAGTTCAGGCTATAAGGGATGCGGCCGGAAAGTTGAGAAATGGCAAAGCCTGAAAGGGTTGCGTTGATTCTTCTGGCGGCCGGCACTTCGAGCCGCTTCAAGTCGGAAAAGCTGACGGCTTTCTTCGAAGGCAAGAGACTGTTGCAGTGGGCGCTCGACAGTTTCAGCCTTCTCGAGCTGGAAAAGATACTGGTGATCAAACCGGGCTTCCCGCTCGGGCTCTTTTCGCCCGACGGGTTCAGGGTAGTGGTGAATTACGATTACGAAACGGGCATCGCCTCCAGCATAAAGGCCGGCTTGAAGAGCATCGATCCCCGGTCGGAGGGACTGGTACTGACGCTGGGAGATATGCCCTTCATAGAACGGAGGGACGTAGAAAGACTCCTCGCCGAAGCCCCGGATGGAAAGGAGCTGACGGCCTTCGCTTTTCAGGGCATAAAAGGCTTTCCCACCTTCGTTCCGGAGACGCTCTTTTTCGATCTTTCGAAGATCGAGGGCGACAGGGGAGCCTTCGCGCTGGTCAAGGAAGGGATCGCGAAGTTCAGATCCATAGAGGGAGAGAAACGCCATACGGTGGATATAGATGTTCCAGAGGATATAGAGAGTCCGCTTTGAGGGAAAGTGTTCCAAATTACAGGTAAAAGACGGGACTGGATAACCAGTTCATACCCGGAGCCCGGAACTTCAATACTTGTAGACGGTTCTAAACGCTCTGATATATATCGATGTTTCGTCGGGACTCGCGGTTCGCGATGAGGTTTGAAAGGGTGGTGGTAGCGTATTTCCTTCAAATTGTTGATGCCCGTTGATGAAAGAGAACTCAAGAGCATGCTCGGCGGCGAAGACTGCAAGATAATGGCCGGCGGTACGGATTTGCTGGTCAGGATAAGGTCTGGCAGGCTATCCCCGTCCAGGATAGTCAGTCTCGCCAGAATGAAGGGCATGGACGGCATACTCGATCTGGGCGAGGAGGTTTCGATCGGGAGCAGGGTGACGATGAGCGAACTGCTCAAGTGCGAACTCATAGCCGCCAGCTGTCCGATTCTGCCGATGGTCGTTCGCGAGATCGGAAGCCCGCAGATAAGGAACAGGGCAACTCTGGCGGGCAACCTGGTAAACGCCTCTCCCGCCGGGGACTCGATCATGGCTCTCTACCTCTCGAACGCGACGGTGGTGATCTCCGGCGTGAACGGAGAACGGAGGGAGAAGGTTTCCTCCTTCATAAAGGGCCCGGGAAGGACCACGCTCTCGAGAGACGAGTACGTCGGCGCGATACTGCTCGAAAAGACCCCGGGTTACTTTCCCCAGTTCTACAAGGTAGGGCAGAGGAGCGCCATGGCGATCGCCGTCGCTTCTGTCGGCTCTTTGATATCCGGACAGGAGATCAGAATGGCTTTCGGCTCGGTCGCGCCCACAGTGGCCGTGCCGGAGAAGGCCTGCGAGTACTTCGAGAAGGCCGGGGAGAAATTCGACGACGGGGAGTTCGCCAGACTGGCTATGCTTGCGATATCGCCGATAGACGACGTGAGGGCCAGCGCCTGGTACAGATCGACGGTGGTCAAAAACCTTGTTCAAAGAACTCTAAATGTCTGGAGAAAGAAGGGGTAATCATGCTTTCGAATGTAAAAGAGTACTTCAGGCCAAAGACGGTCGAGGAAGCCTTCGAGATGATGGAGGCCGACAGGGAGCATTCGATCTTCCTCTCGGGCGGGACGATCGTCGCGTTGATGGGATCCTCGAGAATAGAACGGATAATAGATCTGAAAAGTCTCAGGCTCGATTCGGTCTCCATCAAGGAGGACGAGATAGTTGTCGGCGCGACCACCACGGTCGAAGCCTTCAGGAAGGACCCGCTGATGAGGAAGGAGTTCGGCGATTTCTTTTACGACAGTTTCTCTCTGGTCGGCTCCTGGCAGATAAGGAACATGGCCACGATTGGCGGATCGATCGCCCCCAAGCTCGGCTGGTCTGATGTGAGCGCCTGCCTGCTTGCGACCGGAGCCGGCCTAATGGTCTATGGCCCCGATGGTTATAGAAGAATAATGCTCTCGGATTACTTCGCTCTTCCGGCCGGTGAAAAGCCTCTAATAACACATATAATCATAAAGAAGGACGGCTGGGTATCGGCCTTCGAGAAGTTTTCCAAAACTACTTTCGATATCGCGACCGTGAACGTCGCCATATCCGTCAGGCCGGAGAGAGGACGTATAAAGGCCGCCAGAGTCGTATGCGGTTCGAGACCGCAATACCCGATGAGGTTCGAGACGATAGAGAACGCCCTGGAAGAACTGGAGATCAACGACGTAATGCCCTCTATCGTACGTAGTCTGGTCTTCGACAACTTCACCGGTGGCTCGAACATGCTCGCCTCCTTCGAATACAGAAAGCACCTCGCTTCGGTGATGGCACAGAAGGCCGCCGAGAAGATAAAGGAGATGGTCAGATGAAAATAACTCTCAACGTCAACGGAAACCTCCACGAGATCAACATCGATCCGGGCGATTATCTCCTCGAAATACTGCGAGACCTGGGCTACAAGAGCGTGAGAAGAAGCTGCCACTCGGCCAGTTGCGGCACCTGTACGGTGCTGGTGAACGGAAAACCGATCCTTTCCTGTTCCACCTTCGCCGCCTCCGTGGACGGCCAGACGATCGAGACCGTCGAAGGACTTTCGCAGGGCGAGAAGCTCCATCCAATTCAGGAAGCGATTCTGGAGGAGGGAGCGGCGCAGTGCGGCTACTGCATACCGGGAATCGTTCTGACGGGCGAGGCGCTCCTTAGGGAGAATCCCGAACCTTCAGACGACGATATAAAGCTAGCCCTGAACGGCAACGTCTGTCGGTGCACCGGCTACGAGTCCCAGAACAGGGCGATAAAGAAGGCGGCCGAAGCGATGAGAGGTGACGACTATGAGTGAAGCCTTTGAAACCGTTGGAAAGCCGAAGAAGAAACTCGACGGCAGAGCGCTGGTGAGAGGGAAACCCGTATATACTCCAGATTATGATGTCCCCGGTGCGCTCACCGTGAAGCTTCTGCGCTCTCCACACGCTCACGCGATAATAAAAACCATAGATACCGATCAGGCCCGCGCCGTCGAGGGCGTCGTCGCGATCCTGACGCACGAGGATCTGGAAAGGATTCCCTACTCCAGAGCCGGCCAGGGATACCCCGAGCCTTCTCCATACGACGCTTACCTGCTGGACAGGAAGGTGCGCTACGTGGGAGACGCGGTCGCGATCGTGGCGGCTACCTCCGAGAAGGCGGCCCTGAAAGCCCTGAAATTGATAGAGGTCGAGTACGAACTTCTCGATCCCGTTCTGAATATGGAAGACTCGATGAAGGAAGGATCACCCGTGATACACGACGAGGAAGACTGCTCGGGCCTCTTCGATAAATCGAGAAACATCGCGGCGCACTTCGAAATGGAGATAGGAGACGTCGAGGGAACGCTCAACGGTTGCGATTACGTCATCACGAGAACCTACCACCTCGACACACAATTACACGCCGCGCTTGAGCCGCACAACGCGGTGACCTACCTCGATCCGGCCGGCCGGCTCATAGTTGTGACCTCTACGCAGGTCCCCTTTCACTGCCGGCGCATCCTGTCGAGAATACTGAACAAACCAATATCGGAAATACGCGTCATAAAGCCCAGAATAGGCGGGGGCTTCGGCGGGAAGCAGTCGATAATAGCCGAGCCTTACGCCGCGATCGTGACGCTCAAGACCGGGAGGCCGGCCAGAATAATCTACACCAGGGAAGAGGTCTCGATGGCCTCGAACATACGACACGAGATGAAGTACGACATAACGGTCGGGGCCGACGGCAACGGCAGGATAAAGGCCATCTCCATGCACGGTCTCTCCAACACGGGTGCCTACGGCGAGCACTGTCTGACGACCTTCATGGTCTCGGGCTCGAAAACTCTTCCGCTGTACAACAAGGTCGATGCCGTCCGCTTCGGCGGGGACGTGGTTTACACCAACCTGCCGCCTGCCGGCGCCTACAGGGGATATGGAGCGCCTCAGGGACTCTTCGCGCTCGACTGCGCCATAGACGAACTGGCGCACGAGCTGAAGATCGACCCGCTGAAAGTGAAGGAGATGAACTCGATCAGGGAGGGAGAGACCTCTCCGATCTTCAAGATAATGGGCGAGGGCCGTGAAGGCGTTCCCCAGATCATGAAGAGCTGCAAGCTCCAGGAGTGTATAGATCTGGGAAAGAAAGCGATAGGATGGGACGAGAAGAGGGGCAGGCGCACGAGAAGGGGTAGCAGGGTCAGGGGTTTAGGCTGCGCGCTGGCCATGCAGGGATCGGGTATACCCAGGGTCGATATGGGCGCCGCGACGCTCAAGATGAACGAAGACGGCTCCTTCAACCTTCTGGTGGGCGCCACCGATATCGGCACCGGGAGCGACACCATCCTCGCCCAGATCGCGGCCGAGGTCCTCTCCGTTCCCCTCGAGAAGATAATCGTCTATTCTTCCGACACCGATGTTACACCCTTCGACGTAGGCGCCTACGCCTCGAGTACTACCTACGTCTCGGGCAACGCGGTGAGGCTGGCTGCCGAAAAGGTCAAAAAGCAGATACTCGAGCTGGCGGCTAACTTCCTGGAGAGAGAAGAGAAAAATCTGAAGCTTTCGGCCGGAATCGTGACGTGCGACGATGGGAGCTCGGTGAGCCTGGAGGAGCTCTGCACCAGGCACATGTACACCTTCAACCAGCAACAGATCGCCGCTACGGCCTCCTACGTGGGCGAGGAGTCGCCACCGCCCTTCCTCGCCACCTTCGCCGAAGTCGAGATCGATACTGAAACCGGCAAGGTTTACCTGATAAACCTCGTCTCTTACGCCGACTGTGGGCTGGCACTCAACCCCATTCAGGCCATGGGACAGCTGGAGGGCGCCTCGATGCAGGGCATAGGCTGGGCGTTGTACGAGGATATAATCTACTCCACCGGCGGCCGGATGCTCACCAACGATTTCTTCACCTACAAGGTTCCCTCCAGGATGGATTACGGGAAGCTGACCTGCGGACTGGTCGAAAGCTACGAACCCACCGGGCCGTTCGGAGCGAAAAGCATCGGGGAAATAGGCATAGATTCGCCGATACCGGCGATCGGGAACGCGATCTTCGATGCCACTGGAATAAGATTGAGACATGCCCCCTTCAGGAGCGAGAAGATCTTCTTCGAAATACTGAATCTGGAGGTTTGAAATGTACAGGTTTATTTGCAGTCTTTTGATACTGACAGTCGTCGTTCCGCTCGCAGGGCTGACCGTCTGGGTGAGCTGGGAGGGCGAGGACTTTTACAGGGAAGTCGCCTCGTCGTTCGAGCGGGAAAAAGGAATAAAGGTCGAACTGGAGTATTTCCCCAAGATCGAGGAAAAGCTTGGAGTCGCTCTAAAGACAGGCGACCTGCCCGACATGGCTCTCGTCAAGGATACTTACTCGGGGAATCTGGGAGCTTCGAAGAGAGCGCTCGAAATCGCCGCCGATGATCTGGCCCGTTTCAAAGGGGAGTACCTGGAGGCCTATATGTATAACGGGGCCGTTGTGGCGCTTCCCTTTTACGCAGATGTCCAGGTAGCCTTCATCAACAGAACTGTCTTCGATAAGGCCGGGCTGCCACTTCCCGGTGAGCTCGATCTGGGAGAGCTCGAAGCGATCGTGCAGGAGCTGAAGAAAGTCGTTCAGTACCCCGTCGCCTTCGATTTCACCTCCCCCTACATGATGTTTCCCTACATTTCCGACCCATCTCCGGTCGGAGAGGGCGGAAGGCCGTTCTTGAGCGGCAGGGAACGTGTAGAGGCCGTCGAAGCGGTCAAGGTATACTTCGACACCGGAGTGCTAAGCAGACTGGAGAGGGCTGCAATGAACGGCCTCTTCAGAAACGGGAAGATAGGGATTATGCTTCAGGGTAGCTATATGGCCGAGAAGTTCGCAGCCGCGAATCTGGACTTTGCGATGGTGCCGCTACCGGATCTAGAAGGCAGGAAGATAAGGGGTGTCATAGATTCCAAGGGCTTCGCCCTATTCAAAGAGGAAAGCTACGCGCAGTCTATAGAGTTCGCGAGATACCTTATGGAGAAGAGCGAGGCCTTCTGCGGGCAGTACTGGAAATACCCGCTCTTCGAAACCGTCCAGGGCGATCCCGAACTGGAGAGGATCATCGCGAGCGGACAGTACATGCCCAACGGGCCGGGCTATCAGGCGATGCTCTTTGAAGCCTTCGAGCCGGCCCTTCAGGCCATTTTCAGTGGTGCGATGGGTGTTGAGCAGGCGTTGAACGGAGCACAGGGATACATAGATTCGACCTGGTGAGATGCTTCCAGCGCTGCTCGTTCTACTCGCTCTAATTTCGCTGCAGTTCGTGGTCAGGAAGAACTGGACGCTCGGTCTTCCAGCCTTCCTGATCGTTCTGCTGACAATCGTGGGCCCTATTCTCTGGGCCCTTTTCATCTCCTTCACCAGTTACGGCGTCTATCAGGAGAGGCCTCTCTTCGCCGGTTTTGACAACTATCTGAAAATCCTCGAAGATTCCGGCTTCAAACTCTCGCTCAAGCTGACGGCTTTGTGGTCCTTTCTTAGAACCTCGCTGGAGATATCGCTCTCGTTTCTTCTAGCCCTGAAGCTGAGAAAAAGCTCAAGAACCGGAAGGCTGGCGCTGCTACTGCTGGCGCTCGGCTGGTTCGTTCCCTCCTTCATAACCGTGTCGGGATGGAGGGCCTTCATACAGGGCTACGGCGGCTACTCTTTGCTGAACATCGTTCTGGGAACGGGCGTCGATCTCACGCTCAATCCGGCCCAGGCCTTCCTCGCCACGCTTCTGGTGAGCGTCTGGCTGTCGATACCATTTTCAACGATGATAATAGTCGGAATGCTCGGCAGGGTTTCCGGGGAGCTGGACGATATGATGAGGCTGGACGGTGCCGGAGATTTCGCGAGTGCGACGCTCCTGCTGGGCGAGATACGCCATCTCATGGTACCGTACGCCCTCTTCCAGCTGGCAAGGGCGACGAAGGAGTTCACATCGGTCTTTCTCCTTTCGGGTAACGGGCCGTTGCTGCCGGAGGGTTTCACACCACAGACGTTGGTCGGCTCGACCTCTTTTGCCGGGGTAGTTCTCTTCAGGAAGTTCGCCGCCGTCAAGGATTACGGTCTCCTCTCGGCCTACGCCGTCTTCGCGGGGGGCTTCGCGATTCTATGGATACTCGGAGCCGTCTTCTCCAGAAACAGCGTCCCGAAACGCCACAGACAGATCCTCTTCCTGAGCGCCGTGGCGCATCTCTTTCTGGGGGCCTACACCGGCTGGAGCTTCTGGTTTCTGGTACCGGTAACGGCCTACTCGCTTCTCCCCTTCACCATACCGCGCCACAGGAGGTTTTTCCGCCTTACCGTCGGAGCTTTGATCATATACGAAATAATCATGAATGTGGTGAAGATCTCGCTGGAGGGCGTGAGCGGGATAGTGCCGGCCAGCTTTCTCAGCGTTCCTCTGATTCTCCTTTCGATGAGGTACAGGTTTCCCTCGATCGACTTCACGCTTTCCCGATGGCTCAAAAGTTCGCTGCTGATCCTCTCGCTCCTGCCCACGGTTTTTCTCGTCGCGTACATTCTCCTTCTCTCCTTCTCCGTAGAGGGAGAGATAATCCCTTCGCTGAATGCGCTCACAGCGGCGAATTATCCGAGGGTCATAGGCGACGGGCTTTTGAACACCATCTTCAACACTCTTAAAACGGCCCTCTGGTGCTTTGCGATAATTCTGGGAACCATAATACCTCTGGCCTATCTCTTCGCCACCAAAAAAGGCTTCCTTGCGAAGGCGACGTCCTCGCTGGTGCTGCTGGGAAGCCTCTACACGGGGATGCACACACTGTTGCCTCTCTACTTCATATTCAGGGGTATCGGTCTGACCGACAGTTTCTTCGGGGTCGCCCTGGTCGTAACGGTTCAATCGGCGCCTCTGGCCCTGCTCGTTCTCGGCGGCTTTTTCGCCTCGGTGCCTCGCGAACTACGCGAGATATCTAGGCTCGACGGTCTCTCCGGGACCGGCTACCTCTGGAGGATACTCTTCCCCCTTTCGCTGCCGGTCGTTGGCGGGGTTCTGACCTATGTACTGGTTTCCTGCTGGAGTTCCTTCACGCTGCCCCTGATCATGCTGAACCGGAGCGAAATGATGCCCTTTTCGCTGAAAGTTTTCTCCTACGCCGGCGAGATAAGGAGTTACTACACTTCCTGGAACCTCTTCGCCGCGGCCTCGGTTATCGGCACGGTACCGCTCCTCCTGCTTTTCAGGATCGCTCGGTCGATGATTTACAGCCCCGGTCTGGGCGATAGAGGCGTAGGTTATGATTGAGTTTTGCGAAGAATCTTTTCAAAGGCTTATTGATTTTGACTCCCGTCGATGGCAAACTATTAAGTATAGCTTTCACTGGAGGATATTCTAATGAGAAAGGTCTGGTTGATGATTATGCTGCTCAACTTCTTGCTTCTCAGCAACTCGCTCTCAGGAGGAGAAATAAGGACAGTCTTCGTGACGGCTCCTTCTAGTTTTCCCGACAGGGGCAAACTCGACGCCGGTGTCGCCGCGCTGAGGAACGCCGGTTTCAGGGTCGTCGTCGGAAGGAGCTGCCAGGCCTTTCTCTCTCCGCGGGAGAAGGCCCAGGAGTTGAACGAAGCCTTTTCGAACCCCGAGTACGAAGCGATCATAACGGCCAGGGGCGGCTACGGATCGTACAACATTCTCGACTGGCTGGACTGGGAGAGTATCGCCGCCAACCCCAAACCCTTCGTGGGTTACAGCGATATAACGGCACTCCTGCTGGCCATCTACTTCAAGACGGGGATCGTCACCTATCACGGGCCTATGGTCGCCGTGGAGCTTGGAAGCGACGGCCAATCGCTTAAGAACATAATGGACCTCTTCAACGGCAACAGGACCATAAGGTTCAACTACGCTTCCACACCGGTGATACCCGGCCTTATGACGGGGAGATTGATTCCGGCCAACCTGTCGCTCTTCCAGGCCCTGCAGGGCACCGAGTATCTGGGCTCCTTGAAAGACGCGATTCTGGTGCTGGAAGACGTCAGCGAGTCGAAGGAATCGCTCGAGAGAATGATATGGAACATCGCTCACATAAACGGCTTTTCGTCTCTGCGCGGGGTAATCTTCGCCGGTTTCACCGAGATAAAGAACGGCGATCTGAACGATATCAAAAAGCTGATAAACGATTACTTTCTCGGCAAAGACATCCCTGTCTGGATCGGTATGCCGAGCTACCACGGAGATTTTCCGAAGCTTGTGCTTCCGGTGGGCCAGTGGGTGAGCGTCGATATGGAGAAGGGGATCATCGAAGTACTCAATTCCCCCGCCGACATGGTGGAAAAGAAATAAGAGCGCCCGGAGGCGCTCTTATTACTCTATACAGGTTTTTCGATCAACCGTCGAAATAGGTCCTGGCCGCGTGGTAAACGGCGATCGCCCCGTCGGCGGCGGCCGTGACTATCTGGCGCACTTCCTTTTCCCTGACGTCGCCTATAGCGTAAACGCCCTTCACTTCGGTCTCCATGTTCCCGTCGGTCTGTATGTAGCCGAACCTGTTCAGCGGCAGTTTCCCCTTGAGGAAGCCGCTGTTGGGCAGAAGTCCTATGAAGACGAACATACCCTCGATCGGCAGTTTTGTGGTTTCGCCGGTTTCCTGGTTCCTGATCTTTATGGCGCGGACCTGCGTGTCGCCCTCGATCGATTCGACCACGGAGCTGAAAATGTACTCGACCTTTCCGGTAGCGTTCAATTTATCCTGGAGGAGTTTGTCGGCCGTCAGCTTCGGCAGGTTCTGAACTATCGTTATCTTCCTGATCATCTTGCTCAGGTATATAGACTCATCCAGCGCGCTGTTGCCACCGCCGATCACGGCGATGTGTTTGTCGGTGAAGAAGTGGCCGTCGCAGGTGGCGCAGTAACTTATACCCCTACCCTTGAAAGCCTCTTCACCTTCCACACCCAGACTTCTAGGGTTGGAACCCGTCGCTACGATGATCACTCTGGAGGCGACCCTCCTGCCGTTGTCCAGGATCACGGCCTTTTCCGGTCCCTCGAGTTCTACATCCACGACCTCGCCGTAGAAAAAAGGCACATCGAAGGCTCTCGCGTGTTCGGCCATCTTTTCACTAAGTTCCATGCCGCCGACGCTGGTGAAACCCGTCCAGTTCTCCACCGCCTGGGTGTTGTTCATCTGGCCTCCGTCGATCGCCTTTTCGATTATCAGCGGTTTCAGACCGGCCTGCACAGCGTAGATGGAGGCTGTGATACCACCAGGTCCGCCACCGATTATAACTATGTCGTATCTGTCTTCAATTTCCGCTTTTTTGGCGCTTCCCAGCTCGAAGAACGACATCTCTTTCCCTCCTCAGAGCGCTTTCAATACCTGTTCTACATACTGACCTTCGGGGTAGGCTCCGACGAAGGTAACTCTGTCGTTGATAACTATCTGCGGAACGGATGAAACACCGTACTTCATGGACATCTCCTGGAACTCGTTGGCCTCGATCATGTAAGCCTTGATGTTCTTGTTGGCCATGGCGATGTGGTGGGCCGTCAATACGGCCTTTGGGCAGTAAGGGCAGGTCGTTGTAACGAAGACTTTTATCTCCACGGGTTTGTCTATCGCCTCTATCTTCTCGAGCGATTCCTTCGACAGTTCGGGTTTCGCACCCCTCGAGAAGGTCACTATATCCTGCAGGAGCGTTCCAAATTCGTGGCCGGCCGGCACACCCAGGAACCTGACTCCCTTGTCGTCGCCATCGGGTGTGAGGAGCACTATGCTCGGCGCCAGCTCAATCTCGTACTTGCGGGCCATATCGGAATCCACGTCGAAGACCTCGTAGGCGAGTTTTTCGTTTATACCCGACAGCTCATTCAAAAGCTGTTCGGCCGTATTGCAGTAATCACATTTCTTCTCGCTCCTGAAAAAAAGCGCCTTCACCGGTCCTTCCAACGCTGAGAATACCTCTTTCACCTGTTTAATGATATTGTCTGGCAGCAGTTTCTTCTCCATCTCTATCCCTCCTAATATGGTTGTATAAATACCCTATAGGGGTATAATACCATAAGTATATTACTCTTCCTTTGATAGTTTGTTTCTGAAATCCTCCCCGATCCATCTACTCACACTCAAAACGAAGGTGGAAACCGCGAAGACGAGTGTGACGCCGACCCATTGATCGGGAAAGAACCGGGCCAGTTCTCCGGAAAAAATGATGATAAATGTCGAGCTTGATGCGAAGGAGATGTTGCTCTCTATCAGTTTCCACTTCCCCTGGACGAGCAGGTAATTCATGAAAAACTCCTCCCTGGTGTACCCCATGGAAAGGAAGAGTATCCTGAAAGTATCGTCGTAACTGGTTATATGTCTGCCGAGAGAGTTGTAGATGAAGAAGTAAGCCACGAAAAAGAGGAAGGTCAGAAATAATTTCCTGTTGTCGGTCAAAACCAGCGAGCCGAGCAGCGTAACGGTCGTGGAAGCCGCCGAGTTCATGAACATCAGGAGAGCGGGCGGTCTTCTGACACGCAGATAGAAGGCAAAAACCGTGGCCACCGCAAATACGGTGGCCAGGGCCGATATTAAGAGCAGTATGATGAGTAGCTCGATGGTTTCCTGTATCAGCAATCAGATCACTTCTCGCCGGTACTCTCCCGTTCTTGGGAGGTTGACTTTTCCCTGAAGATCTCGGCCATAGAACCGATAGAGCTCAACATGGCGCTGCTTTCGTAAGGCAGAAAGACCTTGTTGGCCTTTCCGTCGGCGATCTGTTTCAGAGCGTCGAGGTAGCGTATCGCGATGACGTCCTTCGTCGGGTCGCCTTCATGGATCGCCTTGAAGACGCTGATTGTGGCGTCGGCCTGACCTTCGGCCTCGGCTATCAATTTGAATTTGTTGGCCTCGGCCACCCTCTTGATCGATTCGCTCTGACCTTCGGCCTGGAGTATCGCCGACATCTTGTCGCCTTCGGCCTTGGTTATCTCCGACTGTTTGTAACCCTCTGCCTCTAGAATTACGGCCCTCTTCGTTCTTTCGGCCTTCATCTGCTTGGACATGGCGTCCATGATGTCCTGTGGCGGATCTATCTTTTTTATCTCGACCCTCGTGACCTTGACGCCCCACTTATCGGTGGCCTCGTCGAGGACCTCTCTCAGGGTTACGTTTATCCTTTCCCTTGAGGTGAGCGTCTGGTCGAGTTCCATTTCGCCGATAACGTTCCTGAGGTTAGTCTGCGCAAGCTTTATCGCGGCGATCTCGAAGCTGGCTACGTTGTAAACTACCCTGAAAGCATCGGTGATCTGGTAGTAAATTATCGCATCGACCGTCACGACGACGTTGTCCTTGGTGATGACTTCCTGCGGCGGGACGTCTATCACGGTCTCGCGGAGATCGATTTTTATCATTCTCTCGATGAAGGGAATTATGAACTGCAAACCCGGCTGGGCTTCTCTCCGGTACTTTCCAAGCCTTTCTACCAGACCCTTTTCGAAGGGTCTTATTATCTTTATACCCGATGCCGCAATTATGAATATAACTGCCGCGAGTACAAGCCATACTATGATCATCTCTCACTCCTCCCCTACTCTTATGTTTTTCTTTCCACGAATATCGTGGTTCCTTCGAGCCTCACCACTCTCACCGGTGTATCGACGGGGATCGTTCCGCCGTCGGTCGAGCTGGCCCTCCAGTCTTCTCCCTCGATCCTCACCAGGCCTCTGTCCATAGAGGGATTTATCTCGACCACCACTCTGCCGGTAGATCCCACAAGGCCGTCGATGTACATCTTTTTTGGGGAATCGCCCTTAGAGAGCTTTTTCGCTATCGGTCTGGTGAGCAACACCAGAAGCGCGCTGCTTACGGCGAAGACTATTATCTGCCAGCCGACGTTGGTGGTGAACATCGCTACGATACCTGCCAGGAAGGCTCCAATGGAGAACCACAGGAAAAAGAACGTCGGGGTCAGTATCTCCACAACCAGTAGTACCAAACCAAATATCATCCAACCTACGTAACCCATGCTTTACCTCCTCCCGGAGTACTGTGCACAGGTTTTCACAATGTGAAAACGTGTTCCGGGTGAACTACGTACACTTCCACTCCCGTTTCTTCGAGTTCCTTCTGGACGAAGGAATGCCATTTCTTCATTTTAGAAGTATACCTTCCCGATATATGATACAATATCAGTCTCTTTATTCCCTCACTGTGTTTCACACTATCTATGACCTCTTCGACGCTTGAATGGTTCTGGTTTCGCCTGTCTTTTTCCTGAAGAAAAGTACATTCGTGTAAAAGGGTCTCGGAGTTGCTTATTGTCTCTGGAGGAAGAGCGAAAGTGTCGCCGCTTATCGTCACTATCTTCTGGGTATAGGTGTCTGTTATGGCATCCCTGCCCTTCTCACGAACTATCGAGGCTATTTCATTCGACGTCAGACCCGAGAGCTCTTCCTTCAGCCTGCGTCTCTCTTCGTAAATGTGGTAGCCGCAACTGATCTCTCCTGCCGTGTGCTTAACCCTGAAGGGTCTTACCGATCTTTTGAAGCTGCCGGCCGTTCTCAGAAAAACCTCGTCGCCGTCGTCCAGCGGGTTGAGGATCATGTCGTATCTCAATCTCGGGTTCATGCCGACTATGAAATCCAGAAAGGCCTCTATAGCCCTGTTTCCGGCCGGGTAGTTTATTCTGAGGGGTTTGTTCCTGTCGCCCATGGCTGTGTTTCGGGTGTTGATGAGTCCCCATAGTCCCGCGATGTGATCGACATGTCCATGGGTCATGAACACGTCTTTTATGGCGTAGACGCTGTTTCCAAGTATGGTGGAGATACCCTCGCCCGAATCGAAGAGAATCCTTTCCGGTCTGTAGAGAATCCATGTAGAGTACAGCGCTTTCGAGAAGATCTGAAACTCCAATTCAGTTCTCCTCCAGGCTCTCTACACGAACAGCTATCTGCCCCCTGACACTTCCGGGAAGCTTTATGTCAACTTTGTACTCGCCCGTCTGCTTGATGTTCTCGGCCAGATCTATGTGTCGTCTGTCGATCTCCAGTCCGAGAACGTTCTTTATGTGGGAAGCTATATCGGCTGAAGTCACCGCGCCGAAAAGCTTGCCGCTGGCGCCGGATTTCACCTTTATTATGAAGTGGTGTTTCTGGAGAGTGCTGAGCAGTTCCTCGCTCGCCTTCTTTATTCTGTCTTCCTTTTCTTCCTTTTTCTTCTTTTCGGAGTTCAACTTGGCCAGCTCGCTCTGGTTGGCTTCGACCGCCAGACCCCTGGGAATCAGGAAGTTTCTGCCATAACCGTCGGAAACGGTTTTCACTTCGCCGGTTTTTCCAACGTTCTGGACGTCCTTTAGCAGTATGACCTTCATAGAAACCCTCCTTTAAAAAAGGGGAGGCTCCAGGCCTCCCGTTTTCGTTTACTCCTTGGTGTAAGGAAGCAAAGCCATGAACCTGGCACGTTGTATGGCTTCCTTGACCATCCTTTGATGCTTCGCGCAATTTCCTGTGATCCTCTTGGGTATTATCTTGCCCTTTTCAGTCACGTACTCGCGCAGAAGGGATAAATTCTTGTAATCTATGTAGGTGGTTTTCGAGCCGCAGAGTCTGCATTTCTTCTTGCTTCTCATTCTTCTCCTGTTGTCTCTTACCATGTCGTTCCTCCTGTATCAAAACGGGATATCGTCGCCCGTATCTTCAGATTCGCTGCCAAAAAAAGTTATATCATCGTTTCCGGTGCTTCCAACCACGCTGTCCTCCTGCGGAGCCTTCTCAAATCCTCCGGTCGAAACGGTCTGGGCCTTCGTCTCCATGAAACGAACGTTGGAGGCCACGACTTCGGCGTTCGAACGCGACTCGCCTTCCTGCGTCTTCCACTTGTTTATTCTCAACGAGCCTTCCACGAGGATGAGACGTCCCTTGGTCAGGTAGTTGCCGACGAACTCGGCCGTCTTGCCGAAGGCGACGATCCTTATGAAATCGGTGTTGTCGTTGCCGGAAGAGGGTATATTTCTATCTACTGCGAGGGAAAAAGTCGCTATCTGAGTACCGCTGGCGGCAAACTTGATCTCCGGGTCCCGGGTGAGCCTGCCGATCAGAACGACATGATTGTAGCTGATAGACATGTTATTCCTCCGTTGCCACGGTTTCGGTGGTCTTTTCTACTACCGCTTCGGAAACTTCAACCACCGCGGACTCAACCGCTTTCACTTCGGTCTGCCCTTCCGGAAGCTCTTCTTCGGAGGTTCCCTTCTTGAGAAGTGCCTTCTTTTCAGCCTTCTCGAGATCTTCTCTTCTGAAAGTCTGCCACCTGAAGACCTCCGGGGTGATTCCGTAGAACTTCTCGAGGATATCTACGCTCTCCGAATCGGCCTTGAACTGAATAACGGTGTAATCTCCCTCGGAAAAGCCTTTGGTTACCCTGTAAGCCAGTTTCCTGATACCCCATCTGTCGAACTTCTCGATAGTACCGCTTACACGTTCGACGATGTAGTCTCTCACCTTTTCGGCCATCGAGTTTCTGCTTTCCTCATCGAGCCGAGGTGAGACGATGAACATTGTTTCGTAGATCCTTATCATTTATTGCCTCCTCCCTTGGACTGTGGCCCTGCCTTTAAGGCAAAGCGGGAATTTCAACGCATTGAATTATAACATACCACCGGAATACTGCAAGAGAAGTTTTCTTTTCGAAGGAAAGGCTATTGGAATGAAGATTTTTCCTTTCCGAAACACAGCGGAGGAGAGACGGAATTAAACTTGCGTCATAAATTGAACAATGTTCAGTATCTTTACAACACAGGAGGAACTATGATGCGCACGGTAATAATCTTCGCCAGCAAAAGCGGAACTGCGGAAAAGTGTTCCAGAATGCTCTCTGAAAAACTCCCCGGAGAGGTGAAAGTGATCGATATCGGGAAAAATCCCAATCCCGGGTTTTCTGATTGCGACAACGTCATAATCGGAGCCTCTGTCAGGGCCGGCCAGATACAGAAGCCGATCAAAGAGTTCGTCGGGAAAAACCTCAACTCTCTCAAATCGAAAAACGTCGGAGTCTTTCTCTGCATGGGCGGCAACCGGCCACAGTTCGAAGAGTACCTGAAGCAGAACTTCCCGGGCGAGTTTCTGGATTCATGCAAGGCGAAAGGCTTTTTCGGAGGCGAGTTCAACATGGAACGCCTCGGTTTCTTTTCCAGGACAATTATCAAGGCCCTCTCGAAGGGGAAGCCGACCCCGAAGCTCTTCGAGGAAAACATTCAAACCTTCGCCGATTCCTTCAAAAGCTGAGGTGATCGGGTGAGGGGAAGTGAAATCCGTCGCGAAAGAAACAGAGAGTATTTTATAAAAGCGGCGCGTCAGGTAATTGAAGAAAGAGGGATCAAGGCCCTTAATATCAGGAGAGTCAGCGAGCTGGCAGGATACTCTCCGGCCTCGGTTTACAATTACTTCGGGAGCATGGACGGTCTGATAGGTGCAGTAAAGGACAGTTACGCCGTGGACGCTATGGAATACATAAGCGCTCGCCTTACAGACAGCATGACTCCGCTGGAAAGACTGGAAACCAGCTACAGATATTTCGCCGAATACTTTCTCGACAGACCGGAGATCTTCAAACTGATTTTCATGAGTGGATTCGGGAAAGGCACCGATCGGGAGGCCGCGCCCAATTTCACCGAAATGGCCCATCAGAGAATGGACCTCTTTCACTCGGTGATGAAAGACC
>DBRH01000072.1:32119-34272 GCA_002305955.1 Kosmotogaceae bacterium UBA1373
GACATTGATCGCGATACTCTGCTTGAAAACGTATCGGGAAACGTATCTTTCGTTATGGACATTCTGGGAGGAAGTGAATGAGCAAAAGAAAATCGCTAATCAGGGTACTGGTAGTTATCGCAATAATTGCGGCAGCTGCGATCATCGTGTTCGTGACCGTGGTGATTCCGAAACTCGAGGAAGGCCTCAAGGTGCTGGATACCATCGAGTTCGGCAGCCTTAATCTGGCATCTGTGAACGATGGAAGTTACGAGGGCAGCTACAGCGCCGGCATTGTAAAGGCAACCGTGAGGGTGAAAGTCGAAAACCACGCAATCACGGATATAGATATCCTCAAGCACGACAACGGGAAGGGAAAGGCGGCCGAAACGATAACCGCGGCTGTTATAAAGAGCCAGTCGGTTCAGATAGATGTTATAACCGGCGCGACTTACAGCAGCAAAGTTATATTGAAGGCCATCGAAAACGCCGTGACCTCCTCCCGCCAGTAAAGATCCGGGAGGGGTCTATTGAAGTAATTCTGTCTTCTTAATCTCTGTTTTTACCAAAAACCTGGACGCACAGCGTCGGAACGCAAAGACGACAGAGGTAAGAGGGGGAGAGGTCAGAGGTAAGAAGATCAAGACCTTCACGCTTTTCACACCTCCTGCCTCTTACCTCTAGCCTCAGGTTCCGCTCTACGAAGGACGGCCCTTCCCGCTCTTCACGGGTTGTCGCTGTTCATTTTTTTCGTGAAAGCGATGATTGCAAGTGCAGTGAGCGCCACCGCATAACCGATCACCCAGGCCAGTTCCGGCATTATTCTGCCGTATTCCCCGTTCAAGGCATATCGACCGGCATTTACCGCGTGTAAAAAAGGCAAAGCATTCGCTATCGCCTTGAAAGCACCGCCGACCAGATCGACATCGAACCATGCGCCTGAAAGCCAGGCAGAGCCATTGGTAAGCAGCGCGCCACAAACCCCGCCGACCTGCTTGTCTGTAAAAATGCTTCCACAAAGCAAACCTATCGCGATGTACATTAATGCCGCCGGCATCAACACGATTAGTGCCAGGAGCATATTGACACTGATTTCCAATCCCAGCAGCACGGCTACGATGAAACAAACGGATATTTGCAGCGCCGCCATGGGAATCAAAGGCAGAGTGTATCCCAGTATGTAATCTCTGGCCTTCATGGGAGATGTGAAAAGTCTCAACATAAAAGAGCTCGTTCGATCCTTCGCGATGATCATTCCCGAGAACAAAGATATGAACGAAAGGCCAAAGACCGCGATTCCGGGAGTGAGATTCTTGATGGAGAAGAGTTCCACAGGCACGTTGGACTGAATCAAGGTAAGCATCAGCAGAACAATTACGGGGAAACCTATGCCGAAAGCCAGATTGAGTCTGTCTCTGATCAGCTCCTTGGCGTTTCTGATTGCGAAACTACTCATTTTCATAAGTCGTTTCTCCCCCGCACAGCGCAACAAAGGCATCTTCAAAGTTACCGGCATTTGCCAGTGTCTTCAGCTCTTCGGCCGTTCCGACGGCGACCAGCTTGCCGCGAGACATGATCGCGATTCTATCGGCCAGCGCCTCCGCTTCTTCAAGGTAATGTGTAGTGAGGACAATCGTGATTTTCTCTTTCATCTTTTCTATGATGCGCCAGAGTTCACGGCGTGCAAGTACGTCAAGACCGAGCGTGGGCTCATCTAGAAAGAGGATCTCAGGTTCTGTGATGATAGCCATGGCGATGGAAAGCCTACGCTGCCAGCCTCCGGATAGTATCCTCGCTCTGCTCTTTTCGATCTCCGAAAGCGAGAAGTCTTTGATTGTCTTGCCGGTCTTCTCCCTTGCCGTCTTCGAATCGTAACCATAAATTCCGCACATGAGTTCGAGATTCTCGCGAACAGACAGGTTGGGAGCCACCGCCGTCTCTTGAGGCGATACGTTTATGATTTCCTTCACCTTGATCGGCGAGGTGACAACGCTGTTTCCCATGAGTGTGGCATCACCGCTGCTCGGTCTTATAAGGCAGGAAAGCATTTTGATAGTTGTAGTCTTCCCCGCACCGTTGACCCCGAGTAAGGCGAACAGCTCACCTTTTTCAATCGTAAGGTTAAGATCTTCAACCGCCTTCGTTGCTTTGTATGTCTTTGACAGGTTCTTTGT
>DBRH01000072.1:34325-35116 GCA_002305955.1 Kosmotogaceae bacterium UBA1373
GCGTTCTATGGCTATTCCTTTCTCAGAGTCTGCCAGAAGCACCAGAGTGTCTCCCGGGGAGATCTCGAACATCTCTCTAACCTCTTTTGGAATAACGATCTGACCCTTTTGACCGACTTTCACCGAGCCCATATACTTACCGTTGTTTTCGGATTTTGCCTTCATGATTCATCAGCCCCTCTTAATTTATCATCATCGTCGTCATGTGCAACTTGTATAACTAGTATGACTTGTACTACTAATAATACTTGTTGTCTTCTGAATTGTCAATAGAGACCCTATAATTCAGCGCGGACAAAGGCGTGATATTATCTTTTTTGTAAAAGGATGCAATCGAGACACTGATTCGAACGTAGTTTGAAGGGAAGGGAAGGAGTGGAGATGCAACAGGATAGATTCTACAGGCTGTCGGGTAACCCCAAGAATATTCATATTTTGCGCAAAATCGTCGATGCCGCCAGGGAAGACGAGAGAATCGTCTCGGTAGTCTCTTACGGTTCATACACGAGAGATGACTTCGACAGGTTCTCCGATATAGAGTTTTACTTTTTCATAAGAGACGATTCGGCGCCCGGTTTCGACGACGAGCTGTGGCTGAGGGAGGTCGCTCCCGTGGAGTTCTATTTTACCAACTCACATGGCGTGAAGACTGCGGTCTTCACCAAGTTCTTCGTCAGAGGGGAGTTCCACTTCCACCCGGAAAGCGAGATCGCCATACTCGATGGCTGGAAGGGAGTTGCACTTCCCGGTGAAGTAGAGAGAACCGTGCTCGTCGATAAATCCGGGGCATT